>JAPPNF010000117.1 GCA_028818755.1 Deltaproteobacteria bacterium | reverse complement strand
GCGTTGCTCTTCCTCGCGTGGTGCCCGCCACTGCTCGTCATCACGCCTTGCCGACGACAAAAAATCCTCCGCATCTTATCATGCGAATTGACCGGGCAGGACACTAGAAAAGAGTCAGGCGAGCCCGAGCCAAAGGAAGAGATCTCCCGGCGGGAAAGGCAGTTTCAGCCCGTAGTCGAAAAGGCCGAAGAAAAAGATCCACGCCACCGCCGCGAGCGCGACGCTGATGCCCCATTTCTCGCCGGCTCCCAGCTTGAGGTAGGCGACGGTCGCCACCGCCGACGCCGTGATGAAGCCGAGAAACCAGATCATCAGGAAGAAGCCCACCGTCCAGGCGACGATGGCCATCGTGCGGCGGCGCAGCAGCGCGCGCTCGGCGGCTGCGGCGGCGGTCTCCGCCACCGGCGCCGGCGCCGGAGTACGGAATTCCTGGACCAGGGCGAGAATCGCCAGCGCGAGACTCGGCAAACCCACGGCCAGGGGGAACAGCGCGGCCTGCTTCTCGATGGCGCCGAAACCGTAGAGCGCCTCGTAGACCACGTAGACGAAGATGGCCACGAACAGTCCGGCGAAAAGAGTCCTTTCCGATTTGGATGCCTCCCCCGCCTCCGCCGGACCGGCCTCCTCGTAACCTTCACCCGGCCGTTCCTTCCCTTCCGCTTCCGTTCGCCGGCGTTGCCTGTGCGCCTGCCACAGCGGGTAGAGCAAGGCCCCGGCGATCATGAGTCCGATGACGATGACGCCGGGCCGCGTCACCCAGCTCATGCCGTAAATCTTGGTGGTGAGGAACAGGTTGTTGTCGGCAATGCCTCCGAGCACGAGCCCCAGCAGCAAGGGAGGGCGCTGCCAGTCATTGCGCATCATCAGCCACCCGAGGGCGCCGAACAGCAGCACCACGATCATGTCACCGAAGCTGTTCTTGACGGCGAATCCGCCCAAGAAGATGAGCAGCAGCAGGAACGGGATCAGGTAGGTGCCCTTGACGAAGGTGATCCTGGCCAACTGCTTGAGAAAGAGGAAGCAGACCGCCACCGTGACGATGTTGGAGAGCACGATGATCCAGACGAAGGAGAAGGTCAGGTTCAGGTGCTTTTGGGGGTTCAGCAGGTCCGGTCCGGGGACGATGCCCTGGATGATGAACGCCCCCAGCAGGATTGCCATGCCCACGCTGCCGGGCACGCCGAAGGCGATGGTGGGAACCAGCGCCCCGCCTTCCTTGGAGTTGTTGGCGGCGCCGGGCCCCAAGACTCCTTCCACCGCTCCCTGGCCGAAAGGGGTCTGTTCCGAGGAGCCGCTCTGGACCGCGTGGGCGTAGGCCACCCACTGGGCCGGTCCGCCCCCCAGGCCGGGAATCAATCCGATGTAGGTGCCGATGGCGCTGCAGCGAAGCACCAGCTTCCACTTGCGGAACGTATCCCGAACGCCTTGCATCACCCCGCCCAGCGCCTCCGGTGCGTCCCGGGCGATGCTGCTCCCCTGGGTCCCGAGCTCGATGATCTCCGGGATGGCGAACAGCCCCACGGTCACCGCCACCAGCGAGAGTCCGTCCCACAGGAACAGGACGTTTTCGCTCCCGAGGATGGGCTCCAGGGTATAACGGGACACGCTGGTGATGGCGTCGAGCCCCACCATGGCCAGCACCAAGCCGAAGCCCCCGGCGGTAAGGCCCTTGGCGAGGTTGCCGCCGCTCAGGGACGCCAGGAAGGTGATGCCCAGGAGGCTCAGCATCATGAACTCGGGCGCGCCGATGGAGAGCACCAGCGGCTGCACGATGGGGATCGCCAGAGCCAGCGCGAAGGCGCCGAAGATGGCGCCGATGAGAGAGCTCATGAGCGCGGCGCCGAGGGCGCGCCCGGCCTCGCCGCGTTTGGCCATGGCGTGGCCGTCGACGATGGTGGCGGCGGTGATGCCTTCTCCTGGCACCCCGAACAGCACCGAGGTGATGTCGCCGGTGGTGGCGGTGACCGCGTGGCTCCCTAGCAGGAACGCGAAGGCCGTGGTGGGGTCCATCTTGTAGATGAACGGCAGCATCAGGGCTAGGGTGGTGGCGCCCCCCAGGCCCGGCAGGATCCCCACGGCGAAACCGATGGCGATGCCGATCATCATGAAGACGAAGGGGTCCTGTCCGGCGGCGGTGAAGGGCAGCACGGCCGCGAGGCCGGCGAACAGGGAGCCGAAGTAGTCAAGCATGGCTCAGCAGGTCTCCTCCGTCATTCCCGCGAAAGTGGGAATGACGTGTTCGGACCTCCGCATAGATCTCAAAATCGCACTACCAGCGTTCCAGCGCGGCCGCGTTGCGGCCCGCGATACGCCCGGTGACGAAGCATTCCGTAATGTTCCCCGCCTCCAGGTAGAGGTGGCCGAAGGACGATCCGCACTCGCCGGCCGAGTAGAGCCGCGGGATGGGCTCGTTGCGCACGTCCATGACGTGCTGCTCGGCGTCGTGCACGGGCCCCCCTTGGGTGTTGGAGACGATGGGCCACACCTCCGCCAGGTAGAACGGCGGCGTGTCGATGGTCAGGCGGGTACCCGGCAGCCGGTGGTAGCGGTCCACTGCCCCACTGGTGCACACCTGGTTCCATTCCTCCACCGTGGCCTTGAGCGTGGCCCCCTCCGCCGCCGGGATCATGCGGGCGATGGACCCCAGGTCGTCGGCCTTCCTGATCCAGCCGCGCTCCACCTCCGCCAGGTTGTCCTCGCTCCAGTCGTAGGAGACGTTCTCGTCGTGCACCGTGGGCTGTCCTATCGGGCCGAGCTTGCGCCCCTTCTCGTCGAACACCAGGTAGGCGGGTATGCGCGGGAACTCCTGTTTGTCGGCGTCGTAGAACTCCAGCGCCCGATGGCCGGTGTCCTGCACCGCCGGCGGATACTCGTTCATGAAGCGGCGCCCGTACTTGTCCACCGTGATCCAGGGCATGACCCAGTCGTCCTTGCGGGGCCCCCGGAAACAGTGGCGGAAGGCCAGCGGGAACTCGGGGTACTTGAAGCCGTAGCTGCCGTGGAAGTGCCACATGTGCCACAATGACGCCCCCACCTCCTGGGCCATGGTGATGCCGTCGCCGGTATTGCCGGTAAAGAGCGTGTACACCGGCATGGCCTCGAAGTAGTTGCGCTTCATCTCGTCGTTGTTCTCGAAGCCGCCGCAGGCCAGAATCACACCCTGCCGGGCCTTGATGGCCACCTCCTGCCCCTCGTGCTCGGCCACGAGCCCGACGATGCCTTGGTCCGGGTGCCGCACCAGCCGTTTGGCGGGCGTGGCCTGCCGCACGGTGATGCTCGGGCGCGCCTCGACGTTGTCCAACAGCACCTTGAAAAGCCGCGCGCCGCCGCGCAGTCCCTTGGCCCACTCGAAGCCATCGTAGCCTTCCATGGGGGCGATCTTGAAGCCGTCGAGCCCCTCCCCTCCGGGGAACGGGTAGGTGCCGCCGTTGCGCTGCTCTTCCAGCTCGAACGGGGTTTCCTTGACCAGCTCCTTCACGAAGTCCTTCATCTCCGTCATGCCCTGGGCCAGGGCGCGGAGCACGTCGTCCGGAGTCCGTCCGGCGTTGGTGTGCTGCAGGTACTCGAACGCCTTGTTCGCGTCAACGGCGGTGGCGATGCCGCCGCCGGCGAGGATCGAGATGCCGCCGGGGTTGGGCATCTTCTCCACGATGGTGACTTCGGCGCCGGCGTCGGCCGCCGCCACCGCGGAAACGCCTCCCGCGAAGCCGAAGCCCACCACCACCACGTCGGTCTCGACGTCCCAGCGGGCCGGAAGCCCGTTCTCGAAGTTGTCCAAGGTCTCTTCTCCCTTCGGTAAAGTGTCGGTCGGAGGCCTGAATGGTTAGTGCGGTGTCTGGTTAATTCGCAGCATAATCTGCGAGTCTTTTTCGCCGTCGGCTGCGTTGCTCTTCCTCGCGTGGTGCCCGCCACTGCTCGTCATCGCGCCTTGCCGACGACAAAAAATCCTCCGCATATTATGCTGCGAATTAACCAGACACCACACTAGGATCGTCAGGGAAGAACCACTTCCGCGCTGCCGCGGGTATTCACCATTCCGTCCTGCCGGGTCCCGGTGATCTCCAGGGACACCGTTCGCGTTTCGTCGTCCCTGGCCGTGATGCGGCCCGAATACGTGGTCAGGTCGCCGTACAGGCCGGGACGGGCCACCTGGACCTTCAAGCGCTTGAGGAAGCCGTCGTCGCCCATCCAGTTGGTCACCAGCGGCGCCACCCAGGCGAAGCGCATGACGCCGTTGTCGAAGGGCGCGGGCATGCCGCGGCCGGCGGCCATGTTGGCGTCCTCGTGCTGCTGCGAGTACTTGACCGGGAAGCCGGTGACCGGGTTGAACATGGCCGTGTGCATGGCCTTGCCGAGGTCCAGGTAACCCCAGCGCCCAGCCTTGTACGAGGGGCCGATGGCCGCGTTCCAGGCCACCATGTCGCCGATGGTCAGCGGGCCGCGCACGATGGACGGGATTTCGCTCCCTTCCTCGACATCGTCGAAGAAGAGGGTGTCCGCGCCGCGGCGGTATTCCCCGCGCCACGTGGACTCGAGGCGCTCCAGCGCGCCGTCGTCGTAGCGCGGCACCTCGTGCTCCATCATGGTCTGGAGGCCGATCTGGGTGGCCATGATCATGGTGCCGGTGGCCCGCGCCACCAAGGCGCTGTCCTGGTTGCGGTAGGCGATCTCCGAGATGACGAAGTTGAGCCGCCGCCCCTCCTTGTTGCGCTTTTCGAAGAACTCTTTCTGGCGCGGCTCGGAGCTCAGGGTGTCGCCGGCGTACACATGCCCGAACCACTCCACCTCCACGCCGCCGATGAGGGACGCCAGCGGCGCCTTCATGGGCGCTCCGTGAAGGATCGGATAGCGGTTGACGATGACGAACGCCGGGGGCGCCTGCGCCCTGCCCTTCCCGGCCCTGGCCGCATGGCCGGGGTCCGTCCACAGGGGATTGTCGTCATCCGTTCCGTAGGCGAAGTGCTTGATGGCGTCTTCGGTGACCGAACTGACCCACGGCTGACGCTCTTCCACGATCTTCCCCGTCATCTCCTCCGTCACCGCCTTCCACGCGTCGATGGCGGCGTCAACCTGCGACATGTCCACCTGCTGCTCTGCCTTCATTGGTTCTCCTGCCTGTGAGCCGATCAAGAGTTGCCGGATCCTTCAGGACCGACGATGGCGGAAATCTCCTCTTCCGAATATCCCAATTCCTCTAGCAAGGAAACCGTATGCTCTCCGAGGCGCGGCGGATCGCTCCGGCGCGGCAGCTCCGAACTCCGGAAATCCACCGGCAGCGCCGGCAGAGGCGAAGACGTCCCGTCCGGCGCGGTCAACTCGGTCATGTGGCCGCGTTCGCGGAGATGAGGATGCTCGAACAGGTCCATGGGCGTGTTGATGGGCGCGTGGGGAATGTTGACCGACTCCAGCCGGGCGACGATGTCGCGGAACTCGAGGGTGCGCACCAGTTCGTCGGTGAGTTGCGTCAACCGCCGGAACTCCGCGCGCCGGCCGGCGTTGTCGCGCAACGCCTGCTCCGCCCAGAGGTCGTCGAGGCTGAACTCCCTGCAGAATGCCTCCCACTGGACGTCGCTGGTGACGCCGATGAACACGTGGCGCCGGTCGCGGGTCTCGAACACCTTGTAGATGCCCCACCCCAGGTCCTGTCCCACGCCGCGTTCGGTCATGGGGGCCGGGACCTCTCCCGAAATGCCCGCCTTGGCGATGTGCTGCGACACCAGGAACACCGCGGTCTCGAACAGCCCCACCCTCATGTCGTCGCCGCCGCCGTCACGGGCGCGCCGCAGCAGCGCCGCGAGGATGCCGATGACGCTGAACATGGCGCCGGTCACGTCGACGATGGAGGCGCCGGCGCGAAGCGGCATCCCCGGGGGACCGGTCATGTACGCCAGCCCGCCCATCATCTGGGCCGGCTCGTCCAGCAGGTTGCGCGACTCGTAGGGTCCGGAAAGGAATCCCTTGATGCCGCAGTGAAGGAGTCCGGGCTTGATGCGCTGCAGCGCCTCGTGGCCCAGATCCATGCGCTCCAGCACGCCCGGGCCGTAGTTGTCGATGAGCACGTCGGCCGTGCGCAGCAGCCGCTCGAACGCTTCGCGTCCGCGCGGCTCCTTGAGATCCAGGGCGATGCTTCGCTTGCCGCCGTTGAAGGCCAGGAAGTAGCCCTGGTTGCCGCGGCTGAAGCGGGCCTGGTCGCCGCTGCCGGGCCGCTCCACCTTGATGACGTCGGCACCCAACGCCGCCAGGATGAGCCCCGCCGTCGGGCCGGCCACGATGTGGCCAAGCTCGAGCACTCTGATGCCGTCAAGCATGGTGTGAAAAACGCTCCCGAGCGCGGAAACGCCCTGGAGCGTGGAAACGCTCCCTAGTGTGGTGTCGGGTTAATTCGCAGCATAATCTGCGGGTCTTTTTCGCCGTCGGCTGCGTTGCTCTT
>JAPPNF010000145.1:5000-6431 GCA_028818755.1 Deltaproteobacteria bacterium | reverse complement strand
CCCAGGTCTTGAACCAGTCGAGCTGTTGCGCCTGCTCGGCCCAGAACCCCTCCGGATCCTTGTCGGCCTTTTCCCACACCGCAGGATCGTTGAGGTTTCCGGACTGTTTGAACTCATCCGGCGGCGGAAACGTCCTTCCTTCTTCCAACAGGACTTCGATTGCATCGTCAGCCATGATCCCTCCTTGACGAACGCCGCCGGCATGCACGAGGCATATGCCCCCCGGACGCCGCGGCGGAGCGGAATTCGACCTTCAACGGTCACCGGATTTTAAGCAACGGCCCTCGGGTTGGCAACAGGAAAACCCCTCGGAACCGAACCTACTCCGCGCTCAGCAACACCACCGCCATGGCGGCCATGGCCTTTCCCTCGCCGATGGAGCCGAGGCCTTCCATGGTGCCGGCCTTCACGTTGACGGCCGCTTCGGGGACCTCGAGAAGCTCTGCGAGGCGTGCCCGGATGGCGCCGAAGTGCGGCGCAAGCCGGGGGCGCTGGGCGATCACGGTGACGTCGGCGTTTACGATGCCGAAGCCGGCCTCTCGCATCAGCACGAGAACGTGGTCGAGGAGATCCGCGCTGGACGCTCCCTCGAACACGGGATCCGTGTCCGGGAAGTGGGTTCCGATGTCGCCCTTGCCCATGGCGCCGAGCAGGGCGTTCATCAGCGCGTGGAGGAGCACGTCGGCGTCGGAATGACCGGACAGGCCGGTCTCGTGGGGGACCCGGACGCCGCCGAGGATGAGTTCCCGGTCGGGTACGAGGCGGTGGATGTCGAAGCCCTGGCCGACCCTGTAGCTCCCGCTCAGAACCCCATCTCCTCTTGCAACCAGCGCTGCCCGTGATCGAGCAGGATCGTGGGGGCGTGGCTCCCCTTGCGCAGCACCGTCTGGTCCTCGCGCGCGACGATGAGTCCCTGGGCCAGCGACAGCGAGCGCAACACGCCCGAACTCTGGGTCCCGGTGCTCGACGCCACCAAGCGGCCGTTCTCCTCCTCGATGCGGCACCTCACGAATTCCTTGAGGCCGCGCGCCGTCCTGATGTCATCGGCCAATCTGGCGCGCACCACGGGCATGAAAAGCCGCTCATGGCCCATCATCTTGAGCAAGGCGGGGCGGACGTAGAGGATGAACGACACCAGCGACGAGACCGGGTTGCCGGGAAGTCCGAACACCGGCCTTGGGCCCACCCGCCCGAACGCCATCGGATGCCCGGGCCGCTGCGCGACCTTCCAGAACAGCATGCGCATGCCGGCGTCGCCGAGGGCGTCCTTCACGTAGTCGTAGTCGCCCACGGACACGCCGCCGGAGGTGATCAACGCGTCGCAGCGCAAGGCCCTTCTGAAGGCGCCCGCCAGACGGTTGCGGTTGTCGCGGACGATGCCGAAGGACTTGGGCACGGCGCCGATCTCGCGGACCGCCGAGGACAGGGTGT
>JAPPNF010000185.1 GCA_028818755.1 Deltaproteobacteria bacterium | reverse complement strand
AAACAGAAAGTTACACCAGCGCCGCAACATAGTCCTGTACGCAACATTAGGGGGCAGAAAGGCGGGCGGAGCCCAGCGCGTGCGGTCGTCGCTGTCGCGCCAGGGGATGCCGCGGAGATCGACGGGGTCGAGCAGCAGCGCCCGGACGTCCACGTACCGGCGGTTCGTGGCCGCGGCCACCTGTTGCGCGACCTGACTCTTTGCTGCCCCTGGCGGCCCCCAGACAACCACCGGCTGGCGGGCCTCGACCAGCAGCGCGAGCACCTCGGAGAGCTCGCTCGGGCGCAGCGTGTAGTCCGCGGAAATGTTGTCGGGAACCGTCATGGCGCAACCTCCGTATGGCGGGAAATGAGGCGGCGCGGCACGGCCACTCTCGGGACCGTCCGGCCGCATCCCCGCCGGAGGCTAGCCTTACTCTTGGTTCAGTTCGGGCTGCCCGTGGCGGATCGTCGTGGAATTGCGCGGCAAGGCAGAACAGGGTTCGTGCTCCCTCAGCATCCCCGATTGGCTGCTGCTCGCTGAATCGGATACAACGTTAGAGTTCTTTCGGAGAATTCGCGGGTGGGACGAACGACTGCGGGAGATGCCGGACACGCGCTCTGCCGCGGACCTGCCGCGGCAACGCTACGGCTTGGGCACAGCAAAAGGGGAGGGGAAATGGCTACGGACCTGAAAGTCAGTGTAAGGCGACAGATCGATCGATTGGAGAAGGAACTAGCCGTGGCCACGGGGCAAGTCGCCGCGTTGCGGGACGAGATCAAAAGGCACGAACTGGTCTACGACATGCTCGATGGACGCAAAGGGTCGCGGCGGGGGCGGTCCGAAGCTGGGGTTTTGAAACGGGGGCCGAGCGGCGCGACGATCGATTGGACGGCGGTTTTCGCGACTCTGCCCGAACAGTTCACGCTGGACTCCCTCCTCGCCCACAAGACGGCGGGCGAAAAGACACGGGCCTACCACAGGCAGGTGGTCGCGCGGTGGTCGAAGGAAGGCCGGATCAGGCGCACCGGCCGGGGCATGTACGAGAAGACCTGATTTCGGTGAAACCGGGATCGGCGGAGACGCGCCGCGAGAAAGGCGCGCAAGTTGATCTCGCCCTTCACCGGCTAGGAGTTCACTGTGGCTGCGAAACCGCCTTGAGGGCTGCGAAGGTTCAGCCCCCGAGCGGCCTCAAGTGCATGAAGGTGAAGTGCAGCACCGTTGGACACAGCCCAGATCGAGTGGCTCGTGCCATCCGGGTACTTCTGTTTCATTTCGACCCCCCTGGTGGCCGCACGGCATCTCGCCGCCGACTTCGGGACATCGAGCGGCGTTTCGCGACTACCATCTTCGCGAGACTAGCTCTCAGCCTTCCAGAACCGAGAGGCGGGGAACCTTTCGCGCATGACCATCGACAGCGACATAACAAATTTCACAGAGACGTCTGACGCGGAGTTGGAGGTCAGTTATGAGCGAGAGCACGATGTAAATGGATCCTTAGGAGTTGGAAATCAACAAAGAGGATGAGGCATGGGCGTGGATGAACGGACGAATCAGACCATCTGGACCGGGGACGATCTCGACATGATGCGGAGGTAATCAATGAACGAAAGTTTCTCGAAGAATGGGATGTTCGATACGCCTGTAGGAGAACTGCACGGAAGGCTTACGCTTGACGCGGACGACAGCCTATTGGAGCTGTGGGACACGAAATATCCTTGGGGCCCCGACGGGATCACGAACTTCTCTCCCATTAAAGGAATCTTGGAAGATCAGAAGCATGTTTCTCTGTTCGAATTCGCGTGGGTACGGATGGGAGGGGCCTTTGGTCCTACTGGTGATACGAGTCATTATTCGCTCTTCCCGCTTTTTGCGGTAGTAGGTGCGACTCCTTTCGGCGGAAAGATTTCACAGATTTCGTTCAACGTCGACGACGCTGAAGTGATTTTCTATGACCAGGAGGCTTTTGGGTGTCTGGGCTTTGGTCAGGAAAAGAAAGCACGAACGATATTGCGGAACGCCGGCATAGACACCGGAGATCCTCCAAATGCGCCGTACTTGACCTACTGGACAGGGAAAGGAGTTATACTCTCCGCAGATGCCTCGCCGGGGAAGGTTTCGGTGTGGAACTCGCCGACCCTCGCGAGCACGTCCGAAACCGCCGTGGCGAAAATGACTAACAGGGTAGTCGTCTCTGTCAAATTCCCTGAACCAGTCACTGAAATGAGAGACCTGTGGAAGATCGTCTCAAGATTCACGCGGTTTCTCGGGATTGTTGCCGGCCGACCACAGAACATTCTGGCGCTTCGTATTATTGACGATGAAAGCACTGATCCGTCAAGTTGGGATGTATACTTCCCAACTTTTCCCCAGCGGTCCGAAGAGGATGAGAATGAGAAACCCACCCGCCGGGGGCCCCTCGTGGATGCCGCAGACAAACCCGACGACTTCTCGCGCCTCATGGTGAACTGGTTGGAGAAAGACAAGGACGACGCGAGGCACCGCGCCCGCGTACGATTTTTTAATGGATGGTCCAAGCAACGGAGATACGATGAAGGCAGGCTCATTGGCGCAGCCAGTGTGTTTGATCTTCTGCCAAGAGAGGCACACCCTGCCGCCCGGGCGAAGCTACACAAGAAGGTGAAGCACCGGGCCGCGTCCATTGGGCATGGCCTGCCAGAGATCGACTTCGTAATTGACGCCGCGGTAGAGCTTCGAAACGAGTATGTTCACGGCCCCCGGCCAAACCGGGAACCATGGGCTGTGTCGGGGAAGACCCTTATCTTTCTGACGCAGACATTGGAGTTTATCTTCGTTGTGGCGGAGCTTCATGAATCAGGATGGGATTTCCAATCCTGGGAGCGGGGAGGGAGGCACCCCATAACCGAATATCTCGTAGGGTACGACGAAAATCTCGCACAGCTCAAAGAAGAAAAGGCGCGTCGAAGAAGATGACCTCAAGAGATTCTCTTGCCTAAGACTTGTCGTAACCACTGCATGAGCAGACCATCAATCTCCTTGAAGGCCTCTTCGCCGAGTGTGCCACTATTCGCCATCAGCCAATTTTCGATGAGGGCCGTCCTTGCCCACTCTGGATCGGACCAATCTTCTGCGCCTTGACGAAGCGCTGTGTAACGGCGCGCTCGTGCGTCAACGAGTTGTAAACGAACTATGGCATCCCGATCCGAGCCTGGGGCCGTGGCCTCGATTTCCTGGACGGAAGCCATCACCTCGTCAAATACGGACTTGGCAATTTGAAACTGGACGTCTCGCGGCAATTGTCGAACCGCACGAATGGTGCGGCTCGCGTCATCGACGAACACACGAATAGGCGGAGGTGGTCGCCGGCGCCTTGTTGCCAAAACACCAACGGCAACAATGACGATCAGAAGAAGAAGGCCGAAAGGAAGTTCCACGGCGCGGCTCAGTGCAGTTCGAACTCGTGGCTGGCCGCGACGCCCAGCCCCTCGACCGACAACCGATCCACGATCTCCCGCAGCCGCTCAATCTCACGGTCGCGTTCCTCTGGCGCGGCCATGAACAGCTCACGCTCCAATCGGTGGCGTACGGATACTTAGCTTTGCAGGTAGCCACAAACGGCTCATCGCTTGGTCCCCGCTCTTTCTTAGATGGGCCGGCGCCTGATGCCTCTTTCTGAGTGGCCCTTCGGTATTTCCACGATTTCTGCACCAATGGCGATTGCCACGTCTTCCGCATCCAGTCCAAATTTGATCGGCAAGGGCGACCGCTGCTCTGCGCGCTCTAGGGTCTTGTACGCTTGTACTCCGACCAAGATCGCCTTGCCCTGCTTTACAACTCCCTCCTTCCCATCAGCTAGTAGGCTCAACCCTTCTTCGAGGCCAAGGGCCTTACAACGAATACTGATTCTGTTCGTTTCCCGGTGTAGAGACTTCAACTCCGCCTCACTCAGATACCCAATCACGTCACCGGTTCGTCGGAGTGTCGCTTCAGAATGATTTGACGCCCAGTCAACTGCGTCCGACACAAGGCTCTCCTCCGGCAGTTCCATCAAACCGTCGGCGACCATCGCTCGAACGGCCTCTCTTTCGAGATAGTCGTCCCCTTCGCGTTCAATCAGACGGTCCATTTTCTGGCTTGTCTTCTCCCGGAACGCCTCTGGAACGCTATCCAAAACATCAAGCATTTTCTTGCCCTGCGTAGCCATGTATTCGAACAGCCTAGGCGGCACCGAGGCCTTCTGATGGGACCACGTTTGTCCCAATCCCGGCTCCACTAGGGTGCCAGACCAGTACCCGCATTTTTTCGGCTCTACGACCCCAAACATGGAAAGCCTTGGGATTTTCGTATGGACTATGACTATCGCGGCGTCCGAGCCACCATGGCTTAAAAGATCAAGGTTGATGCCACGAGTCATGTAACTGTGCAGACCAAATCTGTCTTGGCTAGGGTAAGCCATACCACTGGGCTGCTGGACCAGGATATGCTGCTTAAAATCGGCCAAGTCGGTGCGCTTACCCAAGAGGTAGGTTCTCCAGACCTCTTCCGCTTCGCGCAAACGTCCCTCATTTGACGCTCTACTGAAGGTTGGCTCCTTGTGCTCCTCAAACCAGTGCCAAGTACGCCAAGCCATCGATACAAGGAATCTGCGAATGCCGTCCTCATCAACCGGTTTCCCCTGACCACGCTGATGCCATAGTCCGTGGTACACACCTTCAGCGAACGCTTTCTCGCTCACCGCCAGGTTCTGCTCGCAGTCTCCGCAGAGCCACGCTCTTTTCGGCAAATCCTGCTCGAGTTTGCGAAAGTTTCCACCCTCTCCGGTGTAGTACTTCGGATCTTCCACCGCACCTGTACCGCGCAACGTCCTCCGCACAAACCGCGGCACAATGTGACTCACCTGAAGATGCTTCTCCCGCTGACATAGTTTGCACTTATCCACCTTGTTTGTGTCCGCAACCATCGAATGCCCTCCGTCGCTTAACCCTCCCTTTCAATTTATCGCCTTCGTCCATTCCTGCCAACGTCAAGCACTTGGTCGAGGACAGATCAGGGCCAAACGCGCCCTCCGACGATCCTCGCAATGGCCGTTCCCGCAAGCCGTGGAGTTTTGGTCATGTGCTGAAGTCAGTGCGTGACCGGAGAACCCCACGACTCCCGGAACCTGGCGGGACGAGAGTATGGGCGCGTCGGCGATCACCTAGCCCTGGCGCGCAAGAGAGTGTCGCGGACCGCATCGAGGCCGGTGCGCCGGTTTGCTTTTGTCCAGACTGCGCCCCGTGGTGTATGATTCGCCGCGGGAGGTTGGAGAGTTCCATGAAAGCACTGGCCTGAACCTTGCGCATGGCTCTCGGACGCCATTTGTCTCCGGCGTGTGGATCAGATCAGGCACGGGATCGTCGAAGAGGAAGACATGAGCATGCCGTCAACGACATTCTTCTCCCTGTCGATTCCGGCCCTGTTGGCCCTTTGCGCGGGACAGCCCGCCGTGGCTGAAGAGAGCGGCAGTTTCGAACTCGTCGAGAGCCATGTCCACGACTTCACGAGGCTGGAGCACGCGGGGCGGACGATTACTGCGGGCCCGCTGGAGGGGACGGCGACTGTCGTAAAGAGCGGCGGTGGTCTTTTCGCGGATGGCGGGAACTGGCGGCCGGGGCGTTCACCGGCGAGTGTCCGTACACGACGAGTTACCTGCCCGGTCGGTAGCTGGTTTCGCGGGGAACCTGCGCTTGGCGAAGGCCGTGACCGGTCGCATCGAGCTGGTTGGCGTCAGCTCTCACAAGATCTTCGGACCCGTCGGGGAGAAGAGCGGCCATCGTCGGGACGGTTGGGAGACCGCCATCAAGGTTGATCGCATGACATCACCGCTCACACCTGCCAGTGTCCTCTCGGAGGTCAGCCGAACGTACGACCGGCGGGTGATGAACAACGTCCACAGATCCGAGTACGTCGAAGCCATCGTGGCTCTCGCACTCAAGGACAGCGGCTGGAAGCGCATGACTCCGTGGGATTCATGGGACTGTGAGCACGAGTCGGGCGTCAGGCTGGAGGTCAAGCAATCCGCGTCTGCGCAGGGTTGGGGGGAACGCAGCAGTCTCCCCCGCTTCGACATCGCTCCCAGAACCGGGTATTGGATCGATGGCGGCAGACAATGGGTGAACCAGACCGGACGTCATGCCGACATCTACGTGTTTGCCTGGCACGGAGAGCCACGCGACACGGCAGACCAACGGGACCCCGGCGCTTGGGAGTTCTACGTGGTCCTGAAGCGCGATCTGCCGGCACGGAAGACCATCGGACTGGCGGCGATTCGTAGCCGGGCGGCTCCGCGTGGTGTCGAGGAGCTTGGGGTTGCGGTGGAGCGTTCCCGAACCGCGATACGCCCCCCTTGATCGACTGCGCCGGCAGATGTTGAGCTTTATGCTCGGCCGGCAGCGGTCAAATTCTTTGAGAGTTGATTCTCATGCCCATCTACGAAATCTCCACAGACTCGCTGAACCCTCTTCAACGAACTGAC
>JAPPNF010000067.1 GCA_028818755.1 Deltaproteobacteria bacterium | reverse complement strand
CAATGTGGGACATTTTCGATTGACACAAATGGGACATTTACAATTTTCCGCTACACTCATCTGCCCCATGTCCGTGGCAGCAGTGCCTGGACGACGAGCATACGGAGTTTGCTCACCGGCGTGTCCGGTTCCACGACCGATTCCCTTGAACTCCGTGACAACCTGCCGCGTGTCCCTTAACCATGCACGCGCGCCCCGAATTTCCTCGAGGTCAGCGACGATGCGTCGAAGAGTTTGTTCGTAGATCGGCTCTTTCCCCTCTGCAGGGGTCGCGCCGAGAAGGCCCAGGACGATACGTCCCGTCAGTTCCTCCTGCTCAAGGAACTGTTGGAACCGCATCGGAGTGTCGGAAGCATTCGCTGCCAGGAGACGCCCTACCATGGCAGGCTCTAACGCAGACAGCCGGATGAGGTGGAAGCGCAACTCGTAGAGAAGCTTGGCGAATTGCCGCTGAAGGTATCGGGGAAGGATGGCATGGGTCACAGGCCAAGCGATGATGTTAAAATGGCTGGCCCATGGACCGGACGGCAAGACGCCATCGTATGTCCGCTGGAACTTCCGGAAACATGTCCGGAGTTCGTCGCGGTCTCGAACGGTCCATTCCGGCAACGATTCTCCGAAAGAGACCCAGTATTCGGCCCCATCGTAGCTATAGCCGCACTCGGCAGCATAAATTGCCCAGAGAAGCCAATACCGACGGATCGGAAGCTCTTTCGTCAAGTAGGACCTGAGCAGTGACCTGATCTCTTCGACTTCCTCGTCGCTCAGGTCGTGCTCCAGCGCGAAGACAGGGAAGCCGGAGCCTTCACGAAGCTGCGCAAGGGACTCGAAATGTCGTTCGAGACGTTCCTGCCATTCGCTAAGGGTCATTCTCCCTCAACGCCCTCACGCCTCGTACGCGCCGTTGGTCCTGCCTGCGGGAGGGTCAACTGGATGAAGCGACCGTGGTTGCCGAACAGCTTGAGCAGGTCGTCAGTGGTCCAGCACCGGTACTCGGGGCGTCGTCGGGAACGGGGAGCCAACCAGCGGTCAACCGCCAACCCGCCTATCTCGCGGACGCTCAACAGGGAAGTGAGGTCAGGGCGACCCTCGCCCGTACGAAGGATCTCCGAGGCATTGGAGGCCAGTGTGCAGAGGAAAACCTGCCGCCGAATCCCATGCCGGAGCACACCTTCGTTGAGGGCCAATGCCCTCAGTGCGGCACGCGTCGTGCGCAGGCGCCAGTTCGGGCCCTGTCCGAAGCGGTGCTGGTCGGCGTAGGGGTGTCCCACCTCACGCAAATAATCGCGCAACTCGCCAAACAACGCATCGGGGATATGAAAATGCCCCCATCCCTCCGTATACCCGATGGGTCGGAAGTACTGGACGTCACCTAGTTTCAGCCTGTTGTAGACTGATGACCGCCCCATGGAAGAGGATGTCGTGACCGCGAGAAGACGCGCCGTCTTCGCCTGCCCGGAAATGATGCCCGTGGTAGGACCGTACCTTCGTTCGAACTCGTCATAGACTTCCCGGCTGCGCACAAGGCAGGCGACCATCTTGCCGGCAAGCAGGGCGCTGTACGGAGGAAGGGCACCAAGAACGTAGGCGTCCATGAGGTGGACGAGACGCTCTCTTCGTTCCTCAACATTCCATCCGATGCATCTGTCCCGTGTCGACAGGTTGAAGACCGGGTCCCCGATAGCCAACAGACCTATCAGTTTTTGGTTGTGGGCATCCCATACGAGGTATCGCAGGCGGCGGCCGAAGCCCCTCGATACCGGCACGGACCACGTAAGCGCTGCCAGTCGGAACAGATCGGCCTGCCAGGTGTCCGCGGATACCCGCTCCAGGGTCGGCGATATCCGTTCTGGGTCAAGGTCGCGGCCCGCGGCGAAGTACTTGAGCAGCCCCGGAAGGCGATGGGCCAGAAAGCCCTGATGCGCCTTCAACCGCTCATCCCTCTGGGGTCTGTGAAGTTCGCGGATGACGTCCTTGTTGTCCTTGTCAATCCAAAGGCTTCCCTCCTCGGATCGCTGAAACCCAACGGCCTGAAGGTGCCGACGGATCTTTCTCTTGAGAGTGGCCTTGCGGGCGCTGATGCTGACGACCTTGTTGACAGACCCCGACACATCAGCCCTCCTGACGACCGTTGTGGGTGCGCCATGGTGCGTGGATGTGCCTGAAAAGCACCTTAGCCACGCCCTCGGCTCTACATTGGTCCACTGCGTTGGCCTCACCTTCCCTGGACCAATACACCGCTGGTGTCGTCGTCTTCTTCTCCCGGATGACCGCTCCCCGTCTCGCCACAGTGTCTCCAACTCGGTACTGCCTTAGTTTGGATTGTGGCAACGGGGACAGTGAAACGCACCTGACAATTGCCGCTCGACTTGTAGCGCTCGGTCGCCGTCCTCAGAGGCCGGACATGCTTCCTGCCCGCGAGGACGTGTCCTAGGTGCGGGACGGATCGATCAGAGGCGAACCAAATCGCCCGCCGCTTGTGCCTGCCACATCGCAACCATAGGCCTTCTAAACAGGAAATTCTTAACTGGTCAATCTTCTTCTACTTTGGTAAAACATTTATTTGTAAGGAAAAGATCTGGAAAGTTGACAGGCGGTTGCCCCCTGGCCGTCACGCCTTCACGTCCAACAAGCGCAATTCCAGGGTGTAGGTGCCCTGCCACTCGTTCTCCCTCAGCCGGTAGGCGATGTCCACCCGGTCCCTCACCCGGATAGGCAGATCCTCCGGGGGGCCGAACGCCACCGCGGTGACCGTGCGCTCGTCGTGCTTCAGCCGGAAGCGGGAGACCGTGTTGAAGTCCCGGCGCTCGCTCACCTCCACGCCGCGTGTCTGGAACACCGGCTCGGGATTGCCGACCCCGAAGGGTCCCAGGAGGCGCATCTGCCGAACCAGGCCGAGGCTCAACTGCCGGAAGTCGACCTCGGCGTCCACGTCGAGGTAGGGCAGCAGGTCTTCCTCGCCGAGCATTTCCCTGGCCGCCTCCTCGAAACGGTCGGCAAAGGCGCCCAGGTTTTCCTGCCGGATGCTGAGGCCGGCGGCGTACTCATGGCCGCCGAAACGCTCCAGCAGGTCCTGGCATCGCCGCATGCCCTGCACCATGTGGAAACCGCGGATGCTGCGGCCGGACCCCTTGCCCTCGCCGCCCTCGAAACCGACGACGATGGTGGGGCGGTGATACCGCTCGACGATGCGCGACGCCACGATGCCGAGGACGCCGGGATGCCAGCCCTCGTCGCCCACCACAATGGACCAGCGCTCGTGCAGCCGCCGCTCCTCGATCTGCGCCAGGGCTTCATCGAGCACACTGGCCTCGGTCTCGCGCCGTTCCCGGTTGTGGCCGTCCAGTTCCCGGGCAATCTCGCCGGCGGTCTCCCGCGAATCGGTGGTGAGCATCTCCACGACCTTCACCGCGGCGTCCATGCGCCCGGCGGCATTGATGCGCGGGCCGAGCTGGAAGGCAACGGCGCCCGCTTCCACCGCTCCCGGCGCCACCCCCACCACCTCCTTCAGGGCAACGATGCCGGGCCGCTGCGAACTGCCCAACTCCACCAGCCCGCGACGCGTCAGCACCCGGTTGGTTCCCCGAAGCGGCACCATGTCGGCGATGGTCCCCAGGGTCACAATGTCCAGGTGACGCCGGATGTCGGGCACCGTGTCCGGTTCGAACCAGCCGGCATCCCGCAGGTTCGCCCGCAGGCCGATGACGAGATAGAAGGCCAATCCGGCGGCGCACAGGCCCTTGTCCGGGAACTCACAGTCCGCGCGCTGCGGATTGATGATGGCCGAGGCGGCGTCCGGCAGCCGCTCCGGCAACTGGTGGTGGTCGACGATCACCACGTCCATGCCGAGTTCGTGGGCGAAAGCCACCTCGTCGGCGTTGGAGATGCCGCAGTCCACGGTGATGATGAGCTTCACGTCGCGGGAATGAAGTTCCTCGATCCCCTGCCGGCTCATGCCGTAGCCCTCGTCGATGCGGTGCGGGATATAGAACATCGGCTCGCGCCCGATCTCCCGCAGAAATGAGACCAGGACGGCGGCGCCCGTGGTGCCGTCCACATCGTAGTCGCCCCAGATACAGAGCCGTTCTTCATCGCGGAGCGCCCGGGTGATGCGCCGCACGGCGTCGTCCATGCCGGCGAGCAGGTGCGGTGAAGGGAGATCGGCGCTCAGGCTGGAGGAGAGAAAGCGGCGTGCCGCGTCGCCGTCGGCGAAGCCGCGCTGCACCAGGATGCGGGCCAGCAGCGGCGGGAGCTTGAGCTCCCTGGACAGTAGCGTGGCCGCGTTCTCGTCGGCCTCCTTGAGGATCCAGCGCCTGGGAGCGTCGGGCGGCATGCGGACCGCGTTATCGCCGCCTGCCTCTCTCCATCAGAAGGATCGTCGGCGTGGCCACGAAGATGGTGGAGTAGAGCCCGGCGAGGAACCCGACGAAGAGGGTGAAGGCGAAGGGGCGGATGACGCCGCCGCCCAGGACGAGTAGCGCGGTCAACACCAGCAACGTCGTCACGGTGGTCAGGATGGTCCGGCCCAGCGTCTCGTTGATGCTGACGTTGATGATGGTTTCCATGGGATCCCGGCGGCGCTTGCGCATGTTCTCGCGGATGCGGTCGCAGATCACCACGGTGTCGTTGACCGAGTAACCGGCGATGGTCAGGAGCGCGGCGACGATGGGAAGGTCCAGCTCGAAGTCGGCAACCACCAGCGCGCCAAGAGTGATCAGCACGTCGTGGATCAGGGCGACGATGGCGCCCAGCCCGAAGCGAAGCTCGAAGCGGATCCAGATGTAGGCGCCCATCATGATGGTGGCGAAGATGACCGACAGGATGCCCCGGCGCCGCAGGTCGTCACCGACTTTGGGGCCGACGGATTCCACCCGCAGCACTTCATAGGAGCCGTCGCCGAACGACTGGGTGAGAACGTCCCGGATATCCTTGCCCACGGTGCCGATCTGGGCCTCGGACTTCTCCATGCGGATCAGGTACTCGTTCGAGCCGCCGCCGCCAAAGTCCTGGACCACGCCGCCCAGCGGCGACTGCTCCAGAGCCGCCCGCAACTGCCCGATGGTCACCGCGTCCTGGAACTTCACGTGCACCATGGTGCCGCCTTCGAAATCGACGCCAAGGTTCGGACCCTTGGTGAACAGCAGCAGCACGACGGCGACGATGAGCACCGACGACAGCATGAAGCCCCATCGGCGGTAGCTCAGGAAAGGTATCTGGGTTCCGGGCTTGATGATTTCCATGGTGTCTAGACGGAAAGCTTCGCCAGGTTCCGCCTGGCAAGCCGGTAGTCGTAGTAGATGCGCGTGCCGTACACCGCGGAGATGACCGTGGTGAGGATGCCGACACACAGGGTCACGGCGAAGCCGCGGATCGGACCGGTGCCGAACTGAAACAGGATCACCCCGGCCAGGAAGGTGGTCAGGTTCGAGTCGAGGATGGCCGGTATGGCGCGCTCGTAACCCGTGTCGATGGCCGAGCGCGGCGGTTTCCCGTTCCTCACCTCTTCACGGATGCGCTCGTTGATGAGCACGTTGGCATCCACCGCCATGCCCAGAGTCAGGATGATGCCGGCGATGCCGGGCAGGGTCAGGACCGCCTCGAACCCCGCGAGAATCGCCATCATGAAGAAGATGTTCATGACCAGCGCGACGTCGGCCAGGATGCCCGCGCCGCGGTAGTAGGCGATCATGAAGACGAGCACCAGGATGCTTCCGAAAATGAACGAGAAAACCCCCTGCTCCACCGAGTCGCGTCCCAGCGACGGCCCGACGGTCCGCTCCTCGAGGATCGTCACCGGCGCGGGCAACGCCCCGGCCCGCAGCACGATGGCCAGGTCCCGGGCCTCCTGGAACGTGAAGCTGCCGGTGATGGAGGCCACGCCTCCCGAAATACGCTCGCGGATCTGCGGCGCGGAATAGACCCGGCCGTCGAGGACGATGGCCAGCAGCCGTCCGACGTTCTCCGCGGTGAGACGGTCGAAGGCGGTGCTGCCCACGGAGTTCAGCACCAGCTCGACGTACACGCCCTCCAACTGGTCACCCCGGCGCACGTTGGCGTCGGCGATGGCGTCCCCGGTCATGAGCGTCCTTGCTTCCAGGAGGTAGGGAATCTTCTCCCGGCGCACCCCGTCCGAAGCCGTGCCTTCGTAACCGTACAGCACTTCGCGGCCCGGCGGCGGCCCGGAACGCAGCGCCAGCTCCAGGTCGCCGCGCTCGTCCACCAGCTTGAACTCCAGCAACGCGGTCTTGCCGATGAGGGCCTTGGCGCGCTCCGGATCCTGGATGCCGGGTAGCTGCACGAGGATGTCCCGCTGCCCCTGGCGCTGGATGGTGGGTTCGGTCACCCCGAACTGGTCGATGCGGTTGCGGATGGTCTCGAGGGTCTGATCCACCGCGAAGTTGCGGATGTTGTCGAGCTCGCGGCTGGAGAAGGCCGCGCGCAGCTCGGCCCCGCCCGCGCCCGCTCCGGAAGCGGACACAGTCAGTACCTGAAACTCCGCGGACAGCAGGTCGCGAATACGCTCCATGTTGTCCGACGAAGCCGCGATGACGAGCTCGCCGGCGTCGTTGATGTCAAGACCGGTGAAAGCGATCCCGCGCTCCCGCAACTCGTCGCGGAGGGCGCTCCGAACCCGCCGCATGCGGTTCTCCACCGCTTTCTCCACTTCTACTTCCAGCACCAGGTGCGAGCCGCCCTGGAGATCGAGGCCGAGACGGATGCCGTTCTGGGGCAGGAACCACAGGCCGGAGACGAAACTCGGGGCCAGGTAGACGACCGCCGCCCCGATGCACACCACCAGCATCACCAGGCGAATGACTAGACTTTGACGCATGCTCGTTTTTCCTGAATCGGGGGGCGCGGCCTACTTGCCCTTGACCTCCTTGGCCGCGGCCGCCTTCTCCCCCCTGAAGAGCTGGGCGATATGGCTCCGGCTCACCCTGATCTTCACGTTGGGCGCCACTTCCAGGGTCAGCTCGGTCTCCGTCAGGCTCAACACCTTGCCGAAGACCCCGCCCGTGGTCATGACCTCGTCGTTGCGCTTGAGCTGGGCCAGCATGTTGCGGTGCTCCTTGGCCTTGCGCTGTTGCGGCCGGATCAGGAGGAAATAGAAGACCGCGAAAATCAGCACCAGGGGCAGCATGCTGATGAAAGTGCTGGGGCCTCCTCCGGCCTGCGCGTAGGCTACGTCCCACATGGTTTCCTCCGAACTTCAGCGGCGTTCCATACCCCGCCGGCGACGCTCTCCAGGCTCGACCGATCCCGAATGGCCCTTCGCAGTTCCGCCATCAACCGCTGATAGTAGCAGACGTTGTGCAGCGTGTTCAGGTAGGCCGCTAGGATCTCGCCGGCCGTGTAGAGGTGGCGAAGATAGGCACGCGAAAAATGCCGGCAACCGTAGCATGGGCAGCCTTCCTCCACGGGACGCGGGTCCCTGGCAAAGGCCGCGTTCTTGATGCTGAGCTTCCCGGTGGCAGTGTATAACGTACCGTTCCTGGCATTCCTCGTCGGCAGAACGCAATCAAACAGATCATAGCCGGAGCGCACCCCATGAATCAAGTCTTGGGGCTTTCCGAGGCCCATGAGGTAGCGCGGACGGTCGTCCGGCAGCGAGCGGGCGGTGAGGCTGCCGATCTCCGCCAGCAACTCCGGCCCCTCGCCGATGCCCAGTCCTCCGGCGGCGAATCCATCGAAGGGAAGCTCACCCAGCCGGCCGGCGCAGTCCTCCCGGAGGTCCTTGAAGACCCCGCCCTGGACGATCCCGAAGAGCGCGCAGTCACGGTTCCGGGGCGCCTCGAGCGACCGTTGAGCCCAGCGGATGGTGCGTTCCGTGGATTTTCTGACGTACTCGCGGCTTGCCGGGTACGGGATGCACTCGTCCAGCACCATGGCCACGTCCACGCCCAGCGCCTGCTGGACGGCCACCACCTTCTCGGGGCTGAGGAAGTGCGACGAGCCGTCGAGATGGGACCGGAACGACACCCCCTCCTCGGTGATCCTGCGCATGGCGGCGAGGCTCAGCACCTGGTAGCCGCCGCTGTCCGTGAGGATCGGCCCCTGCCAGCCCATGAACGAGTGGAGGCCGCCGAGGTCGCGGATGACGTCCTCTCCCGGCCGGATGTACAGGTGATAGGTGTTGCAGAGAATGATCTGGCTGGACACCTCGACAAGGTCCCGGGGCGAGAGCGCCTTGACCGCGCCGCGGGTCCCCACCGGCATGAACGCCGGCGTGTCCACCACGCCGTGGGCCGTCTCCAGCAGGCCGGTCCTCGCCCGGCTATCCGGGTCGTTGTCGGTAACCGTGAACTTCATGTGGGTGAAGGATGGTCGAGGACGCCGCTTTTGAGGCGTTGCTAGAGGATCAGCATGGCGTCGCCGTAGCTGTAGAACCGGTAGCCCTTGTCGATGGCCTCGGCGTAGGCGCGGCGGACCAGGTCGAGGCCGGCCAGCGCCGCCACCATGGCCAGCGGGGTGGAGCGCGGCAGATGAAAGTTGGTGATGAGGGCGTCGATGCCGCCGAAGCGGTAGCCGCCGGTGATGAACAAGCGCGTGATGCCGGAGTCGGCCACCACCCTGCCCTTCCGCCGGACGATGCTCTCCAGCGTGCGCGTGGTGGTGGAGCCGACGGCCACAACGCGTCTGCCGGCCGCCCGCGCCCTGCGGATCCGTTCGGCCGCGGCCGCGGTCAGAGTATACCACTCGCCGTCCATGCGATGGTTCTCCACCACCGCCTCGCGCACGGGACGGAAGGTCCCGAGACCCACGTGCAGCGTCACGTAAACGCTGTCCACGCCGCCCGCGGCCAACTCGTCCAGCAGCTCACGGGTGAAGTGGAGGCCGGCGGTGGGCGCCGCCACCGAACCGGGCGTGGCAGCATAGACCGTCTGGTAGCTGTCCCGGTCGCTTTCCTCCACGCCGCGCACCCGCTGGATGTAGTGGGGCAGCGGCGCGGTCCCGAGCTGGTCGAGCACTTCCCGGAAACGCCCGGGAGGCTCGAACCTCAGGCCGTAACGTCCCGCGCCGAGATCTCCCAGCACCGTCGCCGCGACTCCCATCGAGAACTCGATGCGGCCGCCCACCCGCGGCTTCTTGGAGGCATCCACCAGCGCGAGCCAGAGCCCCTGTTCCAGGTCGAAGGGCTCCACCAGGAGCACCTCCGCCCTGCCGCCGCTTTCCTTTCGACCTTCGAGCCGGGCCGGGATCACCCTGGAGTCGTTGAGCACCAGCAGGTCGCCGGGCCAGAGGAATTCGCCCAGCGAGGCGAAGGTGGAATGCGTGATGGTCCCCGTCGCCCGCTCCACCACCATGAGGCGGGCCGACACGCGGTCTGCCGCCGGGTAGGCCGAGATCAGCGCTTCAGGAAGATCGTAGGCCAGTTCTTCCAGCAGCATGACGCGTGTTCGGACCTATGCGAGTCTTGCTATGTCGCGTCCTCTTCGGTCGCCTTCTTGAGGAACGGCGTCAGCAGGTCCACCGGCACGGGGAAGACCATCGTGGAGTTCTTGTCGCCGGCCACTTCCTGCAGACTCTGCAGGAAGCGGAGCTGCATGGCCATGGGCTCCTTGGCGATGACCGTGGCGGCCTCCTGGAGTTTCTGGGAGGCCTGGAATTCGCCGTCGGCCAGGATGATCTTGGCGCGCCGCTCGCGCTCGGCCTCGGCCTGCCGGGCCATGGCGCGCTGCATCTCCTCGGGGAGATCGATGTGCTTCATCTCGGTCAGCACGACCTTGATCCCCCAGGGATCGGTCTGCTCGTCGAGGATTCTCTGGAGGTCGGCGTTGATACGCTCCCGCTCCGACAGGAGCTGGTCCAGCTCCGCCTGTCCGCAGATGCTTCTCAGCGTCACCTGGGCCAGCTGTGAGGTGGCGAAGAGGTAGTTGGCGACCTCCCGGACGGCCCGGTTGGGATCGAGGACCCGGAAATAGAGCACCGCGTTCACCTTCACCGACACGTTGTCCCGGGTGATGACGTCCTGGGAGGGAACGTCCATGGTGACGGTCCTGAGCTCGATCCGCTCCATCTTCTCGATGAAGGGGATCACGTAGATGAGCCCCGGGCCGCGGGCGTTCACCATGCGGCCGAGGCGAAAGATGACGCCGCGTTCGTATTCCTTGAGGATCTTGATGCCGCTGACGGCCAACCCGAGGACGATGATCAGCACGATGGCAATGGGTCCGATTTCGAGCATGCGTTTCTCCTGCGCGGGAAAGGCTGAACGTGGCGCCTGCGCCTCCCGTCAACTCTCCGCAACGCGTCTAACCTTGAGTATCATCCCGTCGTGTCCGACGACCTCGATCCTGTCGCCCGGCTGGAGCCGCTCCGACCCCTCGGCGTTCCAAACCTCGCCGTGGACGAACACCTTGCCCTTGAGGTCCAGACGCTCCCGTACCTCGCCGAACTCGCCGATGAGGCCCTCGAATCCCAGGGTCGCCTTCCGTCGCTGCGACTTGACCACCAATATGGTGACCACCAGCACGCACGCGCTCAGGGTCCCCACCGCTGCCAGGATGATGGACGGGTCCACCGACAGGTCCGACCCTTCCACGTCGAACAGCAGCAGCGAGCCCAGCCCGAGTGAGATCACGCCGCTGATGCCGAGCAGCCCGAAGCTCGGCAGGAACGCCTCGGCCACCAACAGGCATAGCCCGAGCCCGATGAGCAGCAGACCGGCGTAGTTGATGGGCAGGACCTGGAAGGAGGCCAGCGCCAGCAACAGGGCGATGCCGCCGGCAATGCCCGGAAAGAGGGCGCCGGGGTTGGAGAATTCCATGTAGAGCCCCAGGATGCCCGCCATCATCAGCAGGTACGCGACGTTGGGGTGCGCCAGGATGTTGAGGATCTTCTGCTTCAGCCCCATCTCGAAGCGCAGCACGGTCACGCCGTTGAAGTCGACAGTGCGCTTGACGCCGGCCACGTCCACCTCGCGCCCGCTGGCCTGCTTGAGCAGGTCACTCACGTCCAGCGCGATCAGGTCGATGACGCGCTTGTCCAGAGCCTCCTGGTCGGTGATGGAAATGCTCCGGCGCACCGCCTGAATGGCGAACTCGGTGTTGCGGCCGCGCCGTTGGGCGATGGTCTCGCTGAACGAGGCCGTGAAGTTCTCGATCTTCTCGCCCATCACCCCCTTGACTTCCTGACCGCTGCCGGCCACCGGATGGGCGGCGCCGATGTTGGTTCCCGGGGCCATGGCCGCGATGTTCGCCGCCATCGTGATGAACACGCCGGCCGAGCCCGCGCCGGCGCCGCTCGGCGCCACGTACACGATGACGGGCAGCGGCGCGCTCAGCATCTCCTTGACGATGGAGCGGGTGGAGGACAGCAGCCCGCCCGGCGTGTCGAGCTGGATGATCAGGGCACGGGCGTTGCCCGCGTGCGCCCGCTGGATGCTCTCGCGGATGTAGTCGTTGACCGCCGGGTTGATGCCGCCGTCGATGACGATGAGGTTGACGTGGGAGCCGGCGCCGGACTCGCGGGCGGCGCCCCCGGAACTCACGGCGAGCCAAGCAATGCCCGCGAACAGCAACGCCCACCACACGCCCGATCTCAGCCTTCTAAGCATCGTCTAAGTGACCGCCGTCCCGAGTGTAGTGTCCTTAGCGTCCTGTAGCTCCCGCAGGACGCTCTTGATGTCTTCCCATACCAGCCTCTTGTCGCCCGGATTGCGCAGCAGGTACGCCGGATGAAAGGTCGGCATCAGGCGAATGCCGTGGTAGTCGTGCCATTGTCCGCGCAGCCGGGAAATGGGCGCCGCCGACCGCACCAGGGTCTGCGCCGCGAACTTGCCCAAGGCGATGATCACCCTCGGTTTCACCAGCTCGATCTGGCGGATGAGGAAGGGCTCGCACGACGCGACCTCGTCGGGCTCCGGATCGCGGTTCCGCGGCGGGCGGCATTTGACCACGTTGGCGATGTAGACCTCCTCGCGCCGCAGCTTCATTCCCTTGGTGATGATGTCCGTCAGCAACTGTCCGGCGCGTCCCACGAAAGGCTCTCCCTGGAGGTCCTCGTCTCTTCCCGGCCCCTCTCCCACGAACATCACGTCGGCGTGCGGGTTGCCCACTCCGAAGACGAGATGGGTACGTCCGTGCGACAGCTTGCAGCGACGGCAGTCCCCCAGGATCTGCCGGAGCTGCCCGAGGTCCGCGGCCGGCCCGGTCTCATCGTTGCCCGCGGCGACTGCGGTGTCCGAGGCGTCGGCGGTGGCGGACGCAGGCAGCACTTGAATCCCCGCGGCCCGGTACTGCTCCAGGCAACTCCGGAGAGAGGTTGCCGCAACCGCCAAATGTTGCCGTAACTCAAGCGTTTCCATACCGGTAGCGCCCAAAGGCCGCTAGTTTCTGTTTACGACAATACGGGGGGCATGGCAACGCGCGTCAGGCGCCGCGGCGGTGGGAATGCTCCCTGTGCTGGAGGAGCCAGTCGCAGATGCGGTCGGCCACGGCGTCCTTGCTCATCACCGGCAGCGGCGTCACCGTGCCGTCCCTGTCCAGCAGGGTGACGGCGTTGGTGTCGACGTCGAAGCCGCTGCCCTCCTGGGTGACGTCGTTGGCCACCACCAGATCGAGGTTCTTGCGGTGCAGCTTCTGCCGGGCATTCTCCACCAGCGACTCGGTTTCCGCGGCGAACCCCACCACCACCTGCCGCCCTCTCCGGGCGGTCAGCTCCGCCACGATGTCCGGGTTGGGGACGAACTCGACGCGGCGGTTGCCGTCGCCCCGCTTCATCTTCCTGCCGGCAGTGGAACGCGGCCGGTAGTCGGCCACCGCGGCCGCCATCAGCACCGCCGTGGCCGAGTCGAACTCCGCCAGCACCGCGGCGCGCATCTCCTCGGCCGTGACCACCGGCACCGTGGTGACGCCTTCGGGAGCGGCCAGGGCCGTCGGACCGCTCACCAGGGTGACCTTGGCGCCGCGCCGGGCGGCGGCCCTCGCAAGGGCGTAGCCCATCTTCCCCGATGATCGGTTGGATATGTAACGCACCGGGTCCAGGGCCTCGCGGCTCGGGCCGGCGGTGACGACGATCTTCTCGCCGCTCAGGTCCTTGGGCCTGAGCAGCCGGCGGATCTCCTCGGCGATGGCGGGCGGCTCCGGAAGCCGTCCCTTGCCCTCGTAGCCGCAGGCCAGATAGCCGGCCACCGCTTCCATGACGTGATAGCCGGCGCTCCTCAGCTTCGCGATGTTCGCCTGCACCATGGGATGGGCCAGCATGTGCACGTTCATGGAGGGCACCACCAGCAAAGGCGCCTGCGTGGCCAGCACGACGGTGGTGAGGAGGTCGTCGGCGATGCCCGCGGCCAGCTTGGCGATGACATTGGCCGTGGCGGGCGCGATCACCAGCACGTCGGCGCTGTCCGCGAGGTTGATGTGGCCGATCTCCGATTCCTGGGTCAGGCTGAACAGATCGGTGCCGACCGGCGCGCCCGAAAGGGTCTGAAAGCTCAGCGGAGCGACGAACTCGGTGGCTTCCCGGGTCATCACCACCCGGACGCTGCACGAATCCTGCACCAGGAGACGCACCAACTCCAAGGCCTTGTAGCAGGCGATTCCCCCGGTCACTCCCAGGACAACGTTCGGCTTTTCCACGGACCCGCTCTCCCGACGCCTTGCAGACTGATCGCCAAGTCAAGGTATCCCATCGCCGGAGCGTTTTCAAACTCTTGATTTCAAAGGAACGTAGTGTTATTCGCCCTCGACACTCATGCGATTCCCGCGTCTACCGCTGTTTGTCTTGCTGCTCCACCTGAGCCTGTCCCCATGGGCCCATTCCCAGGTCAAGCCTGGTGAGGGGACTGACGGTCAAGACACCTCGGTGGGGGAACCGACGACGAGGGACCAGCACTACGACCCCCTGGAGCGGATCAACGACGACATCTTCGCGTTCAACAGCGCCTTCGACCACTTCGTGCTGGAACCCGTGGCCAAGACCTATGCGGCGGTGGTCCCTCTGCCGGCGCAGACGGGTATACGCAATGCCGCCAACAACCTGGGCGTAGCCAAGAAGGCGGTCAACAACCTTCTCCAGGCGAGACCCGTCGCGGCCAGCCGCGAGGTCGCCCGTTTCATCATCAACAGCACCGTCGGCATCGTCGGGATCTTCGACATGGCCCGGAAGCTGGGGCTGGAGCCCAGCGACCAGGACATGGGCATTACCCTCGGCCTCTACGGAATCAGCCACGGGGCCTATCTGGTACTGCCGCTGTTGCCGCCGACCACCGTCAGGGACGGGCTCGGCAGGGTGGCGGACTCGTTCATGAATCCCTTGAGCTACTTCACCCCCTACTATGTACCGCTGTCCATCACGGTCGCCGACACGGTCAACAACCGCGCCCTGAACATGAAGACCTACGATGCGCTCAAGCTCAGCATCGACCCCTACGGCGCGGTGCGAAACGCATATCTGCAAGTCCGGCAGCGGAAGCTGGAGGCGGCACGGTCCGGAGGACTCTGAGACGACTCCGGGGAACCTTGCGCGCGCCCACGGCGACCCCTCACCCACACGAACATGAGCAAGCCTTCACTCCTGTCCGGCCGGAAGATCGACCCCAGGCCCATCGACGGCGCGACCACCATCGTCGACCTCATCGACGACAACTTCGTCTCCTACAACAGCGGACGGCTGCGCGAGGCGTGCCAGTTGTTCACCGAAAAGATTCTCGCCGATGATGTCACCGTGGGACTGAGCATCACCGGGGCGCTCACTCCCGCGGGTCTCGGCATGACCGCGTTCATTCCCCTCATCGAGAACGGCTTCGTGGACTGGATCGTCAGCACCGGCGCCAACCTCTACCACGACACCCACTTCGCCATCGGCCTCACCATGCACCGGGGCGCCTTCGACGCCGACGACGTGGACCTGCGGGAACAGGGCGTGGTGCGCATCTACGACATTTTCTTCGACTACGACGTGCTGATCTCCACCGACGACTTCTTTCGCGAGATCCTGAAGGCCCCCGAGTTCCAGAAGGAGATGGGGACGGCGGAGATGCACTACCGCGTGGGCCGCTACCTCGACGAAAGGGAGAAGATCCTCGGCCTGGAACGGCGCTCGCTGCTGGCGGCCGCCTACCGGAGCGGCGTACCCGTGTACACCTCCTCGCCCGGCGACAGCTCCATAGGCATGAACGTGGCGGCGCTGGCCCTCAAGGGGAACGGGCTCCGCTTCGACGTGTCGCGCGACGTCAACGAGTCCGCGGCCCTGGTGCTGGAGGCCAAGCGCGCCGGCGGCCGCAGCGCCGCGGTCATCCTCGGCGGCGGCTCGCCCAAGAACTTCCTGCTGCAGACCGAGCCCCATATCCAGGAAGTGCTCGGGCTCGAGGAAAAGGGCTTCGACTACTTCATCCAGATCACCGACGCGCGCGTGGACACCGGCGGCCTTTCCGGGGCCACGCCCGCGGAAGCCGTGAGCTGGGGCAAGGTGGATCCCGATCAACTGCCGGACTCCGTGGTCTGCTACGTGGACAGCACCATCGCGGTGCCGCTGATGACCGCCTACGCCGTCGGCAAACACCCGCCAAGAAAACCGAAGCGGCTCTACGACCAACGCGACAAGGCGCTGGAGCACATCGCCGAAGAGATCCGCGAGAAGTTCGGCAACGTGCCGCTGGCGCAGCGCTGACGAAACCGCGGGGGAAGCCCCTGCCCCGCCAACCATGTCGAGATGAACACGACCGGCACACCCAAAACCTTCTTCAAGGTCGTGACGCCGGACGAGGCCCTGAAACTGCTTCGAGAGGTGTCCGCGGTGGACTCCGAGGTGGTGGACACGGTGCGCGCCCGGAGCCGCGTCCTGGCCGAGGACCTGCATTCCCGGGTCGACCTGCCCCACTTCAACCGCGCCGCCATGGACGGCTACGCCGTCGTGGCGCGGGACACATTCGGGGCCAGTCCCGGACTGCCGGCCTACCTGGAACTCGCCGGGACCGTGGAGATGGGCGAGGAAGTCACGCGCCGAATCGGACCCCGCGAGGCCGTGCGCATCTCCACCGGGGGCATGCTCCCTCCCGGCAGCGACGCCGTGGTGATGGTGGAGTACACCGACGAGACCGGCGACGGCACGGTGGAGATCCAGCGCGCCGCGTCGCCCTGGCTCAACGTGATCCAGGTCGGCGACGATATCCGCAGAGGCGATCCGGTGTTCCCGCGGGGCCGGCGGCTCCGTGCCCACGACCTGGGCGCCCTCACCGGGATCGGCATCGAGTCGGTGCCGGTCTACCGGAAGCCGCGAGTCACCCTGGTATCCACCGGCGACGAGATCGTCCCGGTGGACCGCGAGCCGCGCCCCGGACAGGTGCGCAACATCAACCAGCACTCGCTGGCCGGGCTCGTCGCCGAGTGGGGCGCCGAGCTGAACGACCTCGGCGTCGTCGCCGACGACGCCGGAGACTTGCGCGGCGCGCTGGCCGAGGGACTGGACTGGGGTGATCTGGTGCTGCTTTCCGGCGGCAGCTCCATGGGAACCCGGGACATGGCGGTGGAGGTCATCCGCTCGCTGCCCGACGCCAGGATCTTCTTCCACGGGATCTCGGTAAGCCCCGGCAAGCCCACCATCTATGCCCGGGCCGCCGGGAAGCCCGTGCTGGGCCTGCCCGGCTATCCGGTATCCGCGCTGGTGATATTCGACCTCTTCGCGGCGCCGCTGATCCGCGCGCTGGCGGGAGAAAGTCCAACCGGCGAGGCCGGCCGACAAGCGGCGGTCCGGGCCATCATGGACACCAACGTGGCGTCGCAAACCGGCCGCGAGGACTATGTACGCGTTACTCTCGAGAGACGGGGCGGGGCGCTCTACGCCTCCCCACTGCCGAGCAAGTCCGGCGCCATCTTCACGCTGGTCAAGGCCGACGGCATGGTACGCGTCGACCTCAACCGGGAAGGCATGGAGGAGGGAGAGGAGGTGGAGGTGCTGCTTTTCTGATACCCTGGACTAGTGTGGTGTCTGGTTAATTCGGAGCATAATCTGCGGGTCTTTTTCGCCGTCGGCTGCGTTGCTCTTCCTCGCGTGGTGCCCGCCACTGCTCGTCATCGCGCCTTGCCGACAACAAAAAATCCTCCGCATATTATGCTCCGAATTAACCAGACACCACACTAGCCGACGCCGAAAGGCATCGCGGGCGGGCTTCGACGTCGCCGAGGTGACGAAGGGGGTTAGGGACGGGTTTCGAAGCCGTCCGTGTTCATACCGGCTGCCATGGCAAGGAAACGGTACCTCAAGAAGACCCGGCTGGAAGAGGCGCGGGAGCTTTTTCTGAGCCGCGTGGACGACATCTCCTTGGAAGAAGAGGAGGTGGCCGCCAGCCAGGCGCTCCACCGAATCACCTCGGAGCCGGTATTCGCCAGGATCTCCTCTCCCCACTACCACGGCTCGGCCATGGACGGGATCTGTGTGCGGGCCGAGGACACATTCGGAGCCACGGAGTTTTCGCCACGGGAGCTCGCGCCGCTCACGGACGAAGCGAATCCCGAGGGCTGCTTCGCCTACCTCGACACCGGCCAGGCGCTGCCCCCCTGGGCCAACGCGGTGATCATGATCGAGAAGGTACACGAGCGCGACGGCGGCGTGTCCATCGAGGAGGCCGCGACACCGTGGCAGAACGTGCGGCTGGTAGGCGAGGACGTCGTGGCCACTGAGCTGCTGCTGCCGCGCAACCATCGCCTGAGGCCGTATGACCTGGGGGCCGTGCTGGCGGCGGGGCACACCACCGTGAGGGTCAAGGCGCGGCCCCGCGTGGCCATCATCCCCACCGGCGACGAGATCACCGGGCCGGGAGAGAAGGCCCGGCCGGGTGAGATCATCGATTTCAACTCCACCGTGCTGGGAGCCATGGTGACCGAATCCGGCGGCTCCCCGGTCATATCGGCTGCCGTCCCCGACGATCCCACGCTCCTCAAGCAGGCTCTCCGGGACGCCCTGCGGGACCATCACCTGGTGGCCCTCATCGCCGGATCGTCGGCCGGCGAGCACGACTTCACCGCGGAGGTGATCGACGACGAGGGAGATCTCCTGGTGCACGGCATCGAGGTCATGCCGGGCAAACCAGCGGTCCTCGGCGTCGTCGCCGGCAAGCCTGTGATCGGAGTTCCCGGTTACCCGGTTTCCGCCATCGTTGTCGCGCGGGAGATCCTTCAGCCCGCGCTGCAACGGCTTCAGGAGGCCGGCTTTGCTCCCCCGCCGACGGTCCAGGCGGTCGCGCCGCGAAAGATTCCTTCCCGATTGGGCCTGGAAGAGTTCGTCCGGGTCACGTTGGGCAGGGTCGAGGACAGGCTCATGGCGGTGCCGCTGGCGCGCGGCGCCGGCGTCATCAGCACCATGGTGCGCGCCGACGGGTTCCTGCGAATTCCAGGGACGGTGGAAGGGATCAACGCCGGCGAGGAGGTTGACATCGAGCTGCTGCGCTCGCCAGAGGAGGTCGAGCGCACGGTGCTCTGCACCGGCAGCCACGACCTCTCCATCAGCGTGCTGGAGGACCAGCTCAAGCGCCGCGACCCGCGCCTCAAGATCGCGAACGCCAACGTGGGCAGCCTGGGCGGCCTGCATGCCATCCGCCGCGGCGAGACCCACATGGCCGGCACCCACCTGCTCGACCCCGCCACCGGCGACTACAACATCCCGGACATCAGGCGCGTGCTCCCGGACGTGCCGGTAGTGCTCGTGCACTGCGTCCGGCGGAGCCAGGGCCTGCTGGTGCCGCGGGACAATCCCATGGGCCTGTCGGGCGTCGGCGACCTAGGGCACCGGGACCTCCGGTTCGTCAACCGCCAGCCCGGCTCCGGCACCCGGGTGCTGCTGGACTACCAGCTCGGACGGCTCGGCATCGACGCGGCGACCGTACAAGGCTACGAACACGAAGAATTCACCCACATGGCCGTTGCCGTGGCGGTGGCCAGCGGATTGGCGGACGCCGGGCTGGGAATCCGCTCCGCGGCCGATGCCCTTGGGCTGGACTTCATCCCGGTGGGCGACGAGCAGTACGACCTGCTGCTGCTGCGGTCGTTCTACAAGTCGCCGACCGGCGCGACGCTGCTGGAGGTCCTCCGCTCGGAGGAGTTCAAGCTCGCGATGCAATCCCTCGGCGGCTACGATACCGGCGCCACCGGCGAGATCTTCCATGAGCAAAACTAGTCGGGGTTCCGTCTGACCCCTCTCCCTCTGGGAGAGGGTCGGGGTGAGGGCGCCCGCGGCGCTGGTGGCTGGTGCCGGGAGCCGGACTTGAACCGGCACAGGCCGAGGCCCGCGGGATTTTAAGTCCCGTGTGTCTACCCATTCCACCATCCCGGCGCCAAACGTTTTCCATAACTTAGCGCCATCCCATCGTCAACCAACTTTCCCGTCGCGTCCTGCTCACGACTCCTGGCGCCGGCTCATGCGCGCCACCAGCCAACGGCCGCCCACGGTCAGAATCGCCAGCGCGACGATGAGCAGCACGCCCAGGGCCGATGTCTGTCCCGGATAGCCGTCTTCCCAAGAGCGCCACATGACCACCGACAACGTCCAGTTCTCGCTGGTGGCCAGGATCAGCGGCACGGAGAAGTTGCGGAGGGAATGGGACGCCACCCAGATCCAGCCGCCGATGAACGCGGGCAGCACCAGCGGCAGCACGATCCGGCGCATCAGCGTGAGCCATTTGCCGCCGGACACGTGGCTGGCCTCCTCCAACTCCACGTGTACCTGGGTCAGCGCCGCAGTCATGTTGCGGCTGCCGAAGGCGATGTAGCTGACCGTGAGTCCCAGCACGATGATCCACACCGTCCCGTAGAGGCGCAGTCCGTTGAACGGCGGCTGGAGGTACAGGAACATGAACGCGATGGCGATGATCACCCCCGGGAGGGCGTGTGGCAGGAACGTGACGGCATCGAGAACCGTCCTTCCCCTGAACCGTTTGCGGAGGATGACCCAGGCGACGACCAGGGAGAGAAGCATGGTCAGGGTGGCGGCGCCCAAAGCCACCACGATGGTGTTGACGGTCGCGTCCCAGACCTCGCTGTCGGAGAAGATCTCCCGGTAGTGCTCCAGGTTCAGGTCGGACAGCAGCTCCAATGAAGGGGTGATGTAGACCGGCAACAGGGAGCTCCAGAGGAGAACGAAGCTGGGCGCCAGGATCGTAAGGGCGAAATAGACGAAGAAAACCGCGAACGCGACGTAACGCCACTTCCCCAGCGGCATCACGCGTGGGCGGTACCCCTTCCCGGTGATGGTGGCGAAGCGCCCTTCCTGCCTCATGGCGTAGCGGTACGCGTAGACCAGGAGGATGCTCACCAGCAGAAAGCTCGCGCCAAGGGCGGCGGACAACCCGTACTCGGGCGGGGTGTAACGCTGTGTCGTATAGAAGATGTAGGTGGGGAAGACGTGGATCCGCGCCGGCAACCCGATGACCAGCGGAACCTCCAGCGACTCCAGGTGGGTCATGAAGCTGTACATGGTGGCGCCCAGGATGGCCGGAGTCAGGAGCGGCAGGAAGATGCCGAAGAAGGTCCTGCGGCCGGAAGCGCCGGCGACCCGTGCCGCCTCCTCCAGGCTCGGATCCATGGCCCGGAAGGCCCCCACCATGATCAGAAAGGTGGTGGTGACCCCCCTGAGACCCTCCAGCAGCACCATGCCCCACAGGCTGTAGATGTTCAGCGGCCCGCTCGTCAGTTCCACGCCGAACCATCCCGCCACGCCGCGCATCCACACGTTGAAGAGCCCGATCTGCGGAGAGAGCAGGAAGGTCCAGGACACCGCGAACAGAAGCCCCGGCATGGCCATGGGCACCAGGATCAGGCCCCAGGCGACGTTGCGGAACGGCATGTCCGTGCGCTCGGTGAGAAAGGCGAAGAAGGTCGCCAGCCCCACGGAGATGGCGGTGCTGAATACCGCCAGCAGGGCCGTGTTGAAGAACATGGAGTAGGTTTGCGGATCGGAATAGGCGCTGGCGTAGTGCTCCAGCGTGAAGCCGCCGGGCTCCCAAGGGTTGCCGAGGCGAAAGCTGAAGATGATCAGGGTGGCGAGAGGGACGATGACGAGCCAGACAGTAAGCAGGACCGCCAGCACGGCACCCAGGTGCTCCCGTGCCCACCCGAGCCAGCCCGGTGCGCCGCCGGAAACATGTGATCCTGTGAGTACCGTCATCTTCGAGCCTGAGTGTCCTTCGACTTCGCTCGCCCTTCGACAAGCTCGGGACGAACGGTGGTGGGGCCGTTTTCCGTTCGTCCTGAGCGTAGCGAAGCGAAGCCGAAGGACGACATGACGAGTTGAACAGAGTTTCGTCTATGTTGTATGGGTCTCGCGGGGCTTCTACTACGACCGGAGAACCCCGTTCAAGGGGTCGGCGAACGAGCATGGGAGGAGCTGTCATGGCCATCGAGCAACGATACCTGGAAGTCGACGGGCTCAGGACGTTCTACCAGACCGCGGGAAGCGGCCACCCGCTGGTCATGATCCATGGAGGCGCCCCCGGGGTCTGCTCCCTCGTCGCCTGGAAGCTGAACATGGAGCCGCTGGCCGCCTCGGGGCTGTGCCTGTACGCCTTCGACCAGGCCGGTTTCGGAAACACCGACAACCCCACCGACTACTCCATGGACTACCGGGTCGCCCACGCGCGGAAGTTCATCGACGCGCTGGGGCTCGAACGTTTCCATCTCCTCGGCAATTCCATGGGCGCCTACATCGCGGCAAGAATCGCGCTGGAGGACCCGCGCGCCGGGCGCTTGGTGCTCATCTCCAGCGGCACGTTGTCGCCGCCCGGATCGGCCGCGGCCGTGGCCCAGGGCAAGAAGCACAACCAGGAGTTGCGGGAATACACCCCTACGCTGGACAACATGCGGGCGGTGACCCTGAAGACCCTGTTCAGGAGCGAGCTGGTCACCGACGAGCTGGTGGCGGAACGCTATGAAATGAGCACGGGCTCCCGTTTCGACGCCATCGTGAAGCGGTGGGAGGCGCCTCCCTCTAAACCCGTTGGCGAACGCCTGTCGGAGATCCGGAACCGGACGTTGCTCATCTGGGGAAGGAACGACCGCGGCGTGGCGCTGGAAAGGGGCGTGCTGCTGTTCGAGGCGCTTCCGGACGCGGAGCTCCACGTCTTCAACCACTGCGGACACTGGGCCTTCTGGGACCAGGCGGAGCGGTTCAACCGGCTCGTGGGCGACTTCCTGGGGGAATAGCTGTACCACCGCCTCCACCCAACCGTCATTCCCGCCTCCCTGTCATTCCCGCGAAAGCGGGAATCCAGGGGTGGCGGAGGAGTGTAGCGGTCGTGATCCCGGGCCCCACCCCGCCCGGATTCCCGCTTTCGCGGGAATGACGGAGTGGGAGCGCGCCCGGCGTTTGCCCGCCGCTACTTCTTTTTCTTGGCCGCCGGCAGTCCCAGCATCTCCTGGTACTCGCGGTTGTAGTTGTCCCACTTGCGCGCGCAATCCGCGCCACAAATGGCGACGTGCTTGCCCTTGGCCAGCGGATACTTCTTGGAAGACGGATCCCACGGAAAACCGCGGTAGGCGTACTTCTCGAGCACGTCCTGCCCGCCGGTGGAGATCCATACCGCCCAGAGCTGGGTGGTGGCCGGTGTCTTCGACCACTCGGCCACGTAGACCCGGGTGCCTATTTCGAGCGGAACCGGACCCGGCTGGGTGTATACGAGGTTCTTCACGCCGCTGTCGATCATGCGGTTGGCGGTGTGGTAGTTGATGCCGCACCCGAGCGGGAACTCTCCGGAAGCGATCTTGCGCAGGATCGTCCCCTGGCCGCGCGTCAATACGGCGCCGTTGGCGATGATTCCCTTCAGCCACTTGAGATGCGTCTCCCGCGTCTCGGAATCATGCTGCAGCGCCTGCAGCTTGTTGCGGGTGTCGACCATGAACTTTCCCTTCCACATGGGGTCGAGGCACGCGTCCCAGCCCGTGGGCTCCTTGCCCTTGGGCACCAGCGTGGGATTGTAGGCGTTGCCCCGGACGTTGCCCGTGGTGGAAAGGAAGTTCCCGTCGGGGTCCATGGCCCTTGAGTCCAGCTTCGGCCAACCCTTGGGGATATGCTTGTTGATCTCCGCGTAGCTGAAAGGAGGCTTCACGAAGGCGCCCTCCTTCAGGTACTGGGCCTGGAACTCGCTGGCGATGTGCATGACGTCGTAGGGCGGGTTCGTGCCCTGCTTGTACTGGATCAGGAACTGCCCGAAGGGTCCGATCCCCCGCTCGCGCTTGTAGGAGATCTCCTTGATGAACGGGTAGGCCTTACTGAAGGCCGGGAGCACGTTCTTGGTGTCCCGCTTGGGCCAGTCCAGAGACATCCTGAGCTTGCCGCCGGTCTTTTCCATCTCGGCCTTGGACGCGGCCACGAGTTGCTCATAGGCGTTGGCGCCGTACGCCGACTGCGCCCCGAAGAGAAAGAGCCCGACCATCGCGAACGCACCCAACCAATGCTTGCGTCTCTCCATCGTCGTTCCCCCTTTCCTGTGTCTAGTGTCCTGTCTGGTTAATTCGCGCCATAATCTGCTTGGCGTTTCCGGTCGCGCGGGGCCGGAAACTATCTCTGGTACGCTTCGGCGTACCTCAGCACCTTCACCCCCTTGGGCGCTCGGGTCGGACCGTAGGGCGTCCCGCCCTCGATGAACACGCACGAGCCCGCGGTGTACAGGGTGTCGCCGATTTCCACCTCCCCTTCCAGCACGTAGAACATCTCGTTGAACGGATGGCTGTGCACCGGGATGTCGGTGTCCGGCCCCCAGTGGCGGATCATGATCGACGGCCCGCCGCCCCCCTCGTCGCGGTAGAGGTATTTCGTCTGCCCGCGCGCGGTCTTGATCATCTCGGCGCTGTTCTCGTTGACGTGGTGGACGGCCATCTCCCCTACCCCCTTCAGGCTGAAGTCGATTCTTCGAGCTCCTGCCGCTCGGCTTCGGAAACCCATCTCTCGTATGCAGTGATCACCACCGTGCGGTTCTTCTCGGGATCCCGCATGACGTTCTTGGGGTCGCGTCCGAGGCGCACGTTCTCCATCTCCCGGAGGTACATGCTGCGCAGGCGGATGATGCCGTTGTCGATGGTGGGTCCGAGGTTCTCGTTCTCCCGGTCCACCCGTGGCCCCAGGCTGTCCACCACCATGCCGTCCTCGACGAAGTGGAGCGGCGGGATCTCGTAGCCGAGCACCGGATTGTCGGAGTCGCGGTACTCCTTGTAGGGCTCGATGAAGTCCCTGGGGGGCTTCCAGCGCTTGCTGAAGGGATCGCCCTCGTACTTGCCGGGGTTGTCCGCGGGCTTGAACCGCACCCGCATGAGCAGAGTGTGGGTGTCGTCGATGGGCACGCTCCAGCGCGCCGCCGAGACCGGGGTGCCGCCGGCCGGACCCTTGAGATAGCGGCCGCCGCTGCCGCCGCAGCTTATGCCCGGCATGAGCAGGTGGTGCTCGCGGTAGTTGAACTCACCTTCCTTGTCGGACTTCCGGTAGGCCTTGTACACGAGTCCCCACTCGGTTTCCTCGAATCCCAGGTCGGGCTCGGTGCTGCGGATGTCCGGCCAGGCGCCGCCGTGGGTGAAGCTCGGGTGCACCGGGTCGAGGCCGTTCTCCACGCACTGAAGCCAGTTGCAGTCCTGCAGGCCCTGCACCGTCACGTAGGTCTCGCCGTCGCCCACGAGGAAGTCATAGCGGGGCAGCAGCGGCGCCGGCTCGGGCCCGAGATAGGCGAACACCAGCCCGCCCAGCTCCTCCACCGGATAGGCGAGCTGGCGGATGCCGTCCTTGAGCGTGCTTTCCGGCGGCTCGCCGGGCGTCTGCAGAAGGCGGCCCTCGACGTCGTACAGCCAGCCGTGGTACCGGCAGCGCAGGCCGCCCATCTCAACGTCGCCGAGGCACAGGTTCGCGCGCCGGTGCGCACAGTACGCGCCCAGCACCCCCGCCCTGCCCTTGCCGTCCCGGAACAGCACCAGGTCCTCGCCCATGACGCGGATGAACGTAGGCTTGTCCTTCAGATGCGCCGAGATCCCCACCGGCCACCAGTAGCGCCGGAGCAGCTCCCCCATGGGCGTGCCGCGCCCCACCTGCGTGAGGATCGCGTTTTCCTGCCGGGTCGTCATCTCCATGGCGGGCTCCCTCCCGTGCACGATTCGGTTCGTCTCGGACGTGGCCCCCCTATAGGTCAGATGGTCCTGCCGCGTCAAGGAACATACAGCGCCCAATGGAGGCGTCCGTCACGGCGGAACAGACCCTGCGCGAGATCCGTGCATCGCCGCCGCAAAGATGATAAGGCAGGGAATGCGGAAGCGATTCCAAACGTAAAGCGTACCCTGCGTTTCCGAAGGAGGCCCACCATGAAGCGCGTGGCACATGTCGTCAACCAGTTCTTCGCCGGAATCGGCGGCGAGGAGAAGGCGGATGTCGCGGCCGGAACGCTCGACACCCTCGCGGGCCCGTCGCGCGGTTTGCAACGGCTGCTCCAGGACGAAGCGGAAGTGGCTCCCACCATCTACTTCGGCGACAACCACTTTCACGAACGGCCCGAAGAGGCGCGGGCAGCGCTCCTGAATGAGCTTGCCGCCGCCGAGCCGGACGTCATCGTGCTGGGGCCGGCGTTCAATGCCGGCCGCTACGGGCTCGCCTGCGTCGAGATCGGCCACATGGCCGCGACCGAGCTGGACCGCGTGTGCGTCACCGCCATGCACGCGGACAATCCCGCCGTGGACACGTACCGGGAATACCACGACCCGAGGCTGTTCCTCTTCCCCACGACCGAAACGGCCGCGGGCATGGGCAAGGCGCTGGAGGAGATGGCCCGGTTCATCCTGAAGCGGCTGGGCGACGAGCCCGTCGCCGCCGCCGAGGACGAGGGCTATCTGCCGCGCGGCATCCGGATCCAGGAAAGAAGCGACCGGACCGGCGCCGACCGCGCCCTCGACATGCTGTTCGACAAGCTGGAAGGGAGACCTTTCGCCACCGAGGTGCCCATGCAGACCTGGGACCGGGTGGCCCCCGCCGCCGCCGTAACCCAGGTGGGCAAGGCGAAGATCGCGCTGGTCACCACCAGCGGCGTGGTACCGTGGGGCAACCCCGACGGTTTCAAGACCTTCCGCAACACCTTCTGGCGCAAGTATCCGGTGGCCGAGCTCAAGACCATGGAGCCCGGAGTGTGGGAGGCGGTTCACGGCGGCTACAACGTCGCCAACATGAACGCCAACCCGCTCTACGGCGTTCCCCTGGACGCCCTGCGGGAGCTTCAGCAGGAAGGGAAGTACGAGGATCTCTACCCCGCCTACTACGTCATACCCGGCAACCAGGGCTCGCCCGCGGCCATGAAGCGGGTGGGCGAGGAGATCGCCGCGGAGCTCAAGGCCAACAGCGTGGACGCCGCGCTGTTGGTGAGCACGTGAGGGACCTGCAGTCGCAGCGGAGCTGTGATCAGCAAAGAACTGGACCGTGCCGGCGTTCCCGTGTCGATGATCAGCGCCATGTTCCCGCTGGCCGAGCAGGTCGGCGCCAGCCGCATCGTCAAGGGAGTCAAGATCCCTCATCCCTGCGGCGATCCGAGCCTGCCGCCGGAGGTTGACGAGAAGCTGCGCAAGTCCATCGTCGAGACCGCTCTCAAGGCCCTTGAAGAAGAGGTCGAGGAGAGCACCGTGTTCACCCCCGACCCGGCGTCATGAGCGGCGACCGGCACGCCACACCGCTGGAGCTGGCGGAATTCCCGGTGGACGATCTCCGGTTCGGCGGGAAGCTCCAATACGCCGGCCGAAGCCTGGAGGTGGACGAAGCGGAAGTGGTGGAAATCGCCTCACGCGACCCCAGAATCCTCTCCGCCCGGCTCGACATCGTGCGCCCCGGCGAGCGGGCGCGCGTGACGGGAATCCGCGACGTGGTGGAGCCCAGGGTCAAGGTGAGTGGCGCCGGCCAAGTGTTCCCGGGGATCACCAACCCGGTGGTACCGGTAGGCTCCGGCCGTACCCACCGGCTGTCCGGCATGACACTCATAACCGCCGCCGAATACGAGGGCACCATTCGCACCGGCACTACCGCCCAGCGTAGCGCCATCCTCGACATGTCGGGGCCGGGCGCGGAACTCACGGGCTTCAGCCGGCTCGCGGGCCTCGTCCTGACCCTGCAGTTGCCTCCGGATTTGATCGAAGCCGAGGCGCACCAGGCAATACAGGGGGCCGAGTACCGGGTGGCCCAGAGGCTTGCGGACGCCACCGTCGACGCCGAACCCGCCGACGTACAGACCCACGGCGCCGCGCACGGGAACCCGCGCCTGCCCAAGGCCGTGGTCATCGTGGGCTGCATCACCGAGTCCGAGCACCTGCCCTCCGGGCTGGGCTACTACGGATTACCGGTGCGCGAATCGCTGTCGACGGTGGTCCACCCCAACGAGATGCTCGACGGCGCGGTCACCGGCAGCACCTTGAAAACCATCGCCTACTCCCCAACCACCTGGGACTGGCAGAATCAGCCGCTGGCCCTCCGCCTGTCACGGGAGCACGGCAGCCGTCTCGACTTCGCCGGCGTCGTGCTACAGCGAATACGCTTCGAGAGATTCCAAGAGAAGGAGGTGGCGGCGCAGAACGCGGCGCAGGTGGCCCGCGCCCTTGGAGCGGAAGCCGCCCTCATCACCTGGATCGGCTCCGGCAATGCATTCCTGGAGGTCATGTTGACCGTACGCGCGTGCGAGCAGAAGGGAATCAAGACCGTACTGGTCACCTACGAGTACGGCGGCAAGGACGGGGTGGACTCCCCGCTTCTCTTCTACGACACCGCCGCCGACGCGGTGGTGAGCACCGGCAGCCGCGACCGGACCCTGGAGCTGCCGCCCGCGGACCGCGTGGTGGGCGCCTACGAGCGCCTCCAGGTGCTCAACTACCCCGGTGCTCCCGTGGTCGCGGCCTCCGAAGCCATGAGTCTGGACGCCGTCGACGCCATCATCGGCGGCACCGATCTTTGGGGGGGTCGGGACTGGACCTGCCGACCGCACTGAACACGCTCATGGCGGCCCACGCGACTGCGCCCGGAACCGGCGCCGCGGGACACCAGGGTGTAAGGGCAGGTTTCAAACCCGCCCGTGCCCGCATCACGCCAGCAGGCGACAGAGGCTCCATACCTGAACCCGACGGAGAAACACCATGCCGGTTGAAGTCATGGGAATCGATCACGTGTTCATCCCGGTCCGGGACCTGGCCGCGGCCGAAGCGTTCTACGACAAGGTCATGCCGATACTGGGGTTCCGGAAGGGTCGGGCCTCCGACCGGGTCTCTCCACGACTGCGCTATGACAACCGCCAGTTCACCTACTGGGTCGTCCTCCGGGACGGCGCCGGGAGCGGCGACAGTCCGGGGGCGGCCGCGCACCTGTGCTTTCGCGTGGTGGACGAACAGGCCGTGGACCGGGCCGCGCACGAGTTGCGGGCCGCCGGCATCGAAGCCACCGAGCCGCAGGCCTACACGCAGTACTCGGACGACTACTACGCGACCTTCTTCCCGGATCCCGACGGACTGCTGCTGGAAGTCATGAACTTCAACACCCGCCGGCGGCGGCGCATGTTCGACTGGGACGCGGAGGCCGGATAGGGAGTAACCGCCGAACCGTCATTCCCGCGAAAGCGGGAATCCAGGGGCGGAAGAGGACGTTTCGGTCAAGTCTACCCCACGCCGCCCCTCCTGGATTCCCGCTTTCGCGGGAATGACGTTGTCCGGCAGCACCGGCTTCCTGTTGCCACGAACAGGTTTCATGGGCTAGTCAAACCCTATGCAAGCTGTACGTATCCACGAGTTCGGCGGACTCGACAGCCTGAAGGTCGGAGATGCGCCGACGCCCAAGCCTCGGGACGGCGAGGTGCTGGTGCGGATCCATGCCGCCGGCATCAATCCGGTGGACTGGAAGACCTGCGCGGGCGAAGGCGTCGCGTCGCGGCTGGAGGACCCGTTTCCCTTCATCCCGGGCTGGGACGTGTCCGGGGTGGTCGAGGCGCCGGGCGCCGGAGTGTCGGACTTCAAGGCCGGCGATGCGGTCTGCGGCATGGTGCGCTGGCCCTGGGGAGGAGGCGGCTATGCCGAATACGTCGCCGCGCCGGCCGTGGACCTCGTGGCCAGACCCGAGAGCATGAATGACGCGCAGGCCGCCGGTCTGCCGCTGGCCGCCCTTACCGCGTGGCAGGCGTTGTTCGACACCGCCGATCTCCAGCTCGGCCAGTCCGTGCTGATCCATGCGGCCGCGGGAGGCGTGGGCCACATTGCCGTCCAACTCGCCAAGTGGAGAGGCGCCCATGTCACCGGCACGGCATCGGCGCGCAACGAGGCGTTCCTGCGGGAGCTGGGCGCCGACCGCGTCATCGACTACAACGCCACGCGCTTCGAGGATGTGTCGGGAGACGTGGACGTGGTGCTGGACGGCGTGGGCGGCGAGATCCAGGAACGGTCCTTTGGCGTGCTCAAGCCCGGCGGGATGCTGGTGTCGATTCGCGGACGACCCAGCCAGGAACAGGCCTCGGCGCATGGCGTTCGGGCCCAGCACGTTTCCGTCCACGCGGATGCGGAGCAACTCCGCGCCATCGCCGACCTGGCCGAAGCCGGGCGGCTTGCGATCCACGTGGACGCAACGTTTCCACTGGAAGAAGTGCACAAGGCGCACGAAATGAGCAAAACAGGTCATACGCGAGGCAAGGTGGTTCTCCGCGCCGTGTGACTCGACGGGACACGGGCGGATTCGAGATCCGCCGGTGCGGACGCCAAGCCTTGCGGAGGACAACGAACCGAACAGGAGGAGGGAGCGACATGTCGACCAAGATCAAGCATCTGGCCATCGTCAGCGAGAACTACGCCATCGAGGAGAAGTTCTACCAGGCCGTGTTCGGCATGAAGACCGCCGAGCGCGCGCGCATCGAGAGCGCCTCGGTGGTGAGCGACGGCTACGTGGGCATCAACATCAACCCGCGCCGGCCCGGTCGCCAGGGGGGGTTCGACCACTTCGGCTTCGAGGTGGACGACGTCGAGGGCGTGGCCGCGCGCATGGCCGAGAAGTACCCGGAGGTGCATATCCTCAAGCGTCCGGGCAACCGCCCGTTCGCCGGCTTGAGCACCCACGATCCGGCGGGCAACGTGTTCGACCTCTCCCAGGAAGGGATGGAGAACCGCCGGGACGTGTACGTGGACGGGGACCGCGAGGCCGACCGCTACGTGAAGCACTTCGTCCTGCGGGCGGTGGAGCCCGAGCGCGTGGCGCAGTTCTACCGCGAGGTGTTCGACCTGCTGGAGACGGAGAAGCCCGCGGACGATCCCAACTGCTACCTGACCGACGGCCGGGTGACCCTGATCATCTCGCCGTGGAAGATCTCCGACTACGCGGGCACGGGCATCGAGCGGCCGGCGCTGGACCACATCGGCTTCAAGGTGGAGAGCGTGCAGGCGGTGAAGGACCGGCTCGAGGAGCTGTCCAAGCGCAACCCCTACCTGAGCCCCGGTCCGGTGGGCGCGGGGCCGGAGGCGGAGGCGCGGCTCGAGCTGTTCGCCAAGTGCAAGTTCGGCGAATACCAGCTCGCCGACCCGGACGGCGTGATGATCGATATCAGCGAGCACTGACCCAAGAAAGGAGGTGCGAGATGGCACGCATTCTTTCAGGCGCGATTCTGGCCTGCGCTCTGTGGGCCGTGGCGGCGGCGCCGGCCCTGGCCGACGTATCCTTCGAAGGGAAGACCATCAAGGTGATCGTCGCCTCCAACGCCGGAGGCGGCACCGACCTTTCCGGGCGGCTCATCAACCGTTTCATGCAGAAGTACCTGCCCGGCAACCCGCGCTTCGTCTACCAGTACATGGGGGCGGGCGGCGGCAAGATCAAGGCGGCGAACTACCTGGCCAACCGCATCAAGCCGGACGGCATGACTTTCATGCAGACGGACTCGAGCCCGATTCAGCCCCACGTGCTCCGGCGGAAGGTGATCAAGTACGACCCGCGCAAGTTCATCGCCATCGGCGGCATTCACCGCGGCGGCAGCGTGCTGTTCATCCGCAAGGACGCCCACAAGCGGCTGACGGACAAGAAAGCGGCCAAGGTCAACGTCGGCGGCATCAGCGGCGCGCGCGCATGGCAGGCCATGAACGTGTGGGGCGCGGAGTTCCTGGGCTGGAACCTCAAGTGGATCGTCGGCTATCCCGGCACGGGTGCGCTGGTCAAGGCCATCAGCCAGGGAGAGATCGACGTCCTGGGGACGCAGAACGCCTACATCATCAACGAGTTGAAGGAGGCCGGCGTCATCAACCTCATCGCCCAGGAGGGCGTCCGCAATGTTGACGGGTACTCGCCGCGCTCGTCGTTCAAGGATGTACCCATCTTCCCCGAACTCATGGCCGAAAAGAAAATCGGCAAGCTGGCCACGGCAGGGTACGAGTCGTGGATGGGCCCGTCGACCATTGACAAGTGGCAGGCGCTGCCCCCGAAGACCCCGGCGGAATATGTCAAGGTCTACCGCGCAGCCTTCCAGAAGGCCGTCCATGACCCCGAGTTCCTCAAGCTCGCGCGCAAGCAGTTCAGCCTCGACCTCACTTCCGTCACCGGGGAGTCGCTGAACAAGCGCATCCCGCAGATCGTCGACGTCCCCAAGGAAGTCCTCCAATACGCGTCGAAGCTGCGCAAGAAGTACGACGTCCCAGAGCGTTGATCGGGAACTCCTCCCTGACGGGCCCCCAAAGGGCTCCTTCAGGTTCCGGCAGCCTGCCGCGCCGCCCTGACCATGGGCGCCGGCGGGCCGCCGGGTCAAAGCCGATAACGACATGATCGAGGCCGCTTATCAGGGCCTCTTGGGGATCCTGGAGCCCCAGGCCATGCTGCTGATGGTGGGAGGCGTGCTCCTCAGCAGCGTGTTCGCGGCGCTCCCGGGGGTGGGCGTGCTGCTCATCCTCACCGTGGTCCTCCCCTTCAGCCTGACCATGAGCCCCTACCACGCCATCGCCTTCCTGCTGGGCATCGGCGCGGTATCCAACACGGCCAACACCTTCCCCTCTGTGCTCATCGCCGTGCCCGGCAGCGCGGGCTCCCAGGCCACCATCCTGGACGGTTACCCCATGGCCCGCAAGGGCGAAGCCAAGCGCGCCTTCGGCGCCGCCTTCATGGCGTCGGCGGTGGGCGGCGTGTTGGGCGCCATCGTGCTTGTGGCGTCGCTGCCGATCCTGCGCCCGCTGGTGTTGAGCTTCGGCTCGCCGGAGTTCTTCGTGCTGGTGGTCTGGGGCCTCAGCGCCATCGGCGTCCTCAGCGGCAAGGCGCCGCTCAAGGGGCTCCTGGCCGCCATCCTCGGCCTGCTCATCGCCACGGTGGGGGTGGACGAGAAGACCGCCATCGAACGGTTCTCCCTGGACACCGCCTACCTGTGGGAAGGGGTCAACGTCATCCTCATCGGGCTGGGCCTCTTCGCCGTGCCCGAGCTCATCGACCTGGCGGTGCGACGCACCAGCATCTCGGAGACCGAGGACCTCGGCAGCGGCCTCGTGGAAGGCATCAAGGACGTGTTCCGGCACTGGTGGATGGTGGTACGGTGCAGCGCCATCGGCGTATGGGTGGGCGTCCTGCCGGGCCTCGGCAGCAGCGTCGCCGACTGGTTCGCCTATGCCCACGCGGTGCAGACCGAGAAGCAGAGCGAGCGCTTCGGCACCGGCGACGTGCGCGGCGTCATCGCGCCGGAAAGCTCCAACAACGCCAAGGAAGGCGGCGCGCTGATCCCCACCATCGCCTTCGGCATCCCCGGCAGCACCTCGCTGGCCATCATGCTGGCGGCCTTCGTCTCCGTCGGCATCCACCCCGGCAGCCGCATGCTCACCGACCAACTGCACCTGACGCTGGCCATGGTGTGGGTGCTGGTGATCTCCAACCTGATGGCCACCTCCCTGGCCATGGGCTTCGCCGGGACCTTCGCCCGGCTCTCGCTCCAGCCCTTCTACGCCATCGTGCCGGTGACCCTGGTGCTGTGCGCCTCGGCCTCGTTCGCCGCGAGCTACGCCCACGAAGACCTGTACGCCTTCCTGGTCTTCTCGGCGGTGGGCTACCTGATGAAACTGTTCGACTGGCCCCGTCCCCCGGTGCTCGTGGCGGTGGTGTTGGGGTTCCAGATGGAGACCTACCTGTGGCTCTCCATCGCCCGCTACGAATTCGCCTGGCTGCTGCGTCCGTCGGTGCTGTTGCTGCTGGCGCTGGTGGTCTTCACCCTGCTGCTGCCGTTCATCCGCAAGCGGCGCGAGGCGAATCGGGGAGAGGCTCCGGCCGCGTCGCCTGACCACCCCCGGCTGCGCGCCGGCAACATCGTGTTCACCCTCTGCTTCGCCGCGCTGCTGGCGTGTGCGGTAAGCCTCTCCCTCGACTGGCCGCTCCGCAGCGCGCTCATCGTATACTCCCTGGCGGGGGTCGGCATCCCCCTTGCGCTGCTCCAGGTGACCCTCGACGTCCTCGGCATTCGCAGGCACCGCCGCTCCGACGCGGCGCCGGCGGGCCCGCCGGACGTCGTGCGCCGCACCGCGGAGGTCCTGCTCTGGATCGCCGCGCTGGTGGGCGGCATCCTCCTCATCGGCTTCCACGTGACCCTGCCGCTGTTCACCGCCGGCTACGCGTTCGCCTACGGGGCGCGCTGGCGCGTGGCCCTCGCGCTGGGCGCGTTGGCCGAAGGCTACCTCTATCTGGTATTCGATTTGTTGTTGCACGTTCTGTGGCCCGAGCCCTTGCTGATTCCCAGTTGGAGCTGACGGGACACCGTGCGCCTTGATGAGACATGCAGGCCAGGGCCAACAGGAAACGACCGCGCACGCGCGGGAGGAAGCCGCGGGGAAGGCGCGCCTGGCTCATGCTGCCGGTCATCATCCTGGCAGTATTGCTGGGATGGCTCTACCGCGACGAGATCGTGAACCTCGTCACCTTCCGGTTCCAGGGAATCGACTTCACCACGCCGCCTCGGGAAACTCGTTCCCCGGACAGGGGTGGCATCACGGAGAAGGACCGCAAGGAGCTGGAGAAGATTCTGGAGAACCGCTGATCCGGGAATCCCCTCCGCTCCCTTGTTCGTGCAGGCTTACAGCCCGCTAGGCAGGTTGTAGAAGCGCTCCGCGTTGCGCGACAGCACCGCGGTCTTGTCGTCCTCTGACAGTTCGTCGCTGTCCATGACCTCGCCCAGCTCTTCCTTGCAGAACTCGTTGTTGACCTCGTGGGGGAAGTCGGAGGAGTAGACCCAGGGCTTGTTCCCCACCGTCCTGATGGCGTGGGCCAGGTCGGGCTCGTGGCCCTCGCAGCCCACGTAGATGCGGCCGTCCTCGATGTGCCGCTTGCAGTACTCACTGACGCTCTCGCCGTCCTTGAGCTGCAGGAACTCGCTCCGGGGGTCGTGCTGTATGTGGGTTTCGTAGGAGCGGTCGAAACGTTCCAGGCACATCAGCAGCCAGGCGACGCCGCCTTCCAGGAAACCGATGCGCACGTTGGGGTACTTGTCGAAGATGCCGTTGAAGACGATGCCGCCAAAGGAGATCATCTGTCCGAAGGGATGGCCCAGCGCGTGCACCGGGGCGTAGGGATGCAGGTCGTCCATGCCCAGGTTTTCGTGAGCGCCGCCGTGGATGCCCAGGCAGCAGCCCAGCCGGTCGGCCTCTTCGTAAATCGGCCAATAGTACTTGTGTCCCAGGTGCAACTGGATGCCCGTGGACGGCAGCATGGCGCCGCACATGCCCAGGTCCTCCACCGCCCGGCGCAGCTCCTTGACCGCCTCGTCCGGCTCCTGCAGCGGGATCAGCGCCGTTGCCTGGAACCTGGGGCTCTTGTGGATGTAATTCTCGGCGATCCAGTCGTTGTAGGACCGCGCCAGGTCGATGGCCCAGTCCTGGCTCACTACCTTGCCGTAGGACAGGCCCACGGTGGGATACAGGACCGTGCGGTCGATGCCCACGTCCTCCAGGAACTCCACCCAGCCGTCGAAGCCCACCTGCTGGAACGAACCCTCCGGGAGCTTGTGCGCGTTGGCCGAGTGCAGGTGGTCCAGCGGCGGAAACGGGTTGGACCAGCGCATCTGTTCCTGCACCGCCTTGGGAAAGCGGCTGGTGATCGCCTCCATGTCCTCCACGACGTGACCGTCGCCGTCAATGATCTGGTACTTGTTGGCCATGAGTAACCTCCAGGTAGGCTTGTATGGTGGTTGGTGTTCGTCGATGCGGCGCCGGTCGCAGACACCGCCCGTGTGCATGGACGCTTCCGTTCCCGCTCGTGCCGCTTCGGCTCTTGTCCGGTATTAGCTTGACCCATGGGTGTTGTCAAGAAAGGCGCCGGCGCGGGGCAGTGGCCCGCCGGCGACGACTCATGCTATGGACCGTTCCATGAGTTGGCTCAACCTCGGCTCCCTCGCCGGACTCGTTGTGCTGGCGTTTCTGGCCTGGGCCGCGGGCGGTTTCAGGCGCCCCGTTCCCTGGCGCACGGTGCTCACGGCCGGGGGCCTGATGCTGGTGCTGGGCGCGGTGGTGTTCTGGGTCCCGTGGACCCGTACGGCCCTCATCTGGATCAACGACGCGGTCATCGCCGTCCTCAGAGCGGGGAACGAAGGCGCCCGTTTCCTTTTCGGTCCCTTGGCGCTCAACCCGGGCGAGACCACTCCGGGAGGGTCGCCGTCGGTGGGCTTCGTGCTGGCCACGCAGGTACTGCCGGCGGTGGTGTTCTTCGCGTCGCTGATGGCGGCGCTCTACCACCTGCGGATCCTGCAGCCCATCGTGAGGCTCTTCGCCGTCCTCTTCCACAGGACCATGGCTCTCTCGGGCGCCGAGTCCCTGGCCGGTTCGTCCAACATCTTCATCGGCGTGGAATCGGCCATGACCGTGCGCCCCTACATCGACCGCATGACGCGCTCCGAACTGCTGACGCTGCTTACCTGCGGCATGTCGACGGTCGCCTCCACCACCCTGGCGCTCTACGTCCTTTTCCTCAAGGACAGCTTTCCGCTCATTACCGGACATCTCGTGTCCGCATCCATCATGTCGATTCCGGCCGCCGCCCTCGCTGCCAAGCTGATGCTGCCCGAGACCGGGGCCCCGGAGACGCTGGGGGCGGTGCCGCCCATGGCCGAAGACCAGCGCAAGCCCAACACCATGGCCGCCTTGATGGACGGATCCTGGGAAGGGCTCAAGCTCGCCGCCGGCATCGCCACCCTGCTCATCGCGGTCCTGGGAGCCGTGGCGCTCATCGACTACGGGCTCGCCAAGCTCACGGCCCCGCTGAGCGACGCGCTGGCCGGGCCGGTGGACCTCCGCCGCATCCTGGGATGGCTGTTCACGCCGCTGGCGTGGCTGCTGGGCCTGCCGGGAACCGACCTCGTTGCCGCGGGGCGTATCCTGGGAGGCCGCGCCATCCTCACCGAGGTGGTGGCCTACCAGGAGTTGGGGAGGCTCGGCGCCGAGGGGATGATCTCACCGCGCGGCATCCTGATTCTCTCGTACACCCTGTGCGGGTTCGCCCACGTGGCGTCGGTGGGGGTCTTCGTCGGCGGCATCGGCGCCCTGGCGCCCGCGCGCCGAGGCGACCTCTCCTCCCTGGGCCTCCGCGCCCTGGTGGGCGCCACCCTCGCGACTCTCATGACCGGAGCCCTGGCCGGGTTCTACTACTACGGCCAGAAGGGGTTGCTCGGGATCTGATACGAGCGCCCGCGGGCAGTGGTCGGGTATCATTCAAGACGGCGCGGCCGGTTTGTGGCCGGCCCCTACACCCACGGAGACTGCTGAATGGCTCAACGAACCGGCGCCTGGTCGCCCCCCGATTCCATCCCCCGTCCCGACGTCGTGAGACTGTCCGAGGAGACCCTGACCCTCCCCGACATCCCGGTCACGAACCGCGAGGACATCTTCCGTATCCAGGCCCTGGACATGGACTGGGACATCGGCACCATGACCTACGAGCCCGAGGATCGCGACCGTGTGCCGAAGGTGTCGGACGGACGGCGCGCGGGCATCTTCCTGCTGCACGGCGGCACCTCGGACTACAAGTCACTGGAGCCGGTGGCCCGGATGCTGGCCGGAAAGTTCGGCTTCAAGGTCACGCTGATGACCTTTCCCGGACGCCTCTACCTGCTGGGCCCTTCCAGGGACTGGCCCGGCGACACGCTGGAGCCCGACGGCACCGGCCGGACCCCGCTGTGGACCCGCGAAACCCGCATCACACCCGACCAGTACGAGGTCGCCCGGGACGACGCCCGGCGTGAGAGTTACGGCACCGTCATCTCGCTGGTGGCGCGGGAGGGCACCGAGTTCTACCACCGCATGGCCGCATGGCCCGTAGCGTTCGAGGAAGCGCTGAGGGAGAGTTGCCGCCGCGAGTTTCCGGAGTCCGAATACTCCCTCTACGTGCACGGCCACTCCACCGGCGGACCGTTCGCCATGATGGCAGCGCAACGGGTGGCCAACGTGGCGGGGGTGCTGGGATACGGCTCATCGACCTTCGGCTATATCTACACCGCCACCACCGGCGACCGGTGGGAGTTCCCCTTCAACCACCTGCGGCTACGGACCTGGCGCGACACCGCCCGCTATCTCTACGAAGGACTCAAGGACAAGGGCTACGGCCTGCCAATGCTGATGGAGCTGACCATGGAGAAGTGGGAGGTGGGCAAGAAGCGCACCAACTTCAAGGCCGAGGACTTCGTCCACAAGAACGGCGCCGGCGCGCTGGAACAGGCCGCTCGGGTCACCGCACGGCGGCTCGGGATGGGAGCGGCGGAGGAGAAGCAACTCATCGCCCGCTACGTCGGCTATCTGCGGGAGCTTTCCGGCCCCGGCGCCAAGCCGGTGCCGCCGTTCCTCTCACTTCACGGTCTGGACGACGACACCGTCACCCTGCAACGGTGCTGCGACGCCCTGCCGCTCTACGCCGCCATGGACCCCGCGCCCAAGGTCGCGTGTGTGTCGCTGGGCGCCGGCATCCACACCTGGGGCCTCACCTACGACGATCTCCCGCGCGGCATCATCCCGCCGGTATGCCGGCTGTGGCACGACGCCATCGTCGGAGGCTACTTCGAGCCCTGATCCGTGGTGGGTAGTCGAGGGTCGGTGGGGGGCACCCGGGCCAAGCCCCGGGAAGCCGGAGGGCGGACCCAACGTCTTCCCGGGGCTTGGCCCGGGTGCCACAGGCAGCGCAGTTGGATGGCCCCATTCTCGGGACGTGGGTTCTCCTTACCGTGACCCTTTCCCCGCCGCGGTTTCCCCCTTCCGTCACCCCGGCCCCGGATCGAGTCCGGGCCGGGGTCCGGGATGACATTGCCTCTGCCCGCCGGCTCCTGGGACAGGCACCGGGAGGACGTTGGGTCCGCCCTCCGGCCTCCCGGTGCCTGTCCCAGGAGCCCCCCGCGAATAGCTCGATGGCCTTTTCTTGCATCGTGAGCTAGTCTGGAATTGATGATGAGCACACGCCCGCAAGCGGCGCACAAGCCGCCGTGGCTCAAGGTCCGGCTCCCTTCCGGCGCCGAATACAATCGCCTCAAGGACAACTTCCGCGGGCTTAAGCTGCATACGGTCTGCGAGGAGGCCCGCTGCCCCAACCTCGCGGAGTGTTGGCAATCGGGCACCGCCACCATCATGATCCTCGGGGACGTGTGCACGCGAGGATGCCGGTTCTGCGCGGTCAAGACCGCTAGGACGGGGGTTCCCGTCAATCCGGACGAACCGAGGCGGGTGGCCGAGGCCCTGGCGCGCATGAACCTCCGCTACGTGGTCATCACTTCCGTGGACCGCGACGACCTGGAGGACGGGGGCGCCGGCATCTTTGCCGATACCATCCGCGAAACCCGCCGCCGTTGCCCGGATCTGATCATCGAAGCGCTGATCCCGGACTTCCGCGGCGACGTCCGCGCGCTGGGGAAGGTCGTCGACGCCGCGCCCCAGGTCATCGGCCAGAACATCGAGACCGTGCGGCGGCTCACCCGTTACGCCCGGGACGCTCGCTGCGGCTACGAGCAGACTCTTGAGGTGTTGGCCAACGTCAGATCCCTGAATCCGCGTATCTACACCAAGAGCGCGATCCTACTGGGGTTGGGAGAAACCACAGGAGAGGTCCTGGAAACCATGCGTGACCTGCGCGACCGGGATGTGGACATCCTCACCTTGGGGCAGTACCTCCAACCCACGAAGAAGCACGTGCCCGTGGCCGAGTTCGTACACCCGGACCGTTTCCGGAAGTATGAAGAACAGGGCATACGGCTGGGTTTCCGCTACGTCGCCGCTGGCCCCATGGTGCGCAGCTCCTACCGGGCCGCGGAGTTCTTCGTGGAGAAGATGCTCCGGCGCTAAGGTGAGGACCCGCCTCACTCTACCTCTATACCTACCTATACGCACGATTATACGTACGTATACGAACGACCCCGGCCAGAAACATCTCTACGGCAGGGTCGCAACTTTTACAAAACAAGCCTGAATTGATGGCAGACCGGGCGGCCGTCGCCTCCTCGCCGGTTGCAATGTCGCGTGTCGCAAAGGTGCGAAGCACCGTTTCGCGAGTCGTCCGAATGGAGTTGAGCACGCGGTAGATGGCGGAAAGTCGCCTAGTTGTCGCCATGTTGTCGCATATCTGCCGTAGTGCCTTCGACGCCGGGTGCAGTAGGCTTGTCTTGTGGTCGGAATGAACGGGAAAGTCGCGATGAACGGCAAACTGGTAGCCCTACGGCGAACCGAGATGGGACTTACCCAAGCCGGATTCGCCACAAGGGTTGGTTGCTGCCATCGGACCGTCCAACGAGCGGAGAAAGGGAGTAAGGTCCTGCTCAAAACGGCGAGAGAAATTGCGCAAGCCCTTGGTGTCGAACTGCCGACCGTCATGTCTTTGGTACCGGTATCCGACGGCAGGCGCCGACGCGACCGCGAGGAGTGGCCCACCGCTCCGCGATGGATCGATGACAACGCCAACGAGGACAGGGTGGTGGCCGCTTTCAAGGCCGCCCACCATGCCATTCAGCACACCCTTGGCGCCGATGGCGAGTACGGGCTGAACGAAGTGACCGAGGTACTGTCGCTCCTGGCGACACACTATGGCTGTGAAAGTCTCAAGGTTGTGCGCGTTGGCTTTGAGCAAGGAATGACGACGATTCTCCACGCGGCTCTCGCGGAGGAAGGGATTGGTCGTCGCAGCGGAGAGGTACGGAGTTAGTTCAAGAATTTTCTGAATGCGAGGTTGACGGCCTCGCTTGAACCAAGGAGACGACGAAATGGCGCAAGATATCAGGACCACCAGAACGAAATACGACGAGAACACCCTGCGTAACTGCGCAGGAGTCTGTCTATCCGTACTTCTGCTGGTCGGTTGCGGTTCGGCATACACGGGAATCGTTGATTCCAGCGGGCTTGGTTCCGGCCAATACATCCCTTCGGTCTATGTCGAGCCGGGACAAGAGGAAAAATACAAACAGGTGCTCGGCATCTGCCGGAACGTGGCGAACAACCGGCAGATGACCGCGGCGCAGGAAGCACAACTGGCAACCCTTACCGATACAGCTCAATCCACGGTGCAAGGGGCCGCGACGGCGACCCAGATGGGGCAAATCTTCGACATGGCGGGTGTCGGAGGCGTCAAGCTCGGGGAAGCGGCGGGCATCGGCGCCGGTGTGGGACTCGTGACGGGATTGGTCGGTTCCATGAGCGAAGGCGCGAAAAAGACGGCGGCGGAAACGAAACTGATATTGCTCAGGTGTCTGAAGGTTGCGTCGAAAAACGGACAGTTGTGGCAGGTCCTGGAGTAGCGCGGCAACGGGAACTCATGCCGGGTGACGGAGTTGGGATGCCAGTGTGTCGTGGGATACGGAGGAACCCGATGATGGAGAACAGAATCCCCAAGGTTGGTGGCAAGTTGTCTCGTCTCCGCCATGTCCGGCGGGCTGCATGCGCCGCCGCGCTGATGATCGGGCTTGCTTCCAGCCCCTCCGTTGCACGGGCGGAGTCCGGCAATGGGTTCTGGAGCGATTACCTGGTTCACGCGAGCAGATGTCACGCCGCGCTCAACGACACGGCGTCGGAAGGCACACGGTGTCTTTTAGGCAACGGCTTGAAGCTTTTCGTGGAGGAAGGGCTGCGTTTCGCGGACGCATACGGAAAGAGGAGGTTCGGGCCGCACTTCCAGGTCGCCGGCAACCTGTCTTATTCCCCTGTTTCGCACAAGTTCGGTATCGACGGTGATATCGACATGGTGCTTCCGTTCGCCGGCACAGGATCGTCCGGTAACAGGAACGGCGTTTCCTCGTTCTTCTTCCAGCAGGGCGTTACCCGCTGGTGGGACGGATCCGGCTCCGGACTGTTCCGCAACGATCTGCGGCACGGTGTGGTGCGTCGTTTCCGGGTTTCGAGCGCGCCGGACGCTGACATCGTCGGAATTTCGGCGTTCCACCTGTTGAACGCCGAGCGTGGACACAGAGTGCTGGCGCCGGGGATCGACTACACCGGAAGGTGGGGCATCGGTTCGTTCCGCTACTTTGTTCCCGCCACAGACTGGCGCCGGGGCAGTTCGGGATACCAGGAGCGTGCCCTTGAAGGGATGGAACTCGGGATGCGCTTCGATCTGACCACAACTCTTCAACTCAACACGGTCGGTTACCGCTGGCGGGCCGAGGACGGTTCCAATCAGTGGAACACGGGCACCCGCGTGGGCCTCGACTGGCGCCCACACCCGTGGTTCAAGTTCGGCGCTAACTACGACGGCATCGGCGAGGGCAAGCGTTCCACCAGCTTTCAAGTGGCGCTTCACTTACCGTTCGGCGGTCCGTCGGAGAAGCCGGCTTGGGAAGGTTTGGGTGTGGCCGCGGACTATTCACGTCCAAAGACCGAGGACTTGTGGCGGCCGATCGAGGACATTGGCCCGATCAGGGTCGCCAAGCGGCAAAGCGCGTCCGCCCTCGTGAAAAAAGCGCGGGTCCGGTTCCTGCAGGACGCCGTCGGCAGCGGCGAAGCGGTCCGGTTGGAGGTCTTGTTGCCGGCTGCCGCGCCCGAAGACATTCGGGTGGTGGTGCGGCTCGTTCCGGGAGACGGGGAGAATCCCGCAGTGGCGGGTGAGGACTTCGTTGACGAGCCCGTCGAGACCAGGATTCCGAAGGGTACAGCGAGCAGCACCGTCTCGATCACGCTTCTCCGGAACGACAACATGGAGCAGCCGCGGAGCTTGGGCGCTACCGTCTCCGTGGCTTCGTGACGGCGCAAGACGGTTGCATTCATAGAAAGGTCGATGACGATGCATCGAAATGCTTTCTCGCGGACAACATGGATCCTTGTAGTTGCCAGCGTCATGTTTGTGGGGCTGGCGTCTTGTGGAGGAGGCGGTGACGACGGAGGAGGCGATCGCAATGGGACGATCGTGATGCCTCCTGGCAATCGTGCGCCTGTGGTCGTTCAACGGTTTGACGACTTGAACCTTCGTATATTGGACCTTTGGAATGCATTCCTTGACGACCACTTTTCGGATCCAAATGGCGACGACCTAACCTACACTTACAAGCTGGACTGGCCCTCTGGTATACAGCGTCCTCATGTCCAGATCTCTAGCGTGACTAACAGAGCAGAACTTGTCGTCGCAGCGCATGGGGTGGGAAGCGGTACAATTACGCTCACCGCGCGAGACCCTAGTGGTTTGACCGTTTCAGAGTCTTTCAGGGTTACGGTAACTAGATCGGCGACGCCTCCCCCGACTTCCAACCGTCCGCCCGTTGTCGCACGGCAGTTTCAAGCAACGGTAGAAATTACCGAAGAGCTCATTATCCTTGAGGATTGGAGCTCCCGTTACCCGTTGGGTAATTATTTTGACGATCCGGATCCAGGAGATGCATTGTCTCTGTCTTTCAACGCACGTTCGAGCAACACCAATGTCGTGAGCGTAGTCGATGATCTGGGGTATATCGACCATTTGAATTTGGATGCGAGAAGCCCGGGTAACGCCACGATCACGGTCACTGCGACCGATCCTGGCGGCCTTACCGCCACGCAGAGGTTTAGGGTGACTGTAGCCTTCGGGACCGCACCGCCACCACCCCCTCAACCGCCACCACCCCCTCAGGCGGCCGGCGTGGAAGTATCGGTCAGGGATGCCTGCAACGACGGATTTCGCATCGACTATCGTTACTTCGAGTATGAAGGTAACCGGCGGGCAGGTTCTTGGCCGGGAGGGAATCAATTTTACCATACGACTCACTACAACCGCGTGATAACGCACAGGCTTAGCTGTAGACCAGGTGTAACCAAGGTTTGTCTAGGCGCCCGGCAAGGGAATTCTTCTTGGGGAGTTGGATTTGATGGTAATCAGGGCTGTACGAATTGTTGCTATGCTTGCCCTTCTTCCGGAAGTCGTACGTATCGAACCTTCGGTTTTGGTTGCCCCAGACGATAGTGTCTGAAACGTTGGGGCGATTCCACCGACTACGCGAACACAACGACTGTCGGTTCGGCGACGGGGTGTGTCAATGGCATCACTAAACTGCACCCTTCGGTCGGATGAGAGGGGTTGGACAGAGGGAGTCTCGCGGAGTGGTTCGACGATGCGGTCGGCGGCGTCGCCCTCGGTGATGTCGTCGTCGCGGGCGTGGTTCACCCGCTTGAGATGTCTTCCTCGATCGTGAAACTGTCCTGTGAGGCGTTGCGCGTTCAGCCCCGAAACACTATCATCTCCCCATGGTCCTTATTGACAGCGATCTCCTGCGTCGGCTTCGAATGGGCCGCGGCTGGACTCAGGAGGACCTCGCGGCCAAGGTTGGATGCGATTCGCGGACCGTCCAGCGCGCGGAACAGGGACAGGGTATCCGTCTTCGGACGGCCAAAGAGATCAGTCAAGCTCTTGGCGTCGACTTGCCGACGATCATGCCGCTCGACAGCCGGGACGATGACCAAACCGCGCCGACGTCCAGGACCGCGGGCACAGGGAATCGAGAACGCAAGTACGTATACATCGGCAATACTGCCGACATACCGCCGTTTGAAGAGATCGCGGGAAAGGTGGAAGACGCTTCAAACTGGGAAGCCACCGGCCTCGGACTACACGTTGAAGTCTACCTGTCACCGGAAGAGGCTGCCCGTGTTCATGCTCTCGAAACCGTTTCGGTATTCGACGAGAAACAGCACGTTCTCACAGCGCAGGACATTGCGCTGCACGACCAACTGCTGTGGTCGAAACGGGCGACAGAGGCGAACAAGTACCGAAAATAGTGAGAGCAAGCCTCCTACGCCGGCGCCAACTCCGGCTCCATGGGATAGGTTGAGAGGATCTCGGCGCCGTCGGCCGTTACCCGGAGCAGGTGCTCGAGCTTTACCGGGTGGTGGTTGATCTCCAGCGCGATGATCATGTTCTCTTCCAGAGTCAGGTTGTACTCCGGCGGGTCGTAGCCCCGTAGCCACGGGGCCTCGTAGATGCACATTCCGACGCCATGAAAGCCGTCGAGGCCCGGCAGGCGTGACGTCGATTCCTTGCCGAAGCGCTCGAACAGGGCGTCACAAGGACCGGGCCGGACCAGCCCGATAGCTTCCTGAAGCGTGGCGTACCCCTCCGTGTAGCGGTCCTTGTCCGCCTGGGATGGGGTGCCGTGGCAGAACGTGCGGGCGAAGTCGCTGTAGTAGCCGCCGGGGCCGGCCACGGTGGCATCGCAGATGACCAGGTCGCCCTCGGTCATGACGAGGTCCATGCCCATGGGCTCGCGGTGCGGCCGGAGCGCCATCTGCGAGGAGTCGAAGATCGAGATGAACTCGCTGCCGGCCTCGAAGCCTTGCTCCAGCAGGTATTCCAGCATCATCCGGCTCAGGCGCTCCTCCACCACCGGCGGCTTGCGGACGGCCTCGCGCACCAGGTCGTAGCCACCCTCCTTGGCCCGGCTGGTCCAGCGGATCAACTCCACCTCGTCCCGGGTCTTGACCACGCGCGCCTCGCCCAGGGCCGGCAGGCCGTCCACCACCGCGAAGCCGCCCTCCCGCAAGAGGTCCACCGCGCCGAGGCACAAGGCGTCGATGCCCACCCGTTCTCCGGAAACACCCAGCTCCTTCAACCCGTCGGCCGCCAAGTTCACGAAGTCCTGGGTGGCCACCGGCGGCCGCATGCCGAACATGAAAGCGCCGAAGCCCCTGATCGCATCATCCTTCTTGTAGCCGGCGGCGCGCTCGCTGCCGAAGAAGCGCTCGTACACCAACGGCGCGCCTTCGGCGGGCACGAGCGCGAAGCGCTGCACCCCGGTGGCGCGCAGGTTGAGCCACAGCACCGTGTTGGTAGCGTAGCGAATATTGAGCGGGTCGGTGAGCAGCAGCGCGCCCAGGCCGCGGTCGCGCATGATGCCCTGGAGACGGTTCAGACGGTCGGTGCGAAGACGATCGACGTCGACGCCGAACGGGGACAGGTCTACGTGGAACATGACGTCCCCTATTCCGGAACGGACGGCAACGCGTCCATGACGCCGATCATGCTGTCGCGCGTCACGAGCTTCTCAAGCTCCTCGACGCTCAGGTCCTCGGTCCCCGCCGGTCGCGCTGGTATCACCAGGTAGCGCATGTCCGCGGTGCTGTCGTGCACCCGCACCTCGACGTCGTCGGGCACGTCCAGTCCGAACTCCCGCATGACGCCCCGGGGATCGTTCACCGCGCGCTTGCGGTAGTTGAAGCTCTTGTACCAGTCCGGCGGCCGGCCCAGGATGGGACGCGGATAGCACGAGCACAGCGTGCACACCACCATGTGCCGCACCTTCTCCGTGTTCTCCAGGATCACGAACTCGTTCAGGGTGCTGGCGTCGATGCCCATCTCGGCGCACACCTTCTTGGGATCGGCCATGAAGCGCGCCTTGAACTCGGGATCGGTCCAGGCGAGCGCCACCAGCCGGGCGCCGTTGGCCGGCGTCTTGGACTCGGTGAACTCCGCCTGCCGGCGGATGTCGTCCTCCGTCACCACGCCCTTCTCGATGAGGATCTCACGCATGGCATAGGCCCGCTTGGCCCAGTGGCTCAGCTCATGCCGCGGCCCCGCCTCGTGCTCCTCTCCCGGTTCGTGCTCGTGTGCCATCCTTGTCCCTCTCTTCTCAGGCCCCCGCCTCCGAGGCGGGCTCGAGCCAGTGCTCGAAGATATCCACGAAGACCTTGTCCTCGCTGCCCGTGTCGTAGCCGTCCCAAACGTCCTGCTGGTGGAAGCCCACCAGGTAGAGACGCATCCGCGGCAGGCCGTCGCCGCCGTGGCCCAGCGACTCCGGGTTGCGGAATTCGCCGTAGCACCGTTCCACCCAGCCGGTCTTGCCCTTGATGTAGAACGGCGTGCGCACGTGGCCCGGCTTGAAGTGGGATTTCACCCGCACCGCCGCGCCGTCCCGGAAAACCGCCGCGCCGCTCACGGCTCCCCCCAGCGCTCTTCCAGCTCGGCCACCTTCCGGTCGATCTCCTCTTGGGTCATGAGACCCTTCTCCACCAGGATGGTCTCCAGACTGGCGATCCAGCGCTCGTAGTAGCTCAGCGACAGGTACGCTTCCGAATCCATGTCCTCGCGCGCGCGCCGGGTCTCGTCGGTGCACTTGATGCCCTTCACCCCGAGCACCTGGTTCAGCGCATCGGCGAGAACCTCCCAGTCATCCATCGCGTGCTCGGTGCGGTCGATGAGCCCCGCGTCAGGGTCCCCGCCCATGTCATGGGTCCTTCTCATGGCGTCCTCCGTGGGTTTCACCCATACGGAAATGGTGTGAGGGTGTCAACCTGGATTCCCGCCGTGGCGGGAAGCATGCCGTGTGCGTCCGTGCCGCGCGTTTCCGAGATCGCGTATTTCTCTTTGTCCATTCCGCGTTGTAGGATGCGGCTCCACATGTTCGATTGCAACGCAACTCGCCGTCCGCCGGCACCCGGCCGTCGGATCCGGGCGGTGCGCCGGTGAACACGGCTCCGGCAGGGTCCGACGTGACCCTTGTACTGGGCGGCGCCCGGGCGGGAAAGAGCGCCTTCGCCGAAGGGCTCGCGCGGGCGTGGGAGCGGCGCGTCTACGTCGCCACCTCCGTCGTCACGGACGGCGAGATGGCCGAACGCATCGTCGCGCATCGAGCCCGGCGCGGCGCGGACTGGCGCACCGTCGAGGAGCCGGTGGAGCTGGCGGCGACTGTCCGGCGGGAAAGCGCGCCGGACACCTGTGTTCTGGTGGACTGCCTGACCGTATGGCTCGGCAATCTCATGCACTACGGCCGTGACGTCGAAGCGGCTTGCGAGGCCTTGCTCGAATCGCTTGCCGCCGCGCCTGGACCGGTGGTGCTGGTGGCCAACGAGGTTGGACTCGGCATCGTCCCTGACAACGGCATGGCGCGCGCCTTCCGCGACCACGCCGGACGGCTCAACCAGGCCATGGCCGGCGCCGCCCGGCAGGTCTACTTCGTGGCGGCAGGGCTCCCCATGGCCCTCAAGGGCCCGGCGCCAGACTGATGGCGGTTTATCCCGACGACAGGACCCGGCGCGATCACGGCGTCCCTTCGCAACCTTCGTAAATGGACATGCGGGCCAGGACGCTCATGTTCCAGGGAACAGCCTCGGACGCCGGCAAGTCGCTGGTGACCGCCGGGCTCTGCCGCCTGCTCGCCCGCCGCGGCTACGCGGTGCGGCCGTTCAAGCCCCAGAACATGTCCAACAACGCCGCGGTAACGCCTGACGGCGACGAGATCGGACGAGCCCAGGCGCTGCAGGCCAGGGCCTGCGGGGTCCCGCCCTCGGTGGACATGAACCCGGTGCTGCTCAAGCCGCAGTCCGACGTGGGCGCCCAGGTGGTGGTCCGCGGCAAGATGCGCGGCAACCACGACGCGCAAGACTTCCAGGGAGTGAAGCGGGAGCTGATGCCCGTGGTCCTGGAGAGCTTCGAGCGGTTGAGGTCCGCTGCGGACTTCGTCCTGGTGGAGGGCGCGGGCAGCGCCGCCGAGGTCAACCTGCGTACCCACGACATCGCCAACATGGGCTTCGCCGCCGCTGCGCAAGTACCGGTGGTGCTGGTGGCGGACATCGACCGGGGCGGAGTCATCGCCAACCTGGTAGGCACCTGGGAACTTCTTCCGGACAACGAGCGCACGCTGCTCCGAGGGTACCTGATCAACCGGTTCCGCGGTGACGTGGGCCTGTTCGCCGGCGGGCTCCGCATCATCACCGCGCGCACCGGGCTGCCGTGCTTCGGCATTATTCCCTATCTCCGCGCCGCACTGCGCCTGCCGCAGGAGGATGCCTTCTCCCTGGACAACCGCCCGCCGCGGGTTCGCGGCGGAGCCTTCCGCATCGCCGTTCCGCGGCTGCCGCACATCGCCAACTTCGACGACTTCGATCCGCTGCTGGCCGAACCGGCGGTAGCGGTGGACATGGTGGCGCCCGGCCGCCCGCTCCCGGGCGATGCCGACCTAGTCATTCTGCCGGGCTCCAAGGCCACCCTTTCCGACCTGCGGGCCTTCAGGCGCGAGGGATGGGATATCGACCTTCTCGCCCACCGCCGCCGGGGCGGCGCGGTGCTGGGTATCTGCGCCGGATACCAGATGCTCGGACGAAAGGTGTCGGACCCGAAAGGCATCGAGGGGCCGCCGGGCGAGGAACCAGGACTGGGCTTCCTGGAGCACGAGACCGTCATTGCCGGCGCCAAGACGCTGAGGCAGGTCACGGGAGTCGGCGCCGCCGTGGATGCGGCCTTTGCCGGCTACGAGATGCACGTCGGCAAGAGCACCGGCGGCGACGCCTCCCGGCCTTTCCTCGTGCCCGAGGGCGAGGGACACGATCCCGGGAGCGTGTCCGCGAACGGGAGGGTCATGGGCTGCTACGTCCACGGGCTCCTAGCCGGCGACGCCTTCCGCCGCGAGTTCCTCCGTTCCCTGGGCGTGAACGGTGCATTCGGTCCGGCCTATGAAGCCGGCGTGGAAGAAGCCTTGGACGCCGTGGCCGACGCCTTCGAAGAGGCCCTCGACATCGACCGGCTGCTGGCAGCGGCCAACTAGGCGACGCTGCCGGCGACTTCTTAGTCACGCCTGGCTCCAATACGCCCGAAACACCCACCGACTTCCTGAAACTGAAAGCCCGCCCACTTCGTGTTTTGAACTGCAGCCCGCTACCACTCGGTATCCAGTACATGGCATGGCCGACGCCGATGGTCGCAGCGCCAGCGCCTTGCGCGTCTGGTCGCTGACACTCCCTTCGCGGTTCAAGCAGAAGGACACGATAATATCACCCATTGGGCCCCAAGAATCACTGAAAACTCACTCTTTATGTAGTACTGTTCCGCGGCAAGTTCGGAGTCCTGTTTGGTTGGACCAACGGGCGTAGGACTATTCATGAAAACAATCCCTGTGTTCTTGCTGGTGATGACAAGACGATCGTTGCTGGCGTTGGCACTGACTTTCCTTGTTACCGGATGCGGTGGTGGAGGTATCTCAACCGGAGGCAACTCGACTGGTAGTAGCTCGGCACTGTTACCAGTCGGTCCGTTGTCGTTACCTACTCCAAGCGTGACAAGTGCTGGAGATAGTACCAGCATCAGCGCGAGGACTTCCAACCAGGGGCATGGGATAGACCCTGGAGAGACTTGGGGGAATCACCGTTACTTCCTCGCCCTGTACCCACACCCGGAGCCAGGAACTCGAACCACTGCAGGATTGAGATACGATATTCTCGGTCAATCGTACGGGATCACCTATGGTCAGGCCAAGGCTGGACCTACCGATACTCTTGACGTGGATTTCATCGGAGATCACTGGCTCCTGCTTCCGCACGAGTTGCGGGCGATCCTGGAGCGAGGCGGGAAGGCTTGGACCTACCGACTGCTCAGGGACCCTGGCGGTGACGACCGGATCAGCGTCTACACTGATTGGGCCGGCAACCGTTGTCCTACGGCCAATACCGCTTGTGGAAGTGACCGCCTCCTGGCTCTAAAGAAGTCTCGATGGTTCAAGAATGGAGCGCTGGTGACCGACTTGGCAACGTGGTACCGAGGTCGGAGCATCGGAGTTCCGGTGGACAAGGACCAAGCCTACTTCGCCGCCCACGAATTGGGGCATGTTCTTGGCTTGTCCCATGACGGAAGCTCCCGTGGCAAACCAGTCAGCCCGCTGTCTCCGTACAGGTTGATGGGTAAAGGGTACAACGGTCACGAGATCGTGGTGCCGCACGAGAGCGAGTTGGTTGACTTGGTAGACAAGGGATACACGAGAGCAGGAGATTACCCGGATGGTTCACCTGACAATCCCTTCGAAACCTACAGCTATGCAGCTTGGGGTGAGTGGGCCGAGTGGGGAGTGAAGGTGGTCAGGGAGCTTTCCTTTAGCGTAAGCAGCCCTCCCGTTGACAATCTACGCTTCGACGCCTTCGTGGAGGGCCCTCGAAGCACGGAGCCGCTGGGTGAGGGTGAGTACACGTGGCGAGGTTCACTACTCGCCGTAGACACTCTGACTGCTGAACCAGTCCATGGGCGTGCGACGATCGAGTTGAGCGGTCAGGGAGGCACCGTAAGCTTCGACGACTTGACGACAGTCAAGTACGTCGAACGACCCGACTTTGCCGACTGGCGTGAGTCCTTGTTGGAGTACGAGGTCCGGCTTGACCAGGACAGGTTAAGGTTCACGGATGATGGGAACAGCGTGGTAGGAGAGCTTCACGGCCCTGACCATGAAGAAGCGGCCGGGACCCTCAACGATCAAGTCAACCGGATCATAGGCGCCTTTGGAGGTAAGCTGCGGTGACGCCACTGAGACCTGAGGTACTGGCTTCCCGTTCGCTTGGTACCTTTGGCACCGGCCGCGCATGCACGGGTATCGGCTCCGTCAATTGACGTGCGGGTTTCAAACCCGCCCGAGCCACGGCATCGGCGCCCCGGCCAGAAACAACAACGCGGCGAACAATGCTCCCACCAGCACGGCCAGGAGCAGGCAGGCGCCGACATAGACGCGGAGAGCCCGCCGGATGTCGGCCGGGGTCGCCTCGACGGCGCCGTCGCCCAGCCACCGGTCGGCGGTCACGAAGCCCCGATATCGGCGCGGTCCGGCCAGACGCAAGCCCAACACCCCGGCCATGGCGCCCTCCGGATAGCCCGCGTTGACCGAACGATGAGTGCCGCCATCCCGCCACATGATCCTCAGGCCGTGCATCGCGCCGCCGATCTTCGATCGTGCGCCGGCAACGGCCAACAGGAATCCGGCGACGCGCGCCGGCACCCAGTTGGCGACATCGTCCAGCCGCGCCGCGGCCCACCCGAAGTCGCGGTAGCGGTGGTCCCGGTGGCCGATCATGCTGTCGGCGGTGTTGAGCGCCTTGTAGGCCGCGATGCCCGGCAGGCCGAGAAGCAGACCCCACAGGACCGGCGCCACCACGCCGTCGCTGAAGTTCTCGGCCAGCGATTCGACGGCGCCCCGGGCTACGCCGTGGGCATCCAGGGATTCGGGGTCGCGGCCAACGATGTGGGCGACGGCGCTCCGGCCGGCATCGACGCCGTCGCGCTCCAGCGCCCGGGCGACGTCGACGACATGCCGGTATAGGCTATTCTGGGCAATCAGTACCGAGACCAGCAGAGCCTCCACCCAGAATCCGACCGGCCATCCGCTCAGGCCGGCACTGATCAGCGCCGCCAGCACGCCGCACGAGGCGACGACGGCCACCGTGGAGATGGCTCCCGCGGCGCGGCGGCCCGCGCGGCCGAAGGCGGGGCGATTCAATCGGCCGTCGCAGAACGCCAGCACCCGGCCCACGACCACCGTAGGATGCGGGACAACCCGGTATAGCCAGCGGGGATCCCCGATGAAGGCGTCGAACACCATCGCCGCCAGCAAAAGAGATGCGGTGTCGGAGAGGTTCACATCGGTCCGTCGGCGCAAGACGCTCGGCTAGTCTCCCGGCCTCACCAAGCCCCCTTCAACTCCGCCGAAAGCCGTTGCAGAGCATCCGCCGACGGGGGCAGACCGATCCTGAGCCAGCCTGGATGACGATCGAAGGACCGGACCAGGATCCCGGCCCGGCCGAGGCGGTGAGAGAGGTCACGGGCTCCGGCCGTTTCCACCAACCGGAACAGATCGGTGCCGCCGACAAGGGTCAGGCCGGCTCCCGAGAGAACGCTGTCAAGCTGTAGCCTCATCTCCGCCAGCCGGGCGCGGGTGCGGACGATCCAGTCCGTGTCGGCCAGCGCCTGCCTGCCGATCTCCAGGGCGGGCCCGGAGACGGCCCAGGGGCCCAGACGCCGCGCGATGCCGTCCACCAGCGTTGGCGGGCCGGCCACGAAGCCCAGCCGCAAGCCGGGGAGGCCGAAGAACTTGCCGAAAGAGCGCACGATCAACGTATTGGGAAAGCCCGGAGCCGATGCCAGGCTGACATCGGGCGCGACGTCCGCAAAGGTTTCGTCGACGACGAGCCAGCCGCCGCGTCGCGCCAGTTCCTCGGCCGCTCGCGCCAGCGTCTTCCGGTCCGTGGTGCGGCCGTCGGGATTGTTGGGGTTGACCACCACGACCACGTCGGCGTCGTGGCATTGCCCGAGCGAGCCGACCTCGTCCACGACGTGCCCCAGGCGGCGCCATGCCATGGCATGTTCCTCGTAGGTGGGCGCCACGACAGCCACGCGGCACCGGGTCCTCATGGCCGGCAGCAATTGGAACAGGGCCTGACTTCCCGAAGCCGCGACCAGACCGCTGGCGAGCGCGATGCCGTAGGCCTCCCGCGCCGCCGCCAGCAACGCCTCCATCGCGTCATCCTGCGGCAGGCGGGTGAGGGTTTCGGGGCCGATGGCATCGTACGGATAGGGCCAGGGGTTGACGCCGGTGGAGAGATCGAGCCATCCGCAAGGCGGTGAGCCGAACGTCCGCCGGGCAGCCGCAAGATCGCCGCCGTGCCGCGGCTGGAAGGAACTCAATCCCACGACTCCACCTCGCGCGGACCCGAGGGTAAGTGTTCCGGCTCGGCCGGAAACTCGATGCGCACCGCATCGCCGAAACCTGCCGACGTCCTCCATGCGTCCGCGCAGCCCGCCGCCGCCCGCGCGGCCTTGATGACACCCGCGTGGGTCACCACCGCATGAGACACGCCGCTACGGCGGTAGTCGGCGAGCGCGGAACCGACCCGCTCCGATACCATCGCCACGCTCTCACCGCCGTGGGGCCGGGCGTGAAGGAAGTCCGCCGCCCACGCGTCCAGTTCCGTCCGGTCGATGTCCTTCCACGGCACGCGCTCCCAACGACCGAAGTCCATCTCCCGGATCCTGCCGTCGACCACCGGAACGAGTCCGCGCGCCGCGCCGATCCGCTCCGCCAGCCTCATACAGCGGCGCAACGGGCTGGTCACCAGCCGCTCCACCGCGGGCAGCGCCGCGACCACGCGCGCTGCCTCCTCGTCGAAGGTCGCCGCCACGTCCAGGTCCGTGACCCCATGACACACGTTGTCGGCGGCTTCGGGCCGTGTATGGCGGACCAAAATCAGACGCATGGTGTGGGACGTCGTCTTCCTTGCCGCGGACGTGCGTAAGGGCGGGTTTCAAACCCGCCCGTGCCGATGCTCGCCGCTGCACACGGGCCGTGAAGCCCCAGGCGTCCCGTCCGGCGGTGCGCCGCCCGCTAGGGCGACCGCGGGTCGCCCCTACATGGGATTCATCTGGCGCATGTGTAGGGGCGACCGCGATCGCCCCCTGAAATTCCATTACTCGGACAGGCTCCTACAGCATCGCCACGGCGCCGAGGTACAAGCCAAGCTCGCTGGTCTGCTGCACGGCGCCGAGACAATCCCCGGTATAGCCGCCGAGCTTGCGCTCGTACAATGCGCGCATGACGAGATGGCCGGCCGCCAGGCCCGCGAGTCCGGCCACCATCGCCGCCGGCGAAGTCACGAACCAAAGCCCGCCGACGGCCGCGGCCGCGGTGACCAGCGCCGGCGCCAGGCTGCACGGCGCCACGCCGGCGGCCACCGGCTTGGCCGTGCCGGCGTCCCGGACGTAGCTGCCGGCGGCCGCGGCCAGCACCGCGGAGGCGCGGCTGGCGGCATGGGCCGCCATCAGGAGCCACGGGATGAGCGCTGCCGGCACCGCGGCGAGAGCCAACACCTTGGCCGCGAGCATGAGCCCCAGGCCCGACGCGCCATAGGTGCCGAGGCGGCTGTCGCGCATGATCTCCAGGCTTTGCTCGCGGGTCGCGCCGCCGCCGAGCCCGTCACACGTGTCGGCGAACCCGTCCTCGTGGAAGGCGCCGGTAGCCAGCAGCGACGCGGCGGTGGCGAGCACCACCGCCAGGACCACCGGAAAGACGAGGTGGGCGAGCCAGAACACCGCGCCGGCGAGGGCGCCGACAAGGAGGCCAACCAGCGGGTAGTATCGGGTCGAGGCGATGAAACGTGCTTCGGTGAAGAGTTCCGGGAACGGGACCGGGCAGCGGGTGAGAAACTGCACCGCCAGGAGAAACACCGCGAGCTCTTCGCGCACCCGGCCCATCAGACCGGACCGCTCACGCCAGCGCTCTCGAAGCTCGCCATCTCCGAAAGCATGGCCGCCGCGCAACGCAAGACCGGCCATGCCAGGAGCGCTCCGGTGCCTTCGCCCAGCCGCAGCTCGAGGTCCAGCAGCGGGCGTGCGTCAAGGGCCGCCAACACCACGCCGTGGCCGTGCTCGGCGGACCGGTGGGCGAAGACGAGGTAGTCGCGCAGCGCCGGAGCCATTTGCGCCGCGGCCAGCGCGGCAACGCCGGCGATGAAGCCGTCCACCAACACCACGGCGCCGGCGCGGGCAGCGCCCGCCATGGCGCCCGCCATCATCACCATCTCGAAGCCGCCGTATTCCCGCAGCGCGTCCGGCGCGTCGAGACGCTCCGGGGTACGCCGGGCGGCCCCTTGCAGGATCTCGCGCTTGCGCGCGAGGCCGGCGTCGTCGAGCCCGGCGCCCCTTCCCACCAGCGAGTCAAGCCCCCTGCCGGTAATCTTGTGCGCCACCATCGTGGCCGAGGACGTGTTGCCGATGCCCATCTCGCCGAAGGCGGCGACGTCCGCGGCAACGCCGGCGCCCAGAGTGTCGCCGGTGGACAGCGCCGTTTCGCACTGCTCCGCGGTCATGGCCGGTTCCACCACGAAGTTGCGAGTGCCGGCCGCGATGCGCTTCGATATCAGCCCGGGCGCTTCCATGGGTTCGCCGGCAACCCCGGCGTCCACCACCTGCAGTTCGACACCGTTGGTGCGGGCGAACACGTTGGCGGCAGCTCCGCCGTCGAGGAAATTGGCCACCATCTGGCGGGTCACCGCCTGCGGATAGGCCGAGACCCCCTCCTTCGAGATCCCATGGTCAGCAGCGAAAAGAGTGAGGCGGCAGCGACGCAGCGTGGGCGTCAAGGTGCCCTGAATGCGGGCGACCTGTGCGGCGGCCGTCTCCAGGGCTCCGAGAGCCCCCAGGGGCTTGGTCTTGGCGTCGATGGCACGCCGGATAGCGGCGTCGAACTCACGAGAGACGGGCGGGACGTGGAACACGCATCACCTTGCCGCGCTGGCGGCTCCGCGATCGAACCAGCGCCCTGTAACGTCCAAATCGACACCAGGATGCGATTCAGACGTTACAGGCCACTGGCGCGACACTAGCCGAGCCGGTCCCCCGCGAGCTTGGCGCCTTCCACCCGCGCGCGGATCTTGGCGAAAGCGGTGTCGCGGGCGGTGGAGACGTCATCGCCGAACGGCGAGAAGCCGCAGTCGTCGGTACAACCGAGCCCGTCCGTGCCCAAGTGCTCCGCTGCCTCAAGAATACGCTCGCAAACCTCCTCGGCGCTTTCGACGCGCGGGTCGATGGGATCGGTGACGCCGACGAACACCACCTGACCGGGACGCCGCTCCCGGGCGATGATGTCGAGGACGCGCGGACGGTCCGCTTCACTGGCCATCTGCACGAAGAAACGGCCGGCCTGGATTGCGAACAGGTCGGGCAGCAACTCGGCGTAGTCGACATCGGCCGAGTGGGTGGAGTCCTGGTCGCCGCCGGGACAGGTGTGGACCCCGATGCGGCTCCGCTCCGCCTCGGAGAAGCGGCCGAGCACCGCGTTGTTGAGCTCCACGAACGCCCGCAGCAGTCCCCGCGACGGGTCCAGCTTGCAGCACAGCCGCCCCTCGGTGAAGTCGATCTGCACGCTGTCCGCGCCGGCATCGAAGGCGGAGCGGATGTCCTTTTCGCATTCGTCGACCAGATCGGCGATGAAGGCGTCGCGCGGATAGCCGTCGATGCCGTCCTGCGGGTAGATCAGGCTGATGGCCGACGGAGCGATGACCGCCTGCTTCACCGGCCGGCTGGCATGCTTCCTGGCCGCGGTCACGTAGCCTCCGGAATACGTCGTATAGCGGAACGGGCCGGCCGTGAGGCGCGGAAGTTGCCTCGTATGCCCGTCCTCGAACGGGATCACGACCCCGTCCGGAGCGAGGGCGTCGAGGCCCGCCAGGGGATAGGTTGCAAAGCTCGGCTTCGACTGCTCGCCATCGGTGATCACCGGCGAACCCGTGGCCTCCATGGCCGCCACGGTCTCCGCCACCGCCCGCTCCATGACCTCGGTCAAACCAGCGCCGTCAAGCTGCCCTGCGCCGTGGGCGCCCATGGCCTCAATGAGATAACCGGGCCGGGGAATGCTGCCGATGGGTTCGGTTGGGATGATCATGTAGTTCCGTCCCTTTCGAGTGATGGGGTCTGCCGTGTTTCGACGCCGCTACGGTTTCGCGAGTCTAACGAATGGCTTCCCGCAGGACAACCAGCACCCATCGCCCAACCCGGAGCGAAGACGCGGTGGAGCGACAGCTTGTCACTCTCTGTCCCGAGACATTCCAACCCTGGGAGCCTGTCCGAGTAAGCAGAACGGCGTCCTTCGACTTCGCTTCGCTACGCTCAGGACGAACGGAAAAGGCCCCCTACAACCGTTCGTCCTGAGCGTAGCGAAGCGAAGTCGAAGGACGCCGTCTAGAGGTTCGATGCAGTTCTGCCATATGCATCCTGGCGCGAAAGGTGGAGTCGAAGACCGAGCGCCTGCACCACCTTGAGTACGGTGGCGAAGGCAGGGTTGCCGTCTGCTGACAATGCCTTATAGAGGCTCTCCCGACCCAAGCCAGTCTTCGATGCGACCTTCGTCATACCCCGAGACCTCGCGACGTCGCCAAGCGCGGCGGTGATGAGTTGTGGGTCGCCGTCCTCGAATGCTGCTTCGAGGTAGGCGACGATATCTTCCTCTTCTTCCAGGTAGTCCGCCGCATCCCAAGGTTGAACGTCAATCATCGTGGCCTCCATTCGTCCCAAGACTCCGTGCCAAGATGCGAGCTATTGTATCCTATGGGATACATAGCGACAAGCCATCTGGGTCGGCTTGACGATGGCCATTGCCCGGCGTAGGTTCCAGCCCTACAGAATCATCCTTTCGGCACTGGCCGAAGAAAATTTAGAGTGGGGAAAGGGAATGAGTTGAGGCGGCGTCAGATCCGACGGCTGGCAGGCAGTTGGGCCTTAGTGGCGAAGCCCGTCATGGTGGCGCTGGCCGCATGCATTCTCCTGGCTGCGTGCACGGAGCCGCTACCTGTCCGCTCCACCGCGCGCCGCATCGTGAGCCTGGACTATTGCGCGGACCAGTTCGTGCTCGGGTTGGCCGAGCGCGGCGACATCGCGGCGGTGTCGCCGGACGCCGGCGCGGCCTTCTCCTACATGCGCGCGGCCGCCGCGGGATTGCCGACGGTGCGCCCCCGGGCCGAGGACGTGCTGGCCCTGCGGCCGGACTTGGTGGTCCGCTCCTACGGCGGCGGACCCAACGCCCGGGCGTTTCTCGAGCGGGCGGGAGTACCGGTGCTTCAGATAGGGTTCGCCGATGACATCGACGGCGCCCGTACGGTGATCCGGCACGCGGCCCGAGGGCTCGGCGCACCGGAACGCGGTGAAACATTGATCGCCCGGATGGACGCGCGGCTCCGGGCGGCGCGAGTCCATGCACCCGGCACCCGGGCGCTGTACATGACGCCGGCCGGCTACACGGCCGGACCCGGCACCCTGGTGGACGACCTGTTCGCCGCCGCGGGCCTCGACAACTTCCAGTCGCGGCCCGGGTGGCGGCCGATTCCGCTTGAGCGTCTGGCCTACGCGAACCCCGATCTGATCGCCAAGGCCGCCTTCGGGGAGGGCACGAGTCACGACGACGCCTGGACCTCGTTCCGCCACCCCGTCGTCCGGCG
>JAPPNF010000119.1 GCA_028818755.1 Deltaproteobacteria bacterium | reverse complement strand
ACAACAAATTGTGGCAACACCCTTGATAAACCCCAAGATGTGGGTAATTGAAAGGTTTCCTGAACGCCTACCGCAAGGGCATCGCCGACTACCGGGCGGTCATGCTGAACCAGAAGAAGGACCCCGCCGCCACCGAGGCCATGGTGGATGTCATCCACAAGTATGTCTACACCTCCCGGCCGCGTGCAAAGGCGGCGCCGTCCATCAAGGCGGGCGCCGTCTACATGACCGAGGACGCGGCCCTGGACATCGCCGATCTGAAGCGGCAACTGGCATGGTTCCAGGCCCATGGCTTCGCCCCCAAGGCGCTGACCACCGAGAAGTACATCGACACCAGCTTCGTGAAGAAGTAGCGGTGGAACCCCGGCGGGAGGGAAGCGGCCCGGCTTTCCTCCCCGGCCGGGCGCGGTGAGTGGATGGACATCCACGTCGACAACATCAGCCACTGGTATGGTCGGACGGAGGTCCTGAGAGACGTCGATCTGCGCATCGGCTCGGGGCAGATCGTCTGCATCATCGGGCCGTCCGGGTGCGGCAAGTCGACGCTGCTGCGCTTCCTGGGCGGGCTGGAGCGCCCGACCCGGGGCGTCGTCCGCCAGATGAGCCCGCCGCCCCCCGACAGCCTCAATCCGCTGACCTACATATTCCAGGAAATCGCCCTGCTGCCGTGGCGCTCGGCCGCCGGCAACATCTCCCTGGTGCTGGAAAGGCACGGCCTCTCCCGGGGCCAAGCTAGTGCCATCATCGACGACGTCCTCGCCCGGACCAAGCTCTCGGATTTCCGCGACGCCTTCCCCAAGCAGCTCTCCGGAGGCATGAAGCAGCGGGTGGCCATCGCCCGCGCGCTGGCGGTGCGGCCGGCCTGTCTCCTGATGGACGAGCCCCTGTCCTCGCTGGACGGCCAGACCCGGGAACTGCTCCTCGACGACCTGCTGGACCTCTGGCTGCGCGAGCGTTTCACCGCCTGCTACGTCACCCACAACCTCGAGGAGGCCGTCAGGCTCGGCCACAAGATCGTGGTGCTGTCGCGTCGGCCCGGGCGCATCCGCGAGGTCGTGGAACTGGACGTGCCGCTGGAACAGCGCAAGGGGCAATCCGGCATGTTGTGGGACCGCCAGCGCTACCTATGGGAGCTGATGCGGGAAGAAGCGCTGGCCGCGGACCAGGAGATCGTCCATGTCTGACGACACCGGCGGCTCGCCGGTCCCCTATCGGGGCGGCGGTTTCCAGCCCAGGCCGGTGGGCGTGGTGGGCCCGCTGGTTTTCGCGGCGCTCATCGGCGTTTGGGAGATCGCCTCCCGAGCCGGCTGGATCAGCGATCTCGTGGCGCCCGCGCCCAGCCAGGCCATCGCGGCTCTCGTCTACCTGGTCAAGACCGGCCAGCTCTGGCTGCACTTGGCCGCGTCCCTCCAGCGCCTGCTCCTGGGCTGGACCTTGGGCGCCGTCGCCGGGCTCCTGGTGGGCTTCGCCGCCGGCCTGTTTTCCCTTGCCCGCGCGGGCATCGTCCCGTTCGTGGCCGCCATCTTTCCGATTCCCAAGATCGCGCTGCTGCCCCTTTTCATCATCTGGTTCGGCATCGGCGAGGAATCCAAGGTGGCGACCATCTTCTTCGGCACCTTCTTCCCCACCGTCATCTCGGTCTACGGCGGCGTCGACAACGTGGACCGCACCCTGATCCGCATGGGCCAGTCCTTCGACCTCACCTGGTTCTCCATCGTGCGCAAGATCATCCTGCCCGGCGCCATGCCGGCGATCCTGTCGGGCTTCCGCATATCCACCTCCATCGCCATCATCCTGCTGGTGGCCGCCGAGATGATCGGCGCCGAGTTCGGCGTGGGTGCGTACATCCTGCTGGCCGGCAACCTCATGGCCACCGACCAGCTCATAGCCGGCGCCGCGCTGCTGTCCATCATGGGCCTGACCGTGAGCTGGCTCATCGGCAAGGCGGAGAAGACCATACTGCGCTGGCGATAGGGCAAAGGGGGAACGCCCGTACCCCCGTGCCGGGCGCGCCCCGAACGCGCTTGACAGCCCTTGGGCAACAGCCTACGATTCGAGCATTCCGGTACCGCAAGATGCCCCGCCCGTGGGGTCAATTTCGTTCGCGAAGGAGACAGACATGGCGAAGCAAGGTTTCAAGGCAATGGACTCCGATATGCACGTGTTCGAGCCCCACGACCTGTGGCAGCGCTACATCGATCCGGAGTTCCAGGACCGCGCGCCCAAGGGCCTGCAGCGCGATTTCCGGGACCTGGGCGTCGAGTTGGACGGCAAGATCCTCCCGATCCCGAGGCGGCCGGAAGACCCCAACCTGAGGGACTACCGCCTGAAGACCCTCAAGGAGAAATACAGCGACGTGGCCGCGCGCGACTTCGACGGCGTCAGCCAGGTCATGGCCATGGACAAGGAAGGGCTCGACGTGGCGTTCCTGTTCCCCACCCGCGGCCTCTTCGTCCTCGGCATCGACGGCCTCGATCCGGAGCTTGCCGCGGCCATCTCCCGCGCCTACAACGACTGGCTCTACGACTTCGCGCAGACCGCGCCCGACCGCATGATCTGCGTCGCCATGGTGCCGCCGCAGAACGTCGAGGCGGCGGTGGCCGAGACCAGGCGGACGGTGAACGAAAAGGGGTTCCGGGGCATCTTCATGCGCCCCAACCAGACCAACGGACTGTGTTGGAGCGACCCCTACTACGATCCCCTGTGGGAGGTGTGCCAGGACCTGAACGTGCCGGTGGGGTTCCACGAGGCGGGGCGCGTCTACCAGCCCCAGCCCGCCATCTCCCAGTTCATCCCGTCCTTCTCCATGTTCAACACCCTGAGCTTTCCGCTGGCCAACATGTTCGCGTGCGCGGACATGATCTACGGCGGCGTGATGGAGCGCTTCCCCAAGCTCCGCGTGGCCTTCCTGGAGGGCAACTGCTCCTGGCTCCCGTGGCTCCTGTACCGCATGGGCGACTACATGGAGTCAGTGGGCAAGGCCGAGTACCCGGACTTGAAGCTCGAGCCGCTGGAGTACTTCCAGCGCCAGTGCTTCGGCGCCGTCGAATGCGACGAGGTCACCGCCAAGCACATTCCGGAGTTCGGCCTGGAGGACAACGTGGTGTTCTCCACCGACTATCCGCACCTGGACGTCAAGTATCCCCACTCGCTGGATACCTTCCTGGAGATGCCGTTCTCCGACGAGTCCAAGCGGAAGTACCTCTGGGACAACTGCGCCCGGCTGTACAACATGGGTCAGTGACATCTCCAGTCGGACAGGACACTAACTCCATAGCGACATTCGAGCGGCGGGGGATCGTTGAAGGCTTCTTCGGTCCCCCGTGGAGCATGGTGCACCGCGCGGCGATGTTCGCGTTCGGCGCCGCGCGCGGCATGAACACCTACCTGTACGCGCCCAAGGACGACCCTTACCACCGGGAGCGCTGGCGGCTCCCCTACCCGGAGCCGGAGTGGCGCGAGCTATGCCGCCTCATCGATGCGGCCCAGGGCCACGGCATCGACTTCGTGTACGGCTTTCACCCGGGCAAGGACCTCTGCTTCGCCGCCGCGGAACCCGTGCGCGTCCTGCTCGACAAGGCGGCGCGGCTCTACGACCGGGGAGTGCGCACCTTCGCGGTGTTGTTCGACGACATCCCGTCGCACCTTACCGACCCCGGAGACGTGAAAAAGTACGACAACAGCCTGGCCAAGGCGGAGTCCTTGTGGCTGGAGGCGGTGTTGGAGGCGCAGCCCGCGGACTGGGACGCGGAGTGGTGGTTCTGTCCCTCGTACTACACCCCTGACCCGCTGCTTGCGCGGATGTTCGGCGAGTTCGAGCCGGAGTTCCCGGAGACCGTCGGGCGCTACCTGCCGGAGCCGGTGGCCTGCTTCTGGACCGGGACCAAGGTGGTGCCGGAGAACGTCACCCTCGCCGATATGGAGGAAATCGGCGAGAGGATGGGGCACCGGCTGCTGCTCTGGGACAACTACCCGGTCAACGACCTCACCATGGCCGACGAGATGCACATCGGGCCTCTCACCGGCCGGGACCCGCGGCTGCCGGAGCGGGTGCGCGCGCATCTGACCAACCCGCTGCTGCAGGAGGAACTGAGTTTCGTCCCCATGGCCACCTGCTTCGACTACGCGCGGGACCCCGGAGCCTACGACCCCGAAGCGAGCTGGGAGACGGCGGTGACGGAGCGGTTCGGTGCGGACAACCTGGAGCACTGGCGGGCGCTCCGGCTGTTTTGCGAAAGGGACGCGAAGGCCGCCGGCGCGGCGACGTTCTCGGAGTCGGAGCGGAACGCGCTGGAAACCGCCAACGGCTATCTGCTGGCCCGCCGCGGCGAAGGGTGGTGCCGGGAGTTCGAGCCGTGGCGGGAGAGAATGGAGCGCGCGCTCCGCTAGCGTCCTGTCCGGCAAAGAACCAGCATATGTCGTGTTATTCAAGGACGGAACACGGGCATCATGGAAGAGAAGAACGTATCCACCCGTGAGATACTGGACACCCTGAACGAGGTCCGTTCGCGGACTCTGGCCCTGGTGGAAGACCTTTCCGGCGATCAGCTCACCGTGCCCATGCTGAACATCGTCAATCCGCCGCTCTGGGAGATCGGGCACGTGTCCTGGTTTCACGAACGGTGGGCGTTGCGGCACCTGCGCGGCCACGACCCCATCATTTCCAACGGCGACGAACTCTACGACTCCGCGGCCGTGCACCACGACACTCGCTGGGTGCTGGCGCTGCCGCCGCTGAAAGAGACCCTCGCTTACAAGGAGCGCGTGCTGCGGGAGATCACGGACAAGCTTCCCGCCGAGCGCCTGAGCCCGGAGGAGACCTACTTCCACAAGTTGGTCATCTTCCACGAGGACATGCACGCGGAGGCCATGACCTACACGCGCCAAACCCTGGGCTATCCCCCGCCCCCGTTCGTGGCCGGGCGCGCGGCGCCCAAGGGCCGCCCCTGCCCCGGCGACGTGGAGGTCCCGGGCGGCGAGTTCGTTCTCGGCGGCACGCCGGACCTGCCCTTCGTCTTCGACAACGAGAAATGGGGCCACCCGGTGACCGTGGCGCCCTTCCGCATCGCCCGCGCGCCGGTGACCAACGAAGCGTTCGCCGCGTTCGTGGACGACAACGGCTACGAGGACGCGCGGTGGTGGAGCGACGAGGGCTGGAGCTGGCGGCAGGCCGAGGGCTGGCCGCATCCCGTCTACTGGAAACGCGAGTCCCCCGGCCGGTGGCTGGAGCGGATCTTCGACCGCTGGGGGCCGCTTCAGGCGGAGCTTCCGGTGATCCATGTCAACTGGTACGAGGCCGAGGCATATTGCCGCTGGGCCGGGCGGAGGCTGCCGGCGGAGGCCGAGTGGGAGATGGCCGCGGCCGTGGACCCGGCCGGCGGCAGGGACGCGGGAGCAGCCAAGCGCGGCTACCCTTGGGGCGAAACGGCGCCCGACCCCTCCCACGGCAACCTCGACTGGGCCGCCGGAGGCCGGTTGCCGGTGGACGCGCTTGCGGAGGGCGACAGCGCCGCCGGCTGCCGGCAGATGATCGGCAACGTCTGGGAGTGGACGGCCGACGCCTTCCACCCCTACCCCGGCTTCGTCCGGGACCCTTACAAAGAATACTCGGAGCCCTGGTTCGGCGACCGCAAGGTGCTGCGGGGCGGCTGCTGGGCCACCCGCTCCCACCTGATCCGCAACACATGGCGGAACTTCTTCACCCCGGACCGGCGGGACGTGCTGGCAGGCTTCCGTACGTGCGCGATGGAGTAGACGTCCTTCGACTTCGCTTCGCGAAGCCTGTCCTGAGCTTGTCGAAGGGCTCAGGACGAACGGAAACAAGTTTCCAAACCGTTCGTCCTGAGCGTAGCGGAGCGCGAGCGGAGCGAAGTCGAAGGACGCCATGCCGGATCGACAGAATATGTCAAGAGAAAACGCCGCAACGACCAGAATCGCCCTCGTGACGCCGGCCGGGCCCACCCGGCGCACGGGCAACCGCATCTCGGGCAACCGGTGGGCGCGAATCCTGCGCGCGTCGGGACACCGGGTCACGGCCCTGGACCGTTACGAACGCGAGCGTTGCGATCTGCTCATCGCGCTCCACGCGCGCCGCAGCCATCCGTCCATCCGGCAGTTCCACGATCGACACCCCGACAAACCGATCGTGGTGGTGCTGACCGGCACCGACCTCTACCGCGACATCCACGAGGACGAGGACTCGCGGGAGTCCCTGCATCTGGCCACTCGCCTGGTGGTGCTGCAGCGCAAGGGTCTGGACGAACTCGCGCCGGCGCTGCACGAGAAGACCCGGGTCATCTACCAATCCGCGCCGGCCCGCCCCGGACGCCCCGGCGACCGCCGCAGGCAATTCACGGTTACCGCGGTGGGCCACATGCGCCCCGAGAAGGACCCGTTCCGGACGGCCATGGCGGTGCGCTCGCTGCCGCGCACGTCCCGGATCCAGGTGGTGCACATCGGCGCCGCCTTCGGCGACAGCTTCCTGCGCCGCGCCGAGCGGGAGGCCGAGCGCAACCCGCGCTACCGGTGGCTGGGCGACCTGCCCCACTGGAAGACGCGGCAACTCCTCGCCAACAGCCACCTCACCTCCATCACCTCGCGCATGGAAGGCAGCTCCAACGTCCTGTGCGAAGCGCTGGCCTCCGGCGTGCCCGTGGC
>JAPPNF010000107.1 GCA_028818755.1 Deltaproteobacteria bacterium | reverse complement strand
TGCCCGCAGGAAGGCCGGCAAGCTCGGTCTTGAGTTGCGGACCTACGCAGGCCGGTACGACGGGGATTCGAAGGCGCAAGTCGAAGCGCTTGGGAGTCTGGTGGCCGCGGGCGCGAAGGGGATTCTGATTACCCCTTCGGATCCTGCGGCCCTTGCCGGTTCTGTTCGACGGGCGCGTGAGGCGGGCGTTGTGGTGATCGCGCTCGATACCCCCTTCGACCCTATGGACACGGTGGACGCCACCTTTGCCACCGACAACTTCCGGGCCGGCGAACTGATCGGCATGTGGTCCAGAGTACGAGTGGGCGATGCCGCAGGGAGCGCAAGGATTGCGACGCTGGACCTGTCGGAGGCGCAGGTCACGGTGGACGTGTTGCGCAACCAGGGTTTTCTCAAGGGCTTCGGCATCGACATCAAGGACCCCGGGAAGATGCACGACGAAGACGACGCCCGCATCGTCGGCAGCGGCGCGACCCTCGGCACGGAAGCGGGTGGCCGGGCGGCCATGGAGGCGCTGTTACGGAAGCAGCCGGGGATCAACGTCGTGTATGCGGTCAACGAGCCCGCAGCCGCCGGCGCCCATGCGGCGCTGAGGGCGCTGGGGGTGGAGAACGACGTCCTGATTGTCTCGATCGACGGCGGTTGTGCGGGAGTGAGACACGTTGCCGCGGGCGCGACCGGGGCGACGGCCATGCAGTATCCTCTCAGAATGGCATACCTTGGGGTCGAAGCGGTGACGGAGTTCTACAGGACGGGCAGGAGGCCGGAGAAGCGGCCCGGCCCCGGGTTCCACGACACGGGCGTTACCCTGGTTACGGATCAACCGGTTCCGGGCGTCCCGTCCATCTCCACCGAACGAGGACTGAAGGAGTGTTGGGGTTGATGTCATCGAAGCGGGCAGAGCCAAGGGGGGATTCCCTGCATGCCGCTTGGTTCGCATGAACTGCTCAGGCGCCGAAGTGTGGCTGAGGACGGGGTCCAGAGGGTGGTCGGCGGGTTCATGAAGGCGTTGGCATTGGCGCTGCTCCTCGTTGTGTTTTCGCCAACGCCGCTGCCGGGCACGGAAGCGGGGCGGGCAAACCTCCGCATCGGGGTCGATCCCGGCTATCCGCCGTTCAGCGACATCGACGAGGAAGACAGACTCAAGGGTTTCGACATCGACATCGCCCTGGCCCTTTGCGCGAGGATGGATACGATGTGTTCGTTCGTCCGGCAGGACTGGGAGAGACTGATACCGGGGCTGCGGGCCGGTAAGTTCGATGCCATCGTCTCAAGCATGTCGATCACAGAAAAGCGTCGGCGGCTGGTGGCGTTCACGGAGCGCTATTACAGCAACGAAGTGCGCTTCGTGGCGCGGAAAGGGGCGGGGTTCGAACCGGCCGCGCCAAGGGGGCGAACCGTCGGCGCGATGCGCGCGACGATCGCCTCGGACTGGCTGGAAGAGAATTTGTCGAAGGTTGCCGCAGTAAGGCTGTACGCCGGCCAGGAGGCCCTCCTGCGGGCGCTTGTCGAGGGCCGCGTGGACGTGGTGTTCGGCGACGCACTGGGTTTCTGGAACTGGCTCGGGAGCCCGGAAGGCGCGGCCTTCGCGTTCGCGGGCGAGGGGCGCCGCCTCGACGAGGGCATCGGCATTGCCGTGCGCAAGGAGGACGAGACGCTGCGCCGCCGCCTCAACCGGGCGCTTCGGACGATCCTCGCCGACGGCGCGTATGAGGAGATCAACGCCCGGTACTTTCCGTTCAGCATCTACTAGTGCCTAGGTACCGGGCAGCAGGGCCTGTTGCCCCTTTTGATGTGGTCTGGTCGGGCACGACTTCGCCTCGGTCATCCCTGACACTTCCGCCGCTCAAGAAGTTCAAGGGCGCATAGCCCTCAACATGAATGTACTCGGCGAACAGCTTCGCGTTGGGCCAGGGGAACCATGCGGCGCCCAGGACGAATTGGTCCTGCCGTTCCCATGGCGCGCCGTCCGGTCCGGCCACCAAACGGCTGAATTCCGCGGACAAGTCCACCGGACCGGCACCCGTGCCGTGCCTGTACTTGCCGCCGATGTCGAAGCTCGTCACCTTGCTGGCCGCGAATTGCGGCATGCCGGGGTTGAAGGTGCCGGGCCACACCGTGGCGGTTCGGGCAAATTCACCCTTGAGTGTCAGATCGTCGTAGACGAGCCTGCCGTAGACGTCGAAGGCGGGGTTGTTCTCCTCGCAAGCACCGGAGTGGACGATGGGGAAGCCCTGGCAGTAGACCGTGCCAAACGGTCACACGGTCGCCAATTGGAGCCATGCACGGTCCGCGCGCAACATCTTACATTTTCGAGCAGCCTGGCCGCTCGACCGTGTAGCCCAAGCTCTCGTAGCCCCTGACGCGCTTCTCCGCCATGCGCCGGAGCGCCGCCACATCGCCGTCCAGATAATCGTAGACCACCACCTCGCGCTTTTTCGCGTGAAGCCGGTGCAGGCGGCCCACGTACTGCGCCAGCGTGCCCTTCCAGGAAATCGGCATGGTCAGGAACAGCGTGTCGAGGCGGGCGTCGTCGAACCCCTCGCCCACATACCGCCCGGTGGCTACCAGCACGCGTTCCTCGTGGTCCGGTATCTCCTCAAGCCGCTGCATGACCTCCCGGCGCTGCCTCGCCCCCATGCCCCCCTGGAGAAGCAGCACGTTGCGCGCGAATCCCGCGAGCCTCTCCGCAAAGTGCCGGGCGTGCTCCTTGCGCTCGGTGAGCAGGATCGGCGAGCGCCCCGCCTCGAGCGCCGTCAGCACGTCGTCGAAGATCATGCCGTTCCGGTCCTCGTCCCGGACGAGCGCCGCATAGACCTGCTGGATCGGCGGACGCTCCGCGTCAATGTCGCCGGGCAGCCGGAACGACGTCGGACACAGGACCGCCCGGTGCCTGAACGGGCGCCGCCGGGCCTCCTCCTTGGCGCTCGCCCGGAACCGGATCGGCCCGCACTGCATGAAGACGATCGGATGGTGTCCGTCCTTGCGCGTCACCGTCGCCGACAGCCCCAGCACGTACCGGGCCCTGGCGCGGCGCGCCACGGCCTCGAAGCTCACGGCCGACAGGTGGTGGCACTCGTCCACCACCAGGTGTCCGTAGCCGGCAACGATGTCGTCCACCTCCTTGCCGCGTTCAAGGCTCTGGAGCATGCCGACGTCGACCATGCCGCCCGGCTTGCGCCGGCCCCCTCCGATCCGCCCGATGGCGGATTCCGGAAAATCGAGAAACGCCCCGAGCTGCGCGATCCACTGGTCCATCAACTGCCGGCGGTGAACCAGCACCAGCGTGTTGACGCCACGGGCGGCGATGACCGATGCCGCCACCACCGTCTTGCCGAACCCTGTGGCGGCCGCCAGAACGCCCGTCTCGTGCGCCAGAAGGGCGTCGGCCGCCGTCTTCTGCTCCCGCGTCAACTCGCCGAGAAAGGCCGCATTCACGGGAAGGCCGCGGTTCCGCTCGTCCCGGAGATCAAGGCCGACGCCGAGCTCTCCCAACAACTGCTCCATGGCCGGGCCGCATCCGCGCGGCAAGGCTATGTGATGGGACAGGAGCTCGGCGCAGGCCACGATGCGCGGGACGCCGAAGGTCGAACGCCGCATGGCCTGCGCCTGGTAGAACTCCGGGTTCTGGAAGGCCGCAAGCCGCACCAGCCGGTTCACCAGCCCCGGCGGCAGGCCCGCCCGGGGAACGTAGATCTGGTCGCCCAGCACCGCATCGATCCGCTCCGGCAGCGGCCCCGCGATCGCAGGCTCGCGCCGTCGCCGCGACGGCGGCGCGGTCCAGGGCTCCTCGTCCTCGTCGTCGAGCGGCAGGCGAAGACCCACCACCCGCCCCTCCCGGCTGGCTTGGTCCACGATCGCCGAGGCCTCGGCCGGCGTGATGCGGCGGACCGAGGACAGGAACCCCCATTGGTCCCCGTGCGCCGCGAAACCATCGTCCAGGAACACGCTGTTGCCCTGCTCCCGCGGCCCGCCCTGCAGGGGCAGCGCGATGAGATTGCCGAATCCTCCCTCGGGCACCGTGTCCTGGCTCGGAAAGAACCGGTCGTAGGACTTGAAGCCCATGTCCGGGCGGCTCTCCATCGCCTCGGTCAGAATATGAGAGCCCAGGCGGCGGGCCAGCGCGGCCGGCACGGGTTCCGCGAAGAAGATCCACACGTGACCGCCGTTGCCCGAACGCGAGCGCTCCAGGACCCCCGGAACGCCCTTCGAACGGCAGGCGGCAAGGAAGGCCCCGGCATCCTCCCGCCAACTCTCCCGGTCGAAGTCCGCCGCAAGAAACCAGCACGCGCCGTCCGGCAGCATGGGATAGACTCCGGCCGTCCGGCGTCCGCGCAGGTGTTCTTCAACCGCCTCGTCGGTGACCGCCGGAAAAGCCTGGCTGGGACACGCGCCGCACCTGATCCGGGGCTTGCCGCATATCCGCGGCTTCCACTCGTTGCCGCACACGGGCGAGTAGCCGGACTTTCCCGTCCGGGCATTCTCCCAACGCTTCGGATAGACGTCCTCACGGCCGCGAAACAGCGAGCGGAACAGCGCGCCCTTCTCCCGCGGCGGCGAATGCTCGGTCACCCGCCCCCCGCGCGAGCTCTTGGCCGGTGCGGCCGGAACGCTGGTTCCAAGCTCGGCCAGCCGCGCCTCGAGCCTGTCCCTCTCCGCCGCCAGCAACACGAGTCGCTCGCGAATGCGCGCGGCTTCGTCGCCGTCGCCTCGCGCCGACACGGACTCCCCGATCCTGCCGTTCACCCGCTCTTCGTCCATGGCGGGACGATACCCCATCGCCGGGCCGCAAGACAGCCCCGAAAGGACCGGCGGCTACCGCTGACCGACACCGCCGTCCGAACCCAGCGCGCCCTCGATCAGGTGATCGGTGACGTCCTCGAAGTAGCTCTCAAGCTCCATGTGAAGCCGGTCGAACTCCGGCCACACCACCCCCTCCAGGAACCCCTGACCGACGCGCACCATGACCGTCGTGCGCCGCTGCCGCCGATAGCGGTAGGGACGAACGCCGTGCTTGCGGCACACCGCCACGAACAGCCGCACCGACCACACGTCGGGCAGCGACAACCGGACCTCGGCTTCCCCGTCGCCCTCCACGCCCAGACGGTCCCGCAGCCGCTCCATCGCCGCCCCGGCCGCCGCCCGCTCCCCCGCGCTCCCCGCGCGCCGGAACAGAGCCTCCACCTTGGCCAGCTTCGCCCTCAGTTCCTCGTCGCCTGCCATCCAGAACCTCCACGCCGGCAGCTCCGTCGCCCCGCCTGCCCGCTCACGCGGACGCCGTTCCCTCCCGGCCGCCGAGAATGTCCGCCCCGATGCTGTCCGCCACCCGCGCCGACGACGCCTTGATCGAATCCCGCGCCAGGTGCGCGTACCGCGACGTCGTGTCGATCTTGTTGTGACCCAACAGCTTCCCGATCATCGACAACGACTCCCCCAGCGCCAGCGCCCTGCTCGCAAAGCTGTGCCTGAGGTCATGGAGGCGCACCCCGGCCAAGTCCGCCTCATCACGCACCCGCTCCCAGTAGTGGTTCAGGTCCGCCAGGTGACGGCCCCGCTTCGTGCCAGGAATCACCCATGGATTGCCCCCGATCCGCCGCAGATCCCCGAGCACCCGCGCCGCCGCGGGAGACAGCGGCACCAGCCGCTCCCCCGTCTTCGAATCCCGCAGCCGAAGCTCCCCGGCGTCGAGGTCCACGTCCTTCCACTCAAGCTCCACGATCTCGTTCCGCCGGCAACCCGTCAGCATCAACAACCGGATCGCCGCCGCCGGGTGCGCCGGCAGCCGCCCCTCCCCCTCCATCCCGTTCAGCACCTCCCCCAAACGCCGGAACTCTGCGTCGGTGAGGAACCGCTCCCGCTTCTGCTCCCGGTACTTCCGCACGAACCTGCAAGGGTTGCCCCCCTTCCGAAGCTTCCACTCCTCCGCCAGGTTGAACAGCTTCCCGCCCACCTCCAACACCCGGTTCGCCTGATACGGTATGTCGCGAAGCTCCAGGTGAAGACTCGCTATGTGCTCCCGATCCACCTCCTCCACCGCCACCTGCCCGTACGCAGGCACGATGAACCGCTCCACCACCCTCCGGTACATCTTCCCCGTGCTCGCCTTGCACCGAACCTCCACGTGCTCCTTGAGGTACCGCGCCGCAAGCTCCGCCACCGTCACCGTCCCCGGAGCCCTCTCCACAGGATCCTCCCCGCTCTTGATCCGCGCGATGGCCTCCGCAGCCTTGCGCCGCGCCTTGTCCGCCGATATCACCCCGTGCCGCCCCAGCGTCACCCGCCGCGACCGGCCCCGGTGCCGCGTCTGAACCACGTACACCTTCGACCCCGACGGATACACCCTCACTCCGAACCCCTGTAGCTCCCGGTCCCAGAACACCGCGTCCTTCTCCTCCGCCGACAGCCCGTCCACCGTGCGCTTGGAAATGTTGCGGTACTGCAGCTTGGCCATCGAAACCCTCCCCAATCGAAAGTCGTCCCTTTGATCAAACCCTTGTTCTTCGGTTCTCCACCCGCCTGCCGGCGTTCCGCTCTTTGCCCCCGCAGGCCCGCTGCTCCCTCTCCGTCACTCCATCCACAGACAACCGAAGGCTCGCAGGCTCGCTTCCGAAACTCGAAACCCGAAACCCCGTAATTGTTCGTTCATCGGGTGATGGCACAGATTCTGTGGGTTGCCGTCATCTC
>JAPPNF010000085.1 GCA_028818755.1 Deltaproteobacteria bacterium | reverse complement strand
GCTCCTCCGTCTCCCCTCTGCGTCCGTCATCACCCGCTGAACGAACGAAAACAACGAAACCCCCGAAAAACTCACGGCAAACCGTAAGCGGAGCGCAAGCGACCAGCTTGAAACGCCTGTCCATTCAAGCGCACTAAAGTCCGCTTTGCAAGAGGCGTCCGTTATTTCAACATACCACAATAACGGATAGTTAGCCCATGATGTCGGCTGGTGTCTACGGATGAGGTCTCGTGTCGGGGTGTGACGAAATCTCCGGAAATAGCTGTTTGTGAAGGTGCCGCCGACATCGATGCCGATGCGCAATCCCGTTCCGGATTCCTCCATTTTCCTCGCCTTCACCGGGACCTTTCGGAAGTCAGCAGACAACCGCGGCGCAACACGGGCGGCCTGTCACTGTGGATTCCCTGGCGTGAGCGTGGCGCGTCCGGCCGCCCGATGCTTCACCAGGAACAGCACGAACCCGCCGAGCCCCACCACCGTCGTGGCAAGGAACATAGCGGGATAGTTGTTGCCGGTAAAGTTGAGCATTATGCCTGCCAGCACCCCGCCGCCGCCGATGGCGAGGTCGTAGAACAGGTGGTACTGGGCCATGCTGAGGCCCCACCGGTCGCGCGGCGCTAGGTCCACGGCCATGGTCATGAGCGCCGCGTGGACGGAGCCATAGCCGAACCCGAGGATGGCGGCGGAGACCAGCAGCATCATGGGCGAGCGCGCCATCACCAGCACCAGCATGCCCACCAGGGCCAGCAGGTAGGTCGGGATGACCACGAACGGCCGGCCCTTGCGGTCGGAGAGCGGCCCGAAGATAGGCCTGCCCACCACCACCGCCACCGCGAAGACGCTGAACCAGATGCCCGGATCGCCCCCCATCTCCAGGGCGTAGAGCGACAGGAAGGCGATGATGCTGCCGCGGGAGATCCCCAGAAGACCCATGCTCACCGCGGGCATGATGGATGCGGGCAGGATGAAGGTCTCGAACCAGCGCCGCCGCCGGGGCGTGGGCTTGGCCTTGGCCGGTGAGGGGATCAGGACCGCCGACAGCAGGCCGAACCCCGCCGCCGCCGCCCCGCTGGCGAACACCGTCGGGAATCCATACCACTCCACGATTTTGAAGGCGACGGCCGGCGCGATGGAGTAAGCCACGGTGCTCACCGCCCCGGAGTAGCTGATGAGGGTGCCGCGCAAGTGATCCGGAGAGATGTCCGCCACCAGCGTGCCTATGGACGTGGTGCATCCCGACCACCCGAAGCCGTGGTAGGTACGCAGCAGCAGCGCCACCAGCACCGAGCCGGTCCAGATATAGCCGGTGGCGGCGGTGATGAAGATGGTCAGCCCGCCGACGAGAAAGACCTTGCTGCCCAGGCGATCGATGTAGGCGCCAACGAGCGGCCGGATCCAGGTGGCGCCGAGGGGGAACGCGGCCATGACCACGCCGATCATGAACGAGCTCATCCCCATGTTCTTGAGGTAGACGGGGAACACCGGCTCGATCAGGAACATGGCGAAGAAGAGCCCGAAGCGGGCGCCGCAGGTCAGGAGGAAGTCCCGGAGCCAGGCCCTCGGCGTTTCGGTGTGCGGTTCCACGGGGTCTAGCGGGTTCCCGGGCACGGGCGGGTTTGAAACCCGCCCCTAGGGGTCGTCGTGGCGACTTGCCGGCCGGACACTACGGCCGTTCCGGCGCGCCGCCGCCGTTCCGGGGCGCGCTTCGGAGGCGGCGGGTCTCGGCCTCGTCGATCTCGGAGGGCTGGCCGCTCACCGCGACCCCATAGGAATCGCGGGCGGTCTCGGCGCTGATGTAGCCGTCCCGGACGTCGTCCAGCACCTTGGACGGCTCCCGCTCGAAGGGGTCGCCCCGCCCGCCGCCGCCGGCGTACCGGATGCGGAAGACGTCGCCCTTTCCCATTTGCAGCCGGCTGACCTTGGAAGGGAGCGCCCGCTCACCCTCCGTACCCGGGTTCAGAAAGGCCGAGGACGGCAACGCGTCGCCGGCGCCGTGGAGCCCCGGAGCGGAATGCTTGAAGCGGTCGCTGCGCAGGTTGACGTAGGCCTCGTCCGCCAGCATCTTCCAGTCCCGGACCATGCCCAGGCCGCCACGGTAGAGTCCGGCGCCGCCCGATTCCTCGAAGAGCTCGTAGCGCTCGATGCGGAGGGGGAACTCCGTCTCCAGGGGCTCCACCGGCGTGTTCATCACGTTGATGACCAGCGAGTTCAGCACTGCCGGGCCGTCTGCATCGGCGCGCGCGCCGCCGCCGCCGCAGTTGAGGTCGTAGAGCGAGAACCACCGCCCGCGACCGGCATCCTGCCCCGAGATGGACACCGAGCCGCCGGCCCCGCTGTCCGGCGCCGGCACCACCTCGGGCAGGGCCTCGGCCAGTGCCATCTGCACCACCGAGGTGACCATCTGGGCGGGACGGACGTACATGTTCACCGGCGCGGGATAGCGGGGGTTCAGGATCGAGCCCTCGGGCGGAAAGGTGACATGGATGGGCCGGGAAATGCCCTGGTTCACCGGCAGGTCCGGGCACAGCACCGCCACCACGAGGCAGTCGATGAAGTTCCGGATGACGCAGGGCCGGAGGTTGATGGGACCGCGGGCCTGCTCCGACGACTCCAGGGTGAAGTGCAGCTCGTCGCCGGCCACCCGCAGGGACGCCGCGATGCGATAGGAACGCTCCTGGTCCAGCCCGTCGTCGTCGACGAAGTCCACGCAGGGACCGTAGTCACCGTCCGCGATCTTCTCGATGGCCTTCCGCACCTCCGCCTCGCAGATGTCCATCCACTCGTTCCAGCAGGCGGTGACCTCGTCCGAGCCGTACTGGTCCATCAGCTCCGCGAGCTTCCTGAGCCCGTAGAAGTTGGTCAGGGCCTGCGCCTGGACGTCCCCCCAAGTGATCTCCGGGGTCCGGGTGTTGGCCATGATGATGGTCTTGACGTCCTCGTTGACCTTGCCGCCGCGGTAGAGCCGGAGGGCCGGCAGCAGCAGCCCTTCCTGGATCACGTCGGTGGCGTCCGGCGAGTTGGTGCCCGGCACCTTGCCGCCCAGGTCCGGCTTGTGGGCCGTGTTGGCGATGTAGGCCACGCGCCGGCCTCCATGGAAAACCGGTGAGACCACGGTCACGTCGGTGGCGTGGTTCTGGCAGGCGAAGTACGGGTGGTTGAGGATGTACACGTCGCCTTCGGCGTTATCCTCGCCGAACACCCGAATCACCTCCCCCACCTGCGCCGAGATGCCGCCGATGTGCAGCGGCTGCGGCAGTCCCTGGGTCACCATGCGGCCGTCGCGGTCGAAGATCGTGAACGTGAAGTCCTGGCTCTCCTTGATCACGCTCGAGTAGCCGGTCCGGAGCATGTTGAGGGCCAGTTCCTTGGCGATCTGCGCGGTGGCCCGGTAGACCACCTCCATCTGCACTGCATCCATGAGGATTCTCCCGAAAGGGTTGTTTCAACGTTGGTCGTAGCACGATCACCGAACGCGGGCCACCGACCGCGCCGCCGATGGGCCGGATGGGTCCGGTCAGCATTTCCATTGCCGGCGCGGCGCGTTTTGAGGACGCAAGGCCGTTTCGAAACGAGCGCTCGCATCTGGACCGGCCAGCCCGTTTCGTATTAGAGTTCCGCAGGCTCGATGAGTTCCCGGGCCTGCTGGAGGTGACGGTCATGGCACTTACCCCACGGTCCCTCGCGGCGTCGTTGGCGCTCGCCGCGGGTATCGTCCTTTCCGCGACCGCGGCCGGCGCCGCGGACGGCAAACATGCCGGCATGGTGCTCATCCCCGCCGGGGAATTCACCATGGGGCGCGACGGTGGTCCGAGCGAGGAAGGGCCCGCCCATAAGCTCTTCCTGCCCGCGTTCCACATCGACCGGAACCTGGTCACGATGAAGGAATACGCCAGGTTCATCCAGGCCAAGGGTCCGGTGGGGCCCAGGGGCGAGCAGTATCTGGACTTGGCGGACGAGGACAATCGGATCCACCTGATCGGCGACAGGTGGCAGGTCGAGCCCGGCTGGGAGGACCACCCCGCCTCGGAACTGGCGTTGCCCGGCGCCGTGGCGTACTGCAAATGGCTCGAGAAGCGGCTCCCCAGCGAGGCGGAATGGGAGAAGGCCGCCCGCGGCGCCGACGGCAGGCTGTACCCGTGGGGCAACGGCCCGCCGACGCCGGAGCTGGCCTTCTTCGGCGGCTGGCGCGGCGAGTCCGTGCCCGTGGGCCGCTACCCCAAGGGACGCAGTCCCTACGGCGTCCTGGACATGGCCGGCCAGGTGTGGGAGTGGACGCGCTCCACCTCGACATCCTATCCCTACGACCCCAAGGACGGGCGAGAGGACCTGTCGGCGCCCTATCCGCGGGTCACCCGGGGCGGCAATGCCTCCAGCGGCCCGGAAGGGCTGACGGCCACCTCGCGGCACAGCGTGGACCCGGGCAGGCAGGCCAGGGGCCATGCCTACTACGGCTTTCGCTGCTCGTCCAGGGTCGAAATGGTCTTCTAGTTTCCTGACCACATAATTCCTTACGAAGCAGCGCCGCTTCTCCGTCGGGGCGACAAGGGGCGCTGACGGGCACCCTCGCCACCTTGCGTTTCCCCGGCGCGCGGGCTATCTGATAGCTTCGAATCGACAACCGCCCGGGGTTCCCCCTGTCCATCCACGGGACGCCCCCGCGGCCAACCATACCCGGAGGCATCATGGCGCTGTTTTTCCATTCGCAAGACGTGGATGAGCTGGTTCCCTTCCCGGAAGCCGTCTCCATCACCGAGGCGGCACTCAGAAAGATCGCCACCTCCGAGGGCGTCAACGCACCCCGCAAGCGCCTGAATTTACACAGGAATGTGGGCGAGGCCCCGTTCGACACCGTGCTCAACATCTACGCTGGGGGGGCGGCGACCTACGGCGCGGTAGGCGCGCAGGTGGCGCTGCACCGCAAGGCCATCGTGGGCGACCAGCAGCGGCGCCCGCCGTACAATCCCGACCAGACGGAGCTGGCGGTGATCTACGACACCGATTCCGGAACGCTGCTGGGGATCATGGCACACCGCCCCAAGCACGCCGCGGGGGTCGCCGACCTGCGCACGCCGGCCACGAGCCTCGCGGGCCTGGACCGGCTGGCCAGGGAGGGCGCCCGGACGGTGGGAATCTACGGATCCGGCAACCAGGCCTACTCCACGTTCGTGGGACTGACCGAGCTCAGGGAGATCGAGAGCGCCAAGGTCTTCAGCCCGACCCCGTCACACCGGGAGTCCTTCGCCCGCAAGATGACGGAGATCACCGGGGTGCCGGTCGAGCCGGTGGAGGAAGCCCCCCGGGCCGCGCAGGGCGTGGACATCGTCCTGTGCATGACCAACACCAACGTCCCGGTCATCGACGGCTCGTGGCTGGAGCCGGGCCAGTACATCATCTCGGTGATCGGCAGCAACATCGAGCTGGTCAAGAGCGGCAACCTCGACAAGCCCCGGCGGGAGATCGACGACGGCACCCTCAGACGGTGCGATTTCATCGTCGCCCTGTCCCGGGAGCAGGCGGTGGACTCGCAGCAGGGCGACATCTACTGGCCGGTCCAGGATGGCGTCATTACATGGGACAAAGTAGTTGATATTGCTGACATTCTGACCGGGAAGGCGCCGGGGCGTACGAGCGACGACCAGATCATCCTGTACAAGAACCAGGGGGGCCAGGGCATCGTCGATATCGCCCTGGCCAAGAAGCTGTACGATCTGGCGCGGGAGCACGGCAGGGGGTTCGAACTGGACATCCGTGCGCGCGAGAACTGGTGGGTCCAGGGCGGCCGGGAAGACTACTGGACGTGAACGGAATACCCCGCTATAAGGTAAGCCCTGACCAGCGGCCCGTACCCCTGGCGCAGGCCGCCAAGCGTGAAACTTCGCAGATTTCGTTGGCTTTCTAGGAGTTCGGATGGCGAAAACGGATGTACCTGAAACGGTAGTCTGCCCGAACTGCAACCACAACGTCGTTATACAACTCTACCAGGTAGACATCAGCATCAACAGCTCCCAGGGGCACTTCCACACGGTTCACCATCGCCGTGAGCCGGCCTATACCGTCTATTGCATCAACTGCGGGCACTTCATCACCAACGATCCCACGGGCAAGCCGCCGAAGCCGGCCAGGCCCGCCACCGCACAGGACGCCGACAAGCCGAAGGCCGCCAAGACGGCGCCTTCGAAGCGCGCCGCCAGGACGCCGGCCAAACAGGATGCCGCCCGGGCCGCGGCGAAAAAGAAGACACGGGGGAAGTAAAGGGGAACGCATGGTTGCGAATGAGTCGGTTCGGAAGTTCGTGAAGGAAGCGGCAGCCATGTGTCGCCCGGACGACGTCGTGTGGTGCGACGGTTCGGAAGAGGAGAAGGAGCGGCTGACCCAGGTGGCCATCCGGGTCGGGGACCTCATTCCGCTGGACCAGCAGAGCCTGCCCGGTTGCTACCTGCACCGCAGCGCCGCCAACGACGTGGCGCGCACCGAGCACCTGACCTTCGTGTGCTCCCGGGAGCAGGACGACGCCGGTCCGTCCAACAACTGGATGGCGCCCGACGAAGCCTACGACCGCCTCGGAAAGATCTACGACGGCTCCATGGCCGGCAGGATCATGTACGTCATCCCCTTCCTCATGGGGCCGGCGGGCTCTCCCTTCAGCAAGGTCGGCATCGAGGTCACCGACAGCGTGTACGTCGCCTTGAGCATGCGCGCCATGACCCGCATGGGCAACGTCGCCCTGAAACACCTCGGCGACTCGGACGACTTCACCCGCGGGCTCCACTCCAAGGCGGACCTGCACATCGACCGCCGGTTCATCTGCCACTTTCCCGAGGCCAACACCATCTGGAGCGTGGGCTCCGGCTACGGCGGCAACGCGTTGCTGGCGAAGAAGTGCATGGCGCTCAGGCTGGCCAGCGCCCTGGGGGCCCGGGAAGGCTGGCTCGCCGAGCACATGATGATCGTCGGCATTGAGAGCCCGGAGGGCGAGACCGCCTACGTCTGCGGCGCGCTGCCCAGCGCCTGCGGCAAGACCAACCTGGCCATGCTGGTGCCGCCCAGGTCGATGAAGGGCTGGAAGGTGTTCACCGTCGGAGACGACATCGCCTGGCTGCGGGTGGGCGACGACGGGCGGCTGTGGGCGGTGAATCCCGAAGCCGGGTTCTTCGGCGTGGTCCCGGGGACCAACTCGAAGACCAACCCCAACGCCATGCGCACGATCGAGAAGAACACCATCTTCACCAACGTCGGGCTCAAGCCCGACGGCGGCGTGTGGTGGGAGGGACACGACGATCCCGTGCCCAGAAGCGTCACCGACTGGCGCGGGCGCGCGTGGAACAAGGAAGGGCCGGTGGCCCATCCCAACAGCCGCTTCACGGTGCCCGCCAGCGAGTGCCCGTCCATCTCCCCCGAGCGGGAGAACCCCAACGGCGTTCCCGTGAGCGCCATCCTGTTCGGCGCCCGGCGGCAGAAGCTCGTGCCGCTGGTCTACCAAGCCTTCGACTGGGCCCACGGCACGTTCCTCGGCGCCACCCTGGCGTCCGAGACCACCGCAGCCGCCACCGGCGCCGTGGGAGTGGTGCGGCGCGACCCCATGGCGATGCTGCCCTTCTGCGGCTACAACATGGCCGATTACTGGAACCACTGGCTCTCCATGGGCAAGCGGCTGACCAACCCGCCCAAGATCTTCCGGGTCAACTGGTTTCAGCGGGACGACCAGGGCGGGTTCCTGTGGCCGGGCTTCGGTGAGAACCTGCGGGTGCTCCAGTGGATCATCGAGCGTTCCCGGGACGGCGGGAAGGCGGACGAAACCCCCATCGGCTACCTGCCCAGGCCGTCCGGCATCAACCGCAAGGGCGCCGACATATCGAGCGACGCCATGCGCCGGTTGCTGCACGTGGACCGTGACGGCTGGCGCACCAACCTGCGAAGCCAGTCCGAGTTCTTCGAGAAGTTCGGAGACCGGCTCCCGTCCGGGATTCGGGAGCAGCACGCCGGCTTGAGGCAAAGACTCAGGGCCGGGTAACCGCGGCCCCGCCTGCCTACTCGTTACGCACCTGCCTGTTTGTTGGGCAGATCCAGCCAGCGACCCGTCCCAAATCCAACCCCTCTCCCTCTGGGAGAGGGTGGCCGAAGGCCGGGTGAGGGCTGCCCGCAACCCCGCCCCTCCGACTCCTTGCGGTGACACCAACCTGCTTGCGCCGTGCACCCTCACCCCGGCCCTCTCCCAAAGGGAGAGGGGGTCGGAGGGCGGGTACGCGGCCGACGCTGGCACCCTATTTGCTCTATTCGTCTTCCATCCTTCCCGGCGCACGGCGCTGACGGGACGGAAATCACTCTCGACGGGGGACAAGGCGTTGGAGATCAACAGCGGCGATACCGCCTGGATACTCACCTGTTCGGCTCTGGTCCTGATGATGACCATTCCGGGATTGTTTCTTTTCTACGGCGGGCTGGTGCGCACGAAAAACGTTTTGGGCACCATCATGCAGAGTTTCGTGGCGGCCTGCGTGATCAGCATCGTATGGGTGCTCTGGGGCTATTCCCTGGCTTTCGGTCCGGACGTCGGCGGCATCGTCGGCAACCTCGACTGGTTCGCCCTGAACGGGGTCGGCGCCGAGCCCAACGCCGACCTGGTGGCCGGTGTGCCCCACCTCGCCTTCATGGTCTTCCAGATGATGTTCGCCATCATCACGCCGGCCCTGATCACCGGCGCTTTCGCCGAGCGGGCGAAATTCAGCACCTTCATCGTGTTCGTGATCTTGTGGAGCACCTTCATCTACGCGCCGCTGTGCCACTGGGTATGGGGCGGCGGCTGGATGGGAGCCATGGGCGCCCTGGACTTCGCCGGCGGTACCGTGGTCCACATCAGCTCGGGCATCTCCGCGCTGGCCGCGGCCATGGTATACGGCGCTCGCAGGGGCTACGGCAGGGACGCCATGATGCCCCACAACCTGCCGTTCAGCGTCATCGGCGCCTCGCTCCTGTGGGTGGGCTGGTTCGGCTTCAACGCCGGCAGCGCCCTCGCCGCCGACGGCCTGGCGTCGGTGGCGTTCGTCACCACCAACACGGCCGCGGCAGCCGCGGCGCTGGCGTGGATGTTCACCGAATGGGCCACCGGCGGCAAGCCGACCCTGCTGGGAGCGGCCACCGGCGCGGTAGCCGGCCTGGTCTCCATCACGCCGGCGGCCGGTTTCGTCAGTCCGGTCTCCGCTATCATCATCGGCGCGGGCGGCGGCATCCTGTGTTACGTGGCCTGCAACCTCAAGGCACGCATGGGTTACGACGACTCGCTGGACGTGGTAGGGGTGCACGGTGTCGGCGGCATCTGGGGGGCGCTGGCCACCGGGTTGTTCGCCTCGACGCTGGTGAACTCCGGCGGCGCCGACGGTCTCTTCCTCGGCAACCCGGGACAGCTCTGGATCCAGTTCGTCAGCGTGGTGGCCACCATGGTCTTTGCCTTCGTGGGCACCCTGGTCATTCTCGGTGTCCTCAACGCGACCATGGGTCTGCGCGTGTCCGATGACGACGAGCAGATGGGGCTGGATTTGAGTCAGCACGAGGAGCGGGGTTATAGCTGGTAGAAACAGCTCCAGGGCTCAAGGAGGAAGTTTCATGAAAAAGATAGAAGCGATCATCAAGCCGTTCCGGCTGGACGAGGTCAAGCAGGCCCTGACCGCGGTGGGGGTCTCGGGAATGACCGTGAGCGAAGTCAAGGGGTTCGGGCGCCAGAAGGGACACACCGAGCTCTATCGAGGGGCCGAGTACACCGTCGATTTCCTGCCCAAGGTCAAGATCGAGGTGCTGCTGCCCGAGGAGTTGCTCTCGAGCGCCCTGGATGCCATCCTGGAGTCGGCTCAGACCGGCAAGATCGGCGACGGCAAGATCTTCGTCACCACCGTGGACGAGGTGATCCGCATCCGCACCAACGAAAGGGGCGAGGAAGCCATCCGTTAGGAACCCTCACCCCAACCCTCTCCCAGCGGGAGAGGGGGACAGATGCTGCATGCTCGTACGTTTCATCACCTTCGGAGAGAACCCTGCCGTCGTCATCGCGCGTGGGCGGGGACTCTTCGCCTCCCGCGGCCTGGAGGTGGAGACCACCATCACGCGCAGCTCCACGGAGCAGATGCGCGGCCTGAGCGCCGGAACCTACGACGTCGCATCCACCGCCTTCGACAACGTGCTCGCCTGGTCGGGGCGCGAAGGCGCCGACATCCACGCCGTCGCACAGGCGTCCCAACGGATGTCCCTGCCGGTGTACGTTCGCCCCGAGATCGGCGACTGGGACGACCTGCGCGGGCGGACGCTGGCGGTGGACGCGGTGGACACGGCCTACGCCCTGGTGCTGAGGAGAATCCTGCTGGCCCACGGGCTGGACCTCGACCGTGGCGACTACCGGCTCGACGGGGTCGGCGCCACCGGACCGCGTTTCGAGTCGATGAAGAGCGGCAAGACCTTTGCCGGCATCCTCAACCCTCCCTGGGACAAGCAGGCCGAAGCGGCCGGCCTCAAACGCATGGCGGACTACCGCGAAGTGCTGCCCGACTACCCGGGCGGAGTGTTCGCCGTCACCACCCGCTGGGCGGGCGCCCACAGGGACGAGCTCGTCGCCTTCCTCAAGTGCCTCACGGAGGCTGCCGGTTGGGGCAACGATCCCGCCAACCGAGCCGACGCCCTGGGGCTTCTGCGGGAAGCACAGGGAATCGACGACGAACGCGCGGCAAAAGAGCTCGCCGCGCTGCCGCCGGCCACCGATCTCAACCTGACCGGCCTGCAGGTGCCGTTGGATCTCCGGGTTTCGTTCGGCATGCCCCCGGGCAAGGGCACGGACCTGGCCGCCTACTACGATCTCCACTACCACGCCGAAGCCGCGGCCTGACGTCCGCCGCCCGCGGTTCCGCCCGGCGTCCGGCGCGGGCCGTCCGGGAAGCTCCGCCGCGCGAGCCGATTTCGGATTGAAGCGTGTGGGGATTTGTAGTAGTTACTCGGTTCCTGTCGCCATGCCGACCCGCACGAAAAAGAAGCCGGCGCTGCCGCTGCGCAACAAGGAGCTCAGCTGGCTGGCGTTCAACGGGCGCGTCCTCCAGGAGGCGTCGGACGCCTCGGTGCCGCTGCTGGAACGCCTGAGCTTCCTCGGCATCTTCTCGTCCAATCTCGACGAGTTCTTTCGCGTCCGGGTGGCCCTCCTCCGGCGTCTCGAGCAGTTCGGCGCAGGCGCGCGGCGTCTCATGCGCGAGGATCCTTCCGCGGTGCTGAAGGAGATCCACGCCGTCGTGCTGAAGCAGCAGGCGCAGTTCGAAAGCACCTATCGGAGCATCCTCCAGGAGCTGGACGAGCACGGCATTACGATCATCAAGGAAAACGAGCTCAACCCCGCTCAGGAAGCCTACATCAAGGAGTTCTACCAGCAGAAGCTACGGCCCACCCTGATCCCCTTGATGATCAACCACCTCACCGAGTTCCCGCAGTTGAAGGACCAGGCCATCTATCTGGCCATCAGCCTCTACAGCAGCAAGTCCCGGCGCTCGGAATACGCGTTGATCGAGATCCCCACCGACGTGCTGTCGCGCTTCGTCATCCTGCCCAAGGTCGGCGACCGGGAGTACGTGATCCTGCTGGACGACGTCATCCGCTACTGCCTGAAGGACATCTTCTCCATCTTCCCCTTCGACCAGTTCGAGGCCTTCACCATCAAGCTCACGCGCGACGCGCAGCTCGACCTCGACGACGACCTCTACGAGAGCTACATCGAGAAGATCTCCAAGGGACTCAAGCAGCGAAGGTCCGGGGCGCCAGTCCGTTTCATCTACGACAACCAGATCCCCCGGCGGCTGCTCAAGCTGCTCCAGGGCAAGATGGGCCTCGACACCGAGTCCGGCCCGTTCATCCCGGGCGGACGCTACCACAACTTCAAGGATTTCATGGGCTTCCCGCGCATCGGGCCGAAGAAGCTGTCGGCGGCGCCGCTGGAGCCGCTGTCGCACCCGGACATCGACGCCGCGGCCACCTTCTTCAAGGCGATCCGGCGCCGGGACATCCTGCTGCACTACCCGTACCAGACCTTCGACTACCTCATCGAGTTCCTGCGCCAAGCGGCCATCGACCCCAAGGTCCGCTCCATCAAGATGACGCTGTACCGGGTGGCCCGCAACTCGAAGATCGTCAATGCCCTGATCAACGCCAGCCGCAACGGCAAGCGGGTCACCGTGGTCATGGAACTGCAGGCCCGCTTCGACGAGGCCGACAACGTCTATTGGTCGGAACGGCTCCAGGAGGAAGGCGTCCGCGTCATCAACGGCGTGCCGGGACTCAAGGTGCATGCCAAGCTGATCCTCATCACCCGCGTGTCGCATCGGAAGACCGTGCTCTATGCCAACGTCGGCACCGGCAACTTCAACGAGACCACGGCGCGGATCTACACGGACGACAGCCTGTTCACCGCCGACGAGCGCATCACCTCCGAGGTGAGCCGTGTCTTCGGCTTTCTCGAGAACAACTACCGCCGGACCAGCTTCAAGCATTTGCTGGTTTCGCCCTACGACACCCGGCGCAGGCTCACGAAGCTCATCGACACCGAGATCAAGAACGCCCGCAGGGGCCGTCCCGCCCATATCATCCTCAAGGTCAACAACCTCGAGGACAGCGGCCTGATCCGAAAGCTCTACGAGGCCAGCCAGGCCGGCGTCGAGGTGCGGCTCATGGTGCGCGGAATGTTCTCGCTGGTCCCGGGCGTGAAGGACGTCAGCGAAGACATCGAAGCCACCGCCATTCTCGACCGCTTCCTCGAGCACTCCAGGGTCATGGCGTTCGCCAACGGCGGCTCCGAGAAGCTGTTCATCGCTTCCGGCGACTGGATGGAACGCAACGTGGACCACCGCGTGGAAGTGGCCTGTCCCATCTACGACCCGTCCCTGAAGAAACAGCTCCGCGACGTGCTGGACATCGTGTGGAACGACAACGTCAAGGCGAGAATGCTGGACAAGGACCTCAAGAACCGCTACAGGCCGGTTGCGGGCGGCAAACGAATACGCGCCCAGGAAGCCATCCACGCCTACCTGAACGAACTGCACACGCCCAGGCCGGAGGCCGGCGTGCCGCTGCGGCTGGCACGATAGGCCGCCGCCGGTCCCACAAACAGCAGCAGATTTGTGATAAGCTTTAGCCGGCGTCGAACGGCGGATTCGATACGAACGAGCGCTCCGGCGCGACCGGAAAGGGAGGCAAGGCCAGGAAGATGAAGAAGCTGCCATTGGGCGCTGGTGAGCCGTTTGCGTGGCGCTCCTGGGGCGAGGGGTTCGTCGACGTCAACGCCGCCGGACATCTGGAGATCGTCACGAATCCGGCCACTCGGGACAAGGTCGATCTGGACGGTCTCGTAAACCGGTTGCGGCGGCAAGGGGTGCATCCACCGGTGCTGGTGCGCTTTCCGCAGCTCATCGACCGGCAGATGGAAACCCTCCAGCGGGCGTTCAGGACGGCCACGAGGACCTTCAACTACCGCGGCTCCTACACCTCCGTGTACCCGCTCAAGGTCAACAGCCGCAAGGCGACGGTGGAGCGCATCTGCGAGGCCGGCCGCCCCTACGGCGCCGGCCTGGAGGTGGGCACCAAGGCGGAACTGTGCATCGCCCTGTCGATGCTCGGCGACAGCGGCGGCCCCATTATCTGCAACGGCTACAAGGACACCGCTTACATCGAGCTGGCGGCGGCGGCGAGCGAGGCGGGCTACAACGTCGTCGTGGTGGTGGAACGGCCGCGAGAATACGAGCTTGTCAGCGAGCTTCGCGCCAAGGGGTTGTCGTGCCCCGCGCTGGGCGCGCGGGTGAAGCTCAACGCCAGCGGCATGGGCCGCTGGGAGGAGTCGTCCGGGGACCTTTCCAAGTTCGGCCTCACCGCATCCGACCTGCTGGACGCCACCCGCCTGCTGAAGGAATGCAGGCTGCTCGACCGCCTGCGCCTGCTCCACTTCCACCTGGGCTCGCAGATCACCAACATCCGCAACTTCAAGCAGGCGCTTCAGGAAGCGCTTCGATTCTACGTCGAGCTCAAGGAGCTGGGGGTTCCCCTGGACACGCTGGACGTGGGCGGCGGCCTGGGCGTCGACTACGACGGCAGCAACAGCTCCGCCGATTCCAGCGTGAACTACAATGTTCAGGAATACGCCAACGACATCATCTACACCACCAAGGAAGTACTGGACCGAGCGCGCATCGCGGAGCCGCGCATCATTACCGAGGCCGGGCGCTTCCTGGTGACCCACCATGTGGCCTTGCTCGTGGACCCCCTCGAGCAACCCAGGCTGACGCCCAAACCCGGCCGCGCCCGGGCCCGGGCATCCAACGTGGACGCCGTCAACGAGCTCGACGACATGGTGGTGGAGATCAACAGCAAGAACTGGCGCGAGTACCTGCACGACGCCTACCAGAAGAAGGACGAGATGCTCTCGGCCTTCTCCCTGGGGTTCCTTTCCCTGAAGCAGAGGGCCCAGGCGGAATCGGCGTTCACCCGAATCGTGGAACTGGCAAGCCGCTTCTCGCGCCACGGACGCTTCGACGGCGAGGACAAGGCAGCCCTGGAACGCATCGCCGCGCGGCTGCACGCCTTCAATTTTTCGATCTTCAGATCGTTGCCGGACAGTTGGATACTGGACATGCTCTTCCCCATCATGCCCACCTGCAGGCTCAAGGAAAAACCCGCCGTCAAGGCCATCCTCGCCGACCTGACGTGCGACTCGGACGGTGTGATCAACAAGTTCTCGCACCCCCAGGAGCCCCGCTCCACCTTCGAGCTCCACGCCCCGCCCTGGGATGACTCCTACACCCTGGCGATCCTGTTCCTGGGCGCCTACCAGGAAGCCCTCAGCAGCGACCACAATCTCTTCGGACGGCCCGCGGAGGTCACGGTCGAAACCGACGGCAACGGCGGCATGGAGATCCTCGACGCGCGCGAGCCCGACACCTGCGCCGACATGCTGGCACGGTGGGGTTTCGGCGATCTCGTGCAGCACCATGTTCGGGGAGAGATCCACGCCGTCCCCCGCGCGGTGCAGCCGGACTCGCCTTCCGCCCGTCTGGAGCGGGTCATGACCCGGGTGCTCACCGGCGGCACCTACCTGGACCGGCACCCCGCCGAGGCCGCGAAGGCCGTCCCCGGAGAAGCCGACACGGCCGCGGAAGGCCCCCAGAGGACCCCTCCAAGGGTCGCCAGAGAAGCAAAGCGGGCGCGTTCGGCAAGCGGTTCCTGAAAAGTTCCCACAGTCGAAGATTTACGATTTGAGCAACGGGATTTCCTGTGCTAGGGTCGTGCATCTGACGTAGCGGCGGGTCTCGAATCCGCCGCCGGTACCGGGCGTGGCGCGCCACGCGCCGGAACCACCAGCAGATGCACGACATGCAGACGAGCCCGGCAAGCGCGGCGCCCGCGGTGTCGCCGATCCCCGCAGTCCCGGCCCTTTCGTGGCTTCCCCGGGTGGACGGCTGGACTCTCGGTACTCTGGCGCTGGCGGCGCTGTTCACCAGCCCGCTCCTTGCGGTGCTGGGAATCGCCCTGGAGAACAGCGGCGATGCCTGGGCCCACCTCGCCTCCACCGTTCTCGGCACCTATATCAGAGAGACGCTGCTGCTCATCGCCGGCGTCGGCGCGGGAGTCCTGATCATCGGCGTCGCCACGGCCTGGCTGGTCACCATGTTCGAGTTCCCCGGTCGGTCCGTGCTGCAATGGGCGCTGTTGCTGCCGCTGGCCATGCCCGCGTACATCGCGGCGTACACCTACACCGACGTGCTCGAGTTCGCCGGTCCCGTGCAAACGGGGCTGCGCCAACTGTTCGGGTGGCAGAGCCCGGGCGACTATTGGTTCCCCGAGGTCCGTTCCCTGGGCGGCGCCGTGACCTTCATGTCGCTGGTTCTCTATCCCTACGTCTACCTGCTCGCCCGGGCCGCTTTCGTCGAACAGTCACAGAGTCTGTGGGACGCGGCGCGCGGGCTCGGACTCGGCACCCGGGAATGCTTCTGGCGCGTGGCCGTGCCGCTGGCCCGACCCGCCATTGCCGTGGGCGTGCTGCTGGCGCTGATGGAGACGCTGAACGATTTCGGCACCGTGGACTACTTCGCGGTGCAGACGTTGACCATCGGCGTCTACCGGGTGTGGTTCGGCATGAACAACCCGCCGGCCGCGGCGCAGCTTGCGTCCATGGTGCTGGTGCTGGTGCTGGTGATGGCCACCCTGGAGAGGATTGCCCGCGGCCGGCGGCGCTATCAGTTCAACCACAGTGCGCCGCGGCGCCACCCCCTGGCAAGGCTCCGGGGCTACCGCGGTCTGCTGGCGCTTTGCGCCTGTGCCGCGCCGTTGGTCCTGGGATTCGTGGTGCCGGCCGTGCTCATGGCCGTCTCGGCGGCGGGCAGCTACGGCTCTTCCACCGGCGTGGACACCCTGACCCTGGCCTTCAACAGCATTGCCGTGGCCACCCTTACCGCGCTGGCCTGCCTGTGCGCGGGGCTCTTTCTGGCCTATGGCGCCCGCCTGTCCGGAACCACGCTGGTCAAGTGGGCCACCCGGGTCGCCAGCATCGGCTACACCGTGCCGGGGGTGGTGCTGGCGGTCGGGGTCATCATATTCGCGGCGGCCCTGGACAACACCGTTGACGGGTTCATGAGGACCCGATTCCAAACCTCGACCGGGTTGATCCTGAGCGGCACGCTGTGCGCCCTGGTGTTCGCCTGCACGGTCCGGTTCCTGGCTTTGTCGTTCGGGTCACTGGAAGCGGGCCTGACCAAGATCACCCCCAGCATGGACGCCGCCGCCCGATCCCTCGGGCATCGCCCGGGCGGGGTCCTGGCCCGTATCCATTTCCCCCTGCTGCGGGGCAGCCTGCTGACGGGCGCCATGCTGGTCTTCGTCGATGGCATGAAGGAGTTGCCCATGACGCTGCTGCTGCGCCCGTTCAACTTCAACACCCTGGCCACCCACGTCTACGAATACGCCTCCTACGAAGCCTTCGACCAGGCCGTGATCGCGGCCCTCATCATCGTCGCCGCGGGTCTCGCCCCGGTCATCGCCCTCAGCCGGAGCTTTGCAGGGTCCGGGCGGTTCTCCCAACCCGCGGATCAGGTGCACTGAAGCGACGATACGCACCCCCCCAACGCAGGCATGCGGTACGGCTGAATGTCAACCGATGCCCAATAATTGAGCATCGGCTGAACAATATCTGTGCAAACATGAGGTCGCCGCAAAGCGGCCAAACGTCCCCCTCTCCCTCCGGGAGAGGGCAGGGGTGAGGGTCCGCCGAGCGCAAGCACCCCATTCAGTACCCAAGGACAGGGCTGTTGGAGCGCCCTCACCCGGCCTTCGGCCACCCTCTCCCAAAGGGAGAGGGGCTCGAGGCGTGGCCGAGTTGGCTGGCACAAAGTTTGCCTTGTTACACGACTGTATCAACGTGTCCGAAATTCACGGCTCGAAAGGAAGAATGCCATGACACCGAGACAAGTAATCGACTTTGCCAAGAAGAACGGTGCGGAGATCGTGGACCTGCGGTTTACCGACCTGCCCGGCCTGTGGCAGCATTTCTCTATATCCACCAACGAGTTCGACACCGGCCTGTTCCAGAACGGCATCGGCTTCGACGGCTCGAGCATCCGCGGCTTCCAGACCATCGACGAGTCGGACATGCTGCTGTTCCCGGATCCCGACACCGCCTTCATGGACCCCTTCACATCCCTGCCCACGTTGAACCTCGTGTGCAACATCAAGGATCCGCTGACCGGCCAGCCCTATACCAGGGACCCGCGTTACGTCGCGCTGAAGGCGGAGATGTACCTCAAGTCCACCGGCCTCGCGGACACGAGCTACTGGGGCCCGGAGATCGAGTTCTACATCCTCGACAACGTCCGCTTCGACCAGAGCTACAACTATGGTTTCTACTACATCGACTCCGACGAGGGGGCATGGAACTCGGGCAACGGCGACAAGCCGAACCTGGGCTACAAGCCACGCTACAAGGAAGGCTACTTCCCGGTCCCCCCCATGGACAGCCTGCAGGACATCCGTTCCGAGATGGTGAAGACGCTGGAGGCTTGCGGCATCGTGTGCGAGGTCCATCACCACGAGGTGGGAACGGCCGGACAGTCGGAGATCGACATGCGCTTCACCACCCTGACGGCCATGGCCGACCAGGTGCTGAAGTACAAGTACATCGTCAAGAACGTGGGGATGCGCCACGGCAAGACCGTCACGATGATGCCGAAGCCGATCTTCCAGGACAACGGCTCGGGCATGCACACCCATCAGAGCCTGTGGAAGAACAAGAAGAACGTGTTCTACAACGCCAAGAACTACGCGTTGCTGAGCGACACCGCGCGCTACTACATCGGCGGGCTGCTGAAGCACGCGGCGGCGCTGTGCGCGTTCATCGCCCCCACCACCAACTCGTACCGCCGCCTGGTGCCGGGCTACGAGGCGCCCATCAACCTCATGTATTCCCAGCGCAACCGGAGCGCGGCCGTGCGCATCCCGACCTACTCCACCAGCGAGAAGGCCCGGCGCCTCGAGTTCCGCAGCCCCGACCCGAGCTGCAACCCCTACTACGCCTTCTCGGCCATGCTGATGGCCGGGCTCGACGGGGTCGCCAACAAGACCGAGCCGCCCAAGCCGCTCGACAAGAACCTCTACGACCTGGCGCCCGAGGAGGCGGCGAAGGTGGAATCGCTGCCCGGCAGCCTGGAGGAGTCGCTGGACGCCCTGGAACGGGACAACGCCTTCCTCACCAAGGGCGACGTCTTCACCAAGGACGTCATCACGGCATGGCTGGACTACAAGCGGTCCGCCGAAGTGGAGCCCATGAAGCTGAGGCCCCACCCCTACGAGTTCGCCCTCTACTACGACATCTAGGAACCCGCATTTCGATAGATCCCCGCAGGGGCGACCGGCCGGTCGCCCCTGCCCGCACCCCGGCATCGCATCATGCGAACGCGGGCGGGTTTGAAACCCGTCTGTCACGGCTACAGATGCCGTCCGACATCCATACTCTGATGCAGAATGCGGATGATCTCAACGACACCCGCCTGCATGCGGAAGAACATTACGTGTGATCCAACCCTGACCTTGCGATATCCTGCGCGGATGTCCTCGGCCGACTGACTGACCAGCTTGCCTGTGCTCAACGCCTCACACGCCACCTGGATGTTTCGCGTGTATTCTTCAGCTTGCACCTCGCCCCAATTCGTAACCGTGTAGTCCCAGATGCTTTCGAGATCAGCCCGGGCCGCCGGGGACAGCACATACCCCGCCATGCCGTTCAGGTGGATTTTTTGCGGGCGATGAACGCATCGAAGTCGAACGGCGTCGCCGGGCCGGATTGTTCTCCTTCGATGAGAGCTTCGGTCAGCGCTTGCAGCTTGGCTTCGTGTTCTTCCAGCAGCCGCAACCCGGCGCGCACCACGTCGCTGGCCGAGCTGTAACGGCCGGATTCGACACGCTCGTTGATGAAACCCGTGAAGTGGTCGCCGAGTGAGACCGAGGTATTGCGTGGCATAGAGCACTCCTTTGCGGCTATTATACCAAAGCTTGGTACTAAGGGAAATGTCCGTCTTCCCGCTCACGCTAGACGCCAAGTCTCAAACCCTACCGTGTCTCGGCGACCCTTCGCCGCATCCCGAAGCAGATCAAAGCTTGAGCCGCCTCGACATTCCATGTCAAAGTTGACGAGAAACCATGGAACGCGTCCGGCTGGACAGGCTCAACGGCATGCTGGACGAGGTGCTCCGGACCAACGGGTTCTATCGACGCAAGCTCGAAGGGCGCGTCGCTTCGCCGCTGGGAGGTCCGGAACCGTTGTCCGGGCTGCCGTTTACCACCAAGCAGGAGCTGGTGGACGACCAGCTCCGGACTCCGCCGTTCGGTAGCGACCTGACGTATCCGCTGGAGCGGTACGTGCGGGTGCACCAGACCTCCGGCACCACGGGACGGCCCATGTACTGGCTCGATACCGAGGCATCGTGGGACTGGTGGGGCGAGTGCTGGCGGACCGTCCTCGAGGCCGCAGGGGTGGGTCCGGAAGACCGGATCTTCTTCCCGTTTTCCTTCGGGCCGTTCGTGGGGTTCTGGAGCGGGTGGGAAGGCGCCCGCAAGGTCGGCGCCCTGGCTATCTCCGGCGGCGGACAGACGACGCAGCAGCGGCTCAAAAGCCTCGTGGACTACGGCGCCACCGTGCTGGTGTGCACTCCGACCTATGCCTTGCACATGGCGGCGGAGGCGCAACGAGCCGGGATGGACTTGGCCCGGGATTCGGCGGTCCGGGTGACCGTGCATGCGGGCGAGCCCGGCGCCAGCATCGCATCGACGAAGCAGCGCATCGAGGAGGCCTGGGGCGCTCGCTGCTTCGACCACACGGGAGCCACCGAGATAGGCGCCTTCGGCTTCGCCTGCGAGGGGCCCTCGGGCGCGGTCCACGTCAACGAGGACGAGTTCATCGCCGAGGTGGTGGATCCGGAGAGCTGCGAACCGTTGCCGGACGGGGAACGGGGCGAGCTGGTTCTGACGAACCTGGGCCGGGTGGGAAGCCCCGTCATCCGTTACCGCACGGGCGACCTGGTGGAGCCCCGCCGCGGCCCCTGCGCGTGCGGACGTGATTCGCTGGTGCTTAACGGTGGCGTCCTCGGACGCGTGGATGACATGGTGGTGGTGCGGGGAGTCAACGTCTTCCCGAGCGCGGTGGAAGGAATCGTCCGGAAGTTCCCCGAGGTGGAGGAGTTCCGCGTCGACGTGTTGCGGACCGACGGGTTGGCGGAGCTTAAGGTCACCCTGGAGCCGGCCGCGGCGGGGAATTCCGTGGGCCTCGGGGAGGGCGTGACCGAGTCCATCCGGGACAACCTCCACATCCGCCCGGTGGTGGAGGTGGTGGCGCCGGGGACCTTGCCGCGTTTCGAGTTGAAGGCCAGGAGGTTCTTTCGGAGTTGAGCAGCGCGAATCTCGACAGCGAAACCATCGCGGGCAAGCGCTTGCTGCGCCTGCTCGTCAACGGCGAATCGCACGAGGTGGCCGGCCACGTGACCCACAGCCTCCTGGAGGTGCTTCGGGAGGAGCTGGGGCTCACCGGCACCAAGCACGGCTGCGAGCTGGGAGAGTGCGGCACCTGCACGGTGCTGGTGGACGGCGAGCCCGTCTATTCGTGCCTGATGCTGGCGGTGGAGGCGGAGGGGTCGGAGATCACCACGGTCGAGGGGCTGGCGCAAGGAGGCCGGCCGCATCCCTTGCAGCGGGCGTTCTCGGACCTGAGCGCCGCCCAGTGCGGCTACTGCATTCCCGGCATCCTGCTGGCGGCCAAGGCGCTGCTGGACAAGCAGCCCGACCCGGCGCGCGCTGATATCGAGGAGGCGCTGTCGGGCAACCTGTGCCGCTGCACAGGCTACACCAAGATCATCGAGTCGGTGGAGCAGGCCGTCCGGGAAATGCAGGGTTGACGCATCCGCGGCGCGGAAGGGAGATCGACATGACACCAGGAGAATGGATTGCAGCCGGGCAACTGGCCGTCGCAGCGGCGGGCGTCATCCTCGTGTGGCAGGGTATTCAGCAGATGCGACGGGCTGGCGACCAGCGCGAGAAACGGGAGGATGCCCGGCATCGCGAAACCATGCGGGCGCTGGAAGTGCTCATAGAGCGAACCGGGGGGAGCCGGGGCGAAGGTACCCAGGCATGAAGAAGAACGGGTTCTCGGTCATCGGCAAGCCGTTGCCGCGCATCGACGGTCCGGCCAAGTGCGCGGGCGACACCCGCTACGCGGACGACATGGTCATGCCGCGCATGCTGTTCTCCCGGCTGCTGCGGAGCCCGCATCCGCATGCGCTGATCCACGGCGTCTCGGCCCGGCGGGCGCTGGAGCTTCCGGGCGTCCACGCCGTCATCACCGGCGAAGACGTGCCGACGAAGTTCGGCATCATGCCCTCCACCCAGGACGAGGAGGCGCTGGCGGTGGACAAGGTCCGCTACGTCGGCGACCCGGTGGCGGCGGTGGCGGCCGTCAGCGAGGACGTGGCGGAGGAGGCGTTGCGCCTCATCGACGTCGACTACCAGGTGCTCGATCCCATCCTTTCCATCGAGGGCGCGCTGGAAGCCGAAGACCACCGCATCCATACCTGGAACCGGCGCGCCAACATCCAGAAGGCGGTCTCGTTCGAGTTCGGCGAGGTGGACGCCGGTTTCGAGGAGGCGGACGAGGTCTTCGAGGGCACCTACTTTTTCCAGGGCAACACACATCTGCCCATGGAACAGTACTGTGCGCTGGCGACCTACACCCCGGACGGGAAGCTGACGCTGTGGTCGTCGACCCAGACGCCCCACTACGTGCACCGCGCCCTCTCCCGGGTGCTGGACCTGCCCATGGGACACATCCGGGTCGTCGCCACGCCGGTGGGCGGCGGCTTCGGCGGCAAGAGCGACCCCTTCTCCCACGAGATCGCGGTGGCCAAGCTGGCGATGATCACCGGGCGGCCGGTGAAGATCACGCTCAACCGCGAGGAGTCGTTCTACGTGCACCGGGGACGCCACCCGGTGAAAATGTGGATGCGCACCGGGGTCAAGCGCGACGGCACGCTCAAGGCCATGTGGTTCCGCTCCTTCCTCGACGGCGGCGGCTACAGCAGCTACGGTCTGGCCACGGTCTACTACACCGGAGCGTTGCAGACGGTGACCTACGATCTGCCGGCGTACAAGTTCGAGGGCGTGCGGGTGTTCACCAACAAGCCGCCCTGCGGCCCCAAGCGCGGCCACGGCACCCCCCAGCCCCGGTTCGCCATGGAGGTGCAGCTCGACGAGATCGCCGACAAGCTCGGCCTCGACCCGGTGGAGCTGCGGCTCAAGCAGGTGGTGGAGCCCAATACCGTTACCGTGAACGGCCTTCGGGTCAGCACCATCGGGCTGCGGGAGTGCATCGAGAAGGTCGCGGCGGCTTCCGGCTGGAAGGAGAAGCATCGCCTGCTGCCGCCGGGGCACGGGGTGGGCTTCGCCGCCAGTTCCTACATCAGCGGCGCCGGCCTCCCCATCTACTGGAACGACATGCCCCACTCGGGGGTCCAGCTCCGCGCGGACCGGGGCGGCGGCGTCACCGTCTTCTGCGGCTCCACGGAGATCGGCCAGGGCTCCGATTCGATCCTGGCCTTCGCGGTGGCCGAGGAGCTGGGGCTCCGGCCGGAGGACGTGCGCGTGGTGACCGCGGACACCGACCTCACGCCGGTGGACCTGGGAAGCTATTCCAGCCGGGTCACGGTAATGACCGGCAACGCCGCCATCCAGGCCTGCGGCAATCTCAAGGAGCGGCTCTTCGAGGTGGCCGCGGAAGTGCTGGAGGTGCCCGCCGACGACCTGGAGATGGAGGATGGACGGGTCCGGAGCCGCAGCCTGCCGGACCGCGGGCTCGCTTTCGCCGAGTGCGTCGAGCGGGCGGAAACCCGCTTCGGCACGCTGGGGGCCACGGGCAGCTACCGGCCGCCCCGGCATCCCGGAGACTACAAGGGGGCGGGGGTCGGGCCCACGCCGGCCTACAGCTACTCCGCCGCGGTGGTGGAGCTCCGCTGCGACGGCGACACCGGCGAGATCCGCATCGACAAGGTGTGGATCGCCCACGACTGCGGCCGCGCCTTCAACCCGCTGTGGGTCCAGGGACAGGTGGAGGGGAGCGTGTACATGGCCCTGGGCGAGGTGCTGATGGAGGAGCAGGTGTTCCGGAAATCCGGCGTGCACAAGATCCCGTCGATCCTGGAATACAAGAGCCCCACCACGCTGGAGACGCCGCCCATCGAGACCATCCTGGTGGAGACCGACGACCCCGAGGGCCCGTTCGGCGCCAAGGAGGCCGGCCAGGGTCCGCTGCTGCCCGTGATACCGGCGGTGTCCAACGCCGTCTACGATGCCGTGGGCGTGCGCATCCGCGAGATACCGGTGACCCCCGACAAGATCCTGCGGGCGCTGGACCAGCGGCTGAAGGATCCCACCGTGCCGGCCTTCGAGTTTCCCACGCCGATTCGCTGGGCCCCGGGCCAGGGCGTCGAGGTGCCGCAAAAGAGCTAGGTATCGTCACGAGGCGGATTGATGCTGCGACTTCCCGATTTCACTTATGTCCGGCCCCGCACGCTGGCGGAGGCGTCCGGCGCGCTTCAGGAGCTGGGTGCGGAGGCGATGGTCGTGGCCGGGGGCACCGACGTCTACCCCAAGATGAAGCGCGGACAATTCACGCCCCGCTATCTGGTTTCGTTGAGCCGTATCGAAGAGCACCGGGGCATCCGTCGCGAGGAGGGGCGCGGGTTGTGGATCGGCGCGGGCGAGACCCTGAGCGCCGTCGCCGGCCATGAAACCGTGCGCCGGGCCTTTCCGGCGCTGGCCGACGCGGCCGGACTGGTGTCCACGCTTCAACTCCGCAACGCCGGCACCATCGGCGGCAACCTGTTCGTGGATACCCGCTGCAACTACTATGACCAGTCGTTCTTCTGGCGCCAGGCCGTGGGCTTCTGCCTCAAGAAGGACGGGGACATCTGCCTGGTGGCGCCCAAGAGCCGCGTCTGCCTTGCCATCTGCTCCTCGGACACCGCCCCGGTGCTCAGCAGCCTGGGCGCCGAGGCCGTTCTCGTCGGCGCCGGCGGCAGCCGCGAGGTTCCGCTGGACTCCCTCTACCGCGACGACGGCATCGACTACCTCGCCAAGCAACCGGACGAGTTGTTGCGGGGGGTGTGGATCCCGGAGGAAGCGTTCGGATGGCGCAACGTCTACCTCAAGCTGCGCCGCCGGGGGTCCTTCGACTTCCCGGTGCTGGGGGTGGCGGCGGCCTTGCGGATCGATGCGTCGGGCACGTGCGAGGGGGCCAAGATCGTCCTCACCGCGGTCGCGTCGGCGCCCAAGGTGGTGGCCGATGCCACCGGGGTCCTGTGCGGCAGGCCGGTGGACGAGGGCGCCATCGACGAGGCCGCGGAACTGGCCATGCGCGTGTCCCATCCGCTGGACAACGCGGACATGGATTACTGGTATCGAAAGCGCATGACCCGCGTCTATGTCACGCGCGCGTTGCGGCAACTGGCGGCAGCCGGCGAGACGGCCGGCGGCGCGGACGCGCCCACCGCGTGAGCGGTACGGGAGGGGAAGCCATGGCGGTACCCGCTGAACTGGAAGCGAGGCTGGCGAGCCTGGAGAACCACCTGCGTACGGAGAACCCGATTCTTCTGAGCGCGGTCCAGAGCTTCCGCAAGCTCGACGACATCTCGCGGCGGTTGGGTTTCCTGGCCGCCGACGAGTCCCACGCCACGCGCATTCCGTGGTGGCCGCTGGTGGCCGTCCTGGGAACCTATTCGTCCGGCAAGTCCACCTTCATCAACGATTACCTGGGGCAGGGGGTGCAGCCCACCGGCAACCAGGCGGTGGACGACCGCTTCAGCGTCCTGTGCTTCGGCAAGGAGCAGGACGTCCGCGTGTTGCCGGGGGTGGCGCTGGACGCCGACCCGCGCTTCCCGTTCTACAAGATGAGCCGCGCCATCGAGGAGATCAGCGCCGGCGAGGGCAGCCGCATCGACGCCTACCTCCAGCTCAAGACCTGCTCCAGCGAGGCGTTGAGAGGCAAGATCTTCATCGACTCGCCCGGCTTCGACGCCGACCAGCAGCGGACCGCGACACTACGGGTCACGGACCGCATCATCGACCTGTCGGACTTGGTGCTGGTGTTCTTCGACGCCAGGCATCCGGAGCCCGGCACCATGCAGGACACCCTTCAGCACTTGGTGGAGGAGACGATCCACCGGACCGACTCGAGCAAGTTCCTTTACGTGTTGAACCAGATGGACAACACCGCCCGGGAGAACAACCCGGAAGACATCGTGGGCTCCTGGCAGCGGGCGCTGGCGCAGAAGGGGCTCACCGCGGGGCGTTTCTACTGCATCTACAGCCCCGGGGCGGCCATCGCCATCGAGGATGAGGCCGTGCGCGCGCGCTTCGAGCAGAAGCGGGACGTCGACCTCGCCGAGATCCACGGCCGCCTCCGGCAGGTCGAGGTGGACCGCGCCTACCGCGTCATGGGCGTTCTCGAGCACGGTGCCCGCGACATCGAGCTGCGGCTGGTCCCCCGGCTGCAGGAGATGATCACGGAGTGGCGGCGCCGGGTCCGCGTGTTGGACGGAATCGCTTTCGCGGTACTCTTCGCCGTCGTGCTGGTGTGGACCCTGTGGACCGGAGAATGGAACGGGTTGCGTTTCTCGCATCCGTTCTGGTCCGCCCTGTGGACGGAGTCGGGGTGGGCGTATGTCGCCCTGGCGGTTGCAGCCGGGGCGGCGGGCTATATCCATCACACCTTCCGGCGCCTCGCCGGCAACCGGGTCCTGAAGCGGCTCGCGGCGGAACTGGGGGGCGCCCGTGACAACGACGTGGTGGCCGCCCTCACGGGGGGTTTTCGCAAGAACACGCGACCCTTCCGGACGCTGTTCACGGCCCGTCCCGCCGGCTGGAACCAGAGCACGCGCCAGCAGCTCTCCCAGGTGATCACCGAGGCCAACGGCTACGTCCAGGCCCTCAACGACCGCTTCGCCAACCCCGGCGGGAGCCCGGAAACCCCGCCGCCGGCGGATGACCCGCCCGCCGAGCTCTCGGCCTGAACCGGCCGGTATCCCGGGTTTCCGGATGACCGGCGCGTGGGGGCGGGTTCGAAACCCGCGCGCCGATTGCGCCATGCGGTCACGGGCGGGTTTTAAACCCCCCCCAACGAGGTCGTTTTCACGGCGGTCTGCAGCGTCCGTTCGAGCGCCGCCGGGGCGGCGAACTGCCGGCCGACGATGCCGGACGAGACGATGAACTTGAAGGCTTCCTCGACGCTGTAGTCGGTTTCGATGACCTCTTCCTCGGGTATCAGGACGAGAAAGCCGGAGGTGGGGTTCGGGGTCGTAGGTACGAACACGGACAGCAATGTATCTGAAGGGGAGAGGTTGAAGGTGTCGATTCTGCGGGTCGCCACCAGCCCCATCATCCATACTCCCTTCTTGGGGTATTCCAGCAGCACCACGCGCTGGAAGCTTCCCTGGGGGCCCTGGAGCGTCTCCACCACCTGCTTGACGGCGCCGTAGACGGTGCGGACCAGCGGCAGACGCATCACCAGTTGGTTGACCGTCGCCAGGATGCGGCGGCCGACTATATTTGTACCGATCAGCCCGATAAAGAATATCAGCGACAGGACGATGAGCAGGTTGATGAACGGAACCAGCGGCATCAGCCAGCCGATCTCGTCCAGGTCGAGAAAGGACAGGAAGCCGCGGATGATCGGCGTGCCCGCGTCGCTCAACAGGTTGAACAGGAACGAGATGAGGATATAGGTGACGAACAGGGGGATCAGGATCAGGATCCCGGTGATCATCGTATTTCGCAGAAAATGGGGTTTCCTGGCTTGCATGCTGGGCCGGTGACGCGGGTGATGAGGTCAGAGGATACGCCAACGCCTTGCCGCTGGCAAGCGGCCTTGTCCGGGATCTGGCGACGTGGTTGACATTTTGGTGTAACTCATTTTAGGATCGGAAAAATTCCTGCACAATTTCACAGCATGGGAGGGCTGCCTTGACCTTCTTGAACGATACGACGGACGCTCTTGAATTTCCTCCGCCCCCGCCCGAGGCCCTCAACGGGAACGGCCGGGATGAGGCCGTTGCCGGCCTGGAGGAGGTTCGGCCGGAGGGAGCCTTCGGCCTCGCGGACTACGAGGCGGTCATCGGCCGGCCGGGCATGGACGAGCTCAGGCGGCTGGCGGAGCCGTTGGCGGGCCACGGCTGGGTGAACGTCAATTCCACCGCCATGGGCGGCGGGGTGGCCGAAATGCTGCGCAGCGCGGTTCCCTTCGCCCGCTCGCTGGGAGTCGATGCCCGCTGGTGCACCATTCGCGGCAACCGCGAGTTCTTCCAGGTCACCAAGAAGTTCCACAACCTGCTTCAGGGAGCAGGCTCGCCCATTTCCCTCGAGGAAATCTTCGGCGCCTACCTCGACACCATCGACGAGAACGCCTGCAATACCTTCATCGCATCCGACCTCACGGTCATCCACGATCCGCAGCCCGCCGCCATGATCATGAACGCGCCGATCCTCGGGAACGTGATCTGGCGCTGTCACATCGACACGTCGGTCCCCGACAAGACCGTGTGGCGCTTCCTGTTGCCGTACGTGAACCATTGCGACGGCGCGGTCTTCACCATGCGGGAGTTCGTGGGCCCGGGGCTCAAGATTCCGGTGTACGAGATCATGCCGTGCATCGATCCGCTGGCGGAGAAGAACAGGCACTATACCCGGGCCGAAGCGCTCGACATCCTGCAACCGCTGTTCAAGGCCCATGACGTGGATCCCGAACGGCCCATATTCGCGGCCATTTCCCGTTACGACCGCCACAAGAACCAGGGGACGATTCTGAAGGCCTTCCAGCGCATGGCCGAAGCGCGGCGCTGGGATCCGAAGCCCTACCTCCTGTTCATCGGCAATACCGCCTCCGACGACCCCGAGGGCGACGAGGTGTTGAACGAGCTGAGGCTCCAGGCCGACGACCATCCCGATGTGCGGTTCTGGGTCAACGTCGAGGACAACGACCGGGTGGTGGGGGCCTTGATGCGCATCGCCCGGGGCTTCGTGCACGTGTCCACCCGGGAAGGGTTCGGGTTGGTTGTGACCGAGGCCCTGTGGCAGGGCGCGCCGGTCATCGGTTCCCGCGTGGGCGGCATCAAGCGGCAAGTGATCGACGGCGTGACCGGGTATCTGGTGGATCCGCTGGACGTCGACGCCATTGCCTCGCACATGGCGACCGTGCTGGAGGACGGCGAGGCGGCGGCTGCCTTGGGCCGGCAGGGGCGGGAGCACGTGCGGCAGAACTTCCTGCTCCCGGAACTGGTGAAACGCTACCTGGTCCTCATGCGCTATCATTCGCGGATCAGCTCGGACCTGCCCTCATTCCGGTATGACGATCTGACCCACAGCGATATCATTCACGCGTTTCGCCGGCCGCATCCGCGATTGCCGGATTGGCGGGTAGAGTATCCGTAGAAGCGGGCGCCCGGCGGGCCCAGGGAGGCCGCCACCCGGCATTTTTCTTTACAATCTGGTGAAGCGCACGTATAATGTCGAGACTTTAAGATACTTACGACCCATGGACCAGCGGGCGTAGAAGGGAGAGGCATGGCAGCTACGAAGATGACTCAGGCACAGATCGTGACCGATCTGGCGGCGAAGTGCGACCTGAACAAACGTGTCGCGAAAGATTTCCTCGACAATCTGGCGGCGCTCGCCGTCAAGGAGGTCAAGAAGAGCGGGGTTTTCATCGTACCGGGCATCGGCCGACTCGTGAAGACCAGCAGGAAGGCCCGCATGGGGCGCAATCCCGCCACCGGGCAAGCGATCAAGATCCCTGCGAAAAGGGTCGTCAAGTTTCGCGTTGCCAAAGCCTGCAAAGACGCCATCGTCCCTCCCAGGAAGCCCCGATCCTGACGCGCGCAAGGTTGGGGGCCACGGGGGGAGTGGCCTCCAACTACCCTGGCGGCCTGCCGGACTCAGTGTCCTGTCTAACCGGACAGGACACCAGTTGACGTTTGAAAGATGTCGGGCAAGTCCGGACAGGGCAAGGTGCTGGCCGTCTATCACCTGAAGGGTGGTGTCGGCAAGACAGCCACCGCCGTCAATCTGGCCTACCTCAGCGCCGAATCCGGACTCAGGACGCTCGTCTGCGATCTTGATCCGCAGAGTTCGGCAACCTACTATTTCCGTATCAAACCCCGGCTCAAGAAGGCCAGACAGGTCTTTCTCAAGGGGCGGGCGAAGGTCGCCGGCAACATCAAGGGCACGGACTACGAGGGTCTCGACCTGTTGCCGGCCGACTGGTCACACCGGCATCTGGCTACCGCGCTGGATCACGTCAAGCACTCCCGGAAGCGTTTGCATGAGATCTTCGAACCGTTCCGTGGCGAGTACGACCTGATCGTCCTGGACAGCCCCGCGACCGCGGCCTTGCTGGCCGAGAGCATCTTCGTGGCGGCGGACCTGCTGTTGATACCGGTGGTGCCCTCGACTCTGGCCGCCCGGGCCTATTCCAACCTGCGTTCCTTCATCCGGCGCAAGGGATATGACGAAGACAAGATCTGGCCCTTCTTTTCCATGGTGGAGGCGCGCAAGAAGATGCACCGGACGACCATGGCCGCCATGAGGGAGGAATTTCCGAGATGGCTGGAGGCCGCGATCCCCTATGCCGCCGACGTCGAGAGCATGGGGATGGCGCGGGCGCCGCTTCCGGCCTTCCTGCCAACCGGCTCGGCGACCGGGCGCTACAGGGAGCTTTGGGAGGAGCTGGCCGCCCTGCTACACTCGTCCCCTTCCTCCCCGTCCGCGAGCGGATGATGATGCCGTCCACCACATCGGAGGTCTCGGAGTTGACGTTCGAGATTCCCCAGGGCCGGCCCGGGCAGCGTTTGCTGCGCGAGTTGCGCCAACAGTACGAGTTGCGCGAGGGGCCGCGGCTCAGCCGTGAGGCCGTGTACCTGGACACCCACGACGGGCGGCTCCATGCTCAATCGCGCGCCTTGTGGAGTTCCGAGGGCGTGCTTCAACTCGAATCCCTGGATCGGCCGGACCCGCGCACCCGCATCGATCTCGACGGCCTTCCAGGGTTTGCCGACAGGTTGCCCCCGGGCGGGCTGCGGGACGAGCTGGTGCCGTTGACCAGGAACCGGGCCCTGCTCGAGCTCTTTTCGGTCCGGTCGCGGGAACGCACCTGGAGCCGCTGGAATCGCGACCGGAAAACGGTCCTGCGGGTCTCGGTGAGTCAGGACGAAGCGTCAGACGGAAAGCGGACCGCGCGGCTGGGCTCCTTTGTCGTGGTCCGGCAGGTACGGGGCTACAAGAAGATTTTCAGGGAAGTCTGCGAGTGGTGGGAGAAGCGCGGTGTTCAAGCCGGCGACGGCTCACGTTACCGGAAGGCGGTCGAGGCGTTGGGTCTCGACCCCTTGCGCGCGGCGTCCGTCTCCCGGGCGAAGCTTGACGCCTCGATGACCGCGGCCGAGGCCGTGCGCGCCATGATCCGCGCCCAATACCAGGTGGCTCGGGCCAACCAGGAGGGTGTCCTCAACGATACGGACGCGGAATTCCTGCACGACTTCCGAGTGGCCGTCCGGCGCGCCAGGTCATATCTGGGACAACTGCGGGACGTCTTTGCCGCCGAGTCGGGCGCCCGGCTCAGGAAGAACCTGTCGTGGCTGGGCAAGTCCACCAACGTGCTGAGGGATCTGGACGTGTACCTGGAGCATCAGGCCGACTACCGAAGCCTGCTCGCGGCACCCTTGACGGAGGACATCACGCCGCTGTTCGAGTTCGCCGCGCGTGAGCGGGAAACGGCTTATCGCGCGTTGGCGGGAGTCATGGGTTCCGGGGACTACGATGCGGCGATGCAACGTTGGCGCTCATCCGTCGAGGACGACAGCGGCCTCGGAACGGGACGGCGGGGCGCGGAGCCCGCCCTGTCGCTGGCCGGAGCGCGCGTTGCAAGGAAGTGCCGGGCGGTGCTGGAGCAGGGGGCGCGGCTGCGGAACCAGAAGGACGCCGCCGCCTTTCATTCCCTCCGCATCGAGTGCAAGCAGCTTCGTTACCTGATGGAGATCCTCGGGGATCTGATGCCCGAGGCCAAGGGTGCGGTGCAACGCTTGAAGAAGCTCCAGGACGCGTTGGGCAGAATCCAGGACCTTACCGTGCACGAAGCCCGGACCCAGGACTTCGCCCAGGCCATGTCCGCGGCCGGAGACGGCCGCGCGCTGCCGGCCGCCGAGGTGCTGGTGTCGCGCATGCGGGTGCAGCGGGAACTGGCATGCGCAAGGGTTCCGGAGCTGTTTGCGCAGTTCAGCCGAAGCCTTCGCGAAACCGAGCCTCCCTACGTCATGCTGTTGCCCTGGCTTCGCCGCATACAGGACGACTAACGCAGAGGGAACAGCGCGGCGCCGATGATGCCGGCGGCGTTGCCGAGGCGCGCGGCTTCCACCCGGCCACCTACGCCCTGAAGGTACGGGAAGAACTTCGCGGGCTTCTTGCTGACGCCTCCGCCGATAATGAACAGGTCGACGCCGAGAAGGTACTCCACGTGAACGAGGTAGTCGTTGAGCCGCCTCGCCCACTTCTTCCAGCTCAGGTCCTTGTTCGTCCGGATGCTGGCGGCGGCCCACTTTTCCGCCACCTTGCCGTGCATTGCGAGATGGCCCAGCTCGGTGTCCGGCAGGAGCACGCCGTCGCGGAAGATCGCCGAGCCGATGCCGGTTCCCAGCGTGATGACCAGAACGGTTCCGCCCGCGCCCCGGCCGGCGCCGAAGCGGAACTCGGCCAGTCCGGCGGCGTCGGCGTCGTTGCCGATGGCGACCCGCGGCGCCCCCAGTTGTGCCTGGAGCTGGCCGGCCAGGTCGTAGCCGATCCAGGATGAATCGAGATTCGGCGCCCGCTGCACCCGGCCGCTCTTGACCAGGCCCGGGAAACCGCAACCCACCGTCCCTTGCCATTGGAGTTGGCGCTGCAACTCCTTGATGGCCTCCATGACGGCCGCCGGCGTCGCCGGTTGGGGCGTGGGCAGCCGTACCCTTTCCGACGTCATCGTGCCGTTCTGGGTGTCCACCAGCGCCGCCTTGACGCCGGTGCCGCCGATGTCGATGCCCATGACCCTGTTTTCTTCGCTCATTGTCCCCTCGGTTGCCGCATGCGCCCGTTCATGTATCCATGAAGTTCTTAATCGTCTATCATCATTGAAGCACGCGTGGAACACCACGCCGGTTCCCCGTCGGCACGCGGCATGCTCAACATACTCACAAGCCTGGTGACCGTCCTGGCCCTTACGGTGGCCACGGTCTTCGCCTTCCACAAGCTTCGGTTGCCCACGGTGATCGGTTTTCTCGCGGTCGGCGTCGCCATGGGGCCGCACGGCTTCGGCGTCATCGGCCACGGCGAGGAGATCGAGGTCCTGGCGGAGATCGGCATCGTGCTGCTGCTCTTCTCCATCGGCCTGGAGTTCTCCTTCGAGCGCTTCCTGGCCGTGAAAGGGCCGATCATCATCGGCGGCTCCCTTCAGGTGGCGCTGACCGTCCTGGCGGTGACGGCGGCGGGCGTCCACCTGGGTTATCCCTTGCGCATCAGCTTCTTCTTCGGCCTGCTCGCCTCCCTCAGCAGCACCGCCATCGTGCTCAAGATCTACAGCGACCGCGACGAGCTGTCCGCCCTGCACGGGCGGCTGGCGGTGGGTACGCTCCTGCTCCAGGACATCGTCGCCGTGCCGATGATGCTGACGGTGCCCGTGCTGGGCGAGCCCGACGCGCTGTCCATTCAGGTCGTGGGCCTCACCCTGGGGAAATCGGTGCTGGCGGTGGCCCTCATCTTCATCGCCTCGCGTTTCGTCGTGCCGTGGTTCCTCCACCAGGTGGCGCGGCTGCGCAACCAGGAGATCTTCGTCCTGTTCGTGCTGCTTATCTGCCTCGGCACCGCCTGGGTGGCCTTCCAGTCCGGCATCTCCCTGGCGCTGGGGGCCTTCATCGCCGGGCTGCTGATCTCCGATTCCGAGTACAGCCATCAGGTGGTTTCCGACATCCTGCCGTTGCGGGACAGCTTCGCGGGGATCTTCTTCATCTCCATCGGGATGCAGGTGGACCTTGCCTTCGTGGGGGAGGAAATTTCGCTGATCGGCGGCGCCTGGCTGCTGCTGGTGCTGATCAAGGGGGGCCTGATCACCGCCATTTTCTCCACGCTTCAGCGTTCGTTCCGGCTCGGCCTGTTGCTGGGGCTGGCGCTGGCCCAGGTGGGTGAGTTCTCGCTCATACTGGCGCGCATGGGCGGCGCGTTCGCGCTCCTCTCGCCGGAACAGGAGCAGCTCTTTCTCGCCACCTCGATCCTCAGCATGCTGGCGACCCCGCTGCTGATCGTCGCCGGGGGGCGCCTGGGTTTCGCGCTGCACCGCGGCGATGGCGACGAAGGGCCGTCGGCGGGCGACATGAAAGGGCACGTCATCATCGTGGGCTCCGGGCTCAACGGACGGAACCTGGCCCGGGTCCTGCGGGAGGTGGACATCCCCCACCGGATCCTGGACCTGAACCCGGAGGTCGCGCGGCGGATGCGAAGCGAAGGCGAGGAGATCCAGTTCGGCGATGGCACGCGTCCGGCGGTCCTCGCGGCCATGGGGGTGGCGCGAGCGCGCGTGCTGGTGGTGGCCATCAGCGATCCGATGGCGACCGCTCGTATCGTCTGGCACGCGCGGCGGCTGAACTCCGACCTCTACATCATCGTGCGCACGCGGTACGTGGCCGAGATCCCGCGCCTTACCCGGCTCGGCGCCAACGAGGTCATACCGGAGGAGTTCGAGACCTCGGTGGAGATCTTCGCGCGGGTCCTGCAGGAGTACCACGTGCCGCGCAACGTCATCACCCTGCAGGTGGCGATGGTGCGCCGGGAAGGCTACAGCATGCTGCGCGGGCTGCGGCTGGAGGGCCAGAGCCTGGCCCGGTTCAGCCAGTTTCTCACCGGCGCCACCGCCGACACGTTCCTGGTGCAGGAGGATGCGCCCGGAGCCCACTACACCATCGGCCAGTTGAAGGAGCACTTCGAGGGGAGGACCAGCGTGCTGGCGCTGGTGCGGGAAGGGGTCTCGGTGGAGAGTCCGCCCATGGACTACAGGCTGCGGCCGGACGACATCCTCGTCCTGCTCGGCAGCCACGCCGACCTCGACCGGGCCGTCCAGCTTCTCACCGCGCCGGAGGAACCGGACACGTAGATGCGGGTTTCAAACGAACACCTTCGTCTTCGCCCGTTGACCTTCCGGTTCCTTATCCGTACGCGCCTGGTGCAGGCCGTCGTTCAGGGAGTTGCCTGCCTCACGGTTGGGCGGCTGCTGTGCACTGTCGTCTCCGACGGCGCCGCCTGGTCCGGCGACCTTTTCTTCGGCCTGACGCTGCCACTGTTCGCCTGGACGGCCGGAGCCGCCGCCCTCGGAGGCGGCACCCGCCGTCCACTTCAGGCCGCGGTTCTGCTTTTTCCCATCGCCCTGGCGGCCGCGTACCTGTTCGGGGCCCACGCCGTTTCCATGCGGTTCACGGGCCACCCGCTGCTGGTCTCGCAAATCCTGTTCTACGGAAAAGGAGGAGGGTGGTGGGGGTACCTGCAATCGGCCGACCTCGCCAGCCACTTGGCCGCCCTTGGCGCTGCGGCGGCCTGGACAGCCGTCCTCGTTTGGGGTCGCAGGCCTTTCGTGCCCGGCACAGGTCCCGCTGGCGCAAAAAGCTGGCTCACGCTGTCAGGGGCGGTCCTGCTGGCCGCGGCGCTGCCCGCTTGGGTCCTCTTCGAGGATTCCTACCACCGCGTCGTCCTGGCGTCGCCGGAGACGGCCTCAGTACGGCTGGCCCTGGACCTCGGCAAGGAGGCGAGGAAACGACTCGGCTCGGGAGGGACCAAGCCTTGGCCGCCGCGGCAACCAGCCAAGGTCACTGCCAAGCCTTGCGACCGCTACGACGTCCTGGTCGTGCTGCATGACTCGTGGGGCCGCTGGGCAGGGCCGGAGAGCGGCCGGGCGCCGCGCCAGGCCGCTCTCCTGGCCGAGCCGGACCGGCACGGCGTCTTCCTGACGCGTGCCTTTGCGGTCTCCAACTACACCGAGTTGGGCCTGCCGGCCTTTATGGCCGGGCGCCATCCTTCCTGGACGCCGTGGCCCGAGCTGATGACTCTGCCGACGCTGCTGTCGCAGGCCCGCGCCTGCGGCCTGCGAACGCTGTGGGCTTCTTCAAGAGGGGACTTTTCAGACATGGACCCCCTGTGGCAGGGTCTGATCGACCCACTGGCGGAGCAGGCGCTGAGCGGCGGCCCGCGGCTCAACGACCTGTTTGGCGACGACCAGCGAGCGGCAGCCAAGGCCGCCCGCTGGGTCCACGGACTCGGCCCGGACGACCGCGCTTTCGTGCTGTTCTACGGTGGCGCCCTGCACGCGCCGTGCGTCGAGACGGGCATGGACGCGCCAGAGCGCAAGCGGTCGCGCTGCGCCGCCGCGGCCTTGGTGGCCGACCGCGCTGCGGGCGTCCTGATCGACGCCTTCCGCAAGAGCGGCCGCCTGGACAGCACCGTAGTCGTAGGCTTCGGCGACCAGGGCGAGGACGAAACCCCGGCTTACGCCTTTGGCGGCGTCCTGTACGGCCCGGACGGCAGGCCGCCGAGGCGCTACCGCACCGCGTCGCTCCACGAGGGCGTGGTAGGCATTAGCGCCTACATCTCGCTACCGGAAGATTTTCCGCAGGCTGCCAAAACGGCGCTTGGCGCCTAGCAGGACCGGGCGGTGTCGGTCACCGACCTCGGGTGGACGCTGATGCGCCTTCTGAGAGAGGGAAGCCCAGCCAGAGGAGTCTTCAGCCTCTTCGAGCCGCCGCCCGAAGAACCCCGCCGCTTGCAGGCCTGGGGCCTGATGCCGTGGCGGCAGGTGTTCTGGCCGAGCTTTCTTGAAGTCGAGGGCGACTACCGCCTCATGTGGCGCCGTGACGATGGCCTGAGCCTGAGCGACGTTGCCGCCGACCCCTTACAGGTCCGCAACCTGCTGTGCGAGATGGCGCCGCGGGAGCGTGCCCGGTGGGTGTCGCGGACCACCCGCTGGCCGCCGGCAGCGGCGGCATGGGCGGTCCTTGAGGGCGTGCACTGCACGCCCTCAAGGACCGCGTCCTCGTAGGCTACGCAGGCGGGTTTCAAACCCGTCAGTGCCCCGGCTCAACCCAGACGTTGGCCGGGACGGATGCCGGCCCCGGCGGCGTATTCGGCGGCGGCTACCTTGGTGCGGGAGTCGTGCGCCCTAACCCGCTGCACCACCACGCTCGCGTCGCCGGCGGCCACGGCCATGCCGGCGTCGGACAGGCCCAGGACCTCTCCGGGCGCGCCCGAACCCGTCCCCAGGCGGCTGCCGTAGAGCTTCAGCTTGTTGCCGCCCACGGTGGTCCAGGCGCCGGGTTGGGGGTCGGTGCCGCAGATGAGGCGGTGAACCTCTTCCGCCGGCCTGGACCAGTCGACCTCGGCGTCAGCCTCGAGGCACCAGCTTTCGTAGGTGGCCCGGCCGTGATCCTGCTCGATGCGCGGCGCGGTGCCGGCGCGTACCATCTCCACGGCCTCGGCGATGGCGTCCACGCCCATGGGAAACAGCTTCTGGAAGTAAAGGCTGCCGACGGTATCGTCCTGGCCGATCTCCACCTCCTTCTGGAGCAGGATCGGACCCTCGTCCAGACCCTCGTCGGGCCAGAAAATAGTGAGGCCGGTCTTCTCGTCCCCCTGGATGCGCGCCCAGTTGATGGAGCTGGGTCCACGATGCAAGGGCAACAGCGAGGGATGGTACTGGATGGTGCCCAGCCGCGGCGCGTCCAGCACCCGCCGAGGCACCAGGAGCGTCACGTAAGCCATGACGCACAGGTCGGACCGGAAGCTCCGCACGAGTTCCAGCGCCTCGTCCGTCTTGAAGGTCTCGGGCTGGTGGACCGGAAGCCCCTGCTCCAATCCCGCCTCCTTGAGCGGACCCGGGGGCGAGCCTTCCCGGTCCGGCGGACAGAGGACGCCCACCACCTCGTCAGGACCCTCCATCAACCGTTCCAGCACGGCCTTGCCGAACGCCTGCTGTCCGTGGATCAGAATGCGCATACCAGCATCGGGAAGGATACCGAATCCGGCGCAGGCAGGGAAGCCTGAATCCACCACCGAGACCTGAAGTGGCGGTATCGCCGGTGAGGTTTTCCCGCCTTCTCTGCTTGAACCGGGAACTCACTACCGTCTAACTGAGTGAAGTAGTCTGCTTGAGCGAGGTACGACATGTCATTACGATATTTTCTCACCGCGTTGACGGTTCTTACGTGGACCCTTGTTTCGGCGCCTTTGGCTACGGCGCAATCGGCGGACATCATCATCTCGAACGGCAAGATATTGACCGTCGATCCGGATTTCTCCGTTGCCCATAGCCTGGCCGTCGATAACGGCCGGATCGTCGCGGTCGGTTCAGCTCAGGCGGTGGCCCGCCACAAAGGTCCGAATACCCGGATCATCGAACTCGGGGGCAAGACCGTGATCCCCGGCTTGATCGACAATCATTTTCATTTCATCCGCAGCGTCTGGAATTATCAGCGCGAAGTTCGCCTCGATGGCGTCACGAGCCGGGCCAAGGCTTTGGCGATGATCGCCGCGAAAGCGGCTTCGGCGCCCAGGGAGCAGTGGATCACCGTGATCGGCGGCTGGTCGCCGAGCCAATTCCGGGACGAGCCGGGCGGCTTCACGCTCGCCGAGCTGGATGCGGCGGCACCCGACAATCCCGTCTACATCCAGCAAAGCTACCGCACGGCTTATGCCAACAGCGCGGCCTTGAAGGCGGTGGGCCGGGATCCCGCCGAAGGCGCCCGGATGCGCGGACGGCAAAGCTTCCGGCCTTTCGGGCGCTTCATCGGCTGGCGCCACAAGAGTTCCAGCAAGGAAGCGATACTCGCCTACATGGCCGCGCTGAATCGAGTGGGTTTGACGACGGTCTACGATATCGGACGGCCGAGCGAGGGCAAGCTGGCACCGGTTGCAAGCCTGGCCGCCGCCGGGCCGATGCCGCTGCGGGTCTTCCACACGCTGCGCTACCGCGCCACCGATCCCCAAAGCACGGACGATGCCCTGGAACTCATAACGGGTGGCGCCGCGAAGCCGTTCAGCACGACGGATCAATTCGGCGTGATCGGACTGGGCGAACACATATACGGGCCGATGCACGACCGGGCCAATCGCCGGGAACGCTGGGAAGAATCTGTCTGGGGTCCCGTACGCACCATTTCGCGCGCCGCCGCCAAGCATGGTTGGCCGATCCACGAACACACCATGAGCGGGCCTACCATTTCCCAGTTCATCGACCTGGTCGAAGAGATCGCGTTCGACATCCCCAATGTCGAGGAGCTGCGCTGGACGCTGGCGCATTCGTTGGGGATCACCGAACCGGATCTGAATCGAGCTCGCAGGTTGGGGGTGGCAGTTGCCGTGCACTCCCAGGCGATGATGAACTCGCGGTCGCGCAACCGTCCTCCTCTCGGCAGCATCGAGCGTTCCGGAGTCCTATGGGGGTTGGGCTCTGACGGCGCCATCGTCGCGCCGGTCAATCCGTTCCTGACGCTCGGCTGGGCCGTGACGGGCCACAATATCGCGGGGCAGAGGGCCTGGAGCGAGGATCAACGCGTCTCCCGCAAGGCCGCCCTCATCGCCCATACGATCAACAACGCCAAGTTGCTGTTCAAGGAAAAGAGCCTCGGTTCACTGGAGACCGGGAAGCTGGCTGACCTGGTCGTGCTCGACCGTGACTACTTGACGGTCCCGCCGGACGAAATCGCCGCCATCCGGCCCGTCCTCACCATGACGGGCGGCCGGATCACGTTTGAAGAGAAATAGGCCTGCCCCGCGCCGCCGCTTCACGGTTCGACTGGTGTCGCTTCCGGTTCATTCGCCCCCGGCACCGCCCAGGGCTTCCAGCATCGTCCGAAGCCTCGGCTTCGAGACCTGGGGATCGCTGAGCATCCCGATCAACGTCCGTGTCACCTCGATGTGACGCGCACATGCATCCATGAGGCTGTCGGCATGGCTGCTGTCCACCAGCACCCCTAGACCGTCTTCAAGAAGACGATCCTCGCCAGCCGTAGTGACGGCATCCACCGCAGCCCGGCGGACCAGGGGCGAGGAGTCGCGGAAGCCCGCCGCGACTCTCGCGGGATGGACGGCGCCAACCGCCGTCACCGCCGCCGCCCGCACCGAAGCGTCGGCGTCGTCAATCAACGCGATGAGGTGTGGAGTGGCATCGCCGCCCGCGTGGGCGAGTCCGCGTGCGGCGGCGCATCGCACCCGGGCGTCGTCGGAGGCCAGTGACCGGATCAGGATAGCCCGCAGGTCGGCCGTCAGCGGCATGACCGCCGCGCGTTGGGCAATGGCTTCGAAGACGCCCGCCCGCAGGTCGGACTCCGTCGACAGGGCGGTTTGCGCCAGCGCCTCGTCGATGCCCTCGACGGCGCAGTCCGCGGCAAGCCGGACCGCCACCAGACGAATATCGGCGTCTGAGTCGTCAACGCCTTCCACCCGCACGCGGCGGGACCGGACTCGCCCCGCGCCAGGCGGAGACGGTGAAGGATCGTGGGACGGTGCGGCCGTCCCGGACTCCGCTGCCTGAATCGCTTCGAGGGTGGAGCGGGGGAACAGCGGCGCTTCGGCAACGCCGCCCGAGCCGGCAGTGGATGCTTCCAGCTCAGGCGCGTCGGCGGCCACGATGCCGCCCTCGGGAGTTATCGCGAGCACGCTTCCGGCGGAACCGGCCGCCGCGTGACCCGGAGCGTCATCGCTTGCTTCCGTGCCGCCGGACGGGCGGGACCGGAGATCGCCGCGCATGGCCTCGATCAGAAGATCCCGCGCCGGCCTCCGGCCCTCCTCGGACGCGCCGCGCGTCATTGCCGCCGCTGCCGCCAGGGCGGCCACCCGAACCTGTCGCACCGGAGCGGACACGGCCTCAGGCAGCGAATCGACAGCCTCTCGGGTACCGATCTCTCCCAGTGCTTGGAGCGCGGCGATGCGCACCTCGGCAAGCCGTTCTCCGTCTGCCGCCGTGTTTCGCAGCGCGCTCGCCGCCCCCGCCCCCATCACCGTGGGCAACACCGACGCGCACGCCACAGCCAGCCGGGTGTCCCTCTCCCAAAGCCAGGCCGCGAGCTTTGCGGCGAGCGCCGGCCCGTCAGCGGAGGAGAGGTGCGGCGCCAGCCCTTCGAGAGCCGTGGCGCGGACATGGGGATCGGGATCGGCAAGCGCCGCGCGGGCCAGATCCGGTGCCGCCGGGGCAACGCGCCCCACCGCGGCGGCGCGGACCGAAGCCTCCGGATCCTTCAAGACCAAGGCGGACAATGCCGTGTCTCCCGCATCCAGGCAGTCGGCGGCAAGCCGGCGAACGCCCGGGCTCGGGTCGGCGACCAGGCGGTCGCGGAGCGGCGTCAGCCGATCCCGCCCGGCCCGCGACAACGCGGCCAAGGCACGCTCCCGGACCCGCCCGTTGCCGTCGTTCAGGAAATCGAGGAGAGCCGCGACGCCGCGCCCGGGCATCTTCGCCAGGGCGGCGAAGACCACGTGGTCGAGCTCCTGCCCGCCCTCTTCGGCCCGCGCCCGGATCAGATCGTCCACCGCGGACTCGGCGCCCAAATCCCCCAACGCCATGATTGCGGCCACCTGCACGTCCAGCCAGTCGTCCCACGAACCCTCCTCCCATGCCACCTCCGACTCGCATCGATCCCGCGCCAGCGCCCGCAGCAACTCCGTGGACGCCCCGTCCTCGAGCCGGCCCAAGGTCCGCACCGCCGCGGTCTTGACCTCACCCACCGGATCGCCCTGTAACGAGCGCCGGATCGCCGGCGCGTCCTGCGGCCGGGCGCAACGCACCAGTGCCGCCATGGCATCGGCCCGCACGTCCGGGTCCGGATCCAGCAGCGCGTCCACCAAGGCCGGCGCCGCGCCCTCGTCGCCCAGCGCGCCGAGGGCGCGGGCGGCGGCGCAGCGGATCGAGTCCTCCGGCGCTTTCAGATGGGGAGTGATGATCTCTACCGGGTCGGTTGCTGGAACCATGGTCCGGGTTCCGTCATTCCGGCGAAAAGCCTGCCCCGTACTCGATACAGGGCCGGAATCCAGGGCTTGGCCGCGGTGTCTCTGGATTCCGGCTTTCACCGGAATGACGGGGACAGGCCTGGGCGGGCGGTTTCACGGCCAATGACGAGAGATGGCCGGCAGCGCCATCCATCGGAAATTATTCCAGGGCTATGTCGCGGCGGGCGAACGACATGCTGCGGAACTGGCGCTTGTAGGGGCTTTCGCCCATGCGCCGCAGCCGTCCCACGCCCATCTTGTAGTTGTAGTTGCCGCTGATCCAGTCCACCACCCGGCCCGAGAGGGCATTGGCCGGCTGGCTGGTCTGCAGGAAATCCATGAAGCCTACGCCCTTCTTGATGGCCGGCGTCACGATCACCACCGCGGTGATGGCGCCGCGGGTCAGCTCGATGTAGCCGTTGCGAAGCAGCGCGGCGAAGTCGAAGTCGTCGGGCTCGATGCCGAGGATGGTTTCCTTCTGTACCGGGATGCGGTCGGAATGGATCATCGCGTAGTCGCCCGACTCCAACCCGCGCGCGCCGGCGTCGTCGGGGTGCAGCTCGATCCAGTTCTCGGGCCAGCGCTGCTCGATGTACGGGCGCCGCCGGTCGTCGTAACCCGACTGCCAGCGCTCGTTGATGCGGCCGGAGGTGATCCAGATCTCCCCTTCCCGCGGCTTCATCCACTCCCAGTAGCTGGAGAAAAGCTCCCACGGCGCCTTCTGCAGGTTCAGTTTCCCGGTCTGGGTGTTGAAGTGCGTCAGCTTCTTGTTGAAGACCGTGGAGCCGGCCGGACCCTCGTCCGGCAGCACCCGGTTGACGTCGTGGAGCCGCTTGGTCTCCTCCAGGGTGCCGTCGGCGCGCATGAGCACCGGGCCCTGGATGCCGTTGGTGCCGAACTCGCGGAGCTTGTCGTGCAGCGTCTTGCCCTCGCGCCGGGCGGCCACCTTCACCGCGAAGAAGTCCTTGCGCGAGCCCCGGGAGAAGCGCGCGCCCTCTTCCAGCACCTGGTTGGAGTCTTTCCAGTCGAAGCCCTCGAAACCCATCTTGCGGGCCAGTTGCGCGATGATCCACCAGTCCGGCCGGGCAGCGCCGGGAGCATCGTAGAACTTGGGGTAGAGGCGGATGCGGCGCTCGCCGTTGGCCCGGGTGAAGGTCTCCTCGCCCCAGCCGGCGGCCGGGAACACGATGTCCGCATAACGCGCGCCGATGGGGTCCACCAGGTAGATGTCCTGGTGCCACACCACCATGCCGCCCGAGTCCGTCCGCCGCTTCAGCGTCTCCACCACGTCCTCGCGGTCGAAGCTACGCACCTGGTGCGGGTTGCGCGTGGTCAGCTCGTCGAACTTCTCCTGCAGGGACTGGGTGCCGCACATGCCCTGCACCCAGGTGTTGCCGATGACGTGGGCGAGACGGGTGTGGCCGGCCATCAGGTAGCGGTCGGTATCCAGCGCCCGCCGGCGCCGGCCGGGCAGCTTTTCCGGGCTCTTGTTGCGCGGGTAGCTGCCGCCCCGAAGGCCGCCGCGCTGGTGTCCGCCGGCCCGCCCCACCACCTGGCCGGGCCGCCCGCCGGCGCCGCAGACGATGCCCAGGGAGGCGATGGCGTTGGTGTTGCCGGTGTTGTTGGACCAGTAACAGCCCTTCTCGATCATGATCGAGGTCTTGGGCCGGGAGCCGTCGGCGCGCGGCTTCGCCATCCACTCGGCGGCGGTGTGGATCTTCTGGACGTCGATGCCGGCGATGGCGGCGGCCTTCTCCGGGACCGAATAGTCCTGGGCCAGCAGCCACTTCTTCCAGTCCTCGAAACCGTCGGTCTGGAACATGCCCCAAGTGGTGCGCCATTGCCACGGCGTGTTGCGCGTTCCCTGCCCGAACCCGGACGAGCTTTCCCACTTGGAGTTGACCCAGTCGCGGATCCACTCCCGGTCCTCCCACCCGTTCTCCACGATCACCCGCGCGATGGCCATCAGCACCGGCAGGTCGGTGCCCGGCTGGATGTCGATGTACAGGCCGCCCTGGCTTTCCGCATAGGCGACGCCGGCGGTGCGGCGCGGCAGCATGAAGATCGTCCTTTGCCCGTTCTGGATCCCGGGCATGATCCAGTCGGTGAACAGGATGGTCTTGGTCTCGTAGGGGTCGGTGCCGCAGATCAGCAGCACTTCGGCGTCACGCCAGTCCTCGTAGGACGGCCCGAAGTTGTCGAACCCCGCGTCGCGGAAACCGGGAGTGGAGGTGACGTCGGACGGCGTGTCGTGGAACGTGAAGTTAGCGGTGCGCACGTTCCGCAGGGCGTACTTGGTGATGGCGTAGGTGTTCTCGAGATAGCCGTAGGAGAAGGTCTTCACGGCATAGGCATTGGTGCCGTGTTTCGCCAGGACATGGTTTCCTACCTCGGCCGCCACGTCGAGGGCGAAGTCCCAGGTCACCGGCATCAGCACCCCGAAGATCCGCACCAGCGGCGACCGGAGACGGTCGCGGGTCGGCTTGTCGGGGTTGTAGACCTTCTGTGCGAGCAGGCCGCCGCGGACCGAGGAGTTGCCGCTGTGATTGACGAAGTCCGTGTCCTTGTCGGGGATGATGACCACATGGTGAGGCCTGCCCTCGTGCATCACGATGTTGTGCTGGTCGGCGACGACCCAGGGGCCCAGGGGCTCCACGGGAAAGTCCGCGCCGAGGGCGTTTTCGTTGGCGCCCGGACCGCCGTTGTTCCCGCGCCGCACCGGCCAGCGGTAGACCTTGTAACCGCACGCCACCACGCAGTAGTCGCACGCGGTGGAGATGACCTCCGCGTCCGGGGGTGGAAGCGGCACGCTCTGCTCAGGGAGATGATACGGGGTAGACATGGGACCCATCCTCAGGATCGAAGATTGTCGAACCGGCCGTAGATCAGGCCGAACATGCCCACGGCGTAGATGTCGTCGCCGTCCAGCTCCAGCAGCACCTGGGGCAGCGACTCGTACGCCTGGCCCGAGATGAAGATGCCGTGGCGCGTCAGATCGTAGGTCGTGAGGTGAAGCGGGCACGGCCCCAGCGCCTTGTCGCCGGCCTGGTACGTGCCCTGGAGCGGGCCGCCCTGGTGGGTGCAGGTATAGTTGAACGCCACCACGTCCCGGCCCGGGCCGATGCCGCCCCCCGCCGGGGTGCCCAGCTTCACCAGGATCGACTCCGCGTAGTCTCCCTCGTCCGGGTATTCGAAGTCGACGGGCTCATCCAGCTCCAGGGACGACAGCTTGCCGATGAGCTTGCGCGGGTAGGTGGACACCACCGCCGGCGTCTGCGCCCCCGGACGCCCGGGAACGCCGACCATGATTACAGCGGTGGTGATGCCGCTCCACAGGAGAAAACTGCGCCGGCTCACCAGGCAGGGCGCCGAGCCTTCCTTTTCACCACCATCCGCGGGCCCGGCGAGGTTTCGGCAGGATATCGTCATGGTACAGTCCTCCGGCGCCGGCGTGGAATCCGCGCGCTACGACCCCTTCCCGCCCGGAGGCGGCAGCGGCTGCATCACCGGGAGATCCGGCGTCTCCATCAGGATTTCCTTGCCCGAAAGGCTTTCGAGGAAAGCCACGAGGTCGCCCATCTCCGCATCCGTGAGGCCCAGGGGCCGGATCAACGGGCTCTTGGTGACGGCGAACTCGTTCTTCCCGCCGCCGCCGTTGTAGAACTCCACCACGTCGCGCAGGGTCCCGAGCATGCCGTTGTGCATGTAGGGAGCCGTGTACCGGGTGTAGCGCAGGCTCGGGGTGCGGAACTTGCCCAGGTGCTTCTTCTCCTTGGTGCGGAAGTAGAGACCCGGGTCGTCCTTGGTCTTGCGGTACATTTCTTCGGTGACGCCCTTGGCATAGAGCTCGAAGCGGAAGGTGATCTGCGCCACCGCGTCGTCCTCCCAGCCATTGTACGGGGGCACGCCGACGTTGTGGTACTTCTCGTCCGTCAGCAACGGCCCGTGGTGGCAGGCGATGCAGTTGGCCTTGCCGGCGAAGAGCGCGAGGCCCCGTTTCTGCGACGCGGTCAGCGCGGCGGCGTCGCCGCGCATGTAGCGGTCGAAGGGGGTGTCGGTCTGCACCAGGGTGCGTTCGAACGCGGCGATGGCCATGTAGGCGTGACGGATGTTCGGCCAGTCGTCGCCGAAGACTTCCTTGAACCGCCGCCGGTACTCGGGGACGAAGGCGAGCCGCGCCTCCATCATGTCGTCCTCGCCGTTGCCGGCCACCGCGCCGCGGGCGGCGGAGCGGGCCTGGGACTCCAGCGACCTGGACGCCCCGGCCCAGAAGAGCTTGCCGTAGTAGGCGGCGTTGATAATGGTCTGGCTGTTGCGCCAGTGTATCGTGCCCGGATAGCCCGTGCTGACCGATTCCGGGACCGACCAGCCGGCTTCGGGAAAGTGGCAGACGGCGCACGGCATGGCGTAGTTCCCGGAGAGGATAGGATCGAAGAACAGCAGCTTGCCGAGCTCGACCTTCTCTTTCGACATCGGGTTGTCAGCGGGGATCGGGGGCGGACCCAGGGGAGCCAACCCCGGCGGTCGCTCCGCGCCCGCCGGCGCGGCCGCCGCCAGCACAGCGGCTGCGACGATGACGAGAATCGTTCGGAAGCGGTTCACGGCCATCTCCCTCAGTTCGGTGCCTTGCGCCAGTTCCGGACCAGCTTGTAGTCGTAGTCGTCGGCGCGCCAGACGAATTCGTCGGTATCGAACGTCTCGCCGCTCAGCGCCTCCAGAAAAGCCAGGAGATCGGCCTTCTCTTCAGGCGTCAATCCGAGCGGCTTGAGCTGTGGGGCCTTCAACGGATCGTCCCCGCCGCCGGCGTCATAGAAATCCACGACCTCCTCCAGTGACCGGAACACGCCGTTGTGCATGTAGGGCGCCGTCCACTTGAGCTCGCGCAGGGTCGGGGTGAGGAAGCTTCGGCGGGTCTCCGGCCGGTGGGTGCGCACGTAGGCGCCGGGATCCTCGCGCAGACTCATGTAGTTCTCGATCCCCATGAACTTGGCGTAGGCCACGAACGCCGAATGCCTCCGAGGGTCGATCCAGATCTCCGGATTGTCCGGAACCCCGGTGTTGTGCGGCTTGTCGTCGGTGAAGCGCGCCCCCGAGTGACACGCGGCACACCCCGCGCGGCCCTGGAACAGCGCTTGCCCCCTGCGGGCGGCGGAGGACAGCCTACCCGTGTCGACCGGCGCGCCCCGGGAGACGATGGTGTCCAGGAACACGGCCAGGGCCTTGCGGGCGCCCCCGTTGGACGGCTCGCCCAGCCCGGCGGCGCGGAACATCTTCACGTACACCGGATCCTGCTTGAGACGTTCCTGCATGAGCCTCATGTCCATGTTCATGAGGTAGGTCTCGGTGATCATCTCGCGGGTGACGTCGTTGAGGTTGGTGCCCAGGCGACCGTCGTGCATCCACGCGGCGCGGCGCCCGACGTTGGCAAGGGTGGGAGTGTTGCGGAAATGGGCGGCGCCGGTATAAGCGGCGGACAGGGGCCTGCCGTCGCTGAACGCCTTGGCCGGCTGGTGGCAGGTCGCGCAGGCGAAATTCACGTCGCCGGAAAGCCGCTCGTCGTAGAACAGCCTCTTGCCCAGCCCGGCCTGGGCCGCCGCAACGTTCTTGTCACCTCCGGAGCCCTCGCTCACCGCCGGAGCGGCCAACCCCAGCAGGAGCATGAGGACCCACCCGAACGTCATTCTCATGAGCACCACCTGCCGAACCGCCGGCTGCAAAGACCGTCCGCAACCGAGTCAAGTCAGCCCGTGCCGGGGTCCCCCAAGGACGGACCTATATCCTGTCCATTACGCGACCCGATCATACCACCGGTAGTGGTCCCGAGACAAGAATTTCCGTTGCCGAGGTTTCCCTTCCTCTTTCAATTCCCACCAACAGTACCTAAATTGTGGGGAGGGGGTTGGCTCGAACACAGCCACGGTGAACACGGGAGGTGCCACCATGGTACGAGGGGTTTTCCTTTTGTCCGCGGTCCTGGCCTGGGCGGCCTTGGGGGCCGGCACGGCTTTGGCCCAGGGCGACGTGGCGGCCGGCAAGAAGGTCTTCAAACGCTGCCTTGTGTGCCATACCGACGTCGAAGGCAAGCACAAGCAAGGACCCACCCTCCACAAGGTCCTGGGCCGGCCCGCGGGACAGGCCAAGGGGTTCAAATACTCACCGGCTTACGTACGGGCGGGCAAGCAAGGCCTGGTCTGGAACGAGAAGACCCTGTTCGAATACCTCAGGCACCCCAAGAAATTCCTCCGCAAGTTCCTCAAGGATCCCAAGGTCAAGTCGCGCATGACCATGAAATACTTCAAGGAAAAGGACCGGCGTAACGTCATCGAGTACATGAAGTCGCTCGGCAACTGAGCTAATGTCCTGTCCGAGTAATCGAACGGCCCTTCGACTTCGCTTGTCCTGAGCTTGTCGAAGGGCTCAGGACGAACGGAAACAAGGTTTCCAAACCGTTCGTCCTGACGGAAGATAGTCAATGCAACCGTTCGTCCTGAGCGTAGCGACGCGAAGCGGCGCGAAGTCGAAGGACGCCATGCGTTGACACGGTCAGACCCGTTTGGTATCGGCGTGTCATGGCCCGGCAAGGGTCCATTCCGCAGTATTCCGGGCTCGACAGCCCGAGGGAGGTGACCGATGGGTAGTAAAGAGCCGCGAGGCGTCGTGCATTGGATCGATCACTTTATCGTGGGCACCAACGACATGGTGAGCTGGGTCGACTGGGCAGTGAACGCCACCGGCATCACCCGGCGGCCGATCCGCGGCATCACCACCAACGCGCGCAAGAAGGATGTCCCGATCATGTGCTTCCTGTGGTGGGACGGCGAGTCCTGCCGCATCGGCGCGTTCCTCCAGCCCGAGGTCTATCCGCAGGCCAAACCCCTGGGCGAGGAGTTGCCGCGGTGCGGATTCTACATCCGGCCCGAGGACGTGGACCGGCACGTCGAGCGGCTCGAGCGCCACGACATCCCGCACACCGACCCGGTGCGGACGGCGGACGGCGGCGACGAGGGCACGGTGATCTACTTTGCCGACCCCGACGGCAACCAGTTCGAGTTCTGGGCGCCGGAGCACATGCCGGAAGGCGCCATGGAAATCTGCACGTCCGAGGGCGTCGGCCGCATCAGCCACGCCGTGTACGGCTCCCGGGACCTGGGCCGGACGGCCGACTTCTTCGCGAAGTACTGCGCACTTGAACCCGAGGTGAACCCCAACGTCGCCGAGGGCAACCTGGTGCTCCGCCTGCAAGCCGGCGGCCGGCTCATCTACAAGCTCACGAACAAGGTGGACGAGCGCGTGGCCGGGCACGGGCCTTGGTGGGACATGCACACGGCGCTGACGGTGCGGGCGGAGGAGTTCATGCCCAACTACCGCCACATGTGGGAGACCCTGCCCGAGGAAGCCATGGCGAAGGAAGACGACACCCTGACCCTGGAGGAGGAGGACGCGCTGCCGGCGCGCACCGGCCTGCACCGGAGCCCGGTGGGATACCGCTGGAAGGCCATGTTCGAGCGCGGTGACGAGTTCTACGACTGGGACGGCCACGCCTTCCACTTCTTCGGCGGCAGGCCCGTGAAGGATGACGGCTCGCTTGCCCTCTACACCATCGTCGAGCAGGAAGACTACCTCACCGACGTTGCCGTGGAAGCCGAGAAGGCCCGCGTCGCGCAAGGGTAATCCGCACGCTCCGGCCGCCGGCGATTCCGTCGGCGGCCGTTCCCGCATCTCCTCAAAAACAGGCGCCCGACCTGGACTATGCTCTTCGGACCCCGCCACCCGCGGGCACGCCGAATTCCGGGTAGGCGTCGTTGCCATGCTCCGCCACGTCCAGACCGACCCTTTCCGCTTCAGGCGACACGCGCAGGCCGACCACGATCCGGATGGCGTTGAACATCACCAGACCGCCCAACATGCAAAAGGCGAAGACACCCACTACGCCCACCACCTGGGCCATGAGCAAATCGACGCCGCCGCCGTAGAGCAGCCCGGACTCCGCGTGAAACAGCCCCACCAGGACCGTCCCCAAGGCGCCGGACACCCCGTGGACGGATATCGCGCCCACCGGGTCGTCGATCTGCAACTGTTCGAACATCAGCACGGAGAAGACCACGACGACACCCGGAAGGAAGCCGAAGAAGAGGACCGCGGCCCAGGGCTCCACCCAGGCGCATCCACCGGTGACGGCCACCAGGCCGGCAAGGGCGCCGTTGAGGGCCATCGTGACGTCCGGTTTGCCGAACAGCAGCCACGACGCAATGGTGGCGCCGATGGCTGCCGCGGCCGCCGCAAGGCTCGTGTTTGCGGCGATCGTCGATATGTCAGCTACCCTGGCGGCCATGATGCTTCCGGTGTTGAAGCCGAACCAACCGAACCACAGGATGAACACCCCGAGCGTAGCGAGCATCAGGTTGTGACCCGGGAGTGCGCGAGGCACCCCCAGATCGCTGTATTTGCCGAGCCTGGGCCCCAGCACGATCACGCCCGCCAGGGCGAACCACGCGCCGGTGGAGTGCACGACCGTGGCACCGGCAAAGTCCATCATGCCCAGCTCCGCAAGCCATCCGCCGCCCCAGATCCAGTGCCCCACGACGGGATAGAAGAAGAGCGAAATAAAGAAGCTGAAGATCAGGTAGCTCAGGAATCGGGTGCGCTCCGCCATGGCCCCGGCCACGATGGTGGCGGCCGTGGCACAGAACATCAGTTGGAAGAACCACGCCGCCAAGGTCGGAACCGATGTCCAACTCAGAGCCTGATACAGGTCTCCCGTGTCCGCCGTAACGAAGAAGCCCGTGGTCCCGAAGAAGGCGTTGCCATTGCCGAACATGATGCCGAAACCCAGAATCCAGAAGCCCAGGGCGGCCATGGAGAAGTCCCCGAAGTTCTTCATCATGGTGTTGGCCACGTTCTTGGCGCGGGTAAACCCGCCCTCGACCATGGCAAAGCCCGCCTGCATGAGAAACACCAGCACGGCGGCGAAGGCGGTCCATATGGTATCTACCGTTACCTGCAACTCCGGTACCGGCTTGCCGTCGACCCTGCCGTCCAGCGCATACGCGACGGCGGGCAAGAACACCAACGCGAGCCCCATGCCGACAAAGACCCCCCGTCGTCTCAGCATATTCATCCTCCTGTCTTTTCCGAGGGTCTTCCTGGAGTCTGCTGCCATCAACCGTCCCTCCGCGTCGTCAGCGCAACGGAATGCGGATGACGACACCGCCCATGACGTCTCCTTGTTTGAAGTCGGTCCGCGGACTGTCCTCGTGGGCGTTGTGACAGGTCACGCAAGAGGGTGAGACGGCGACGTCGGCATACACGGCGGTAAAATACTCGACGTCGTCGATCTTCTCCCGCCCATAGAAGGGCTTCGACGGGTTCTCGGCGACGCTGTCGAATCCGGCGATCTCCACCTCGGTCTTGGGTACGCTCTCCGGGTTGATGGGCCACTTGGACAGCAGCGCATAGCTGAAAGCATCGGTCTGCTTGGCCACCAATCCGGCGCCCATGCGGAACATCTGGGCCGGCAGCGGCAGGGCCTTCCGGTTGTTCCAGTGCTCGCTGGCCTTGATCACTTCCTCCACGTCCTGCAGGCGATAGACCACCTCGTTCGAATAGACGGTACGGTCGGCAGCCATGACGGCGAACAGCGCGTCCGCCATCCTGCTCGGGGAAATTCCCGCCGATTGGTCGGGTCCGCCCGGGGGCTTGCTGTCACAGGAGGCCAATCCCGCAAACAAGACGGCGGCAGCAAGGATGAGACGAGTCTGTCCGGACGGCACGTGTTTCATGGCTCAGTACTCCCTTCTTTCCGGCGCGGCGGAATCATTTCTCTTCCGTCACAACGCCGCGTCGATGCTCCAGACACGAAGAACCCGCGAGGTTGCGTTTGGATCGGTGTTCATTGCCTTCAGGTAACCTGGATTCGATGAATGTAACCGATTTTCCCGTTTAGCGTAAGGATAGCCATATTGTGGATAATTTGTTAATATCGCCGGTTGTTGAAAAGCTTTACTCTTTCGACTCGGGGACCCTCTATGGAACGCAAGGAGATGGAAGACAAGGAAGAACGAGCCGGACTCGGTTCACCTGAACGAGGCTCTGCTCCGGCTACGGATGACGCGCAAAGCGCCGGGGCGGAAAAACTCGCCGTTCCCGACGCCGAGACCCCCGGCCGGTCCGGCCAGCCTGCGGCACCCGGAAACGAGGGTGTGCCGGACGAGAGAGTCGTCGGCTCTCCCTGGTGGGAAGGCGGTCCGCGGCCTGAAGAGGCCGCGGCGGACGAGCCCGACACACACGGGAGGGCGGGTTACATGTACAGGGGAGTACGGTACGGCGGGGCCGTTACCGAGCTCGAGCCTCGGGAGCCCGAAGAACTGAACGACGACGATGACCCGGTCGACCTGTCGGTGCTGGCCGTGATGTCGGAGGACCAGCCGGCCGTCTCTCCCGCCGAAGGCGGCGAAGCGGCAGAACCCGTCGCCGAGCCCGCCTGGTGGGAAGGCGGTCCACGGCCTGAAGAGGCCGACGACGATGATGACCCTGTGGACACCTCCCCGCTCGCCGTGACGCCGGACCACCAGCCGGACCTCCCTCCCGCCGAAGGCGGCGAAGCGGCAGAACCCGTCGCCGAGCCCGCCTGGTGGGAGCGTAGCTCAAGGTCCGAAGAGACCGCCGAGGACGAGCCCGACACCGGGGACGGCGAAACCGACCCCGAGATCCAGTCCCAGCCGACGACGGAGCCGGACGACGATGACCCGGTAGAGACGCCCGCGCCGGCCGTGCTGCCGGAGGACCGGCCGGCCGTCCCTCCCGCGCAAGCAGGTGCGGCGAGAGAACCCGTCGTCGAATCCCCCTGGTGGGAGAGAGGTTCAAAGCCTGCGGCAGTGGCCGAGGAACGCCCGGACGACGAGAGCGGCGACGTAGACGCCGGCGCGCCCTATCTGTACAGCGGAATGGATTTCGGCGACTCCGTTCCCGAACCCGAGGCCCAGCCCCCCGAAGAACTGGACGACGCTGAGCCGACAGACCTCGCTGTGCCGGCCGCGACGTCAACGGACCAACCGGCTGTGGCTGCCGCCGGTCCCGCTTCACCGGCCGACTTGTCCGCGGCAACGGAGGCGCTTCCCGAAGGGTCGCCCGGCGAGCTGATCCGCTCGATAGTCGCCGACATCTGTCCGGACGAACTGCTGCTGGTGGGGACGGCGCAACCGTCGCTGCCGGAATGGGCCGGCGCGGCCGTGACCGCGCTCCGGAACGATCTGGACCGGCGGCAGGCGGAGCGCAACCCGGGAGATGCCAACGAGTATCTTCAGTTGGCTGTCGTCGAGAACGCCATGGGCCTTCACGAGGAAGCCGAAGGCCACCTCAAGGAGGCGCTGCCGCGCAGCGAACGGTTCGGGCCTGTTCTGAACGCGCTGGCCGTCACGAGCCTGGCGCGGGGAAGAGTCGCTCCGGCCATCGTCTACTGCAAGGAGGCGCTCCGCGAGACCGGTGGAGACGATTTCGTCCGCGCGGCCGCTTCGTCCAACCTGGGAGATCTCTACGATCTTCAGGGAGATGCCGCCCAGGCCACCGAGGCGTACGAGACCGCCATCGACTGCCTGCAGGCGCAGGGGGATTCACGCTGGCTCTCGCGGTTGCATCTGCGCGTCGGCCATCTTTACCGCCGCGTGGGCGAGGCGGACAAGGCGCGCCTGCACTATTCCGACTCGGTCCGGCTGTTCAAGGACTCGGGCGACGAGGCCGGGCATGTCCAGTCTCTGGCAGCGCTTGGCTCGTCCTTGACCGAGTCGGGCTTGCACGACCTCGCTCTCCGGAGCTTCGAAGAGGCAGTACGGATTTGCCTCAGAACCGCGGACAAGCCCGGCGCCGCGCTGGTACAGGACGAACTGGGCATCGCCTATATGGCCCAGGACCAGTTGACACGCGCCATCGCGTATTTCGAAAGCGCCCTGTCGCTCCACCGCGAGCTGGGCAACCGGCAGAGTGAAGCGGCCACCCTGAGCCATATCGGGAAGATCCATGACTCCCGTGGTGACGTCGACGAGGCGCAACGGTTCTACGAGGCCGCCTTGGAGATCGACCGCGAACTGGGCCACGATGCCGGCGAAGCCGCGAGACAGCCGCAAATCGAGAGCGGCGATCAGGAAGCCGCGCGCGCCAAGCTTCTGAGGGCGGAGGAGATCTTCAGCCGCGCCGGGTCGGCGGAGTACCGGGAAGATGTGCGGCGAGTGACAGGACGTAAATCTTATTGACAAGCGGAATAATATTGACAAAATATGAGAAAATCAGTCAGTTCCGGCGACTCCGACCGGCGCGGTTGGGGCGTTTGGAGCTGACCAAACAGGATGTCGTCCGATGACTCATTCTCTTGGTGTTCGTTTCGCATTGGCGTTGTTCTTTCTCGTGTGGGTTCCGCTGCTGGTTGCGACCGGGTGGGGGGGCTACTGGCTGTGGCTGCGAGCGGAGGGCGGCCCGTCGCCCGCTTTGCAGTCGCTTGCCTTGCGCGGTGACGCATTGAAGCTCACCGAAGCCGCTTCGGGTCTGGCGGAGTCGATGGACAGGTTCCTCCTCGAACGCATCGTCGAGGTGCAGACCTGGGCAACTTCACCGGTGGTGGTATCGGCGGTGCCGAAGGCGCGAGCCGCCCACGCAAAGCAAGGGTTGGACACCCTGACGATTCAACAGGTCGAGAACAGGTTCCGGACCAGAAAGAGCCTGGGACTCGCGCCCGGCGCGCGCGCATACCTGAGCGAGCAGGTCAGGATGTCCCCGCATTTCGCCGAGGTCTTCTTCACGGACGACCTGGGCTACAACGTCGCGATGACGAACCCGACCTCTGATTTCGTCCAGTCCGATGAGACCTGGTGGCAACGGGCCTGGTCGGCCGGATTTCACGTGGGTGAAATCGAGTTCGACTCCTCGGCCAACGTGTGGGCGGTGGACCTTTCGGTGCGAATTCAGGATGAGCGGACCAGGAACCCGATCGGCGTGATGAAAGCGGTTCTGTCGGTCCGTTTCGCCCAGTTGTTTACCGACCGTGTCGCGCGCCGTCTTTCGGAGCCCGGCCAGCTATTGCATGCTCAGCTATCCAACCCGAGGCTCGACGGCGACGCGCCGAGATCGCAGTTCCTGGTCGTGACTCGCAACGGGTTGTTGATCGCGGAAACACGTTCCCAGCACGCACGCGGGCGGATCATGCAGCCGGACATCAACCTGCTCACGGATGAGTCACTTACGCACTTGAACCTGTCCTATGAGGGAGAGCGATCCGGAGCCTTCATAGCCGCCCGGAGGGACCCTCAGAATCGCCTGGACGGCGCAGCTCCGCCGAGTCATCTGGTAGCCTTCGCGCGCTTGGCGAGCACAAGCTACTACGCGCCGGTCGTGGACAACTTCGCCGGTTTCGACTGGATGATCATCGTCGAGGCGCCCAATCTGAGTAGCCACACCGTTCTGCCGGAGCTCGCCGGCATGCAGTGGGGGGATGATCAACAGGGCTGGCTACGCGATGTCCTGTGGATCGGCGCCGCGCTGTGTGCGGCACTACTGTTGTCCTCTATCCTGTTGTGCTGGCTGTTCGGCAGGTGGGTGCTTTCGCCCGTGCGCGCGTTGACCAGTCGCGTGCAACGAATGGAGCAGGGCCACATCACCGGCAGGATCGCGCTGTCGGCGAAAGGCGAGTTCGCCGAGCTTGCCGCCGCTCTCGATCGAATCCGCAATCTGATCACCAAGATGGCGGATCGGCTGCAGCGAACGGCGCCGGGGCGGACGCAACCAACCGCCCCCGAGGACGATCCGAGTCGCTGACCCCGCGAGGAACCGGGACAGGCCGGGGCCGCTCTCCCTGCCCCCGGATGAGCACGATGGTGCCGGATATCAAGACGTTCTCCTGGATTGCACGCCTGGTGGCCGTGACAGCGGGACTCGCCTTGCCTCTCGGCGCCTGCAGCGGGCTAGGCGTGGAGGGGCAACGCACGGGCAAGCTTGGGCCGGCGGAGCAGCAACAGTTGAACAGCAGTCTCAAGGTGGCGTCGGCGTCGGCCGATGCCGGCCAGCTCGAGGCCGCGGAGCGGCTGTATACGCAACTTTCCCGTCATTTCCCGAGTGCGCCGGAGCCCCGGCTCGGGCTCGGGTACCTGGCGCTGGAGGCGCGCGACTTCGCCCTCGCCGGCAAGCTCTTCGCCGAAGCCGACGAAAGATCGGTCAAGCCGGCCGCCAAGGCCGAGGCGCTGCTCGGCGCGGGCCGGGCGAGCCTTGGCACGGGAGACGCCGCAGCGGCCAAGAACCATTTTCTCGCCGCTTCCAAGCTGGCCGAAGGCACGCCGGCGGAAGCCTGGGTGGCCAACGGCCTTGGCGTGGTGGCCACCATCGAGGGTGATCATGCGCGGGCACGGACGCATTACGAAGCGGCCCTCAAGTCTTCACCGTCGCATCCGCTCATCACGGCGAATCTGGTGCGCGCTCTTGCGCAGTCGGGGGAGGGAAACGAAGCCCGGCGGCTCTACGCCCAATACCCCGCTTCCCACTGGTTGGACGGGGACGCGGCCGTGCTTTCGCGTTTGCTCAAGGACAAGGAGAAAAAGAAGGTAGCCTTGGCGGCGGGCGCCAAGGTCCAGCTCTTCTCCGCGCGGTCGCGTGAGCGGGCGCTGGCCGCCTGGACCCTGCTCTCCTCGAAGGAAAAGGATCTGCTTGGCTCCCTGGCCCACCGCGTGGTGAAAGTGGAGTTTCCGAAAAGGGGGGTGTTCTACCGCCTCCGCGCGGGTCCTCTGGCCGACAAGGCGGCCGCCAGGCGGTTGTGCGGTCAACTGAAACGCCGCGGCCGGGACTGCCTCGTCCTGGCCGGGAAATGGAGCAGCGGGGGCAGCCGGACCGGAAGGGCGACCAAGAGCGCCGATCCTCCCTCTCCTGGCGACCATGAGACCGCGCGCTCCCAGCCGCGGGTAGCGGCGACCGAAGCCGGCGGAAACGCGGCGGCGGGCGCCAAGGTCCAGCTCTATTCCGCGCGCTCCCGCGAGCGGGCGTTGGCCGCGTGGACCCGGCTCTCCTCGGAGGAAAAGGACCTGCTCGGCTCCTTGGCCCACCGCGTGGTGAAGGCGGAAATTCCCAAGAGAGGGGTGTTCTACCGCCTCCGCGCGGGTCCTCTGGCGAACAGGGCGGCGGCGAGGCGCCTGTGCGGGTGGCTGAAAGGCCGCGGCCGGGACTGCTTCGTCCCGGCAGGGACATGGACCTCGGGCGACGGCGCGGGCGGGGGGCACCAGTCCGGAATCGCAACGAAGGACACGGATGCCGGCTCTGACAACACCCAGGAGACCGTTCGGCCCCAGCCGCAAGCGGTGATGGCAGGGGTGCCTGAAGCCAACGGGACCGCGGCGTCCGGCGCCAGGGTCCAGCTTTACTCGGCGCGCTCGCGCGCCCGGGCGCTGGCGGCCTGGGGCCGGCTCTCCTCGGAGGAAAAGGATCTGCTCGGCTCTTTGACTCACCGCGTGGTGAAGGCCGAAATTCCCAACAGAGGAGTGTTCTACCGCCTCCGGGTGGGTCCTCTGGTGGACAAGGCGGCGGCAAGGCGCCTATGCGGGTTGCTCAAAGGCCGCGGCCGGGACTGCTTCGTCCCGGCAGAAAAATGATCGGCCCCGGGCGGAGGAAACGACTCTCATGCCGGAACTGTTGCTGCTGATCGTCTGTTGTGCGCTGCTGGCGGCGGCGGTCGTTTTCGATCTCCTCCACCGTCGGATCCCGAACACCGTTCCGGTCGTTCTGATCGGCCTGTTCGTGCTCCACGCCGTTGTCACCGGCCATCGGGACATGGCGTCGCTTTGGGCGCACGTCCTCACCGGTGCGGTGCTGCTGGTCGTCGGTTTCGTGCTCTTCCTGATGGGCGTGCTCGGCGCCGGCGACGGGAAACTCATGGCCGCGGCGGCATTGTGGATCGGTCCGGCAGGCGTCGGGAGCTTCCTGTTCGCGGTAGGGTTGCTCGGTCTCGGCCTCGGCCTCTTCTCCTTGCTGCCGTTCGATGCGACTCGCCGGCTCCGCAACGATCTTCCTTACGCCGCGGCGATCGCGCCGCCGGCCATTGCGCTGCTGGCGCTGCGGGCCTTCGCCGCAACCGGGAGCATGTAAAGGCGGTCCGTAATGCAAAAAGCCCGTTTAGCGCTCATCGCCGTTCTTGTGGCTATCGTGCCCCTCGCCGGCATTGTTGGGGCCTGGTGGTACCTGCGCCCGACCCCCGCGCCGCCCCCACCGAAACCGGCAGCGGTGGTACCTCCGCCGAAACCCCTGCCGGTGGTTCTCACCGCCTCCAAGGACCTGGGGATCGGGAGCCTGATCACCGTGAACGACATCATGTGGTCGCCGCTCGCGAATGGCGCCATCCTCTCGGGGCACATGCTCAAGGGCAAGACCAAGCCCTCCAACGTGATCGGAGCCGTGGTGCGCAGGGCGGTGTACAAGGGAACGCCGCCGCCGTCCTTGAAAACGAACCTAGCCTTGACGTCGTGCAGATCCGGCTCTCGGAACCGTTCCTCGAGTTGCGCCGTGAGCGCGTCCGGCGAAAGCTTCCTCAACTCGCTTTCCGTCAGGTCGGTCAACCTCTCGTAGCCTCGATTGGCGAACAGCAGGCGCCCGGTGAGGTCGTACATGGCCATGGCCTCGCCAGTGGCGTCGAGCACGGCTTCCAGCCTTTTATGGTTGACGGCAAGTTGCCGCCTTTTCTCCGCCAGTGCCTGCTCGATGTTCCACTTGCCGACCAGAGACAGCGTGATCTGCTGGATCTCCTCGCGCGCGAAAGGCTTCCGGATATAGAGTACCTTGTGAAGCGGCTCCACGTTCTGGATGATCTCGGGCAGAGTCCTGTCGGTGTAAGCGGTCATGAGGACGATCTCGACGTCGCGGTCGACCTCCCTTACGCGGCGGATCGTTTCGATGCCGTCGATGCCGGGCGGCATCCGGATGTCGATGTAGGCGACCGCAACGGGATCGTTCCGTTCCCTTCCAGCACTCACGATTTCAAAGGCTTCCTCTCCGCTCCGGGCGTGCAGCAGTTCGAACTCGGGCAAAAAGGACTGCTCCTCCTCGGCAACGAACGCGGCCGCCAGGTTATCCGCCCACGCTTCCGAAAGTCGCGGCTTCAGCATCTCCGCAAAGTCGTCGTGTATCTCTCTCTGATCATCGACGATCAAGACCCGCCGGTTCGCGTATTCCTCGAAATCCATCAGCCGTCCTCTCCGTCGTTTACGCTAGAAGGAGTCCTTACCTCTCCAGTCCGGCCATTCGCCCGGGGGCCGCTGGACTGGGGGGGGGGGGGGGGGGGCCCCCCAAAACCCCCGGGGGGGGCCCCCGGGCCCCCCCCCGGCCCCCCAAGGGGGCGCCCCCCCCCCCCCCCCCACCCAAAAAAGGCGCCCAATAGGGG
>JAPPNF010000052.1 GCA_028818755.1 Deltaproteobacteria bacterium | reverse complement strand
GCCGTCGGCTGCGTTGCTCTTCCTCGCGTGGTACCCGCCACTGCTCGTCATCGCGCCTTGCCGACAACAAAAAATCCTGCGCAACTTATGCCAGGAAATTACGGGACGCGACACTAGCTTCTTCGCCCCTCTCTTTGACAAGCACAGGTGCGGATGCTATAGACCGTCCGTGGTCGGCAGTTGACAGAGGTTTGCCTTTCCTCAGACGGTTCACGCCACTCCGTATCATTCCTTGACCGGGGCTCGCCGTCCGAGTCCGGTGTCTTCAGCAACGAACGCGAAGCATGATCAGCATAGACTTTTCCCTGGTAGTCCAAATCGTCCTGTTCCTGATCCTTTTAGGCATCCTGCGCCGGGTGTTGTTCGGGCCGGTCGGACGTTTGATGGCGGAACGGGAGCGTCGCACCGAGGGCGCTCACGCCGAAGCACGCACCATGAACGAGGAAGGGAAGGAGTTGCAGGAGCGGTACGACGCCGCCATCGCCAAGGCGCGCGCCGAGGGGGAAGCCATCAAGAGTGAGATCCGGGAAGAGGCCCTCAAGGCCCGCAACGTGATCCTCTCCCAGGGGCGTGACGCCGCCACCCAAAAGATCCAGGAGATCCGGGAAGAGGTCCAGAAGGAAATGGAGGCGGCGCGCCAGGTGGCCTCGACCAACGCCGAGGCGCTCGCGCAGCAGATGGCGGAGAAGGTTTTGGGCCGGAAGCTGACATGACCCTCTTGACCGACATCTTCGTATCCACGGCCTGGGCCGCGACCGCGGGCGGAGCTCACACTCCCTCGATTACGGAGCTGCTGTATCCGCTCATCAACTTCCTGATCTTCGCCTACCTGGTCAAACGTTTCGGCCTTCCGCTGATCAAGAAGCACCTCGAGCAGCGCCGGGAGGGACTCATCGAAGCCGTCGCCACCGCCCAGGAGGCCAAGGGAGAAGCCGAGGGGTATGTTCGCAAGTACCGGGAATTGCTCGAAGTTCTCGACGATGAGTGCGAACGGATCCGGCAGGGGCTGAGAGCCGAAGGCGAGCGGGAACGCACCCGGATGGTGGCCGAGGCGGAGGAGTCGGCGGCCAAGCTGAAAGCCGACGCGGATTTCCTGGCCGATCAGGAAGTCAAGATGGCGCGGCAGCAGATCCGCGGAGAGATGGCGCTGTTGGCCGAGGCCGCCGCCGAACGGGTGATCCAGCAGCACATGGCGGCCGCCGACCAGGACCGCATGGTCGAGAACTTCTCGCGGCAGATTCAGGAACTGTGACGCTTCGCGTGGACGAGAACGCAACGATGGTGGACATGATGTGCGGGGTTCGTGGCAGCAGGCGTAGGGGCGGGTTTCAACCCGCCCGTTTTCGGGTTCGTAACCGATGATCGAAGGAAAGCTCAGCCGCCGTTACGCAAGAGCCGTGTTCGAACTCGCCGCCGGCCGCGAGGAGGCCATCGGCGCCGAGGTGGACGGCTTCCTCGGGGCGTACCAGGACCCCGACCTGAAGAAGGTTCTGGGAAATCCCGCTTTCGACCAGGACCGCCGCAAGGATATCGTGGTGGAGGTAGCGGGCCACCTGGGATTGTCGGACCTGACCGCCAACTTCCTCTCGCTGCTGGTCGCACGGGACCGCCTGGACGGGTTGTCCTCCATCGCGAATCACTACCACCGTCTGCTGGACGATGCGGCAGGACGGGTGAACGCCAAGGCCACGGTGTCCCAGGCGTTGGACGAGGGTCAGCGGAACAGCCTTGTGGCGGTGGTGGGCGAAATGACCGGCAGGACCGCGATGCTCACCGAGGAGGTGGACCCCGGCATCATCGGCGGCATCATCGTCGAGGTCGGCGGCAAGGTCTACGACGGCAGCGTGCGCACGCAGCTCCAAACTCTCAGGAAGAGCTTCGAGCGGACATACTAGGGAGCAGGAGCGAAGACGTTACGTGTAGGGGCGGGTTTCAAACCCGCCCGCGTGTGAAGCAGCACACATCCAAGGGAGCGAGCCATGGAGATCGGCACCGCCGAAATTACCAGCATCATCAAGAAGCAGATCGAAGACTACGACAAGGGCGTAACCGTCGAGGAGATCGGCACCGTCCTGTCCACGGGCGACGGCATCGCCCGCATCTACGGCCTGGACAACGCCGCCGCCGGAGAGCTCCTGGAGTTCCCCAACGACGTGTTCGGCATGGCGCTCAACCTCGAGGAGGACAACGTCGGCGCGGCGCTGTTCGGTGAGTCGCACCTCATCAAGGAAGGCGACCGCGTCAACCGCACCGGCCGCATCGTCGAGGTCCCGGTCGGCGATGCGTTGAGAGGCCGGGTCGTGAACCCGCTCGGCGAGCCCATCGACGGCCGCGGCCCCATCGAGACCACCGAGCGCCGCCGCATCGAGCTCAAGGCACCGGGCATCGTCCAGCGCCAGCCGGTGATGCAGCCGCTCCAGACCGGCCTCAAGGCCATCGACTCCATGATCCCCATCGGACGCGGCCAGCGGGAGCTCATCATCGGCGACCGCCAGACCGGCAAGACCGCGGTTTGCCTCGACACGATCATCAACCAGAAGGGCGGCGACGTCACCTGCATCTACGTCGCCGTGGGCCAGAAGCGCTCCACCGTCGCCCAAGTCGTCGACCAGCTCCGGCAGTACGGCGCCATGGACTACACCATCGTGGTTGCGGCCACCGCCTCGGAGTCGGCGCCGCTCCAGTACATCGCGCCCTACAGCGGCTGCACCATGGGCGAGCATATCCGCGACAACGGCGGCCACGCCCTGGCCATCTACGACGACCTCTCCAAGCACGCGGTGGCCTACCGGCAGCTCTCCCTGCTGCTGCGGCGTCCGCCCGGCCGCGAGGCCTTTCCGGGCGACGTCTTCTACCTGCATTCCCGGTTGCTGGAGCGCGCGGCCAAGATGAGCGACGAGCAGGGCGGCGGCTCGCTGACGGCCTTGCCGATCATCGAGACCCAGGCGGGCGACGTCTCCGCCTACATCCCGACCAACGTCATTTCCATCACCGACGGCCAGATCTATCTCGAGTCCGACCTGTTCTACTCGGGCGTCCGTCCCGCCATCAACGTGGGACTGTCGGTCTCCCGTGTCGGCGGCAACGCGCAGATCCGGGCCATGAAGCAGGTGGCCGGCGGGCTCCGGCTGGACCTTGCGCAGTACCGCGAGATGGCGGCTTTCGCCCAGTTCGGATCGGACCTCGACGCCGCCACCCAGCGGCAGATCGCCCGCGGCAGCCGGCTAGTGGAGATCCTTAAGCAGGGGCAGTACCAACCCATGCCGGTCGAGAAGCAGGTGCTGGTCATCTACGCCGGCACCAACGGCTTCGTCGACCAGATCGAGCCCGAGAACCTGATCCGGTACCAGAACGAGCTGTTCGAGTTCGTGGAGTCGCAGCACCCGGACCTGCTGCCGGCCATCGTCGAAAAGGGCCAGATCGACGACGACAACAAGGCGGCGGCGGAGAAGGCGCTGCAGGAATTCAACCAGCGGTTTGAAGCGTAAGTGTCGTAAGTGCCCTCTCTCAAGGACATACGGAAGCGGATCTCTTCGGTCCGCAACACGCAGCAGATCACCAAGGCGATGAAGGCGGTGGCGGCGGCCAAGCTGCGCCGGGCCCATGACGCCGCGGTGGAAGCGCGGCCGTACGCCGAAAAGATGCGCGAGCTGTTGTCGAACCTTTCGGCCCGGGTATCCGAGGACAGCCACCCCCTGCTGATCGAGCGGGAGGAGAAGCGCGTCGACGTACTGCTGGTGACCGCGGACCGCGGCCTGTGCGGCGCCTACAACAGCAACGTGATCCGCCTGGCCGACAACTTTCGCGCCGGCCGCGGAGAGCAGGAGGTCACTTTCCGGTTCGTCGGGCGCAAGGGTTCGGAGTACTTCCGCCGCCGGGGGGTCGCCGCCATGGACGAAGGTCCGGTGACCTGGGCCGCGCCGCCGGACGAGCTTGCGTCGGCCGCCGCGGGCCGCCTCATCGGGCGCTTCCTGAACGGCGAATCCGACGCCGCCTACATCGTATACAGCCAGTTCCGCTCGGCGCTGTCGCAGGTTCCCGCGGCCGCCCGGATCATCCCGGTGGCGCCGCCGCAGGTGGACGAGGAGCAGCACCTCACCGAGTACCTGCTCGAGCCCAGCATCGGCGACCTGCTCTCCAACCTGCTGCCCAAGAACGTGGAGGTGCAGGTCTACCAGGCGCTCCTCGAGGCCACCGCCGGCGAGCACGGCGCGCGGATGACGGCCATGGAGTCCGCCACCAACAACGCCTCCGACCTCATAAGCGCCCTCACGTTGCAGATGAACCGGGCGCGGCAGGCGGCCATCACCAAGGAGCTGCTGGAAGTGGTCTCCACCGCGGAAGCGCTCGGTTGACGAATTTTCGGGAAGGACGAACACGCTATGCAGATGGGGAAGATTACGCAGGTCCTGGGCGCGGTGATCGACGTTGAGTTTTCCGACGGGCACCTGCCGCCGATCTACAACGCCATCAAGGTCACCAACGAGGCCATCGACGACCGCGAGTGGAACCTGGTGGTGGAGGTGGCGCAGCACCTGGGCGAGAACACTGTCCGCTGCATCGCCATGGACTCCACGGAGGGGCTCGTCCGCGGCATGGACGCCATGGACACCGGCGCCGGCATCAGCGTGCCCGTGGGCGACAAGACCCTGGGGCGCATCCTGAACGTGGTGGGCGAACCCGTGGACGAGGGTCCGCCGGTGGAAGCCGAGCAGCGCCACCCGATCCACCGCGAGGCCCCGCCGTTCGTCGACCAGGAGACCGAGGTCCAGGCCTTCGAGACCGGCATCAAGGTGGTGGACCTGCTGGCGCCCTACGCCCGCGGCGGGAAGGTCGGCCTCTTCGGCGGCGCCGGCGTGGGCAAGACCGTCATCCTCATGGAGCTCATCAACAACCTGGCCATGAAGCACGGCGGCTACTCGGTGTTCGGCGGCGTCGGCGAACGCACCCGTGAAGGAAACGACCTTTACCTGGAGATGAAGGAATCCGGCGTCCTCGACAAGACCACGCTGGTCTACGGTCAGATGAACGAGCCGCCGGGCGCCCGCGCCCGGGTGGCGCTGTCGGCCCTGACCATGGCCGAGTACTTCCGTGACGAGGAGGGGCGGGACATCCTGCTCTTCATCGACAACATCTTCCGTTTCACCCAGGCCAACTCGGAGGTCTCCACGCTGCTGGGCCGCATGCCCTCCGCCGTCGGATACCAGCCCACGCTGTCCACCGACCTGGGCGAGTTGCAGGAGCGCATCACCTCCACGCGCAAGGGCTCCATCACCTCGGTGCAGGCCATCTACGTGCCCGCGGACGACCTCACCGACCCGGCGCCGGCCACTACCTTCTCCCATCTCGACGCCACCACGGTGCTTTCGCGCCAGATCGCGGAACTGGGCATCTACCCGGCGGTGGACCCTCTCGACTCCACCTCCCGGATCCTGGACCCGCGGGTGGTGGGCGACGAGCACTACGAGGCGGCGCGGCAGGTGCAGCAGATCCTTCAGCGCTACAAGGACCTCCAGGATATCATCGCCATCCTGGGCATGGACGAGCTCTCCGAGGAGGACAAGCTGACGGTGACCCGAGCCCGGAAGGTGCAGCGCTTCCTCTCCCAGCCCTTCCACGTCGCCGAGGTCTTCACCGGCACGCCGGGCGTGTACGTCGAGCTCAAGGACACCATCGAGGGCTTCAGGGCCATCTGCGAGGGCCGGCACGACGATCTCCCGGAGCAGGCCTTCTACATGGTCGGCACCATGGAGAGCGCCATCGAGAAGGGACGCAGGCTTCAAGCCGAGTAAGGTTCCAAGCGGGGTGAGGTTCCAAGCTGAGTAGGTCATGGCCGATAGCATTTCACTGAGAGTCGTCACGCCGGTCCGCCTGGTGCTCGAGGAGCAGGTGGACGAGTTGACCGCGCCCGGTCCCCTGGGCCAGCTCGGCATCCTGCCCGACCACGCCGCGCTGATGACCACCCTCGACATCGGACAGTTGAGCTACAAGAAGTCCGGCGCCAACTCCGTCATCACCCTCACCGGCGGCTACGCGGAGGTGCTGGACAACATCGTCACCGTGCTGGCCGACGCCGCCGAGTTCCCCAACGAGATAGACACCGCCCGCGCCGAGAACGCCCGGGCCCGCGCCGAGCGCACCCTCGAGGACCGCGACAACGCCGACGATCAGGCGCTGGTGGCGGCGGAAGCCGCCCTGAAACGCGCCCTCCTGAGGCTCGAAACCGCCGAATAGCGCTGAGCCGTGGCCATGACCCACGTCCCTCTTCCGCCGATATGACCTGGCCGCTCGGCGGTAAACCCTCTCCCTCCGGGAGAGGGTGGCCGAAGGCCGGGTGAGGGCGCCCGCACTGTTCCTGCGCTCCGATTCCTTGCCGTAGCCAACGGGTCGCTCGCACCCGGGCACCCTCACCCCAGCCCTCTCCCAGGGGGAGAGGGAGTCGCAGGGAGGTCGAATCGACTTTGTCTTCGGGAGCCCACCGGGCCCTCACCCTAGCCCTTTCCCGGAGGGAGAGGGGGACGGATGCGGCTCGGGGAGCCGTTGTTGGCTCAGGGGGCGCTTTTGGGCTAAGATGTGGAACATGTTGCGCTATTTCACGGCAGGCGAGTCCCACGGCCCGTGCCTCACCACCATCATCGAGGGGGTGCCGGCGGGGTTCGACATCGACATCGAGAAGGTCAACCATGATCTCTGGCGGCGGCAGCAGGGCTACGGCCGTGGCGGCCGGATGCTCATCGAGAAGGACGAGGTGCAGGTACGGTCCGGGTTGCGTTGGGGTAAGACCATCGGCTCGCCGGTCACCTTCGGCATCGACAACCGCGACTGGAAGAACTGGACAAAGAAGATGTCTCCGTACGCGGAGGACGAGGGTCAGGCGATCCCGGTCAAGAAGCCGCGTCCGGGGCACGCGGACCTCACCGGCGTCCTCAAGTACGGCCACTCGGACATCCGCAACATCCTCGAGCGCGCCAGCGCCCGCGAGACCGTCTCACGGGTCGCGGTGGGGTCCTTCTGCAAGCAGCTCATCGAGCCGTTCTCGGTCCAGGTGAGGGGCTACCTGCGCTCCCTGGGCGGCATCGAGGCGGACGTGGACGGGAAGAGCTACGACGAGATCTACGAGCTGGCGGAGAATTCCCCGGTGCGCATGGCGGACCCGGAAGCCGAGAAGAAGGCCATCGCCCTCATCGACGAGTGCAAGAAGGAAGGGAACACCTTGGGCGGCGTCTTCGAGGTGGTGGCCACCGGCGTCCCGCCGGGCCTGGGAAGCCATGTCCACTATGACCGGAAGCTCGACGGCCGCCTGGCTCAGAGCCTCATGAGCATCCAGGCCATGAAGGGAGTGGAGATCGGCCGCGGCTTCGACATGGCCATGCGACGCGGGTCCGAGGTGCACGACGAGATATTCTTCGACCCCCAGCACATGATCTCCGACACCAGGCCGCGAATGCAGCCTACGGACTTCTACCGTGGCAGCAACAACTCGGGCGGGCTGGAAGGCGGCATGACCACGGGCGCGCCGTTGGTGGTGCGGGTGGCGATGAAGCCGATCTCGACCCTCATGAGCCCGCTCCAGTCGGTGAACCTCGACACCAAGCAGCCCGAGGACGCCTCGGTGGAGCGCTCCGACGTCTGCTCGGCGCCGGCCGCGGCCGTCATCGGCGAGGCCATCGTGTCCTTCGAGCTGGCGCGGGCGTTCCTGGAGAAGTTCGGCGGCGACTCGCTGGCGGAAATCAGCCGCAACTACGACGGCTACCTGGACCAGATCAAGAGCCTCTGAGGCTTGGTGGACCACGCGAACATCGCGCTCACGGGTTTCATGGCCGCCGGCAAGACCGTGGTGGGCCAAAGGTTGGCGCGCTCCCTGGGCTGGTCGTTCGTGGATCTGGACGCCGTCATCGAGGCCGGCGAGGGATGCGCCGTCCGGGAGATCTTCGACAGGCGCGGTGAACCGTATTTCAGGGAGCGTGAGAAGGCGGCCCTCGCACGGGTGCTGGAAGGGTCTGCACAGGTGATCGCGTTGGGCGGAGGAGCGGTGGTGGACGGCGACAACCGGAGGCTGCTGAAACAGCGCAGCCTCCTGGTCTGGCTCAAGGTGTCGCCGCGGACCGTCCTCGACCGGGTGGGAGAGTCCGACGACCGCCCGCTGCTGCGAGGACCGGACAGGCTCAAGCGGATCGAGGAGCTTTCGGCTCGGCGGGAAGCCATCTATGCCGAGGCCGGCGTGACCGTGGACACCGACGAGTTGACCGTGGACCAGGTGGTGCGGCGGATCGAAAAGCAGCTATGCAGACCGTAACCGTCAATCTGGGACAGCGCTCGTACCCCATCGAACTGGGCGAGGGGCTCCTTTCCCGCGTGGGCGAATTCATGAAGGCCCAGGGGATCGGCGGGCGCGTGGGCATCGTGTCGAACCCGCCGGTGGCCGACCTCTACGCGGAGGAGCTCCGGGAGTCCCTCCGGCAGGCGGGCTACGAGACCGCGCTGGTGTTGGTCCCGGAGGGCGAGGCGCACAAGAACGCGGCGTCCCTGGGATTGATCTACGACGCGCTGGTGGAGCACCGCTTCGACCGGAGCGCCACCCTCATCGCCCTGGGCGGCGGGGTCATCGGCGACATCACCGGGTTCGCCGCGGCCACGTTCCTGCGCGGCGTCGGATTCGTCCAGATCCCCACGACCCTGCTGGCGCAGGTGGACGCCAGCGTCGGCGGCAAGACCGCGGTCAACCACGACCAGGGCAAGAACCTCATCGGCGCCTTCCATCAGCCCCGGCTGGTGGTCATCGACATGAAGACGCTGCGGACGCTGCCGGAGCGCGAGTTCGCGGCGGGAATGGCCGAGGTGATCAAGCACGCCGTCATCCAGGACGCCGGCTACTTCGGTTTCCTGGAAGAGGAGATGGACGCGCTGATGCGCATGGAGGCGGCCGCGGTCGAGGAAGCCGTCGCGGTTTCGTGCCGCATCAAGGCCGCGGTGGTGGAACAGGACGAGCGCGAGGAGGACCGCCGCGCCATCCTCAACTTCGGCCACACCATCGGTCACGCGCTGGAGACCTTCACCGGCTACGAACGGTTCCTCCACGGTGAGGCCGTGGCCATCGGTATGATCCAGGCGGCGGCCCTGTCGGCGGGCCAGGGGCTGCTGAGCGCCGCCGAGCTGGAGCGCATCGAGACGCTCGTGCGCCGGGCGGGCCTGCCGTGGCGTATACCGGACGACATCGCCCTGGAGGACTTGGTGGCGGGCATGGCCCTGGACAAGAAATCCCATGCCGGCAAGATCAAGTTCGTGCTGTGCGAGGGAATCGGCAGCACCCGTTTTCAATGGTTCTCGGCCGCCGAGATCGTCCGCGAGCTGACGTCTGCTCGATCCTGAGAAGTTGCCTGTAGGCCGACACCGTCACCGTCGGTTCCGAGCCCTTCGTCAAGGCTCGGGACAGGCGTAGCGAAGCGGAGTCGAAGGACGACCATGCCTGACACCAAGATCCTGGTCCTTCACGGACCGAACCTGAACCTGCTGGGCTCCCGGGAGCCGGAGATCTACGGGCGCGACACGCTGGCGGACATCGACGCCCGCACAAGCTCCCTTGCCGCGGAGCTCGGGGTCACTGTCGAGGCCCGCCAGTCCAATCACGAAGGCGAGCTGGTCACCTGGATCCAGCAGGCCGGCGCGGAAGGCTTCCACGCCGTCGTCATCAACGCCGGCGCCTACACCCACACGAGCGTCGCGGTGCGGGATGCGCTGTCCGCGAGTGACCTCCCGGCCATCGAGGTGCACCTCTCCAACATCCACAAGCGCGAAGAGTTCCGCAGGACCTCCCTGATATCGGAGGTCGTCGTGGGCCAGATCGCGGGATTCGGCCCTCAGAGCTATCTTCTGGCGCTACGGGCCGCGGTTCAGTTGGGGGCGAAGGACAAGTAGACCTGCCATCCCACCGGGCGGCGCCGGCGCGGCATCGGCGCCCAGACAGAACATTGGCATCATGTCTTCTTTCCCCTTGTCCATCCTCGCCCTGGTCACCGTCACCCACATCATCGGGGCCTCGGCGCAGTACGGGATCAACACCTTCGCGCCGTTCTACCAGGACGAGCTGGGTCTCACCCGGGCCCAGGTGGGGCTGTTCTTCACCGCTTTCTACATCGGCATGGCCGGGTTCTCGTTCACCGCCGGGTGGTTCAGCGACCGGCTGGGGGTGCGGCGGGCGTCCTTCATAGGCCACGTGGGCGCGGGCACGGCGGTCATCTTCGCTTCATCGGCCGGGTCCTTCGGCTGGGCTTTCGCCTGCTTTCTTCTGACAGGTCTGGGCTACAGCTTCCTCAACCCCGCTTCCACCAAAGGCGTGTTGATGTGGTTCCGGCGCCACCGCGCCACTGCCATGGGAATCAAGCAGACCGGCGTTCCCGGCGGCGGGGTGGTAACGGCCCTGGTGGGCGCGCCGTTGGCGGCGTTGTTCGGCTGGCGCGCGACGCTGGCGGGCTTCGGGATCGTCAACGTGCTGTTCGGCCTGCTCTTCTGGTTCCTCTGGCGCGAGCCCGCCGACGCCGACGGGACCGGCGGGGACCGCTCCGGCGCCGCCGGACGCGGGACGCTGCGCATCAGGAGCGTGCTGGCGTTGAGTTGCGGCACCGCCCTGTTGCTCATCGGCCAGATGTCGCTGCTCACCTATCTGCCGTTGTTCCTCAAGGAGAGACTGGCGTTCTCCGCCGTCCACGCCAGCCAATGGCTGTCCGTCACCCAGGGCGGAGCGGTCTTCGGCCGCATCGGCTGGGGCACGGTCAGCGACCGCCTCTACGGCGGCCGGCGCAAGGTCGTGCTGGTGCTCGTCGGCGTGATCTCCGTGTTCCTGTGCACCGCGTTGAGCGCCCTCGACCAAGGGGTGTCGCCGTTTATCCTGGTTCCCCTGACCTTCCTCGGCGGGTTCACCATGATCGGCTATCAGGGCGTGTCCTATTCCCTGATCAGCGAGATCGCCGGTCAGTCCAGGGCCGGGATGGCCCTCGGCCTGATGATCTCCATCAACGCCGTCGGCACCGTGGTGGGCACGCCCGCGTTCGGTTACATTGTCGACGCCACCGGCTCCTACGCCATCGCGTGGCAGGCACTCGCGGCCGTGCTGGCGCTGGGAACGGCCAACATCGCGATATTCGTATCGGAACCGCGCGCGAGCGTCCCCGAGCGCTAGCACTGCTTCCCGCCTTGGCAGTGTGTTGAAGAACTCCCCACAACAGGGGTCGGCGCCCTTCGACTTCGCTTCGCTACGCTCGGGGCGAACGGAATCTTCATCAGAATTCCTTGACTTGAACGTTCGCCGTGAGCCCTTCGACAAGCCTGTCCTGAGCTTGTCGAAGGGCTCAGGACAGGCTTCGCGAAGCGAAGTAGAAGGGCGCCACACGGAGTTTTCAACAATCTGCTGGATGCGGGATTTCCGCAACAAAACACTGCGCGGTTCTTCCTCACCCTCAGGCTTCCGGGTCAGGCCCCCGGGAGGACGTTGGGTCCGCTCTCCGGCCTCCCGGGGGCCTGACCCGGAAGCCGGCGCACCGCCTCGTGTCGAACGATCGACAGCTACCGACAGCCACCTTGCGCCGCCCTCCAACGAGCCCACGGTCGCCCTCCGAGGCCCTGGCCGGTTGGCATTCAGGGCCGGTAAATGCTATTATTCGATATGCACGGTATTCTACCGAATGCGCTCCATGATCCACCGACATCGACGCGCTCCGCAACCACTTTGAAATAATGGCTGCTTCTTCCGGGTCCGACTACAAAGCCGACAAGATCAAGGTTCTCGAAGGGCTGGAAGCTGTCCGGAAGCGCCCCGGCATGTACATCGGAGACACCGCCGAGCGGGGTCTCCATCATCTCGTCTACGAGATCGTCGACAACTCCATCGACGAGTCGCTCGCCGGCCAGTGCGATCGCGTCGAAATTACCATCCACATCGACAACAGTGTCACCGTGGTCGACAACGGCCGCGGCATTCCGGTTGACATCCACGCCACGGAGAAGCTGCCGGCCGCGGAGGTCGTGCTCACCAAGCTGCACGCCGGCGGCAAGTTCGACAAGGGCGCCTACAAGGTCTCCGGCGGCCTCCACGGGGTCGGGCTGTCGGTGGTCAATGCCCTGGCGGAACACCTCGACGTCGAGATCAAGCGCGACGGCAAGGTGTACGAGCAGGCCTACGAGCGCGGCGAGCCCCTGGCGCCGCTCAAGGAAACGGGCACCTCCAAGGAACGGGGTACGCGCATCACCTTCAAGCCGGATCCGACGGTGTTCGAGACCGTCGATCTCAGCTTCGACTTGCTGTCCCAGAGGCTCCGGGAGCTGGCGTTCCTGAACCGCGGCCTGCGCATCCTCATCGAGGACGAGCGCCACGACAAGAAGCACGAGTTCTTCTACGAGGGCGGGATCATTTCGTTCGTCGAGCACCTGAACCGGGTCAAGACGGCGATTCATCCAAAGGTGATCTACCTGCAGGGCGAGAAGGACGGCACCGATGTCGAGATCGCGCTGCAGTGGAACGACAGCTATACCGAAACCGTCTATTCCTTCGCCAACAACATCAACACCACCGAGGGCGGCACCCACCTGAGCGGCTTCAAGGCGGCGTTGACGCGTTCCATCAACAACTACGCCACCGGCTCCAACCTGCTCAAGAAGGACGAGGACAACCTGCAGGGTGACGACGTCCGCGAGGGCCTGACCGGGGTCATCAGCGTCAAGGTGCCGGAGCCGCAGTTCGAGGGCCAGACCAAGACCCGGCTGGGCAACAGCGAGGTCAAGGGTATCGTGGAGGCGTTGATCAACGAGCGGCTCGCCACCTACTTCGCCGAGCATCCGGGAGACGCCAAGAAGATCGCCGCCAAGGGCATCGAGGCCGCCAGGGTGCGCGAGGCCACCCGCAAGGCCAAGGAGCTGGCGCGGCGCAAGGGCGCACTGGACTCGGCGTCGCTGCCGGGCAAGCTCGCGGACTGTCAGGAGCGCGACCCCGCGTTGAGCGAGATCTTCCTGGTGGAGGGCGATTCGGCCGGCGGCTCGGCCAAGCAGGGGCGCGACCGGCGCAACCAGGCGATCCTGCCCCTCAAGGGCAAGATCCTGAACGTGGAGAAGGCGCGCTTCGACAAGATGCTGTCATCCCAGGAAATCCGCCTTCTGCTCACCGCCCTGGGCGCGGGCGTCAAGGACGAGTACAACTCCGAGAAGCTCCGCTACCACACCGTCATCATCATGACCGACGCGGACGTGGACGGCTCCCATATCCGGACGCTGCTGCTGACGTTCTTCTACCGTCAGATCCCCGATCTCGTGGAGAAGGGCTATCTCTATATCGCCCAGCCGCCCCTCTACAAGGTCAAGCGCGGCAAGCAGGAACGTTATCTGAAGGACGAGAACAGCCTCGAGGACTACCTCATCGAGAAGGGCACCGAGAACCTGCGCCTGCGGTCCGCGGACGGGAACGGGAACGGCAACGGACACGCTCGCGAGGTCAAGGGCGCGGCGCTCCAGGCCTTCGTCAAGAAGGTGGTGCGGATGGACAAGCTGCTGCAGCTCATGTCCCGGAAGCACAAGGAGCGCGCTTTGGTAGAGGGGTTGCTGCTGCAGCCCGACTTCAACCCCGAGCGGCTCAGGGATGAGGACGGCGTGAAGGCCCTCGCAAGCGACCTCGCCTCCTACGTCAATCTTTTGGCGCCGGAGATCGGGCCGATGAGCAGCGAGGTGGAGTGGGACCCCGAGCACAATTGCAGCAAGCTGGTTTGCAAGACCCGCTCCAATGGCAGCGGCATCCGTACCGTCATCGACCGGGATTTCCTGACCAGCCCCGAATACCGCGAGATCAAACGGCTCCACGGCGAGTTGCTGGGCGTCGGCCATTCGCCTTTCATCCTGGAGGATGGCGAACAAGCCAAGGCGCCGGTGGAGGCTGCGCGCGCCGGCCAGCTCGGTTCCCACAAGGCCCTGCTCGATTTCGTCATGGAGCGGGGCAAGAAGGGGCAGTACATCCAGCGGTACAAGGGTTTGGGCGAGATGAACCCGGACCAGCTTTGGGAGACCACCATGGATCCCGAGTCCCGGGTGCTGCTCCAGGTCCGCGTCGAGGATGGCGTCGAGGCCGACGATATCTTCTCCACGCTCATGGGAGACCACGTGGAGCCCCGCCGGAAGTTCATCGAGGACTACGCGCTGACGGTGCGCAACCTCGACATTTAGTAAGTGCCACGTCCTTTTGGGAAAACTCCGATCAATTGGCGTCCTTCGGCTCCGCTACGCTACGCTTAGGACGAACGGAGACGAAAGCTGTTTGACCGTTCGTCCTGAGCGTAGCGAGGCGGAGTCGAGCGAAGTCGAAGGACGCCGTGCTCTGCCGACATCGTAGCATTCCCTATTATGGAAGCCGGAGTAAGACAACAAAAGGTTCCCGTCTACATCGAGGACGAGATGCGTCAGTCCTACGTGGACTACGCCATGAGTGTCATCGTGGGGCGGGCGCTGCCGGACGTGCGTGACGGGTTGAAGCCCGTGCATCGGCGTGTGCTCTACGCCATGCACGACATGGGCAACCACTGGAACAACCCCTACCGCAAGTCCGCCCGGATCGTGGGCGACGTCATCGGCAAGTACCATCCCCACGGCGACGCCGCCGCCTACGACGCCATCGTCCGCCTCGCCCAGGACTTCTCCATGCGCTACTGCCTGGTGGATGGGCAGGGAAACTTCGGCTCCATCGACGGCGATCCCCCCGCCGCCATGCGCTACACGGAAATCCGCATGGCACGCATCGCGCAGGAGCTGCTTTCCGACATCGACAAGGAAACCGTCGACTTCCTGCCCAACTACGACGACTCCATGGAGGAGCCGTCGGTGCTGCCGTCGCGGCTGCCCAACCTGCTCATCAACGGGGCGTCGGGAATTGCCGTGGGCATGGCCACCAACATCCCGCCGCACAACCTGAGCGAGGTTATCGACGGCCTCATCGCGCTGGTGGAGCGTCCCGGCCTGACCATCGACGAGCTGATGGGGTACATCCCCGGCCCGGACTTCCCCACCGGCGGGTTCATTCACGGGCGTGAAGGCATCAGCCAGGGGTACAAGACCGGGCGGGGAAGCGTGCAGATGCGCGCGCGGGTGTCCACCGAGACCGTCAAGCGTACGGGCAAGGAGCAGATCATCATCTCCGAAATCCCGTACATGGTGAACAAGACCCGGCTCCTGGAGCAGATCGCCAACCTGGTCAACGACAAGAAGATCGAGGGCATCGCCGACCTGCGGGACGAGTCCGACCGAGACGGTATGCGCATCGTGGTGGAACCCAAGCGCGACGCGGTGCCGCAGATCGTCATCAACGCCCTGTACAAGCACACGAGCCTGCAGGAGTCCTTCGGCGTCAACATGCTCGCCATCATCGAGGGCCGCCCCAAGCTCCTCAACCTGAAGGAGATCCTCGAAGCGTTCCTCGAGCACCGCCGGGAGACGGTAACCCGGCGCACCGCTTACGAACTGAGGAAGGCCGAGGAGCGGCTGCACATCCTCGAAGGGCTCAAGATCGCCCTGGATTACCTCGATGAGGTGATCCAGCTGATCCGGGAGTCACCCGATCCGCGGTCCGCGAAGGAAGGGCTCATGGCCGGAGCGTTCGCCGGGACGGCAGCGCCGGACCCCAGCCTCCAACTCTCGGAGCCCCAGGCGCAGGCCATCCTGGAGATGCGCCTGCAGCGGCTCACGGGACTCGAACGCGACAAGATCATCGAGGAACATCGGACCGTCGAGGCCACCATTGCCGAGCTGCGGGGAATCCTGGCCGACGAAAGCAAGGTGTACGCCATCGTCGTGGACGAGCTGCGGGAGATCAAGGAGGCCTACGGCGACGGGCGCCGCACCGCCATCGTCGACAAGGCCGAGGAGATATCCATCGAGGACCTCATCGTGGAGGAGGACATGGTGGTCACCGTGTCCCACGAGGGGTACATCAAGCGCAACCCGATCACGCTCTACCGCGCGCAGAACCGCGGCGGCAAGGGCAAGGTAGGCGCCACGACGAGGGACGAGGACTTCGTCGAATCCCTGTTCGTCGCTTCCACCCACTCCCACATCCTGTTCTTCACCACCATCGGCAAGGTCTATCGCATCAAGGTCCACGAGGTGCCGCAGGCCAGCCGCTCCGCCAAGGGCCGGCCCGTGGTGAACCTGCTGCAGCTCCAGGAGGGCGAGAAGGTCTCGGCGTTCCTGCCCGTGCGGGAGTTCGAGGAGGGCCGCTACGTCATATTCGCGACCCGCAACGGGCTCGTCAAGAAGACCGATCTGATGGCCTACTCCAGCCCCCGGGCCACCGGCATCCGCGCCATCGCGCTGGACGAGAAAGACGCACTCATCGAGGTCCGGCTCACCGACGGCGACCAGGACATCCTGCTATCTACCATGGACGGACAGTCCATCCGTTTCAACGAGAAGCACGTCCGTCCCACCGGCCGTGACACCATGGGCGTCATCGGCATCCGGCTGGAGGAAAGCGACCAAGTGGTGAGCATGGAAGTGCTGCACCCCGGCGCGTCGATCCTCACGGTCTCGGACAAGGGCATGGGCAAGCGCACCGGCACCGACGAATACGGGCAACAGGGCCGTGGGGGCAAGGGCCTCATCACCATGAAGACCACCGAGCGCACCGGCCGCGTGGTGGGCGTGCAGCAGGTGGTGGACGAGGACCAGCTCATGCTGATCACCGACGGCGGCAAGATCATCCGGCTGCGCATCGGCGACATCCGCGTAATCGGCCGGAACACCCAGGGAGTTCGTCTCATCGATCTCGATAACGGTGAGCGGGTGGTTTCCCTCGCCCGCCTGGCGGAAGACGACAGCTAGGAAACTGCCCTGACGACTCGGACGGGCCCCTAACTTCTCCGGATTCCCGGAATGTCCATCGGCATCATAGGCGCGGGCGGCTGGGGCACGGCCCTGGCGGTGTTGCTGTGCAGGAAGCACGAGGACGTCGTCCTGTGGTGCCACTCCCCGGAAACCCTCGCGCGCATCCGGGAGGGCGGCGAGAACTCCATCTACCTGCCCTCCGTCAAGCTCCCCGACCGGCTCCAGGTCACCCCTTCCCTGGAAGCTGCGGTCTCCGGCCGGAACCTGCTCATCTGCGTGACGCCTTCCCACTTCCTGCGTGAGGTCATGACCCGGGCGGCCCCGTTTGTGACCCCCGAGACTATCGTGGTGTGCGGCTCCAAGGGAATCGAGGAGTCGACCCTGATGACCATGGGCGACGTCCTGGCGGAGGTTCTGGGTCATCCGCGACGGCACGCATTCCTGTCCGGACCGACCTTCGCCCTGGAAGTGGCGCAGGGGCGCCCCGCCGCCATCACGGTGGCGAGCGCCGACCCCGGGGTGGCGCACGAGGTGCAGGAGAGCCTCGGCTCCCGCGAGTTCCGGGTCTACTCGTCGACGGACGTGGTGGGTGTCCAGATGGGTGGTGTGATCAAAAACGTCATCGCCATCGCCGCGGGCGTGAGCGACGGGCTGGAGCTCGGACACAATGCCCGGGCCGCCCTCATCACCCGTGGACTGGCCGAAATGACCCGTCTGGCGATCAAGATGGACGCCGATCCGGTCACCCTCACCGGCCTCCCGGGCCTCGGCGATCTCGTGCTCACCTGCACCGGCCAGTTGAGCCGCAACCGCAAGGTCGGCGTCGAGCTCGGCCAGGGACGCCGGCTCGTGGACATCGTCGGGGGGACCCGGATGGTCGCCGAGGGCGTCCGCAACACGCGCACCGTGCACCTCCTGGCCCAACGTTACGGCGTCGAGATGCCCATCGTGGAGCAGATGTACCGCGTCCTCTACGAGGACAAGGCCCCGACCCAGGCCGTCCGTGACCTCATGGGGCGCACCCAGAGGGCGGAGGCGGACTGAGTCGGGGCGGCTTGAACCCGCCTCTGGACTTCTTCATCGGCTCTTGTCGGCAAAACCAAAGCGTGTTTCCCCGGGTTCGCGCGGCGCCTTCGGCAAATTGACAAGCCATCCCGCGTATGCTTGAAAGATGTGACTGAAGAATGAGGGTGCGGAAATGAAACGGACGTATCAACCGAGCAATCTTAGGCGCAAGAGAACCCACGGTTTCTTCGCGCGAATGGAGACCCCCGGCGGTCGCAATGTGCTGAAGCGTCGGAGGGCCAAGGGAAGGAAGCGGTTGACCGTCGTCATCCCACCGAAGGGTCCTCGCACCTAGGAACGGGCCGTTGTCCGGTGTCCGCGAGAGTTTCCCCAGGGAAGCCCGCCTGACGAGACGTTCCGAATTCCTGCTGCTGTCCCGAAAGGGCAGGAAGTTCTACACGCCGCACTTCATCATCATCCGCAGAGACAACGACCATCTGGGTAAACGGCTGGGAGTCACGGTCAGCTCCAAGGTGGGGAACGCGGTCGTGCGCAATCGCGTGAAGCGGGGGTTGCGCGAGTTCTTCCGTCGCGGACGGGAGAATTTTCGTTCCGACCAGGATACGGTCATCATTGCCCGCAGAGGAGCGGGAGAGTTGAGTTACTCGGCCATGACCGCGGAGCTCCGCAAGGCGATCGGCCCCGGCCTCCAGCGCCATACTGGCACACAGTCCCGGTGATCCCATGAACACCATCGCCCGTACCGCCGTGCGAATCCCCATCAGGGCCTACCAGCGGTTCGTTTCGCCGCTGTTGCCGCGCACCTGCCGGTACTATCCGACGTGTTCCGCCTACGCGTTGCAGGCGGTTCACCGCCACGGCGTCTTGAAAGGACTTGGCCTCGGCGCTTGGCGGCTCCTGCGCTGCAATCCGCTCACCGACGGGGGCTACGACCCGGTTCCGTAGGGATTCATGGAAAAGCGAGCCTTCATAGCGGTCGTCATCTCGATCCTCATCATCATCCTCTACCAGGAGTACATGCGGCGCTTCTATCCGCCCGCGGAGCCGCCGCCGAAGGAGACGGCCGCCAAGCCCGAAAGGCAGCCCGCCGCCCCGCCGGTGGCGGCGTCCAAGCCTCCGGCGCCGTCCCCGGCCCCCGCTCCCGAGGCCGTCAAGCCAGCCCAGGTGGTGCCGGTGCGGGACGTGACGGTGGAGACACCCGACTACATCGCGCGTTTCACCAACCAGGGGGCCCGGCTCAAGAGCTTCCGCCTGAAGCGGTACCGCGCGAGCGTGGCGGCGGACAGCCCGTTGATCGAAATGGCCTCCCCGGGACCGGGGATGGAGTATCCCTTGGGACTGCGCCTCGACGATACGCCCGCCGGCACCGATCGAGGGATCGTCTATGAGGTCCAGGGCACGGACCTGAACCTCCAGGCGGGTGGCGACGGCAGGATCACTTTCGTCGGCTCGACGCCTTCGGGCCGTCCGGTGGTCAAGGAGTTCACCTTCAACGGTTCCAGCTACGCGGTGGAGGTGGCGGTGTCGATCGGCGGGTCGGCGCAGGGCGCCGTTCTGCTTCTCACCACCGGCGGCGAGGCCAAGGGCGTCAAGGGCGACGGAATCTTCGAGGGGCTCATCGCGTTGCGGGAGGGGGAGATCACCCGCGAGTGGCCGGGCGACATCGAGGCCCGAATCAATCTCAACGCTCCGCTTTCATGGGCCGGCTTCGGCTACACCTACTTCGTTTCCGCTCTCATCCCCGCCGACGGCGTCGAGGCGGACGCGGCGGTGGTGCCCGCCACCGGACGCGACCGCGGCTTCGTGCTGGAAACGCGCGGCCGGGTGCTGTCGAGCACGGAACGCAGCGCGCGTTACCGGCTCTTCATGGGCCCCAAGGTGCTCAGCCTGCTCGAGTCGTTCGACCGCGGTCTCGAGGAATCCATCGACTTCGGCTACTTCGCCTTCATCTCGATGCCGATGCTGCAGGCGCTGCATTTCTTTCAGACCTACACAGGGAACTACGGTCTCGACATCATCCTGCTGACGCTCATCATCAAGCTGCTGCTGTGGCCGTTGACGCACAAGAGCTTCGTCTCCATGAAGCGCATGCAGAAGCTGCAGCCGCAGATGCAGCGCCTCAAGGACAAGTTCGGCGACGACAAGGCGCGGCTGAACAAGGAGATGATGGACCTCTACAAGCGGAACAAGGTGAATCCGTTTGGAAGTTGTCTGCCCATGCTCCTGCAGTTCCCCTTCTTCATCGGCTTCTACAACGCGTTGCTGACCCCCATCGAGCTCCGTCACGCAAGCTTCCTGTGGATCAAGGACCTGTCGCGTCCGGACTGGGAATCGCTGCCGTTCTCGGCCTTCGGTTTCGACGTGGGCGTTCCCGTGCTGGTGCTGCTCATGGGGGCGAGCATGTTCATCCAGCAGTGGATGTCGCCGGCCATCGGCGATGCCAACCAGCGGCGCATGATGATGCTCATGCCGCTGATCTTCACCGTGATCTTCGTGAGCTTCCCGTCGGGACTCACGATCTACTGGTTCGTGAACAATATCCTGAGCATCGTCCAGCAATACATGATCAACCGGAAAGAGCGCTGAGGGCCGCCTGTTCCGTCGCGGCGCCCCGTGGAGGAGAGGTTTGTGATGAAGCAAGTCGAAACCGAAGGAGAAACACTTGACGAAGCCATCACCAAGGCACTGAACCTGTTGGGCGTCGAGCGGGACAAGGTCTCGCTGGACATTCTGGCGGAGGAAAAGATGGGCCTGCTCGGCTTCGGCCGCCAGAACGCGCGGGTCCGGGCTACCATCCGGGAGGCGGTGGCGGTCGCGCCGGACGAGGACACCAGGGACACGGAGGCCGCCGCGGCGCCCGCGGACGAGCCGGCGGAGACCGAGCCGGAGGCTGCCGCGACGGTCGTCGATCGACCCGACGACGGCGAGCCGGATGAAGAACCCGCGGAGACCGATGAGCGGTCCGCGGAGGTCCGTAAAGTCAGCGTCGAGGTGCTGACGGAGATCCTCCGGCTGATGGGCGTGGAGGCGGAGGTGGTGGTCAAGCGGGGGGCGAGCGCTTCGGAGTTCGTGCTGGATGTTCAGGGCGACAGCAGCGCGCTCCTCATCGGCCGCCGGGGTCAGACCTTGGAGTCGCTCCAGCACATCCTGAGCCGTATCGTGGCCGACAAGGTCGGCGCGGGCGTTCCGCAGCCCATCGTCGACGCCGAAGACTACCGTGGAAGGCGTGTGAGGTCCCTGGAGGACATGGCGTTGCGCATGGGCGAAAAGGCCAAACGCAGCCGCAAGACCCAGGGGATCGACGCCCTCAGCGCCCGTGACCGCCGCGTCGTCCATCTCGCCCTCAAGGACGATCCTTGGCTCACCACCAAGAGCCTCGGACACGGCGCCTTCCGCCGGCTCCTTATCATCCCCGAAGGGGACCGGAAGGACCCGGATTCGGAACACGTCGCCGACGACCAATAACCGTCAAATCGGTGCTTGACCCGTTGACCTGCAAGGTCTACGGGTGTAGTTTTTAAATTGACCGGCTGGCCGGTCAAAGTTAAACGGTGCTCGTGAATTGTTGTTCGTGAATTAGTGCTCGTGACTCACAAGTATTGAGAGCATGCCCATCGTTGTCGACAAGGAGCGAAAGCGCGCGGAGATACTCGAGGCGGCCATGACGGTTTTCGCCCAGAAGGGGTTCCATCGTTCGAAGATGGAGGAAGTCGCGGTTGCCGCCGGCATCGGCAAGGGGACCATCTACGAGTACTTCGAGAGCAAGCACCAGCTCCTGCAGGCGCTCCACGGCTACATGCTGGCCAAGCTCAAGGAATACTACGCCGCGGAGTTGCATGGCATTGAGGAGCCTCCGGAGATCATCCGGCGTTTTCTGGCCGCGGCCCTTGTCAGTTTCCGCCAATGGGAGCCCTTCTTCTACGTCTTCTGCGACGTCTGGGCCGAGGCGGGTCGGGCGGAGCAGCAGAGCCTTTTGCGCATGCAGTTGCGGGATTCCTACCAGTCCTCCATCGATGACCTGACGATGGTCGTCGAAGCGGGAGTCGCCGGCGGCTTCTTCCATTGCGAGCACCCCAGGCTCGCGGCCGAGCACATCCTCGCCTGCGTCGACGGGTTGGCGCTGCACTGGCTTTACGACCAGGAGGCGTTCGACCTGGAGGAGATGACCGAAGCCCTTACGCGGGCGGTCATGAGGAGCCTGGGATGAAGATCCGCATCGCCGTTTCCATCCTGCTCATCCTCCTGGTAAGCGCGGTCACCGCCGTGGGCGTGTACGTCATCAGCGACGTGGAGGAAAAGCCCCCTGTAGAACCGCAGGCCGCGCCCGTGCCGGTGGAGGTGGCGGCGGTGGCGGCTGCTGATTTCGTGCACCGGATCGAGGCATTGGGCACCATCGCCGCCGTGCGCGAGGGCCCTGTCGGCGCGGAGGTCAGCGGCCGCATCGTCGGGATACCGGAAAACATCGGCCTCGGCAGCGTGGTGCGGGCCGGGGCGCTGATGGCGCGGGTGGATTCCACGGATTTCAAGATTGCCGTGCGCAAGGCGGCGGCACAGGTGGCCAGCGCGAAGGCGCGGGTCCGCAAGGCCGCGGTGGACATCGAGCGGCAGCGCAAGCTGGTGCGGCTCAACCGCGAGCAGCTGCGGCTGGCGCGGGCGGAGCACGAACGTCTCACCAAGCTTCTGAAGAAGGAGCTGGTCTCCAGCCAGGAGGCGGAACGGCAGGAGCTGGCGTGGCGGCGGATCGAGGAGGAGCTCGAGTCGGCCCGAAGCGGGGAGCGGGAGACCGAAGCGCTGCACGCCATCGCCCGGGCGGATCTGGCCCTGGCCGACGTCCAGCTCGAGCAGGCGCGGGAAACCCTGAGGGATACCGAGATCCGCGCGCCTTTTGCCGGCGTGATCGCGAGCAAGAACGTGACGCTGGGGGAACGTGTCGCGCCGGGCCAGGTGCTCTTCCGGCTGGCCGACGTCAAGACCGTGAAGCTCGACGTGCGCATTCCGGCCGGTGACATCCACCGGCTCGATCCCCGGATCGTGGCCCAGGTCCGGGTGCGCGGGCTGGAGGAGGAGTTTACCGGGCGGGTCGCCAACATCGGCCCGCGGGCGGACCGGGAGACGCGCTCGTTTCCGGTGGAGATCTTCCTTTCCAACACTTCGGGCCGGAAGCTTCTCCCCGGAATGTTCGCGCGCGCCGTCATCCCGGTGCGGGACTATCCGGGCGCCATCCTGATACCGCGGGAAAGCGTCATCTTCGAGGACGCCGAGGCGGCCGTTTTCGTGGCCGACCCCGACTCGGGACGGGCCGCGCGACGCGCGGTGCGCATCGCCAGGCGCTTCGGGTCGCGCTACATGATCGCGGCGGGCCTTGAGCCCGGGGAACTCCTCGTGACCGCCGGACAGCGCCTGCTCGTGGACGGCGTCCGCATCCGCGTGGTCACGCGCCGGGATCTGTCCTCATGAAGAAGATCATCGAGTTCTCCATCGGGAACCCCGTCATCGTCAACCTGCTGGTGCTCCTGATCCTCATATCGGGGGCGGTGTCCTACCTGCGGCTCAAGCGCGAGCTGTTCCCCGACTTCTCCCGCCGCGTGATCCGGATCGATACGGTCTACGCGGGCGCGTCACCCGAGGAGGTGGAGGAGCTCATCACCGCGAGGATCGAGGACCGGGTCCGCAACGTCGACGGCGTGAACGAGATGCTTTCCAGCTCTCGCGAGGGCCAATCCGAGATTCGCCTCCGTATGCAGTCGGACACCGAGATGAGCCGCGCCCTGGGGGACGTGCGCGCCGCCCTGGACCGGGTCGTGGACTTGCCGGAGGAGGCGGAGGAGCCCCAGGTCTCCGAGGTCCTCTCCACCATCCCGGTGATCACGGTTTCGTTGAGCGGCGACATACCGGAGCAGGAGCTGCGGGAGGTCGCCAAGGATGTACGCGATCAACTCAGACGCGTCGACGGCGTCAGCACCGTGTCGATCTTCGGCACCCGTGAAAGCCGCATACTCATCGAGATCGACCCGGAACGGCTCGACCAGTACCGGCTGAGCCTGGACGAGATCCGCGCGGCCATCGGCAACCAGAACCGCAACGTGCCCGGCGGAGCGCTGAAGACGGCCCGGGGGGAAATCCTGGTGCGGACGCTGGGAGTGGCCGGCGGCGTGGCCGACGTGGAACGCATGATCCTGCGTTCCACCGACACCGGACATGCCCTTACCGTCGGCGATGTCGCCGAGGTGCGCGAATCCTTCGAGGACGCGACGGTTCTCGCGCGCTTCGACGGCAAGCCGGCGCTCAACCTCGTGGTCATCAAGGAGCTGAGCGGCGATACCATCAGCGTCGCGGAACGCGTGCGCGACTCCGTCGCCGAAATCCGCAAGACCTTGCCCGCGACCGTTTCCGTCGGAATCTTCAATGACTTCTCGGTGTTCATCCGAAACCGGTTGAGCACCCTGGGCGAGAGCGGCGCCATCGGACTGACCATCGTGCTGGCGGTGCTCTGTGTCTTCGTCCGCGGCCGCATCGCCCTGATGACCGCCCTCGGCATTCCGTTCGCGGTGCTGGGTTGCCTGGTGCTGATGTCGATCGGCGGCCTCAGTCTCAACATGATCTCGGCCTTCGGCCTGATCCTGGTGCTCGGCCTTCTGGTGGACGACGCCGTCATCGTGACCGAAAACGTGTACCGCTACGTCGAGCAGGGCCTGCCTCCCAAGGAAGCGGCCCTCCAGGGCACCTACGAGGTGGCGTGGCCGGTGGTCACCACGGTGCTGACCACCGTCGCCGCCTTCGTCCCGTTCCTGCTGATCCCGGGAACCATCGGCTTCTTCATGGAGCCGCTCCCCTGGGTGGTGACCTTTGCGCTGCTGCTCTCGCTCCTGGAGGTCCTGTTCATCCTGCCGTCGCATCTCTCGGACGTCATCACGCCCGCCTATGCCAACAAGCTGCGCCGCGGCGAGCGCCTGTGGCTCACCCGGCTGCGCAGCCGCGGCGAGCGGCTGACCGGTCTCCGCCGTCTGCACGTGGGCGGCCAGCGCCTGTGGTTGACCAGCTTTCGCCATGCCTATGAAAAGCTCCTGGGAGTCGCGGTCCGCTGGCGTTACGTGGCGGTGAGCCTGATCGTGGCGGGCAGCGTGCTGCTGGCGGCGGCGGCCCAGTATCGGGTGCCCTTCGTGCTCTTTCGCGAGTTCGAGTCGAGCCAGTTCTTCGTGAACTTCGAAACTTCCGCCAACGCCAAGCTGGAGGACACCGAGGCCGTGGCCGTTCAGGCCGAGCAGATCGTGCTGGATCTGCCCCCCGGTGAGCTCAAGTCCCTGTCCACGACCGTCGGCGTGGCCTTCCTCGACGTGAACCGGGTGGTGAGGGGGAGCAACGTGGGACAGCTCACGCTGGAGCTTCACGATGACCGCGGCCGGTCGTCGGCCGAGGTCATCGACGATCTCCGGGAGGAGCTGGAGCGGATACCGGGCATCACCAAGCTCCAGTTCCTCAGTCTCCAGGCCGGGCCCGGGGGGCCGGACATCGAGGCCCGGATCATCGGCGAGGACCTCGCAAGCCTCAGGAGCCTGACCGAAGAGGTCAAGGGCTTCCTGGCCACCCTGCCCGGGGTGCGGGACATCCGCGATGACCTCGTGGCGGGCAAGGAGGAGCTCCGCATCAGCCTCAAGCCGGAAGGCCGCACGCTGGGTTTCGACGTGAGGGGCATCGCGCGCCAGGTGCAGCAGGGCTTCCAGGGGGTGGAGGCCTCGAGCATCCAGCGCGGGGACGAGGACGTGCCCATCGTCGTCCGGTTTCCCCGGGACCGGCGCAGCCACGTCGACACCGTGTCGCGGATGAAGCTCACGCTGCCCTCCGGCGAGCGGGTCTTCCTGCGTGACATCGCCGACATAGGCGTCGGCATCAGCCCGAGCCAGATCAACCGGGACGACCGCAAGCGGGCGTTGAGCGTCTTCGCCGACGTGGAGGCGGAAAAAACCACGGTGGTGGAGGCCACCAACGCCTTGAAGCGGCAGTTCGCCGACGTCGGCCGGCGCTACCCCGGGCAGCGGGTGGTGGTGAAGGGCGAACGGCAGGAGATGGAGGAGTCCCTGGCCGCGTTGCCGCAGATCTCCCTGATCACGTTGTTCGTCATCTACTTCGTGCTGGGCTCCCTGTTCAAGTCGTTCGTGCAACCGTTCATCGTCATGGCCGCGATCCCCTTCTCCTTCGGCGGCATCGTGATCGGCCATCTCGTCATGGGCGAGAACCTGAGCTTTCTGTCCCTCCTGGGTTTCGTCGCCCTGGCGGGGGTCGTGGTCAACGATTCCCTCATCCTGGTGGACTTCATCAACCGCAGCCGGAGGAGGGGCACGTCGGCCTACGACTCCATCATCCAGTCCGGCGTCATGCGCCTGAGGCCCGTCATGCTGACCACCGTCACCACCGTGGGCGGCCTCGTCCCGCTGGCCTTCTTCGCCACCGGCCAGGCCAAGTTCCTTTCGCCCATGGCCATCTCGGTGGTGTGGGGCCTGTCCTTCGCGACCATCCTGACGCTGATGCTCACGCCCTGCCTCTACGCCATCCTCGACGACGTCAAGGCCTTCGCTCGGCGATTGTTCCGCGTCGGCGCCGCGACGCCCCTGGAGGCTTTTTCCGAGAATCCACTTGGCAGCCTTCCGACCCCCTCTCCCTCTGGGAGAGGGCCGGGGTGAGGGTGCCCGATCGGGAATTTGACAGCCTCCAAGGCGCTTCCTATAAGTGATCGCATGCGCTGGCGAACGTCGTTCATACCCACCATCAAGGAAGAGCCGTCGGACGCGGAGGTGGTCAGCCACCGGCTGCTGGTGCGCGCCGGCATGATCCGGCAGGTCAGCCGCGGGGTGTACGACTTTCTCCCGCTGGCGTTGCGCACCCTGCGCAAGATCGAGGCCATCGTGCGCGAGGAGATGAACCGGGCCGGCGCCCAGGAGCTGCTGATGCCGGTCACCTCGCCGGCTGAGCTGTGGCAGGACAGCGGCCGCTGGGAGGTCTACGGCAAGGAGCTGCTGCGCTTCAAGGACCGTCACGAGCGGGACTTCTGTCTCGCCCCGACCCACGAGGAGGTCATCACCGACATCGTGCGCCGGGACGTCCGCTCCTACCGCGAGCTGCCCATGAACCTCTACCAGATCCAGACCAAGTTCCGTGACGAGGTGCGCCCGCGCTTCGGCTTGATGCGCGGCCGCGAGTTCATCATGAAGGACGCCTACAGCTTCCACCTGGACCGGGAGGACGCCGAGCGCGAGTACCGCAACATGTACGACACCTACCGGCGCATCTTCACCCGCTGCGGCCTGGAGTTCCGCGCGGTGGAGGCCGACTCGGGCGCCATCGGCGGCAGCCTGTCGCACGAGTTCCAGGTGCTGGCGGAGTCGGGGGAGGACGCGCTGGCGGCGTGCACCGCGTGTGACTACGCCGCCAACGTGCAGAAGGCGGAATCGCGGCTGGCGGCGGCGGCCCTCACCCCGGCCCTCTCCCAGGGGGAGAGGGAGCAGGAGAGCGCATCCGATGCCGCGCCCGAGACCGTGCCCACGCCCGGGCTCAAGACGGTCCCGGAGGTCTCCGAGTTCCTGAAGGTGCCGCCGGAGCGGTTCATCAAGACCATGATCTACCGGAAGCCGGCGGGGGGGCTCCTGGCGGTGCTGGTGCGCGGCGACCACGAGGTCAACGAGACCAAGCTGGGCAATCTCCTGGACACCATCGCGGTGGAGATGGCTGACGAGGACGAGGTCATGGAGGCCGTCGGCGCGCCTCCGGGCTTCCTGGGCCCCATGGACCTGCCCCTGGAGGTGTGGGCGGACCATGCCGTCCGGGGCATGAGCGAGGCTGTCACCGGCGCCAATCAGGCCGACGCCCACACGATCCACGTGGACCAGTCCAGGGACTTCACGCCCGCGCGCTTCGAGGACCTGCGCTTGGTCAAGGCGGGGGACCCGTGCGCGCGCTGCGATGAGGGCATCATCGAGGAGTATCGCGGCATCGAGGTAGGGCACGTGTTCTACCTCGGGCGGAAATACAGCGAAGCCATGAACGCGACGATCCTTGATTCCGAGGGACACGAACGCGTCATGGAAATGGGGTGCTACGGCATCGGCGTCACCCGCCTCATGGCCGCCGCCATCGAGCAGAACAACGACGCCGACGGCATCATCTGGCCCATGTCCATCGCGCCCTTCTCCGTCGAGCTGCTGCCCCTCAACTACAAGGAGGATCCCATCCGGGAGGTCACGGACCGGATCTACCAAGGCCTGACCGAAGCCGGACATGAGGTCCTGCTGGACGACCGGGACGAGCGCCCGGGGGTCAAGTTCAAGGACGCTGACCTCGTGGGAGTCCCGCTGCGGGTCACCATCGGCGCCAAGGGGCTGGCCAAGGGCAACGTGGAGCTGCGTTGGCGCGGCGACGGCACCACCATCGACGTGCCCGTGGACGAGGCCGTGGAGCGCATCGACGCGGCCCTAGAGGACGGACGGCCATGACGGCGGCGGCATCCTCCGTCAAGCAGCGCCTGATCGTGGCGCTGGACTTGGCCGACCCGGCCAGGGCGAGGTCCCTCGCGACCCTGCTGGCGCCAGAAGTGGGGATGCTCAAGGTCGGAAAGCAGCTCTTCGTCAACGCGGGACCGGACATCGTCCGCGCTATCCACGACTTGGGCGGCGAGGTCTTCCTCGACCTCAAGTTCCACGACATCCCCAACACCGTGGCGGCGGCGGGGGTGGAAGCCGCCCGGCTAGGGGTCAGGCTGTTCAACATTCACGTCTCGGGCGGCCGGGAGATGATGCGGCAGACAGCCGCGGCGGTGGAGGAGGTGTGCGGGAACGAAGGGCTGCGGCGGCCGTCGGTGCTGGGCGTGACGGTCCTTACCAGCCTGGACGGGCCCGACCTCGAAGCGTTGGGGATGCAGGGAGAGGTTCGCACCCAAGTGGTGCGGATGGCCCGCATGGCGCAGGAAGAAGGCCTTGCCGGCGTGGTCTGCTCCGCCCAGGAGGCCCAGGAGATCCGGGGCGCGTGCGGCGACTCCTTCTTGCTGGTGACGCCGGGCATCAGGCCCGCGGGTCAGCAGGCCGGCGATCAGAAGCGAGTCATGACCCCCGGCGACGCCGTAGCCGCCGGCATCGACTACATCGTCGTCGGCAGGCCCATCACCGGAGCGGACGACCCGGTCGAGGCGGCCCGGTCGGTGGTGGCGGAGATGAAAGGCGGCCTTTAGTGTCCTGTCCGGGTAGTTCGCATGATAATCTGCGGGTCTTTTTTGCCGTCGGCGGCGTTGCTCTTCCTCGCGTGGTACCCGCCACTGCTCGTCATCGCGCCTTGCCGACGACAAAAAATCCTCCGCATCTTATCATGCGAATTACCCGGACAGGACACTAGCGGACAAGTCGTCAACCGGTTATCGAAATGTTAAGTTAGGAACCCATGCCCGTAGCCACCATCGAAGAAGCCCTCGAAGACATCCGCCAAGGCAGGATGGTGATCCTCATGGATGACCAGAACCGCGAGAACGAGGGCGACCTCACCATGGCCGCGGAGCTGGTCACGCCGGAGGCCATCAACTTCATGGCCACTTGGGGACGGGGCCTGATCTGCCTGCCCCTCACCGAGGAGAAGGTCGCCCAGCTCGGCCTCACCATGATGGTGCGTGACAACACCGCTCCCTTCGGCACCGCGTTCACGGTCTCCATCGACGGCGTCAAGAACGTCACCACCGGCATATCGGCGTCCGACCGCGCCGAGACCATCCTCGCCGCCATCGCCGCCGACGCCGCGCCCGGCGACCTGTGCACGCCCGGGCACATCTTTCCGCTGCGCGCCCGGAACGGCGGCGTGCTGGTGCGCACCGGCCAGACCGAGGGCTCCGTGGACCTGTGCCGGCTGGCCGGGCTCAAGCCCGCCGGCGTGATCTGCGAGATCATGAAGGACGACGGCACCATGGCGCGGCTGCCGGACCTGGAGGAGTTCGGCGAGAAGTACGACCTCAAGATCTGCACCATCGCCGACCTGATCCAGTACCGCCTCAAGCACGACTCGCTGATCCACCGGGTCGCCGCCACCCGGTTGCCCACCCGCTACGGCGGCGAGTTCAAGGCGGTGGTCTACAACACCCACGTGGACACCAGCGAGCACTTGGCGCTCATCAAGGGAGAGATCTCCGAGGACCGCGAGACCCTGGTGCGGGTGTGCACCAAGTTTCTTCCCGGCGACGTCTTCGGCTTCGAGTTCTTCGACACCGGCTCGGTCATCAAGCAGTCCCTGGAGCTCATCGCCAGGGAAGGCGCCGGCGTGCTGCTCTACCTCCAGCCCGAAGGCAAGGGCCTGCGCACCGCGGAAGCCAGGGAGGAAAGGAGCTTCCGCGACTTCGGCATCGGCGCCCAGATCCTCAGAGACCTGGGCATCCGCAAGCTCAAGCTCGTCACCAACAACCCCAGGAACCTCGTCGGCCTGTCCGGCTACGGCCTGGAAATCACCAGCTCCGTCCCCTTCCCCATGCGCCCCGGCACCATCCGGCGCGGCGCCGCTGGGGGGTGAAGCCCCCGCCCCTACCGGGCTATCGGAACTGAACCAGCTTTTCCAGCAGACATACGGCCGGACCGGTCGCATAGTATGTGACGGGTCGCCCGCGAGTATTCCTGCGGCCGTCGTGGCGCAAGCCATAGCCGGCAGATTGCTCGGAGGCCTGATGCAACCGCTGGAGTTGACATCAGAACTATATAACTATATATCTAGTTTTATGAATACGAAACGCGAAACCAAGCCGACCCCTACACTCTCCAGCGAGGAAGCCGCGCAGGGATTTGCCGCGTGCGGATCCGAACCGAGGCTCATGGTGCTTCGCCTTCTCGTGCGCGCCGGCGACGAGGGGCTCACCGTCGGACAGATCCAGCAGCGCTCCGGCTTGCCGGCCTCGACACTCGCCCATCATCTCCGATTCCTTGCCGCGGGCGGGCTGGTGACACAGGAACGCAAGGGCCGCGCCGTGGTCAGTCGCGCCGTCTACCCACACATCGAAGCCCTTGCGGGCTTTCTGCTCGACGAATGCTGCGCCGATGCCAGTCCATCGCGTCAGGTGCACGCCGCCCTCGCCGCCTTGAGGAGTGAACCGTCGTGACGGAATTGGCACTTCGCGGTATCGGCGGGCTGCATACCGGGCTCAAGGGATTGGTGTCCGTGTGGGGGATCATCCTCGCCCTCTCCCTCGCCGTGGCGGCCCTCGACCTGCCAAGCCTCGCCGGCATCCTGCACATCGCCGTCGGCGCGTTTGCGAGGACGCTGCCGTATCTCGTCGCAGCAGTCGCGCTCATCGCCGGCCTCAGGGCCACCGGGGCGACGGCGCTGGTCGCGCGCGCCTTCGAGGGCCGGGAGACGCGCATGATCGTGGCGGCGGCGCTCCTCGGCAGCCTCGCCCCCTTCTGCTCGTGTGACGTCATCCCCTTCATCGCAGCCCTGCTCGCGGCCGGCGCGCCGATCTCCGCGATCATGGCGTTCTGGCTGTCCTCTCCGCTCGTTGATCCGCCGACCGTGCTCATCACCGCCGCTGCCCTTGGCTGGGACTTCGCGGCGAGCAAGGCGGTCGCGGCCGTGGCACTGGGGCTGTTCGGGGGCTTTGGGGTGCGCCTCCTCGCCCGGCGCCAGGCCTTCGCCTCTCCGTTGCGTAAAGACGCGGGTGTTGCCTGTGGCGGTTGCGAAAGCGCGTTCGCGACGGGCGACACCGTGTGGCAGTTCTGGCGCGAGGCGTCGCGGGTGGCGACGTTCCGCTCCGAAGCGTTCTCGAACGCACGGTTTCTCGTCAAGTGGCTCGCGTTCGCCTATCTTCTCGAGGCGTTGCTCGTCACCTACGTCCCGGCCGGCATGATCGCGGGGGTTGTCGGCGGGGATGGTCTCGCGCCCATCGTGATGGGTGCGTTGGTCAGTGCGCCGGCGTACCTGAACGGATATGCCGCGCCCGCTCTGGTCGCCGGCCTCATGCAACAGGGCATGAGCGCGGGAGCGGCAATGGCGTTCATGGTCGCGGGGTCCGTGAGCAGCATCCCCGCCATGGTCGCCGTGTGGGCGCTGGTACGCCGGCAGGTGTTCGCCGCCTATGTGGCCTTCGGCATCGCCGGCGCCATCCTGAGCGGTGCGGTGTTCGGCGCTCTCGTCGGGTGAACCGTCCGGGTCGCATGCCACCCATGTCCCCGGCGGCAGGCTCCGCATTACCGCCGCCAGTTCTGCCGCTCCACTGCTTGCAGGACTGTCGGCCGTGCCGCGGCCGGTTATGCCGGCGCGTCGGCGGAGTTCTTGCGCAGGTACCGGTGAACCGAGTTCCGCAGGCGCTTGAGGGCGTCGTCGACGGAACGGAATAGCTGCTCCTCGATGAGCTCGCCGTTGGTCCAGTAGTCCAGGGACGGGGCCTCGGTGAAGTTGATGTCCAGGACCTTCTCGCCGGGGGGGTTGCCGGTGATGAGGACGCGGACGGAGTAGCCCGCGTCGATGGCCAGGGCGCGGGCGTAGCGCGGGATACGCAACGCATCCTTGATGTAGTTGAGGCGTTTCTGGGGGAACTCGCCGACGCCCAGGGAGACGTACACCCAGCGGTCCTCGTTATCGGAGAGTTGCCGCAGGACTTGGCCGTTGATGTCGACGATGTTCTGGAGCGCGCGCTCCTGCCGGTAGTCCTTCAGCAGCTCGAAGGCCCAGCGCTCGATCACGCCGATGGGGGCCCGTTCACCGGATTCCGGTTGCCGCTTGGTTCCGGTGTCGATCCACCACTTCACCTCCTGGACGGTGGCGTCCGGGTCGCCGGCGGAATCCCTTGTTTCCGTGGCTGGGGCTTCGGCTTCGGGTTTGTCGGGGTCGGACATGGCGTCCTCGTAACGGTTCCCAGTCGGTCGGACGGGCTGCCGGTCTCGGTCGCGGGCGGGTTGAAACCTGCCCCTACAACCTCGGAGCCGGGGTCCCGCCCCTACACCTTGAACTCGTTCAGCGTGCTCGGCGCGAACAGGCTGTCGACATCGAGCAGTTGCTTGGTGAGGCCCTGCTCGTGGGCGTAGCCTACCAGCGTCTCCAGGACATGGCGGTTGGGCTCCAGGCCGTAGGCCCAGGCATCCGGTCCCAGGACCTCCTTTTCCTTCTCCATCTGCTCGATGGACCAGGCCAGCATGTACTTGAGCGCGGAGTACTCGTACATGGCCTCGGCGCACAGCCGCTTGGACTCGCAGAAGGCCTTGTAGAGGTTCTGTGCCACCCAGGGATGGCGCTCGTACACGTCCTCCCGGAAGACCACGGTGTGCATGATGGGGAAGATTCCCGTCTTCCGGAAGTAATCCTCCTCCACCGAGCGGAAGTCCGGGAACAGCCGCGCCACCTTGGGCGAGCGGCGCACGAAAGGAGACGGCATGTGGGCCGAGACCAGGGCGTCGATTTCGCCGTTCTCCAGCATGGAGGAGAGGGTCTGGCCCGGGCCGATGGGGGTGATGGAGAGGGTCTCGGGCAGATCCGGACGGAGTTTTTCCTCCCGTCCGGGCGTCTCTTCGCCGCCCGTGAACCAGTTCACCTTCTCGATATCGACGCCGTACTCGTGTTGCAGGATGCCGCGTTGCCAGATGGCCGCGGTCATCTGGTACTCGGGGACGCCCACCCGCTTGCCCGTCAGGTCGGCGGCTTCCTTGATGCCCGAGCCGGTATGGATGTAGATGCCGGAGTGCCGGAACGCGCGGGAGGGGAACACCGGGATCGCCACGAACCGCGGCGTGCCCTTGTCCCGGGACATCATGTAGGAGCCCATGGACATCTCGGCGGCGTCGAAGTCCTGGTAGCGCAGCATGCGCCAGAAGGTTTCCTCCACCCGGAACGGCAGGTAGGTGAGGTCGACCCCCTCCACCGGAACGCGGCCTTCCTGCAGGGGGCGCGTCCGGTCATAGTCCCAACAGGCGACGGTGATGCTTACTCTTGCCATGCGTTTGATCTCTCCCGGATTGATCTTTCCCGTGTCTTGCCGGTCGACGCCGGCCACCGGATAAGGTAACAGGAATGGTTGGGCAGTGTAAGGATGGCGGCGGGGCGCGGGGGCCGGTTTGTTGACCGGCAAGGGCTTTTGTGTGTATATAGGGACCGACTGCAAAAGGTTATTGATTTCTTTATCTTACCCGAGGAACCATGCTTTTTGACTTCGCCAGCGTGCTGGTATTCACGTTGTTGGGTGCGGCCTTCGTCTGGGTGAACCTGTTGATCGGTCGCCTGTTGCGGCCTTCCAACCCACAGCTCCGCAAGCTCTCCACCTATGAGTGCGGCGAGCCTGCCTCCGGGAGCGCGTGGGTCAACTTCAACGTCCGGTTCTACTTCATCGCCCTGATCTTCATCATCTTCGAGGTGGAGATTGCCTTCATCTTCCCGGTGGCGGTCGTGTTCCGCGACTGGCTTCAGAACGACGCGGGACTGTTCGCGTTCGGCGCCATCGCCGTCTTCACCCTCATCGTGTTCCTGGGCCTCATCTACGACTGGTGCAAGGGCGACCTGGAGTGGGTGAAGAACTAGTCTCGCGACGGACAGCCACCAGGCAGGTATCGACGACATGACGGCAAAAGAGATATTCGAGCGCGTGAACGAGCTTTGCCCCGGGGCCGCCACGGACCTTGACGAAGAGTGTCTGGACCCGTTCTTCAAGATCAACGCGGCCAACCTCAAGGAAGTGTGCCTGGCGTTGCGGGACGACGGGGCGCTCAAGTTCAGCGTGCTTTCCGACCTGACGGCGGTGGATCTCCCCACCGAGAACGTCATCCAGGTGGTCTACCACCTGTACTCGTACGAGCCTCCGCAACAGATTGTGATCAAGGCCGACGTGGACCGGGACGCGGCCCGGATCGCGACGGTGGAGGACGTCTGGAAGGTCGCCAACTGGTTCGAGCGGGAAGTGTTCGATCTCTTCGGAGTCGTCTTCGAAGGGCACTCGGACCTTCGCCGTATCCTGCTGCCGGAGGACTGGGTGGGCTATCCCCTGCGCAAGGACTTCGTGGAGCAGGAAGAGTACGACGGCATCAGCACAGAACGCGAGCCGCTGGTTCCGGAGAACATGCGCTAGACGGGTCGCGGCAGAGTGCCGCGGTCGAATTGTAGGGGCGGGTTTCAAACCCGTCCGTGTCCGTGTCGTTGACGAAGGAAGGACATCATGGCTGAGGTTGCCGAACACACCGGCTTGCACACCGAAGACATGACCCTGAACGTGGGGCCGCAGCATCCGAGCACCCACGGCGTGCTGCGGTTCGTGGTCAAGACCGACGGCGAGGTCATCAACGAGGCCATCCCCGACGTCGGCTACCTGCACCGCTCCATCGAGAAGATCGGCGAGAAGTGCACGTGGCACGGCTATGTCCCCTACACCGACCGCGCCGACTATCTCGCCGCCATGTTCGCCAACCAGGGCTTCTGCATGGCGGCGGAGCGGCTGGGCAACGTCGAGGTGCCGCCCCGGGGCGAGTACTGCCGGGTGATCGCCTGCGAGCTCAACCGCGTCGCCAGCCACCTGATCGCGGTGGGCACCTTCGGGCAGGACATCGGCGCCATCACCCCCTTCCTGCATGCCCTCCGGGAGCGGGAGAGCATCAATGACCTGATGGAGGAGATCTGCGGCGCTCGCCTCACCTACAACTACCTCCGGATCGGCGGCGTCGGCTACGACATCAAGCCCGAGACGTGCGCGCGGATCACCGCGTTCCTGGACCATTTCGAGCCCATCGTCGACGAGTACAACCGGCTGCTGTCGTACAACAAGATCTTCATCGAGCGGCTGGCCAACGTCGCGGTGATCTCCAAGGAGGACGCGCTCCAGTACAACCTGGTGGGTCCCAACCTGCGGGCTTCCGGCGTCCACTGGGACATCCGCCGCGACATCCCCTACTCGGTCTATCCCGAGCTCGACTTCGAGGTGCCGGTGGGGCGCGGCGAGCGCGGCACCCTGGGGGACTCCTACGACCGCTATTACGTGCGCATCCGCGAGTTGATGGAGAGCTGCAAGATCCTGCGCCAGTGCCTCGACAAGATGCCCGACGGGCCGGCCGTCGCCAAGGTGGCGCGCAAGTTCAAGCCGCCCGCCGGCGAGACCTACGTGCGCATCGAGGCGCCGCGCGGCGACATGGGCTACTACGTGGTCAGCGACGGCAGCGAGTACCCCTACCGGGTGAGGATCCGCACCGGCTCGTTCACCGCCATGAGCATCATCGACAAGATCAGTCCGGGCATCATGGTGGCCGACCTGATCGCGCTGATCGCGAGCCTCGACGTGGACGCCCCCGAGATCGACCGCTAATGTCACTGAGGCAGCGCCGATGGATTTTACAGTACAAGACCTGATCGCGACGTTGTTGCCGGGAGCCGTCCCGGCGGCGTTGGGCTATGCCCTGGCCGCGGTGGCGGTGGCCTTCGCCGTGCTGTCGTTCTTCGTGGCGCCGCTGGCCGGCGTGACGAGCTGGCTCGAGCGGCGCGTGTGGGCGCGCATGCAGTCCCGGGTCGGGCCCAACCGGGTGGGGCCACAGGGAATTCTTCAGTGGCTGGCGGACGGAGTCAAGAACATCCAGAAAGAGGACATCATCCCGGCGTCGGCCGACAGGAAGCTGTTTCTGCTGGCGCCCTATGTCGTCTTCTCGGGGTTCCTCGGCGCCTTCGTCGTCATCCCTTTCGGAAGCTGGCTGATCCCCGCTGATCTCAACATCGGCATCCTCTACCTCCTGGCCATCACCTCCCTGGTGGTGGTGGGAATCCTGATGGCGGGCTGGTCGTCCAACAACAAGTGGTCGCTGTTGGGGGGCATGCGCTCCGCCGCCCAGATCGTCAGCTACGAGATACCCGCCGGGGTCGCGGTGCTGACGGTGATCTTCCTGTCCGGGACCCTCAGCATGCAGGGCATCATCAAGGCCCAGGGATGGGCGCCCTGGGACTGGTTCATCTTCTACAACCCCTTCACCCTGGTGGCCTTCTTCCTGTTCTTCACCGCGGCCCTGGCCGAGGGAAACCGCACGCCCTTCGACATTCCCGAGGCCGAGTCCGAGTTGGTGGCCGGCTACGTGACCGAGTACAGCGGCATGCGTTTCCTGTTTTTCTTCTTCGCGGAGTGGGGCAACCTGTACGTCATCGGCGCCATCGCGGCGACGCTGTTCCTGGGGGGCTGGCAGATACCGGCGACGATCTTCGGCGTCACCATGGCCGAGCACCCGCTGCTCAAGGGCGTCCTGGAGTTCGCGGTCTTCTTCGTCAAGGCCTACTTCTGGGCCTTCGTCGCCATGTGGGTGCGGGGCACCCTGCCGCGGGTTCGTGTGGACCAGCTCATGGCCATGTGCTGGAAGTACATGGTGCCGATGTCGTTCATCTGCCTGTTCGGCACCATCGTGCTGCTGGTGATCTGGCCCGAAGGAAACACCGCCCTGACCATGGCAACGCTGGCGGTGTCGTGTCTCATCGTGCTTTATTTCATGTGGCGGGTGGTCTACCAGATCATGCACTCGCGCCCCACCCTCTACCTCAAGCCGTATGTATAGAGAGAACGACCGACAACGGCCGGGGAAAACGCCATGAACGGAATCATTGAATACTGTCAGAACGTCAGGGACACGGTGCGGAGCATCTTCGAGGGGATGACCATCACCTTCTCCCACTTCGTCCGAAAGCCGTCGACCGTCCAGTACCCCGACCGCATCGCGCAGCAGGTGCAGGAGACCCTGCCGCTACGCTACCGCGGCATCCTCGAGGTCGACATGGACATCTGCACGGGCTGTCTGGCGTGCGAGCGGGTGTGCCCCATCAACTGCATCGCCATCGGCATCGAGATGAACGCCGAGACGAAGCAGCGCGACTTCACCCTGTTCGACATCGACATTTGCAAGTGCATGTATTGCGGGCTCTGCATGGAGGCCTGCCCCACGGGATCCATCCGTCACACGCAGGAGTTCGAGGGCGCCTGCAACAACCCCGCCGGTCTTGTGCGGCACTTCATCACCGAGAAGGTGCCTCTCTACAAGCCGAAGAAGGGCGGGGAGACGGAACCCCGGATGATTCAGAAGGTGGATATCGGAAAAACGTACATGGACGAGATAGCCGAGCCGGAAAACTGACGGCCTGCAGGGCATGTCAGGATTCGCGAGACTATCTCGTCGGACAGGCTCCTGGCCCCCCGCCGCGGCGCAACTCTCTGTTGGCCCGATTCGTGTGATACGGGCCGCTCGTCTTCCATCTTAAGGGTGGTTTTGATCATGGAGATTTCCATAGACGTTCTCATCTTCTATCTGGTTTCCCTCGTTGTGGTGGGATCGGCCTGCATCGTGGCGTTCTCGCGCAACATCGTGCATTCGGCGTTCTCACTGCTGGGCACCTTCGGCGGAGTGGCCGGGCTCTACGTGTTCCTCGGCGCCGACTTCGTGGCGGCGGTGCAGGTGCTGATCTACGTCGGCGGCATCCTGGTGCTGATCCTGTTCGCGGTCATGTTGACCCACCGGATCAGCGACATCGACATCACCAACCGCACGGTGGGCCGCATTCCCGCACTGGTGGCGGTGGCGGTGTTCCTGGGCATCCTGGTCTACGCCATCGGCGAGACCGACTGGGTGAGGGTGAAGGAAGTGGCGTTCGCGCCCACCACGGCGGTGATCGGCAACCTCTTCCTCGGCGACTACCTGCTGCCGTTCCAGATCGCCGCAGTGGTGTTGCTGGTGGCCCTCATCGGCGCCATCACGCTGTCCCGCAAGGAAATCAAGGAATAAGAGAGTTCGCGAGATGGCCGCATACGCTGCAACGTTGACGAACGTCGGACTGGAACACTACTTGGTGGTGGCAGGCATCCTGTTCGCGCTGGGCATCTACATCGTCCTTACCCGGCGCAACGCCATTGCCATTCTTCTCGGGGTGGAGCTCATCCTGAACTCGGCGGGACTGAACTACGTCGCCTTCTCGCACTTCAGCACCGGACAGGTGGACGGTCAGATCTATACCGTGTTCATCATCATGCTGGCGGCTTCCGAGGCTGCCATCGGCCTGGCCATCGTCCTCGCCATCTACCAACTCTTCAGCACCATCGACGTCGAGGCCACCGAGACGCTCAAGGACTAGTATTCAACCGCACGAGTAGCTTCGCATGGATAACCCCGTTCAGACCGATTTTCTGCGTTGGATCGTGATCTTCCCGCTGCTGGGCGCCGCGCTGAACGGCCTGCTGGGGGCGCGCATCCAGGAGCGCGCGGGCAAGCGCATGGTGGCCTTCATTGCCTGCGCCCCGGTGACCCTGTCCTTCCTGTTCTCGCTGTGGGCCTTCAGCCGGCTGCTTGCGCTGCCGGCCAAGGAGCGGTTCCTCATCGACCACTTCTACACCTGGATCCCCATGGGCTCGTTCAGCGTGGACGTGGCCTTCTGGGTGGACCCGCTGTCGGCGATCATGATCCTGGTGGTGAGCGGCATCGGCGGACTGATCCACTTCTACTCCATCGGCTACATGCACGACGACCGCTCCATGTGGCGCTACTTCGCCTACCTGAACCTGTTCACCTTCTCCATGCTGCTGCTGGTGACCGGCGACAACCTGCTGCTCATGTTCGTGGGCTGGGAGGGCGTGGGGCTGTGCTCGTGGGCGCTCATCGGCTTCTGGTACACCGACCACACCAACACGCGCGCCGGCAACAAGGCGTTCATCGTCAACCGCATCGGCGACTTCGGCTTCGTGCTGGGCATCTTCCTGCTCTACTGGAGCCTGACGCAGCACGGGCAGGGGACGCTGGCGTTCCGCGGCATCCAGGAGCACGTGGGGCTGCTGGCCAACATGGAGATCTGGGGCATCGGCGTGGTGACGGTGGTGACGCTGCTGCTGTTCATCGGCGCCACCGGCAAGTCGGCGCAAATCCCGCTCTACACCTGGCTCCCCGACGCCATGCAGGGCCCGACCCCGGTGAGCGCGCTGATCCACGCCGCCACCATGGTGACGGCCGGCGTCTACATGATCGGGCGGCTGAACGTGCTCTTCTCCGCGGCTCCCGTGACCCTGGGGATCGTCGCCGTGGTCGGCGCCGCCACCGCGCTTCTTGCCGCCACCATCGCCGTGACCCAGACCGACATCAAGCGGGTGCTGGCCTACTCCACCATCAGCCAGCTCGGCTACATGTTCCTGGCCATGGGGGTGGCCGCCTACGCCGCCGGGATCTTTCACCTGCTGACGCACGCCTTCTTCAAGGCCTGCCTCTTTCTGGGGTCCGGAAGCATCATCCACGCCATGCAGGGAGAGCAGGACATGCGGCAGATGGGAGGCCTGAGGACGGCGATGCCGGCGACCTTCTGGACCTTCGCCATCGCCGTGCTGGCCATCGCGGGGACGCCGTTCCTGGCCGGCTTCTTCTCCAAGGACGCCATCCTGTGGCAGGCCTGGGCCACCCACAACGAGTTGTTGTGGGGCGTGGCGGTGTTCGTGGCGGGCCTCACGGCCTTCTACATGTTCCGCCAGTTCTTCATGGTGTTCTTCGGGGAATGCCGCGCCGACCCCCACGTGAAGGAGCACCTTCACGAGTCGCCGAAGATCATGACCTACCCGCTGTGGATCCTGGCCGCGGGTTCGGTCGTCATAGGGTATATCGGGCTGCCGGCGTTCATGGGCGGCAGCCAGATCGACCACTGGCTCGATCCCGTGATCCACGCCCATCACGAGCACCACTCCGTGGCGGAGGAGATCGGCGTCATGAGCGTGTCGATCATCGCCGCCGCCGTGGGCGTGGCGCTGGCATATTTCTTCTACTACGTTCAGACGCCGTCGCGGGACGAGTCGCCCGAGGCCAAGGGATTCTCGTACCGCCTGCTCTACAACAAGTACTACGTGGACGAGGTCTACCAGTTCGTCTTCGTCGGCGGCACCCTGTTGCTGGCCCGGATCGGAGCGGCCTTCGACCGCTACATCATCGACACCATCGTGGACGGCTCGGCCAAGCTCACCACCATCATTGCTTGGTTCAACGGCCTGTTCGACAACTACATCGTCGACATGCTGGTCAACGCCGTCGCCAACGTGACCTTCGCGATAGGCAACAACTTCCGCCGGGTCCAGACCGGGAACATCAACAGCTACCTCTACGTGGTGGTGGGAGCCGTGGTCGTGGCCCTGATCGTCAAGCTGCGCTACTGGAGCTGATTCAGATCGGAGAGATTCGGATAGGAGAGATCAGAAAATGACCGAACATGTGCTGAGCTACATGGTCTTCATCCCCCTGGCCGGGATGTTGGTCGTGCTGTGCCTGCCGAGCGACCGCCACGACCTCATCCGCTGGGTGTCGGCCGCAGCCACGGTGCCGCCGCTCCTCCTGGGGATCTGGCTCTACGCCAACTTCGACACCACCACCACCTCCATGCAGTTCGTCGAGCGGGCCGCCTGGATCCCCGCGTTCAACATCGAGTACTACGTCGGCGTCGACGGCCTCAGCGTCTCCATGCTGTTGCTGACCGCGCTGCTGTCGTTTCTCTGCATCTTCGCTTCCTGGGGCATCGACAAGGGGGTCAAGGGTTACTTCGCGCTGTTCCTGCTGCTGGACACCGGCATGACCGGAGTGTTCGTGGCGCTCGATTTCGTGCTCTTCTACGTGTTCTGGGAAGTCATGCTGCTCCCCATGTACTTCCTCATCGGCATCTGGGGCGGCCCGCGCAAGGAATATGCCGCCATCAAGTTCTTCCTCTACACGCTGCTCGGCAGCGTGCTCATGCTGGTGGCCATCCTGGCGCTGTATTTCTACTCCGAGCCCAACACCTTCGACATGACCAAGCTCATGGACCGGAGCAACCTCTACGGCACCGAGCCGCTGGCCATGTGGCCGTTCAACGTGTGGGGCTGGGGCTTCCAGCACGTGGTGTGGATGGCGCTGTTCATCGGCTTCGCCATCAAGATCCCGGCCTTCCCGTTCCACACCTGGCTCCCGGACGCCCACGTGGAGGCTCCCACCGCCATCTCCGTGATCCTGGCGGGGATCCTCCTCAAGATGGGCACCTACGGCATCCTGCGGATCAACTATCCGATGCTGCCGGAGGCCACCGCCGACCTGGCCTTCTGGTTCCTGGCGGCCCTGGGGGCGTGGAACATCGTCTACGGCGGCCTCTGCGCCATGGCGCAGACCGACATGAAGAAGCTCGTGGCCTACTCCAGCGTCAGCCACATGGGCTACGTCATGCTGGGGATGGCGGCCTTCAACACCCAGGGCATCAACGGCGCGGTGCTGCAGATGTTCAACCACGGCACCATCACCGCCATGCTCTTCCTGCTCGTGGGCGTGATCTACGACCGCGCCCATCACCGCGAGATCAACGGCTTCGGCGGCCTGGCCGGCATCATGCCGGTGTACGCCGGCTTCACCGCGCTGGCGTTCTTCGCCTCCATGGGGCTTCCGGGGCTTTCGGGCTTCGTCTCCGAGGTGCTGGTGCTGCTGGGGGCCTGGCCCAAGTACCATGCCCTGACCATCATCGCGGCCCTGGGCATCGTCATCACCGCCGGCTACATGCTGTGGATGATGCAGCGGGTCTATCTCGGACCGCCCAACGAGAAGTACCGGGATCTGCCCGAGATCAACGGCCGGGAGATCTTCACGCTGTTCCCGCTGGGAGCCATCGTGGTCATCGTCGGCGTCTACCCGCGGGTGGTGCTCGACCTGCTCCAGGCTTCGCTCAACAACATCAACCAGATGGTGATCTCGCACCTGTCGTAGCGCACAATGGACCTCGGTAACCTCGCAAGCCTCAAGCTGTTCCATCCGGAGATCGTCCTGGCGGGGACCATCATCCTGCTGACGATCCTCGACCTCGTGGTGGCCAACAAGCGGCTGATGGCGTACGTGGGCCTGGCCGGATGCCTGGTCGCCCTGGGCGCCACCGCGGAGCTCTACGGCACGGAGCCCACACTGCTGTTCCACCGCATGGTGGCGCTGGACAACTTCGCCCTGTTCTTCAAGGTGCTCACCCTGGTGGCGCTGATCGCCGCCATCTGGATGTCCATCGGCTCCGGCGAGGTCAAGCAGGTGCACCTGGGCGAGTACTACATCGTGATGCTGACCTGCGGGTTCGGCATGTTCTTCATGGCCTCGGGCAGCAACCTGCTGATGGCCTACCTGGGCCTGGAGCTGGTGAGCCTGACCTCCTACATCCTCACCGGCATGCTGCCGCACAACCGGCGCTCGGCGGAAGCGGCGCTCAAGTACCTCATTTACGGCGGGGTCGCGTCGGGCACCATGATCTACGGTATGAGCTGGGTGTTCGGCATGGCCGGCAGCCTCGACTACGCGGCCATCAACGCGGCCATGGCGCAGGGGGACGGCAACCAGACCGGGCTGTTCATCGCCTTCGTCTTCATCCTCGCCGGCTTCGGCTACAAGATGGCGTTCGCGCCCTTCCACATGTGGTCGCCGGACGTCTACCAGGGTGCGCCGACGCCCTTCACCGGGTTCCTCTCGGTGGCCTCCAACGCGGCCGGGTTGGCCATCCTGATCCGCTTCTTCTATCCCGCGGTGTCCACCCTGGGGCAGGAGGGGAGCTGGACGTTCCAGGCGTTCTCGGCGGTCCAGTGGACCGACCTGCTGGTGGCCCTCAGCATCGTCACCATGACCTGGGGCAACCTTGCCGCCCTCAACCAGAACAACGTCAAGCGGCTGCTGGCCTATTCCGGCATCGCCCACGCCGGCTACATCATGATGGGGCTCGTAGTGCTGAACAACGACGGCCTCACCGCCATGCTCTTCTACGTCGTGGTCTACCTGATCATGAACCTGGGAGCCTTCCTGGTGGTCATGGTGGTGGCCAACGCCACCGGCCGCGAGGACATGGAGGCGTACCGCGGCCTCGCCCAGCGGGGCGCGGCGTTCCCGGCGGTGTGCATGGCGGTGTTCCTGTTCTCGCTCACCGGGTTGCCGCCGCTGGCGGGATTCATCGGCAAGCTGCTGATCTTCGCCGCCATCATCGAGGGCCAGTTCTACATACTGGCGGTGGTGGCGCTGATCAACACGGTCATCTCCCTCTACTACTACGTCCGGATCGTCCGCACGATGTTCCTCGACGACCCCACGCCCGAGGACGGACCGGTGGCGACCACCTTCAGCGCCGTGCCGCTGCTGGGTGTCCTGATGGTGCTGACCGTGGTGTTGGGGGTCTACTGGGGCCCGCTGCTCGACTACAGCACCGGCTCGCTGGGCTTCTTCATGCAGTAGGCGGCGGCGCCCGACCTCTGTCATTCCCGCGCCCCCTCCGTCATCCCCGCGAAAGCGGGAATCCAGGGGCCGGCAACGCTCCGGTGGTCCGCGGCGGTGTTCGGGTAGGCGGTTGTAGGGGCGGGTTTCAAACCCGCCCGTGCCCGCAACCGCACAGAACCGATCCGGGCAGGAAGACAGTCCCCTAGAAGAACGGCTAAAGCTTGGCGGGTATCTCCACCTGCTCGCCCAACGACTCCCTCAACTCGTCGGCCAGCAGATCCAGTCTTTCACGGGCCGGAAGCGCGCGGTCCACGATCACCCACTTGTTCCCCATCACCGTGCAACCGCCGCTGCGCACGCGATAACCGTAGTCGCGCGACAGCTTCTCGCACCGCACCTCGATCCCGCACTGCTCCGCAAAGGTCCGAAGCTCGCGGAACAGGTTCTCTTGAGCAGTGTTCTTCGCTGAAGTCTTGCCCGCCATGTCGCTATGTTACCATCCTTTGGCGTTACGTGGGTACTGAAAGTCAGCCGCCCATCTCTGCCACGCGGCGCAAGAGAATGGATACAAGCGTTTGCCCAGCCTGTATCTCAACCCGCTGCGAGTCGCTCGGCGGCGCAATCGCCTCACCGTCATTCTCCGCCTCGATTGCGTAGTCGTGTAGCGCCTCCTCGGCGTTGACCATGGCCTCGTCGACGGTCTTGCCCATAGCGACGATGCCCGGGAGGGTGGGAACCGTAACACCGTAGGCCCCCTTCTTGCCGTCGATCAGTGCGGGATATCGTCCCATGGCTCCGTTCCTTCCCGTCCGGTCACTCCGGCCAGCCGGCCTTCTCCTTACACGTATATGCACTTTTCTCGGAATTGTCATGCTTCCTCCGAAAGTTGACATTTCAGCAATCGGGTAGCAGAAACGAACAAGGCCTGTCCGGGCCTTGAATCAGGGAATCATTGGAGAGAATTCATGCAATTCCTCGCCGCAGCGGTCCAGATGCTGGCCACCTCCGACAAGGAAGCCAATCTTTCCGAGGCCGAAGCGTGGACCCGCCGGGCTCACGCCGAGGGCGCGCAACTTGTGGTCCTTCCGGAGGTGTTCAACTGGCGGGGGCGCGGCAGGGACACCGCGGCCAACGCCGAGCCGGTGCCCGGGCCTTCGACGGAAAGGATGAGCGCTCTAGCGGCCGAACTCGGGTTGTACCTGCTGGCTGGGTCGGTCCTCGAGTCCGCCGGCACCGATGGCCGCGCCTTCAACACCAGCGTGCTCATCGGTCCGGACACGGGTATCATCGCCAAATACCGCAAGATCCACCTGTTCGACGTCGACATCGAAGGCGAGGATCCCATCCGCGAGTCCGAATACCGGCGCCCCGGCGAGTTTGTCGTGGTGGCGGACACCCCTTTATGCCCCATGGGGCTGTCGGTGTGCTACGACCTGCGCTTTCCCGAACTCTACCGCCGCCTGACCGCCGCGGGTGCCAAGGTCATCTTCGTCCCGTCCGTGTTCACCGTTCCCACTGGCCGCGCTCACTGGGAATCGCTGCTGCGCGCCCGCGCCATCGAGAACCAGGTCTACATCATCGCCCCCGACCAGACCGGACAGCACCCCGCCAGCATGGACGCGTACGGCCACTCCATGATCGTAGATCCGTGGGGCAAGGTCATCGCGCAGGCCGGCACCGAGCCAGGCTTGGTTCTGGCTACCATTGACCTCGACTATCTGGAGAATGTTCGGCGCCGGCTGCCGGCGCTAGATCACCGAAGGGAATTTCGGGACGAAGGTTCGGCACTTCCCTCTGACAGACAGAAGACCTCGAAGACAGCGGCAGGTCAGCGTGAGAATCCTTGACGACCGTACCGTTTCACGTTACGCTGCAGGGTGGTCAGGAGCTTCGCTGACAAGAGGACTGCGGCCGTGTTCGCCGGTCATGCCGTCCGCAACCTGCCTATGCAGATTCAACGTCGAACGCGAACGAAGCTCCTGCTTATTGATGCGGCTGGTCGGCTGGACGACCTGCGATCGCCGCCCGGCAATCATCTGGAGGTTCTTCACGGCGACCGCCGAGGTCAGCACAGTATTCGCATCAACGACCAATGGCGCATCTGTTTCGTTTGGCGCGACGGAGAAGCATTGCGGGTCGAGATCACGGACTATCATTGAGAGACGCGGAGTGAGCATGGCCATCAAGCGCGAAGATATGGATCGACAGTGGGTCGACTTCTCGGATGTGGCTTCCGGAAGGCGGCTGCCGCCGGTACATCCCGGTGAGATTCTGCGGGACGAGTACCTGGAGCCGTTGGGGCTCAGCGTGTACCGGCTAGCCAGAGAACTCAAGATAGCGCGGCCCCGGCTGAACGACATCGTCCTCGGACGCCGCGCAGTCACCATCGACACCGCGCTGCGTCTCGGGCGTTACTTCGGCACGACACCGGAATTCTGGTTGAATCTTCAGACCCGTTACGATCTGGACGTCGCGGAGCGTACGTTGCGCCTCAAGGTCGAACGGGAGATACAGCCGCGTTCCACTAGCGCAGACACCACTCCTGTCGGCTACGCGGGGCCAGCATGAATTCGTGGTTCATTTCCGATCCGGAGTCCAGAAGCTGTTGTTTTTATTGCCGAATAGTTCGCGGCGATCATTTTCGTTTCCAGTTCATTTCCAATTCGTTTCGCGTCCCGGGAGTGTTTTCTGGCAAGACAACGGGGATCGGCCGGGGAGGGCGAAGGGCGCACTGCCTCGTCCGAAACGGTAACCGGTTGGACAGAGCCCTGCGAGATCATGACCCGCTCACGAGAGCGGGATCATGATGTGCTCCCGGTACGGCGGTCGCTCGCACAGCCGGGCGTACCACGCCTCCACGTTGGGCATCGACGGCCGGTCGATGGCCATGTTGAACCAACGGTAGGCCCAGATCCCGACCGGGATGTCGCCGATGCTGAAGGAATCGCCGGCCAGGTAGCTCTGGCCTTCCAGGTAGCGCTCGACGATCTCCCACTTGGGCACCGCGGCCGCCACGGCCTTCTCGATGGCGGCGGGGTCGCGCTCGGCCTCGGGGGTCCGGACGACGCCGAAGAAGACCGGCACCATGAACGCATTCAAGGTGGTTAACTGCCAGTCCATCCAGCGGTTGGCATTGCCCCGCCCTTCGGGGGTGTCGGGCAGGAGCCTGCCGCCCTGGTACTTGTTGACCAGGTACCGGACTATGCTGTTGGACTCCCACAGGACGAAATCGCCGTCCTCGATGGTGGGGACCACGCCATTGGGATTCAGGCTCAGATAGGGCTCCTCCCGGTTCCCGCCGAACTCTCCGGCAAGATCGATGCGCTCGAACGGGATTTCCAACTCCCCGCAGCACCACAGGACCTTCTGCACGTTGGATGAAGTCTTTCTGCCCCAGATTTTCAACACGTTGCGTTACCTCCGTAAGAAATACCTCAGGAATTACCCCGGACACCCCTTGACTGCAAGATAATCGTGATTAAATTCGCGCCAAATCTCATCATCTCACTCTTAAAGGGAGGTTCTTATGGCGGCAAAAGTGAAGCCTTTGCACGACAGGATCATCGTCAAGAGGCTCGACGAGGAGGAGACCACGGCCGGCGGCATCATCATCCCGGACACGGCCAAGGAAAAGCCCCAGGAGGGCATGGTGGTGGCCGTGGGCTCGGGCAGGCGCGAGGACGGCAAGGTGGTGGCTCTCGACGTCAAGGCGGGAGACAAGGTCCTGTTCGGGAAGTATTCCGGCACGGAGATCGAGCTGGGCGGCGAAGAGCACCTCATCATGAGGGAAGACGACATCCTGGGCATCGTCGAGTAAGGAGGTACGGCGAAAATGGCTGCTAAGGACGTAAGATTCAGTGAGGAGGCGAGGGCGAAGGTCCTGAAAGGGGTCAAGATCCTCGCGGACACCGTTACCTGCACCCTGGGCCCCAAGGGCCGCAACGTGGTGCTGGAGAAATCCTGGGGCGCCCCCAACGTGACCAAGGACGGCGTGACCGTCGCCAAGGAGATCGAGCTCGAGGACAAGTTCGAGAACATGGGGGCCCAGATGGTCAAGGAAGTCGCCAGCAAGACCTCGGACGTGGCCGGCGACGGCACCACCACGGCCACGGTCCTTTCCCGGGCGATCTTCAGCGAGGGCCTCAAGATCGTCGCCGCCGGTCATGACCCCATGGCGGTCAAGCGTGGCATCGAAAAGGCCGTGGAGAAGGTCGTGTCCGAGCTTCAGAAGCTGTCCAAGTCGACACGGGACCGTTCCGAGATCTCCCAGGTCGGCAGCATTTCCGCCAACAACGACAAGACCATCGGCGACATCCTGGCGGATGCCATGGACAAGGTGGGCAAGGAAGGCGTCATCACCGTCGAGGAGGCCAAGGGTCTGGAAACCACCCTGGAGCTGGTGGAAGGCATGCGCTTCGACCGCGGCTACCTCTCCCCCTATTTCGTCACCGACCCCGAGCGCATGGAAGGGATCCTCGACGAGCCCTTCATCCTGATCCACGAGAAGAAGATCTCCAGCATGAAGGACCTGCTGCCGGTGCTGGAGAACATCGCCAAGAGCGGCAAGCCGCTGCTGATCATCGCCGAGGACGTGGAGGGCGAGGCCCTGGCGACCCTGGTGGTCAACAAGATCCGCGGCACCTTCAAGTGCATCGCGGTCAAGGCCCCTGGCTTCGGCGACCGCCGCAAGGCCATGCTGGAGGACATCGCGATCCTCACCAACGGCCGGATGATCGCCGAGGAGCTCGGCATCAAGCTCGAGAACGTGACCCTGAACGATCTCGGCACCTGCAAGAAGATCATCGTCGACAAGGAAAACACCACGGTGGTGGAAGGCGCCGGCGGCAAGGCCGACATCGAGGGCCGCATCAAGCAGATCCGGGCGCAGATCGAGGAGACCACCTCGGACTACGACCGCGAGAAGCTGCAGGAGCGGCTGGCCAAGCTGGCCGGCGGCGTGGCCGTCGTGCAGGTGGGAGCCGCCACCGAGATCGAGATGAAGGAGAAGAAGGCCCGGGTCGAGGATGCATTGCACTCCACCCGCGCGGCCGTCGAGGAAGGCATCGTCGCCGGCGGCGGCGTCGCCCTGATCCGGGCGGCTGCCGCTCTGAAGGACCTCGAGGTGCCCGAGAGCGAGTCCTTCGGCGTCCGCATCGTCCAGCGCGCCGCGGAAGAGCCCGCCCGCTGGATCGCCACCAACGCCGGCGCGGACGCGTCCGTGGTGGTCGACGCCATCAAGAAGGGCAAGGGGGCCTACGGATACAACGCCGCCAAGGGCGAGTTCGAGGACCTCATCAAGGCCGGCATCCTGGATCCCACCAAGGTGGTGCGCTCGGCGCTGCAGAACGCCGCGTCCGTGGCCGGCCTGCTGATCACTACCGAGGCCATGATCACCGACAAGCCGGAGAAGAAGCAGCCCGCTGCCCCGGCCATGCCGGAAGACTACTAGGCTTCCCAGGTCAAGCGCCGACTCAATAGAAAAGGGGGAAAGGACTACTGTCCTTTCCCCCTTTTTCTATTTCTTTAGATTTTTCGATAATGATAGGTTTTCTTTAACTAAACAGTTAATGCCTTCAAAAGGAAATATGAGGGACAGCCACTAGCACGAAGCGTAAGGACATCAATCGTGAGTGTCGTCGCACACGATTCTCCCGGAGTGCACGGTCCGAGGGCCATTGTGCAATATCAAGGATTGATCGCGCGAGGCATTGGCGGAAGACTGTCTTGGAACTGACAGCCGATCTAGAATCACTTCGGCTAAGTCTCCGTAGCCTTGAGGCTAAATGTTCTAAGGTCTCATGACCACCAAACGACATGTCAATTGGACCAACCGGTCGGTGACAGCTTTCGCGAAGGATGCCGACCCACTCGATGCAATAAAGGAAGCCGCTCAAGCACTAGTGCTGGAGGCCCGTGAAAGCGGCTGGGAAGGTCCCCCTTTCAATCCAATTTACCTTGCTCAAATGCTTGGGGTGCAAGTCGAAGCCAACTCTAGCGTTGCCGACGCCCGTCTTGCCGAGACGGAAGATGGGCCGAAGATCGAATTTAACCCTCGACAAGTCCGTGAGCGCGTCCGTTTTTCTATCGCGCATGAAGTTGCCCATCTTCTGTTCGCGGATTGGAATGAACAAATCCGAAACCGTGCTACGACGAGGGTCGGGGGTGATGACTGGCAACTCGAAATGCTGTGCAACCTCGCCGCCTCCGAGTTCGTCCTCCCAATTGGTAGTCTCGACGCTAGCTCAACCGTGCCACCGCTTCCTGAGTTGATGCAGCAACGGCGCCTGTTTGATGTGTCTACTGAAGCGTTTCTGCTCCGTCTGGCCAGAGTCGCTAGTCAGCCAATCGGTGTATTTTTCGCGTCGCCCATTGCGGCGACGGGTCGCTCGCGCAGGTACCGGGTCGACTATTACGTTTCTTCGCCCACGGCTTCACGTGTGAAAATCTCCCGTCGTAATGTCCCTCCTGATAGCGTAATCCAAAAGTGCACAGCGATCGGCCATACCGACTACGCTATTGAAGACTGGGTCGTCGGTTCACCCACGGTGTTAGAGTGCGTGGGAGTTCCCGCCTACCCCCGGGGCGGCGTTTATCCGCGCGTCGCCGCCTTGGTCCGATTCGAGATCTCAACTGAAGACCTCCCTCGAGTTCGGTTCTTGCATGGGGACGTTCTCCATCCAGGCGGCAGCGCACCAAGATTTCTTTGCCAACTAGTAAACGACCGCGCAAAGAAATGGGGCGGTGGAGTGGCCCGGAAGGTCGCCCACCGATTTCCAAGAGCTGAAGTCGAATTTTCGGATTCCCTGTTCAGGGTCCCACGTGGTGAGCGCCTCGGAAGCGTAATCTACAGCCGGGCAACTGACGACATTACGGTCGCGAGCATGATCGCGCAAGAAGGCTTTGGTCCCTCGCTGTTACCCCGAATTCGCTATGCCGCCCTCGAACGGTGCTTGAAAAGTGTTGCCGCACGTGCGTTGGCCGAGAAGGCTAGCATTCACATGCCACGCATTGGTACGGGGGCGGCCGGTGGAGATTGGGCTACCATCGAGGAAATGCTGGATGACGCGGTGGTGCGTGCAGGGTTGTCCGTTACCGTTTACGACCCGCCGCCACCGCGTCAGCAGTTCGAGTTGTTCTGATTGGACATCACACACAATCCGCTCCGGATCGTTTTGATCTCAGGGCCAATTTGCTCCGGCAAGTCAGCCTTGGCTGGTCAGTTGCGTGAGCGACATGGCGCTGTTGTCGTAAAGACGAAGGATCTTATCCTACGGAAGTCGCCGAAGACTAGACCCGAACGCCGCAAACTGCAGAGCGCTGGTCAGCGGTTGGACGCTGCCGATGGCGGGCTGTGGGTCGCCGAGGCGCTTGGGCAGACCATAGACTCTGCGAGTCCTGGCGGGGTGCCGCAGGGTCTGTTCGTAGTCGATTCCGTCCGGATACCTGGCCAGATTGAATCAATTCGGAAGGCATACGGGGCCGCCGTTCATCACATCCATCTGACTGCGACGCCGGAAGAGCTAAAGAACCGATACGACCGACGCAGTCGGGAAGATGACCTCGAAGTCGAGTACCATGTCCTAAAGCGCAATCGAACAGAAAAGCGGATTGAAGCGCTGGAACCCTTGGCGGATGTCGTGGTCCATACAGACAAGTGTAGTGAGGGAGCTGTCTTGGTGCGCGCCACGGCCTTGCTGAATCTCTACCCACGGTCCAACGAAGCCCTGGTGGACGTCCTTATTGGGGGACAGTACGGCAGTGAGGGGAAGGGCAATATCGTGGGCCATATCGCCCCCGAATACGACGTCCTCGTCCGGGTAGGTGGCCCCAATGCCGGACATCACGTGTACGCTGAACCAGCGCCAGAAAAGTACTACCACTTGCCATCTGGTACACGGCGTGCTCCCAATGCCCGGTTGCTCCTCGGTCCTGGAGCCGTCATCTATCCGCCCAAGCTCTTGGAAGAAATTGCTGCACACGCTGTGGACGAGGATCGCCTGACCATCGATGAGCAGGCGATGATAATTTCTGACAACGACATTCTGGAGGAGGAGAATCGTTTTGGGAACATAAGTTCAACCGCGCAGGGAGTTGGGATCGCATCTGCGAGAAAGATGACGGGGAGGTCGGCGTACAAAGCCGGCGCGGCTTCGTTCCTCGCGAAAGACGTTGAAGACCTTAGACCCTACATTGGTCACGCCAGAAAAGTGATTGCCGACGCCATTGTTAATGGCCATCGGATACTACTCGAAGGCACGCAGGGAACGTCGCTAAGCCTCCATCATGGGAACTATCCACATGTAACGACGCGGGATACGACGGTGTCGGGTTGTCTAGCGGACGCAGGGATTGCGCCTTCTAACGTTCGTAGAATTATCATGGTTTGCCGGACTTTTCCGATCAGGGTCGGGGGACCGTCCGGACCGATGGCCTACGAAGTAAGTATTGAAGAGATACACCGGCGGAGCCGGATCCCTATTGAGGAACTGAGAAAGACAGAAACGACAACGACGACGAAACGGCCGCGGCGTATCGCGCAATTTGACTGGGAACAGTTCAAAGACTCAGTTCAACTGAACGGCCCAACCGATATCGCGCTGACTTTTGTCGATTACTTCGACGTCGAAAACAAGAACGCATTCCGGTTCGAGCAACTGAGCGATGAGACAATCCGTTTTGTCGAAGAAGTAGAGCGGGTATCTGGTCGCGCAGTGTCGATGTTGTCGACGGACTTTGGCTGGCGTAACGTCATTGATAGGAGGACGTGGTGACGGAAAAGGAGATCGAGGAGTTAATAGCCGACTGCCCAACTCTCTATCATATGGCAGAGCGGGGTTCGTGGGTGTCGATCAAGAAGGGAGGCCTATTAAGTACATCGGCTATACTAGACCTCTACTCAATATATGGTTCGGAACGGACACGAATTGAACGACAGCACCGTCCGAAAAGCATTGAAATAAGGGAGGAAGGTCTAACGCGCGCGGTAATCCGGGATCAGATACCGATGAGTGATTCGGGTCTCCGACGCTGTCTGCCCTCAAGGCTCCAGCCATCCGATTGGTACGAAATCCTCAACTCAAAGGTATTCTTCTGGTTGAGCGAGGAGCGACTGCACAAGCTGACGACGGCCAGGGCGTATAGGGACCGCGAACACGATGTGATTGAGGTGAGTACCCGCTCGCTGATTGAGGCTCACCGACCGGCGATTTGGCTGTGTCCGATCAACAGTGGTTGCACGAAACCAATGCCGCGGTCACGGGATGAAACAGTATTTGCACGTATAGAGGATTATCCCTATAGCTCATGGCGCCGGAGGCGAAAACGGGGTGAGAGAGTAGTGGAATTGGCAGTGGATTATTCGGTGCCAGATATCGGAGTGCATGTTCGGCGAGTGGTGATACAGAAAGGCAGGGAAGTAGTGTCGGTTATCTGTTCCGGTAGCGCCGCGGCAGGTAGGCAGGCGAACTGCTCTTGAGGTAGCACCCCTCGGTTTCGGGCTTTGGCCTTCTTGGGCTTGGCGGTTGTCATGTCCGTGCTCTTTGCTGTCGCAGACCTTCCCGCACGAGGACCGCAACAAACTCTTCTTGACTTCGGGTTCCCTTCATCGAATTGCAGGCCGCGCACAGCAGTTGCAGATTCTCTATGTGCCCGGTTCCGCCTTTGGCCTGTGGCACCACGTGATCCACGGTCATGTTGCGGAAGGGGAACATGACGCGGCACCCGGCGCACAAGCCCTCCTGGACACCGTAGAGGGTATGCTTGTGAGTGCGGTAGTCGGGGACCTTCCCTTGATCCAGTCGGCGCGGGATGTCGAGCCGGTGGTGCACATCGTAGAACAGGCCCATCTCCTTCCGCAGCCGGAGCTTCACGAGGTCGGCGGCCTTCGCGGAAAGGTCAATCCCTACCCACTGGCGTCCGAGTTTCTCCGCCGCGACGCAGGCAGTGGCGCACCCGCAGAAGGGGTCCAAGATCACGTCTCGTTCGTTGCTGCTGCTTCGGATCACGCGCTCCAGTAGGGCTAGGGGCTTTTGTGTAGGGTAGCCAATTCTTTCGGCTGCTCGGGCACCAATGGGTCGGATATCCGTCCACAGGTCCTGTAGAGGGACACCCGGCATTTCGTCGAGGTATCGCTTGTACGCGGGGACGCGACCCGGACCTACCTGAACAACCCGTCCAGCGTCTATGAGTTCCTGCATCTTCTCCTGTGAGTACCGCCAATACCGCGTTACGCCCATGACCTCGTACCGCGGGTTTCCCTTGGCGGCTCCACCCGGTCCTGTGAGGTCTCCAAGCCTGTACCTTCGACCGGTGTTGCTCTCTACGTGCCGATAGAATCGGTCGATGTAGTCTTGATCGTAGGAGGTATATTCCGGGTTCCACGTCCAGCCATCACCCTTCGTGTAGAACAAAAGCACGTCGTGGATGCGGCCGTGTTGCTGTCGCCCCTGCTTAGTGTCGCTGTGAGCACTGGACCGTTTCCAGGAAATGTCACTACGGAACTTATCCGCCCCGAACAGCGCATCCATGAGGGTCTTGAGGTAGTGGCTAGCCGTGGGGTCGCAGTGGAGGTAGATGGAGCCCGTTTCCTTCAGGATGCGTCGCATCTCCATGAGCCGGACTGCCATCATGATCAAGTAGGACTTCATGCCCTTCCCATGGGCGTACCCTGCCGCGTCAATGATGGCGTATAGGGTCGGGTCCCGGTCCGCTATTTCCCCATGCCACGCCTCATCTACATCATCCAGGGTCCAGGTGTCCTTAAAGGCCGCGCCAGCCGCCGCGGAGCCAATCGGGGCGGCGTAGTGCCGGTTGGAGTTGAAGGGCGGGTCCAAGTAGACGAGGTCCACAGACTCGGAGTTCATGCCCCGCATGATGTCCAAGTTGTCTCCGGTCCACAGGGTCCGGTTGGCCCAATTCGGGTTAGACATTAGGACGCGTCGCTTTCAGCCTCGGACACGGGCTGGTCCTCGGTGGCAATAAGGTAGGCATGCGGCAACCGCCGTTCGCCTATGCGGTGCGCGATGGCAGCAGCCATCTAGTCCAGGGTGTCCTTGGACGGAGCGTTGTGCCGTCCGGAGAATCGTTGACGTAGCGCCCGAGATGCTTGGCGCTCATCTCGCGATAGGTGCCGTGATAGCCTCTGTTAAGCGGCGACCAGGAGGAGTCGATGCCGTTGGAATGGGCTTGACCGTCCACGTACTCCTCGACGGAGTGATTGACCGTCTCGTGGTTGGCGCGCCCCTGATAGCTCCAGTTGTTGTCGGTGTAGACCTTCGCTCCCGGCTGCACTTGATCCAGGACGAACGCCTTGAGGGTCATCCCGTCGGCGCTCTCTACCGCCTCCGCAGTCACGCGGTTAGTGTCCCGGTCTTTCATCTCACCACGGCAATCTTGCCCACGCTCCGTGTCCAGTCTTCGGCTGCTTCGACCCATGCTTTTTCTTCTACTCGCCATAGGTCTCGTCTACTTCAACGGGTCCTTGGAAGGCAACCCTGTCATCCTCGAAGGTCTCCAAGACCTTGATCTACCGTTAGGATCCGGCACAGGCTTAACCGCCAGGGATCGTAGGCATCGGACTTCCGTTCCCCCAATTTCGTTGGTGAGCCGTCTCGGTCGGTGAGCGGCATGGCGGCGTCCATGTGTTCATCCTTCGACACACGTGACGGCAGGCTCGGGAAGGCGTCGAACTCCCGCACCAGTTTCGACAACAAAAAGAAGGTTTGCTCCACTGCGTTGGTGATGAGCCGTCGGTGGGCCGCGTCGGGGATTCCTACGACAACGCCCTGGCCGAGTCCATCATCGGCTTGTACAAGACCGAGGTGATTCGCCAACGCGGCCCCCGGGCGTCACCTCGAAGCGGTCGAGTTCGCCACCCTAGTCAGCCATGATAGCCTGCTCACACTAATCCGTCTCGGGTAAACCCGGGGCTGTTCACGGTTCATTGTCCTCCCATTGTGCGAGGGTGATCTCAAAAACGGCCCACAGCTCGCTAAAATAGCGCCTTGGGGGCTTCTTCAGTGCTTTGTTGTTGCGGGCCGTTTTTTCATTGGAAGCCGCCCTCTTTCTTCAGTACATCCTGAAAATGATTGATCCTGGGCCATCTCCTCACATATGACGCCGCCACCATTTCGAAGTATCCTTCCTGGGCCACACGGCGACCCGCTTCAACGGGCATTGTGCCGCTAGACACGAACCGATCCTCTTCCCTGCCAATCAATTCGACGAGCGCTCTTCCGCGCGAAGTCAGCGGCGCCACGAAATGCGGCTGCATCATACGGTCAACCCAGTCAATAAGGCAGTCCGAATAGTCAATTTGGGCGAGATTCTGAGCTAGTAGAAACTTGACAAATCCGAATGCGAATTCCTGCTCTGACGGCCCCATACTTATGCCAGATGTCGACTGCTGTGCAGTCAGGTTGGAGGTAACTGCATTGCAGATAAGGTCGGTTCCGTAATAGATGCTGCGGCAGATGTTGGTCAGCCCATGTGTAAAAAGATCGAAATAGCTTAACGGAAAGGCCGGTTTGTTTGAGACGGTCATGACGAGCTGCCTGAGTACGTGCACCATCTCAGGAACAAATGTCTGGTCCACTACGCCCGCAGTCTCGAAGAGGTCAACGGGATTCGTCAACTCAAGGACATTCGTCTTAGGAGCGTCGATAAAAGCGCGCTCCTCGCTGGCGGGCACCCTCAGCGCCTGCCGCGCATCGACCCAATAGCTCTTGCGGTTATTGGAATCGTGCAGGACCAGAATGACAGGCAGGGGAAATTGCTCCCAATAGTTCCTATGCTTGTTCTCGGGATAGTATTTCCAACCTACTGGTGATTGGTTCTGAAAATATGTTCGCCCGGTCTTCACCTGAATTGCGACGGTGCGGCCAGTAGCAAATCCCTGCGTATTCACAAACTCAAGCAGGCCATCGATGCCGACATCACCTGTTCCGGTTTCACGCCAAATTTGCCCTCTATCCGCAGCATAGCTTTGCAGAGCGGCAATACCACGGCGCTCCTGTATGTAATTCACCCCGGCCTTAGGTAGTTCTGTCATGTTCTGATCAATCTCGGTGGCTACCTAATATTCTTAACTTTATTGTTGTAACCCGTTGACTTTTTGATCGGAGGATCGCGGTTCCGGAGGTCGGTTTCTCATGTTCCCCACCTCGGCCTGCTAGGTCGGCGGAATCGCCTTCGGCGCGGCGTTATGGTCAGGCGGAGCAGTACCCTCATCGAGCAGGGAGGCAAACTTACCCTAAAGGCCCGTCAACGGGGAACCTCAACGGCATTCAATCCACACACTCGAATCCTCTCCCGGTGGGAGACGGAGCACCACAGCTATCATCCGAAGCCAAAGGGTTCAAGGGCATCGAACATGACCGCCGTGTCAGGGTCGTGGCCGAACCAGATGCGGAAGGACGCGGCCCCTTGGTGCACTAGCATGCCGATACCCTCAACGGTTTGGCATCCCTGCTGTTTTGCCTCTCTGAGAAGCACGGTTTCGCGGGGCTGGTAGACGATGTCGTAGACAGCGTGGTGCGGTTGGAGGAGCACGGGGTCAATGGGGCAGCCCGAGACATCTGGCGCCATGCCCACCGACGTGCAGTTGATGATGAGGTCGGCTCCGGTTCCGAGCGAGGTGAACTCCGACAGCAACCCCGCGCGGACCGCCGTGCCGGCGGCGCTCCCCATCGCGACATCCCGCGTCAGCCGCTCGGCTTTCCTCCGGTCCCGGCCCAGTATGGCGAGCTCCGGTAGCGTGAAGGTCTCTCCGCCGCCACCCGCGCCCGCGCAACTGCCCCGCGCCAGCACGAAAGCCAGCGCCCGGGCGGCGCCACCGGTTCCCAGGATTGTGACCCTCTTGCCGTCCAGCTCGATGCCGGCTTGGCGGAGGTTCAGCACGGCGCCCGCGGCGTCGGTGCTGGTCCCCATGAGCCTGTCCCCTTCCCAGTAGAGGGTGTTGACGCTTCCGGTGAAGCGGGATTCCTCGCTCAGCCCGTCGAGATGCTCGATGACGGCCTGCTTGTGCGGGATGGTGAGGTTGGCGCCGAGAAATCCCATGCCGCGCAGGCCGGAGATGACATCCCCCAAGGCCTCGGGCGGACACGGCAAGGGAACGTAGCAGGCGTTCAAGCCCGCCGCCTGGATGGCGGCGTTGTGCATCACCGGCGACATGGAATGCTCCACGGGCCAGCCCAACACGCCCAGAAGCTTCGTGGTGCCGTCGATCATGCCGGCCGTCCCTCGACGGAAACGTACTCCACACGTCCAGCCATGGGATTCATGCCGGTTGCCATGGTGCGGTCGAGCCGGCCGCGGACTCCCGCGCGGTCTCACCGGACGGCAGCCGGAACAGCGTCCGGGCATTGCGGTTGATGGCGCCGGCGATCTCTTCGACCTCGACCTCCCGGACCCGGGCCAGGGTCTCGGCCACGAACCGGACGTAGGCGGGCTCGTTGCGCCGGCCGCGCTTGGGCACCGGTGCCAGGAACGGCGCGTCGGTCTCGATGAGCAGCCGGTCCAGGGGCACCCAACGGGCGATGTCCCGAAGCGCCTCGGCGTTCTTGAAGGTGACGATGCCCGAGAACGACAGGTAGAAGCCCTGGTCGAGGAACGCCCGCGCGGCCGCGGCGTCGCTGGTGAAGCAGTGGATCACTCCCTCCAGGCTTCCGCCCCCGTTTCGAAGCGTCTCCGCCGCCTCACGGTCCGACTTCCGGTTGTGCACGACGATGGGGAGCCGGGTTTCCTGCGCCAGTCCGACGAAGCGCTCGAACATCTCCCTCTGCACCGGACGGGGCGAGTGCTCGTAGTGGAAGTCGAGGCCGGTCTCGCCGATGGCGACGACCTTGGGGTGGGCGGCCAGGCTGCGCAGCCGGTCCATGTCCTCCGCGGCCACGTCCTTGGCGTCGTGCGGGTGCATGCCCACGGTGGCGTAGAGGCCGGCGTGCTCTTCCGCCAGGCGCACGGCCAGGTCGTTGGTGGAGAGATCACCCGCTCCGCCCACGACGATCAGGGTTTCCACTCCGGCCTCTCGGGCTCGGGCCAGCACTTCGTCGCGGTCCTCGTCGAACTCCTCGGTCTGGATGTGGCAGTGGGTGTCGATGAGGGCCGGAGGCCGGGAATTCATCCGCCGTTCCCCCGCATTTGGATTCCCGTCATCGCGCGAACCGTCCTCACTTCATGCGCAACGGCCTGCTTGCGCCCGCTACCCTCACCCCAACCCTCTCCCGGAGGGAGAGGGGGTCGGAGGCTCACTTTCGTATCAATGACGGGAAACTTCCTGATCACTGGTGCGGGTATCCTCTTAGTCACTCCCGCCGTCCTCTTCCGTCTCTTCGATCCGGGGGAAGAGGATCTCCGGCGGTTGGACCTGGTGCCCTTCCGGGAAGGAGCCGCCCCACTCGGCGTCGAGCGTGTCACTGGCGGGGAGCCCCAGGAGCCTTCGCACCGCGACGCCAGTCTCCGGCAGGAAGGGGGCCAGCAGGTCGCCGGTGAGGCGGACGCTCTCCAGCACGTGGTGCAGGATCTCGCCCACGCGGGCTTTCTGGTCCGGGTCCTTGACGAGGGTGAACGGGGCCGTCTGTACGATGTACTGGTTGGTCTTGTCCACGGCCTCGATGATCGACTCCAGGGCGCGGTGGAAGCCCATCTCTTCCATGTGCCGGTCGACGTTGGCCGCCGCCGTCCGGAAGGCTTCCCTGAGTTCCCGGTCCTCGGGCCGGTCGCCGCTGCCCATGGGCTGGACTGCGCCGTCGAAATACCGTTTCTGCATGGCGAGGACCCGGCTCACCAGGTTGCCGAAGTTGTTGGCCAGGTCGGCGTTGACCCGGTTCACGAACG
>JAPPNF010000181.1 GCA_028818755.1 Deltaproteobacteria bacterium | reverse complement strand
CTTCCTCGCGTGGTGCCCGCCACTGCTCGTCATCGCGCCTTGCCGACAACGAAAATTCCTGCGCAACTTAGTGCAGGTATTTACGGGACACGACACTAGCTTCAGTTCGTCCCTTGGACGTCTTCCACGTGCCGTCCCAAAAGCCTCACCTGCGCCCCCGCCAGCATTTCCCGCAGCCTGCCCCGGATCGCCCACAGGCAGATCAGCGACGGGATTACCATCAGGGTGGTGATGATGAAGAATGTGGCCCAGTCGCCCTCCAGCCAGTCCACCAGGGCGCCGGAGGAGCCGGCCAGGAGGGTGCGGCCGGCGGTGCCGATGGAGGCCATCAGGGCATATTGGGTGGCGGTGTAGGTGCGGTCCACCAGCATCGAGATGAAGGCGACGAAGGTGACGGTGGCGAAGGCGCTGGTGAGGTCGTCCATGACCACGGCGGTGGCGAACAGCAGTTCGGATTTCCCAACCCAGAACAGCACGGAGAAGAGGAGGTTGGTGGCCGCCATGGCGATGCCGGACAGGAACATGGCCCGTATGAGGCCCATGCGGATGGCGAAGAACCCGCCGAGCACGGTGAACGCTACCGTGGTGATCCAGCCGAGGCCCTTGGAGTAGAGGGCGATCTCGGACTTGGAGAAGCCGATCTCCCGGTAGAAGAGGATCGACATGCGCCCCATGAAGGCTTCGCCGATCTTGAACAGGAAGATGAACCCGAGCACGGTGAGGGCGATGGCGAAGCCGTTGCGCCGGAAGAAGCTCGCCAGCGGGCTGACGACGGTGCCGCCGAGCCACGCGGCGGCGTGGCCCATGCGGCCGGAGACGCCCAGCCGGGATGCGATGCGGTCCTCCTCCGCGGTCTGCGAGGCGATGCGTTCCTCGGTGCCCTGCTCGTGTACGAACAGGAGGCCGACGTTGGTGAGGATGACCAGGCCCCCGAGCACGATGAAGGTGGCCTGCCAGTAGTCCTCGACCCCCGCGTTCTGGAAGGCGGTGGCGGCCTCCAGCGCGACGATGCCGCCGAGTTTGTACCCGGTCCACCAGCCCACCACCGCCACCGCGGCGCCCGCGGCCATGGCCTCGCCCTCGGTGGTGCCCACCTGCTCGATCCGGAGCGCGTCGACGGCGATGTCCTGGGTGGCGGAGGCGACGGCGATGGCGAGGCCGACGCCCACCACCACGGCCAGGTTGGCGGAGGGGTCGGCGAGGCTCCAGAACACTAGGCACACCACGATCACGACCTGCAGCGTGAGGATCCAGGCGCGCCGGTGGCCGAGCTTCCCCGTCAGCCAGGGGATGCGGATGCGGTCGATCAGCGGCGCCCACAGGAAGTTGATGGCGTAAACCCCGAAGATCAGCCCGGCGAACCCGATGGTGGTGCGGCTCAGGCCGTCCTCCTTGAGCCACAGGGTGAGGCTGCTGCCGATGAGCACCCAGGGGAACCCGCTGATGATGCCGAGGAGCATGATGCGCGCCATGCGCCGCTCCCAGTACACCGCCAGTGACTCGATGATCTTCTGCATGGGGCTCCTTCGGTGAGTTTGACACCTCTCCGCCTCTTCGGCTAGTCTGCGTGCGCTTGTGACCATGCACATTTCGAAAGGAGAACGGACCATGTCCCTATTGCTCAAAGCCTGTTTCAAGAGGCTGGCGGTCGTCTTGGCGGTGTGCGGACTGCTGCTGGCGGCTGCCGCGTCGGTGCAAGCGGTGGAGCTCAAGCTCGCCCACTTCACCTCTCCCAAGCACCCCATGGACCGGCTGGTGATGCGGCCGTGGGGCAAGGAAGTCGCCAAGCGCAGCAACGGCTCGCTGACGGTGCGGATCTATCCCGGCGGCGAGCTCGGCAAGGGGCCGGTGGCCCAGTACAAGCGGGCGGCGGACGGCGTCGCGGACATCACCTTCGGCCTGCAGGGGTACAGTTCGCCGCTGTTTCCGAGGACCCTGCTGGTGGAGTTGCCCGGCCTCGCGCCGGACGCTGTGGCGGCCACCAAGAAGATGTGGAAGGCCATCGGCGCGATTCAGGGCGAGTACACGAGGACCAAGGTCCTGGCGCTGTGGACCAATGACAAGGCCGTCATCATGACCCGCAACAAGGCGGTGCGGACCCTGGACGACGTCAAGGGCATGAAGATCCGTACGCCCTCCAAGCTCCAGGGCGACATCATCAAGGCCCTGGGGGCCACCCCCGTGGCCATGCCGGTGACCCGCATGTACAACGCCCTCAAGACCGGCGTGGTGGACGGGCTCATGGTGGCGCCGAGCGTCATCCGGAGCTTCAAGATCGGCGAGGTGGCCAAGTACTACACCGTCGGGCCCTTCGCCAACACGGCGTTCTTCCTGGTCATGAACAAGAAGGCCTACGACGGGCTTTCCGCCGAGCACAAGAAGATCGTCGACGAGACCTCGGGCGAGGCCCTGAGCGTCAAGGCGGCCGGCATCTACAAGAAGGCCGGAGCCGGCTCGCTGGCGGGCGAGAAGAAGAGCGGCAGGGGCGAGGTGATCACGCTTTCGGACGCCGAGGACAAGCGTTTCCGCAAGGCCCTGAGCGGGGTGCGCTCTGCGACCGTCAAGGCGCTGTCCGCCAAGGGCATCGACGCCGAGAAGATCCTCGCCGCCATGGGCGGATAGGGCGGCAGCCTGACTCCACGCACCCATGGGTGACGACACGCGTGCCGCGTTGCCGGGGACCGCGGTGGCCGACTGGACCACCCGGTTCCTGGCTTACGCGGCCGGCGCCGCGCTGCTGTGGCTGATGCTGCTGACGGTGGTGGCGGTGGTGATGCGCTACGTCTTCAACGCGCCCATCCTGGGCGCGCAGGACATCTCCGAGTTGAGCCTGGCCGTGGTGGTGTTTCTGGGGATACCCTACTGCGGCTGGACCGGCGGCCACGTGGCCGTGGACCTCATCAGCACGGTGGTGGGGGAGGACCGGCTGCGCTACACCGACACCCTCATGCGGCTGCTGGGAGCGGTGCTGTTCGCCATCGTCGCGTGGCAGGCCATGCACCAGGGGCTCGACGCCCTGGAGTACGGCGAGGCCAGCAACCTCGTGGAGATCGCCCACCATCCCTTCATGTTCCTGATGAGCTTCGGCTGGCTGCTGTTCGCCCTGGTGCTGCTGCTCCAGGCGGCCGCCGGCATCTTCCGGCCGCCACAGACTCCCCGAGAGAAGGCTGAATGAATCCCACCGCCGCGGGTCTTCTGGGGTTGGCGGGGCTGTTCGTGCTCCTGGCGCTCAGGATGCCCGTGGGCATCGCCATGATGCTCATAGGGGTGCTGGGATTCGGCAGCCTCCACGGCTGGGGCCCGGCCATGGCCGTGCTCGGCAGCGAGCCCTTCGTCATCTCCACCAACTACGAGCTCATCGTCATCCCGCTGTTCGTGCTGATGGGGAACTTCGCCACGGTTTCCGGCATGAGCCGCGACCTCTACGCCGCCGCCTACGCCTGGTTCGGCCACTGGCGCGGCGGGCTGGCGTCCGCCACCATCGCCGCCTGCGCGGGGTTCGCCGCGCTCTCCGGCTCGTCGGTGGCCGCGGCCGTGACCATGGGCAAGGTGGCGCTGCCGGAGATGCGCACCTACCGCTACGACTCGCGCCTGTCCACCGGCGCCATCGCCGCCGGCGGCACCCTGGGCATCCTGATCCCGCCCAGCACGGGCTTCGTGATCTACGCCATCCTCACCGAGGAATCCATCGGCCGCCTGTTCCTGGCCGGTTTCTTCCCGGGGCTGCTGCTGACCGCGCTGTTCATCCTGTCGATCTTCATCCAGACCCGCATCAACCCGGACCTGGGGCCGCCGGGGCCGGCTTCCACCGTCATGGACCGCATCCGCGCCTTCCGCCAGGCCAGCGCCATGATCGGCGTGGTGACGGTGACCATCGGCGGCATCTACGCGGGCCTCTTCACCCCCACCGAGGCCGCCGGCGTGGGCGCCTTCCTGGCGGCCCTGCTGGCGCTGGTACGCGGCCGGCTGACAGTGTCTTCGTTGTCGTCCCTGGCGCTGGAAAGCACGCGCACCACCGCCCTGGTCTTCCTCATCCTGGTGGGCGCCCACATCTTCAACCCGTTCCTGGCGCTGACCCACATTCCCAGCGATCTCGCCGAACTGCTGGTGGGCATGGAGCTGCCGCGGCTGGCCGTGCTCGGCATCCTGCTGGCCGCCTACATCGTGCTCGGAATGTTCCTGGAGGGCTTCGCCATGCTGGTGCTGACCCTCCCCATCGTGCACCCCATCATCCTCACCCTGGGCTACGACCCCATCTGGTTCGGCGTGGTCATGGTCATCGTGCTGGAGATGGGCCTCATCAGCCCGCCGGTGGGAGTCAACGTCTTCGTGGTCAAGGGCATCGCGGAGGACGTCCCCATGAGCCGGATCTTCGCCGGCATCTTCCCCTTCTGGATCGCCATGGCCGTCTGCCTGGCCATCCTGGTGGCGTTTCCCGAGATCGCGCTGTTCCTGCCGAATACGATGATTCAGTGAGGGGGGACTTTCTACCTCACAATCCCTTCCGGCGGGATCGGGTTCTCGCCCCCGCCTGAAGCGAGATGCGCCGCCAGTGCGGCGTCGGGCGTCCTCGCCCCCACGGTTGCAACCTCTTCGTATCCGAGGTCGCGCAGCCGTTTCACCCGCAGTTCATTTCCTTTCGCGCCCATCGCAATGGAAATGATCAGGTTGCCGACCAGCCAGACCTCCGGGGACGGGATCGAGCTCAAGAGCATCACGGCCAACAGCGCAATCCAGCCGATCACGTAGAGTCGCTTTACGAACGCCCAGATCCACGTGAAGAGGAACGCGGGCCAGCTCCAGCCGTTCTTGACGGCTTCAAGGCCCAGGGTGGGGTGTTGAAGGATGGAGTATTGGTTCACAAGACACCTCCGCGCTGTACTTTGGGTCACACATTGAACCGGATGTGCATGACATCCCCGTCCTGCACCCGGTACTCCTTGCCTTCGAGCCGCAGCTTGCCCGCCGAGCGACAGCCGGATTCCCCCTGGTGCTGGATGTAGTCATCGTAGGAGATGACCTCGGCGCGGATGAAGCCGCGCTCGATGTCGGAGTGGATCTTCCCGGCGGCGTTGACCGCGGCGGTGTCCCGGGTGACGGTCCAGGCGCGCACCTCCACGGGTCCGGCGGTGAAGAAGCTCATGAGGCGCAGGTGGTCGTAGGCGTGGCGGATGAAGCGGTCCCGGGCGGTCTCGGAGAGCCCGAGTTCCGACAGGAACTCGGCGCGCTCGCCGGCGTCGAGCTGGGCGATCTCCATCTCGAGCTTGCCGCAGACCGGGACCACGGTGAGGTTCCCGGCTTGGGCGTATTCCGCGACGTCCGCGGGCAGCGGCTGCTGTAGCGATACCTCGTCCGAGTTGTAGACCACCAGCAAGGGCTTGACGCTCAGGAAGGCGAAGCCCGAGAGCAGGGTCCGTTCCTCCGGCAGGAACTCCAGGCTCCGCAGCGGGCGTTCCTCTTCCAGCGTACTCTGGCAACGGGTCAGAAGATCCGTCTCCATCTCCCGCTCCCGGGCCTTCACGGCTTCCTTGCGGATACGCTCCAGGCGCTTCTCGATGATCGCCAGGTCGGCCAGAATCAGCTCGGCCTGGAAGGCGTTTAGGTCCCGCACCGGCGCCGGCGGCTCGTTGGCCAGCGGGTCGTCGAAGGCCCGGACCACCTGGGCCAGCGCGTCCACCTCGCGCAGTTGCGTCACGGACTGGGGCTCCAGCGCCGCCTTGCGCTCCTGCGACGGCGGGAAGTCCAGGAAGGTAACCTCCGCGTACTTCTTTTCCTTGGGATGGACGATGTCGCTCAACGCGTCCACGCGCGGGTCCGGCACCTTGACCACGGCCATGGCCGCCTCGTGGCGGGCCTCGAAGCCGCCCACCGTGGCGCTGAGGCCCGTGAGAGCGTTGTAGAGGGTGGTTTTCCCCGCGCGGGAGAATCCCGTGAGTCCGACTTTCATGGACTCCAATTTAACAGCGGGGAGGATTATTCATAGTGGCGATTGGTCGGGTAACCGCTTGAAATCTGAGCGGTGGCCGCTCAGATTTCAACGTTTTCGGCCCTCCTCGTACACCTCGTCCCGCGCCAGGTCCACTCCCTTCGCCGCCGCCACCGCCAGTTCGTCGCAGCGCTCGTTCTCCGGGTCGCCGGCGTGGCCCTTGACCCAGCGGTACTCGACCTGGTGACACTCCGACAGATCGAGCATCTCTTCCCAGAGATCGGGGTTCATGGCAGGGGTTTTGTCGCCTTTCTTCCACCCCTTGTCGCGCCAGCTCTCGGCCCATCCCTTGGACATGGCGTCCACCACGTAGCGGGAGTCGCTGTAGAGGGTCACCCGGCACGATTCCGTCAGCGAACGGAGCCCGGCCAGCACCGCCATGATCTCCATGCGGTTGTTGGTGGTCTTGCGGTACCCGCCGCTCAACTCCTTGCGGGTTCCGTTGTAAAGGAGCACGGTGCCGTAACCGCCGGGTCCGGGGTTCCCGATGCACGCACCATCTGTGTAGATGGTGACTTGCTTCATGTTCTTCGTCATGGCTTGACCGGGAAGTATAGAGGCCGCAGCGCCGGGGCCGCAACAACGGATGAACGCTTGACACGGAACCTCTTGTCTTTTTTAATCCGACACACGCCCAACGCCGGTGGCCTTCGTCGTAGACTCGCGCCGTGGTGTTCGCCGTCGACGAACTCTACGACACGGCGCGGCGATGGTTTTTCGCAAATCGCCCGCGCCCGAATTCGCCAGTGGCGTACCACACCGCTCCAAGGAGACACGCATGCAAACCGGTTCGTACATCAACGGGGAATGGTACCAGCCCAATTCCGAGCGGCAGATCCGCAACATCAATCCGGCGGACACCCGCGACGTCATCGCCGAGTTCCCCATGGCCAGCGCCGAGGACACGG
>JAPPNF010000053.1 GCA_028818755.1 Deltaproteobacteria bacterium | reverse complement strand
GAGGAAGAGCAACGCCGCCGACGGCGAAAAAGACCCGCAGATTATGCTGCGAATTAACCAGACACCACACTAGATCACGATAGCTAAGGGGGAATCCACCAATGGAAGTGAGTCGCGAGCAAGTCAAGGACTACATCAAGAACATGTCGTTGCTGGAAGCGGCGAGTCTGGTGAAGGAACTGGAAGAAGAGCTCGGGGTAAGCGCCGCGGCGCCCGTGGCGGTGGCGGCCGCGCCCGCGGCCGCGCCGGCGGCTGAAGAACAGACCGAGTTCGACGCCGTGTTGACCAGTGCCGGCGAGAAGAAGATCCAGGTGATCAAGGTCGTCCGGGAGATCACGGGTCTGGGACTGAAGGAGGCCAAGGATCTCGTCGACGGGGCGCCGAAGAACGTCAAGGATGGCGTCTCGAAGGACGAGGCCGAGGAGATCAAGAACAAGATCGAAGAGGTCGGCGGCAGCGTCGAGGTCAAGTAGGGACGACCCGTGGTCGTCCCAGGGCGACTCGCGGTCGCCCTTGTCCGGCGGCCGTCGCCTGTTCGGCGACGGATGCCGGGCGTCATTGGTCAGGGTTGAGTGAAGGGGGAGCTCATGCCGGTCCAGGTGGCCAACAATGTGAGACTGCGCCGGGATTTCGGGCGCATCAAGAAGATCATCGATCTGCCCTATCTCATCGAGATACAGAAGAACTCCTACGACCTTTTCCTGCAGCGGGACGTTCCCGAAGACCAGCGGCAGGACATCGGGCTGCAGGCGGTGTTCAAGTCCGTGTTCCCCATCAAGGACTTCAACGACACGGCCTCGCTGGAGTACGTCAACTATTCTCTGGGGGAGCCCAAGTACGACGTCGACGAGTGCCACGAGCGCGGCATGAACTTCGCCGCGCCGCTCAAGGTGACGGTGCAGCTCGTGCTGTGGGACGTCGACGCCCAGACCGGTTCCCGCAGCATCCGCAACGTCAAGGAACAGGAAGTCTATTTCGGCGAGGTGCCCCTGATGACCCGCAACGGCACCTTCATGATCAACGGCACCGAACGGGTCATCGTGAGTCAGCTCCATCGCTCGCCGGGCGTGTTCTTCGAGCACGACAAGGGCAAGACCCACGCCAGCGGAAAGTTCCTGTACTCGGCCCGGGTCATCCCCTACCGCGGCTCCTGGCTCGATTTCGAGTTCGATCCGAGGGACATCCTGTTCGTTCGCATCGACCGCCGGCGGAAGTTCCACGTCACCGTTCTGCTGCGCGCGCTCGGGATGGAGCCCGAGGAGCTGCTGAACTATTTCTACAAGACCGATACGGTGGTGTGCGGCGGCGAACGGCCCATGCTCGACGTCAAGCCCCGTCAGCTCATGGGGCTGAAGGCGACCTGCGACGTCAGGGACCCCGCGTCCAACAATCTCATCGTCCGGGAAGGCCGCCGGTTCACGCGCGCGGTGATGCGGCAGATGGAGAACGCCGGGATCAAGCAGATCCCCATCGCCTGGGAGGACGTCCTCGGCCGGGTGGCGGCGCATGACATCGTCGACCCGGAGTCGAACCAGGTCATCGTCGGGTGCAATGACGCCATCACCGAGGAGAATCTGGACCACATCCGCGACAGCCGGGTCGATCGGTTCGAGCTGTTCTTCCTCGACGATGCCGAGACCGGACCCTTTCTGCGCAACACGCTCCTGCAGGACAAGATGCAGTCCTGCGACGAGGCGCTGCTGGAGATATACCGGCGGCTGCGGCCGGGGGATCCCCCGACCATGGAGACGGCCACCACCTTCTTCAACAATCTCTTCTTCAGCGCCGACCGCTACGACCTGTCCCGGGTGGGGCGCCTGAAGCTCAACCACCGGCTCAAGCTGGACGTGCCCCTGGAGCACGGGGCCCTGCGCAAGGAGGACATCCTCGAGGTCGTGCGCTACCTCATCGTGTTGAGGAACGGCAACGGCTCCGTCGACGACATCGACCACCTCGGCAACCGCCGCGTGCGGCCGGTGGGCGAGCTCGTGGAAAACCATTTCCGCGTCGGCCTCGTGCGCATGGAGCGGGCCATCAAGGAAAAGATGAGCCTGCAGGACATCGACACGCTGATGCCGCAGGAGCTGATCAACCACAAGCCGGTGTCCGCGGCGCTCAAGGAGTTCTTCGGCTCGAGCCAGTTGTCGCAGTTCCTGGACCAGACCAATCCGCTTTCCGAGATCACCCACAAGCGGCGGTTGTCCGCGCTCGGTCCCGGCGGCCTGACACGGGAAAGGGCCGGCTTCGAAGTCCGCGACGTCCATCCGACGCACTACGGACGGGTGTGCCCCATCGAGACTCCCGAGGGTCCGAATATCGGCCTCATCGCCTCGTTGTCCACCTACGCGCGGGTCAACGAGTTCGGCTTCATCGAGACCCCCTACCGGGAGGTCCTGGAAGGGCGGGTCACGGACCGCATCCGCTATCTCTCCGCGCTGGAGGAGGAAGACCACGTCATCGCCCAGGCCAACGCGGCGCTCGATTCCGAGGGCGGGTTCACCCAGGACCTGGTTTCCGCCCGCAAGGCCGGCGAGTTCGTGATGGCCCACCCGGATGACGTCAACTTCATGGACGTGTCGCCGAATCAGCTCGTGAGCGTCGCCGCCTCGCTCATTCCCTTTCTGGAGAACGATGACGCCAACCGCGCGTTGATGGGCTCCAACATGCAGCGCCAAGCGGTGCCGTTGCTGCGCACGGAGGCGCCCCTGGTGGGCACCGGAATGGAGCGGGTGGTGGCGCGGGACTCGGGCGCCACGGTGGTGGCGGCCCGGAGCGGCACGGTGGAGAGCGTCGACTCCACGCGCATCGTCATCAAGGCGGACGAAGCCTCCGGCGCGTATGCCGACACCGGCGTGGACATCTACAGCCTGATCAAGTACCAGCGCTCGAACCAGAACACCTGCATCAACCAGCGGCCCATCGCGCGCGTCGGCGATCACGTGGGCGACGGGGACGTCGTCGCCGACGGGCCCTCCACCGAGATCGGAGAGCTCGCGCTGGGGCGGAACCTGCTCGTCGCCCTCATGCCCTGGGGCGGTTACAACTTCGAGGACTCGATCCTCATCAGCGAGCGGGTGGTCAAGGAGGACATCTATACCTCGGTCCACATCGAGGAGTTCGAGTGCGTGTCCCGCGACACCAAGCTCGGTCCCGAGGAGATCACCCGGGACATTCCCAACGCCGGCGACGAAGCGCTCAAGGACCTCGACGAGAGCGGCGTGATCCGCATCGGCGCGGAGGTGAAGCCCGGAGACGTGCTGGTGGGGAAGATCACCCCCAAGGGCGAGACGCAGCTCTCCCCCGAAGAGAAGCTGTTGCGGGCGATCTTCGGCGAGAAGGCCGGAGAAGTGCGGGATTCATCCCTCAAGGTGCCGCCGGGCGTCGAGGGCACGGTGATCAGCGTCAGGATCTTCTCGCGCAAGGGCATGAACAAGGATGAGCGCACCAAGCTCATCGAGAGCCAGGAAGTGGCGCGGCTCAACAAGGACCAGCACGACCAGATCCGCATCGTCCAGGAAGGCGCCCTCAAGCGGCTGAAGGAATTGCTGATCGGCCACCGCGCGGCGGCGCGCCTTACGGACGAGAACCGCAAGGTCCTGATCGCCAAGGGCGACGAGTTGACCGAGGAACTTCTGGACGGCATCCCGCTGTCGTTCCTGGCCGACGTCAAGCTGGAGGACCCGCAACTGGAGAGCGACGCGGTGCGGGTGGTTTCCAACACCATGGCGCAGGTCGAGTCCCTGAAGATACGCTTTCAGGACAAGATCAGCCGGTTGACCAGCGGCGACGAGCTGCCTCCCGGCATGATCAAGATGGTCAAGGTGCTGGTGGCCATCAAGCGCAAGCTGCAGGTAGGCGACAAGATGGCGGGGCGCCACGGCAACAAGGGCGTCATCTCCTGCATTCTGCCGGAAGAGGACATGCCCTACCTGGAAGACGGGACCCCCGTGGACATGGTCCTGAATCCCCTGGGAGTGCCTTCGCGGATGAACGTCGGGCAGATCCTGGAAGCTCACCTGGGCTGGGCCGCGCGCAGTCTGGGCCAGCAGATCCAGGTGCTTCTCGACCGGAGCTCCCCGGAGGTCACGGCGCGGCTGAAGGACTACCTGGGCGAGAGCGAGTCGGGCAAGGTCGGCCTCGACCGTCTGCCCGGCGACGACGTGCGCCGTCTGGCGGAGAAGTACCGCCAGGGCATTCACCTGGCTTCGCCGGTTTTCGACGGCGCCCGGGAGGACGAGATCTTCAACCTCCTGAAAAAGGCGGATCTGCCGGTGACCGGACAGGTCACGTTGTACGACGGCCGCAACGGCGAGCCTTTCGACGAGAAGGTGACCGTCGGCGTCATGTACATGATGAAACTGCACCACTTGGTGGACGACAAGATCCACGCCCGCTCCACCGGCCCCTACTCGCTGGTGACCCAGCAGCCGCTCGGCGGCAAGGCCCAGTTCGGCGGCCAGCGGCTCGGGGAGATGGAGGTGTGGGCGCTCGAAGCCTACGGCGCCGCGTATACGCTGCAGGAAATGTTGACGGTGAAGTCCGACGACGTGACGGGCCGGACCCGCATGTACGAAGGCATCTTCAAGGGCGATCACTTTCTCGAGCCGGGATTGCCGGAGTCCTTCAACGTCATGGTCAAGGAACTGCAGAGCCTGTGCCTCGACCTGGAGTTGGTGGAGTAGGAGGCCCCCATGGAAGAAGTATACAGTCTGTTCGAGAAACCCAAGAATCCGCTCAGCTTTCAGGGCATCAAGATCGCCTTGGCCTCGCCGGACAAGATCCGGTCGTGGTCCCACGGCGAGGTGCGCAAGTCGGAGACCATCAACTACCGGACCTTCAAGCCGGAGCGCGACGGTCTGTTCTGCGCCAAGATCTTCGGCCCCACCAAGGACTACGAGTGCAACTGCGGCAAGTACAAGCGCATGCGCCATCGTGGGGTGGTGTGCGAGAAATGCGGCGTGGAGGTGATCCAGTCGAAGGTGCGCCGCGAGCGCATGGGGCACATCGAGCTGGCCACGCCGGTCGCCCACATCTGGTTCCTCAAGAGCCTGCCGAGCCGCATCGGCGCCTTGCTGGACCTGTCGCTCAAGGACCTGGAGAAGGTCCTCTACTTCGAGTCCTACGTCGTGCTGGACCCGGGCTCCACCAAGCTCCAGTACAAGGAGTTGCTGACGGAGGCCCGCTACCGCAAGGCGCTGGAGGAATACGGCTCCGACTTCACCGCGCAGATGGGGGCCGAGGCGATCCGCGAGCTCCTGGGCCACATCAACGTCGAGGAGCTGTCCGGGGAGCTCAAGGCCGAGCTCAGGGACGCCAATTCGGAGGTCAAGCGCAAAAAGCTGGCCAAGCGGCTCAAGGTCCTCAGCGCTTTCCGCAGCTCCAAGAACCGCCCGGAGTGGATGATCCTGGAGGTGATTCCGATCATACCTCCGGACCTGCGTCCTCTCGTTCCGCTGGACGGCGGCCGTTTCGCCACCTCCGATCTGAACGACCTCTACCGCAGGGTGATCAACCGCAACAACCGGCTCAAGCGCCTCATGGAGCTGAACGCGCCCGACATCATCATCCGCAACGAGAAGCGCATGCTGCAGGAGGCGGCGGACGCCCTGTTCGACAACGGACGGAGGGGCCGGGCCATCACCGGGCCCAACCGGCGGCCGCTCAAGTCGCTCAGCGACATGCTCAAGGGCAAGACCGGCCGGTTCCGCCAGAACCTGCTGGGCAAGCGCGTGGACTACTCGGGCCGCTCGGTCATCGTCGTCGGTCCCGAGCTGCGGCTGCACCAGTGCGGCCTGCCGAAGAAGATGGCCCTGGAGCTGTTCAAGCCCTTCATCTACAACAAGCTGGAGGAACGGGGCTACGTCACCACCATCAAGAGCGCCAAGAAGGCCGTGGAAAAGGAGCGCCCGGAGGTCTGGGACATCCTGGACGACGTGATCAAGGAGCACCCGGTGCTGCTCAACCGCGCGCCGACGCTGCACCGGCTGGGGATCCAGGCGTTCGAGCCGGTGCTCATCGAGGGCAAGGCGGTCCAGTTGCATCCGCTGGTATGCGCCGCCTACAACGCGGACTTCGACGGCGACCAGATGGCGGTCCACGTGCCGTTGTCGGTGGAGGCGCAGGTGGAGGCGCGCGCGCTCATGATGTCCACCAACAACATCCTCTCGCCGGCCAACGGCAAGCCGATCATCGTGCCGTCGCAGGACATCGTCCTGGGCCTCTACTACCTGACGCGCGAACGTCCCAACGTGAAGGGCGCGGGGAAGGTGCTGGCGAGCCCGGCCGAGGCCCGCATCGCCTACGACCAGGGCGAGGTCGCCCTTCAGGCCCGTATCCGGGTACGCGTCGACGGCGAGATGTACGACTCCACGGTGGGGCGGGTGCTGCTCTACGAGATCGTCCCGCACCAGATCCCGTTCCGTGAAGTGAACCACGTCATGAAGAAGAAGGAGCTGGGGAATCTCATCGACCTCAGCTACCGCTTGGCCGGAAACAAGGCCACGGTCATCTTCGCGGACAAGCTGAAGGACACGGGTTACAGCTACGCCACCAAGGCGGGGGCGTCCATCGCCCTCAAGGACATGGTGATACCCGCCAGCAAGGAGCGGTTGCTGAAGCAGGCCTACGGGAGCGTCCAGGAGATCGACGAGCAGTACAACAACGGCCTGATCACCGACGGAGAGCGCTACAACAAGGTCGTGGACATCTGGGCGGAGGTCACCGACCGGATCTCGGACGAGATGCTGCGGGACCTGGGGACGGAGACCGTCACGGATGAGCAGGGCTACACCATGCGGGTGCCCAACTTCAATCCGATCTTCATGATGGCCGACTCGGGCGCCCGGGGCAGCGCGCAGCAGATACGGCAACTGGCGGGCATGCGCGGGTTGATGGCCAAGCCGTCGGGGGAGATCATCGAGACCCCCATCACCGCCAATTTCCGTGAAGGGCTGACGGTCCTGCAGTACTTCATCTCCACCCACGGCGCGCGCAAGGGGCTTGCGGACACCGCCCTCAAGACCGCCAACTCGGGCTACCTGACCCGGCGCCTCGTGGACGTGGCCCAGGACGCCATCATCACCCAGGATAACTGCGGCACGCTGGACGGCATCGAGATGGCGCCCCTCATGGAGGGCGGCGAGATCATCGAGCCCCTGGGCGACCGTGTGCTGGGGCGGGTGGCGCTGGAGGATATCAAGGACCCGTTCAGCGGCGAGGTCATCGTCAAGTCCAACCAGGAGATCGACGAGGGGCTGGTGCAGCGCATCGAGGACGCCGGCCTGGAGCGCATCTGGATCCGCTCGGTGCTCACCTGCCAGTCGAAGAAGGGCGTGTGCGTCATGTGCTATGGCCGCGACCTGGCCCGGGGCGAGATGGTGAACGCGGGAGAGGCCATCGGCGTCATCGCCGCGCAGTCCATCGGCGAGCCCGGGACGCAGCTCACCATGCGGACCTTCCACATCGGCGGCACCGCCAGCCGGCGCGCCGAGCAGACCACGCTGGAGCCGCGCACCGACGGGTTCCTGAAGCTCATCAACGTCAGCACCGTCACCAACCGCGAGGGCGAGCTGGTGGTCATGAACCGCAACGGCGAACTGGCCGTCGTGGACTATCCCGAGGGCTCCGACCGCTCGCGCGAACGGGAGCGGGAGCGCTATCCGCTGGTGTACGGCGCCAAGCTCAAGAAGGAGGACGGGTCCGCCGTCAAGGCCGGCGAGCTGCTGGCGGAGTGGGACCCCTACACGATCCCCATCATCACCGAGATCGCCGGCAGCGTGAAGTTCGGAGACATCGTCGAGAGCACGACCATGGAGGAGAAGGTGGACGAGCGCACCGGCCTGTCCACCAAGGTCATCATCGACTTCAAGGACATCGACAAGCGGCCCCGGCTCTCCATCAAGGACGACGCCGGCAAGACCCTGCGGCTTCCCAGCAACAACGAGGCCCGGTACATGCTGCCGGTGGGCGCTCACATCAACGTCACCGAGCACCAGGAGGTGTCGGCGGGCGACGTGCTGGCGAAGATTCCCCGGGAAACCACCAAGACCAAGGACATCACGGGCGGGCTGCCGCGCGTGGCCGAGCTGTTCGAGGCCAGGAAGCCTAAAGAGTTCGCCGTCATCAGCGAGATCGACGGAGTGGTCTCGTTCGGCCGGGACACCAAGGGCAAGCGCAAGGTGGTGGTGACGCCGGACGTCGGAGAACCGCGGGAGTACCTGATCGCCAAGGGCAAGCACATCAGCGTGCACGAGGGCGACCGGGTCCGTGCCGGCGAGTCGTTGATGCAGGGTTCGTCCAATCCCCACGACATTCTCGGCATTCTGGGCGAGAAGGCCCTGGCCAAGTACCTCGTGGACGAGATTCAGGAGATCTACAGGCTGCAGGGCGTGCGCATCAACGACAAGCACATCGAGGTCATCGTCAAGCAGATGCTCCGGCGCGTGCGCATCAAGGAGAGCGGCGACACCGACTTCCTAATGGGCGACCAGGTCGAGAAGTGGCGCTTCGAGGAGGAGAATCAGCGGGTTCTGGCCGAGGAGGGACAGCCGGCGGTGGCGGAGCCGTTGCTGCTGGGAATCACCAAGGCGTCGCTGTCCACCGGAAGCTTCATTTCGGCCGCGTCGTTCCAGGAGACCACCAAGGTCCTCACCGAGGCGGCCATCAACGGCAGGCTCGACCCCCTCAGCGGGCTGAAGGAGAACGTGATCATGGGCAAGCTGATTCCCGCCGGAACCGGCCTGGCCGAGTACAACGTCCTGGAGGTCGAATGCGACGAGCAATTGGGCGAGATCGACGTCTCCGAGGTGGAAGTCGCGTGAGGTTGACAGGAAACGGAAGTTACGATAAAATCGGCGGTTTATTGACAGGATAGCAACCAATGCCCACGATCAATCAACTGGTCCGCAAGGGACGCGAAATACAACGGCAGAAGAACACCGCGCCGGCCCTCCAGGGCTGTCCGCAGAAGCGCGGCGTGTGCACGCGGGTCTACACCTCCACCCCGAAAAAGCCCAACTCGGCGTTGCGCAAAGTGGCCCGGGTGCGGTTGACCAACGGCACGGAGGTGACCTCCTACATTCCCGGAATGGGGCACAACCTGCAGGAGCACTCCGTGGTCCTCATCCGGGGCGGCAGGGTCAAGGACCTGCCCGGTGTGCGCTATCACATCATCCGCGGCGCGCTGGATTCCATCGGCGTGCAGGAGCGCCGCCAGGGCCGGTCGAAATACGGGGCCAAGAGGCCGAAGTAGGAACATGCCGCGCAAGGGTGAAATCAAGCGGCGGGAGTTGCTCCCCGACCCCAAGTACGGTGACAAGCTGGTCACGAAGTTCATCAACAACATGATGAACCGTGGCAAGAAGAGCATCGCCGAGGGGATACTGTATCGATCGCTGGACATCATCGCGGACAAGGCCAAGACCGAGCCGTTGGGCGTTTTCAAGCGGGCCGTCGACAATACCAAGCCCATGGTGGAAGTCCGTTCCCGGCGGGTCGGAGGCGCCACCTACCAGGTGCCGGTGGAAGTCCGCCCCGACCGGCGGCTTTCGCTCAGCCTCCGCTGGCTGATCAGCGCGGCCAGGGCCAGAAGCGAGAAGGCCATGGACGAGAAGCTCGCCGGCGAGCTGATGGATGCCGCCAACCAGCGGGGCAACGCGGTCAAGAAGAAAGAAGACACCCATCGGATGGCCGAGGCGAACCGCGCCTTCGCCCATTACCGCTGGTAGAAAACCAAGTCAATCAATGTCCGACAAAGGAGGCGGGAGAACCGCCTCCTTTTTTTGCCGTCGTGTAGACACGAAATGAGCAGACAGATTCCACTCGACCGGATCCGCAACATCGGCATCATGGCCCATATCGATGCCGGCAAGACCACCACGACCGAGCGCGTGTTGTTCTACACCGGCATCAACTACAAGCTGGGCGAGGTGCACGACGGCACCGCCACCATGGACTGGATGGTCCAGGAGCAGGAGCGCGGGATCACCATCACCTCGGCGGCCACCACGTGCCACTGGCAGGACCACCGGATCAACATCATCGACACTCCGGGGCACGTGGACTTCACCATCGAGGTGGAACGTTCGTTGCGGGTGCTCGACGGCGCCATCGCGGTGTTCTGCTCGGTGGGGGGCGTGGAGCCCCAGACCGAGACGGTGTGGCGGCAGGCGGACAAGTACGGCGTGCCCAGGATCGCCTATATCAACAAGATGGACCGTGTCGGCGCCGATTTCTTCCGCGTGGTGAAGATGATCGAGGACCGGCTGGGGGCGCGCCCGCTCGTGATACAGCTCCCGGTGGGTTCCGAGGACAGCTTCCAGGGCGTCGTCGATCTCGTGCGCATGAAGGCGATCCTGTGGGACAACGAGAATCTCGGCGCCAGCTTCCGGGTGGACGCGATACCGGCCGAGTTGCGGGAACAGGCGGACGAATATCACGAGACCATGCTGGAGACCCTGGCGGATTGCGACGACGGCATCATGGCCGCGTACCTCCAGGGCGAGGAGATCTCCAGCGAGCGGCTGGTGCAGGCCATTCGGGCCGCCGGGCTGAATCTCCAGCTCGTCCCGGTGCTGTGCGGCGCGGCGTTCCGCAACAAGGGCGTGCAGACGCTGCTCGACGCGGTCATCGACTACCTCCCCTCGCCGCTGGACGTGCCGCCGATTCGCGGCACCGATCCGGACAGTGGCGACGAGGCCGTGCGCGTGACCTCCGACGAGGCGCCGTTCTCCGCCCTGGCGTTCAAGATCATGGCCGACCCGTTTGTGGGATCGCTGACGTTCTTCCGGGTCTATTCCGGGACGCGCAAGTCCGGCGCGTTCGTCTACAACGCGTCCACCGGCCGGCGGGAGCGCCTGGGCCGCATCCTCAAGATGCACGCCAACAAGCGGGAGGAGATCGACGAGGTCTGCGCCGGGGACATCGCCGCCGCGGTGGGCCTGCGCAGCGCCAAGACGGGCGACACGCTCTGTGACGAGAACAACCCCATCCTGCTCGAGTCCATCGACTTTCCCGAACCGGTCATCGCCATCGCCATCGAGCCCAAGTCCCGTGACGATCAGGAGAAGCTGGCGTCTTCCCTGCAGAAGCTGGCCAAGGAGGACCCGTCCTTCCGGGTGACCGTCGACCAGGAGACCGGCCAGACATTGATCTCGGGAATGGGAGAGCTCCATCTGGAGGTCATCGTCGACCGGCTGTTGCGGGAGTTCAAGGTGGACGCCAACGTGGGCAAGCCCCAGGTGGCGTACAAGGAGACCATCCGCCGGACGGTGGAACAGGAAGGCCGGTTCGTCCGGCAGTCCGGCGGCCGCGGGCAGTTCGGCCATGTCTACCTGCGCCTGGAACCGCAGCCGACGGGCCGCGGCTTCGAGTTCGTCAGCGCCATCAAGGGAGGCGTGATACCGCAGGAATACGTGCCCGCGGTGGAGAACGGCGTCGTCCAGGCCACGACCAACGGGGGTCTGGTGGGATATCCGGTGGTGGACGTGAAGGTCACGCTGCTGGACGGCAGCTACCACGAGGTGGACTCCTCGGAGATGGCGTTCACCATCGCCGCCTCGATGGCGTTCAAGGAGGCGTTGCGCAAGGCCTCCCCGGTGTTGCTCGAGCCGGTGATGGACGTTGAGGTGGTGGTGCCGGAGGAGTTCATGGGCGACGTCATCGGCGACATCAGTTCGCGCCGGGGCAAGGTCCTGGGCATGACCTCCAAGGCCGGCGCCCAGGTGGTGGAGTCCCGCGTTCCGCTGTCGCAGATGTTCGGTTACGCCACGGACCTGAGGTCGAGGACCCAGGGCCGGGCGACCTACACGATGCAGTTCTCGCGCTACGAGGAAGTCCCGGAAACGGTCAAGGAAGACATGCTGGGAGAGGTGAGGGTGTGAACGAGAAAATCCGCATTCGGCTCAAGGCCTACGACTACCGGGTCCTGGACCAGTCGGTGGGCGAGATCGTCGAGACCGTGAAGAGGACCGGAGGGCGGGTCGCCGGCCCCATCCCTCTCCCCACGCGGATCGAGAGGTTCACGGTGAACCGCTCCCCGCACGTGGACAAGAAGTCGCGGGAGCAGTTCGAGGTCCGCACCCACAAGCGGCTGCTGGACATCCTCGAGCCCACCCAGCAGACCATCGACGCGTTGGGCAAGCTGGATCTGGCGGCCGGCGTCGACGTGGAGATCAAGCTTCAGTAGGCGGAAAGATGACGGGTCTCATCGGCAAGAAAATCGGCATGAGCCAGCTCTTCGACGACACGGGCAACGTGATACCCGTGACGGTGGTGGAGACCGGCCCGTGCGTGGTGGTGCAGAAGAAGGACGTGGCCAGGGACGGCTACAACGCCCTGCAGCTCGGATTCGGGAAGCAGAAGAACCAGCGCGTCAACCGGCCCCTGCGGGGCCACATGGCCAAGGCGGAGAAAGGGTCGTTCCGCGTGCTCCGGGAGTTCAGGGTGGACGACGTCTCCGGCTACGAGGTGGGCCAGGAGCTCACGGTGACGGACCTGGTGCAGCCGGGAGACCTGGTGGACGTCACCGGCACCTCCAAGGGCCGGGGCTTCGCCGGCGTCATGAAGCGTTGGGATTTCGGCGGCTTCTCCCGCACCCACGGCACCCACGAGTACTTCCGGCACGGCGGCTCCATCGGCAACCGCTCCTATCCGGGCAAGGTGTTCAAGGGCAAGCGCATGGCCGGGCACTGGGGCAACGAGAGGGTGTCGATCCAGAACCTCCGGGTGGTCGAAGTTCGTCCGGAAGAGAACCTTCTTCTGGTAAAGGGCGCCGTGCCGGGCGCCAACGGCGGCCTGGTCCTCGTCCGGCGCGCCGTCAAGGGGTAGGGAATGGAACTTCGCAGGATCGAGCCGGCGCTTCCGGAGAGCATATTCGGCGTGGCCGTGCGCCCGCACCTGTTGCACCAGGCGGTGGTCATGCAGTTGAACAACCGGCGCGCCGGCACCGCGTCCACCAAGACCCGCGGCCGGGTCCGCGGCAGCGGCAGGAAGCCTTGGCGCCAGAAGGGGTCCGGCAGGGCCCGCGCCGGCAGCGTACGGTCGCCCATCTGGGTAGGGGGTGGAACCACCTTTGGGCCCTTGCCCCGGGACTATTCGTACCGGATACCCAAGAAGGCCCGCCGGCAGGCGGTCCTGTCCGCTCTCAGCCTCAAGCGGCAGGAAGAGAAGCTGGTGGTGGTGGAGCCGGAAGATGTCACCGAGATCAAGACCCGCCTCATGGCCGAGGCCATGGCTTCGCTGGGGGTCGGGAACGCGCTTTTCGTGATCGCGGAGAGCGACGACAAGATCGAGCTGTCCGCGCGCAACCTGCCGCATGTCAAGGTGCTGCGGGTGGCCGGGCTGAACGTTTACGACCTGCTCCGTTTCGAATATCTGGTGCTGACCCAGGGCGCGCTGCGGAAGATCGAGGAGAGGTTTTCGCAATGAGGGGCGTTCGAGATACGGTTCTCGGTCCATTGATCTCCGAGAAGGGTTCGATGCTGGCCGAGTCGTCCAACCAGGTGATCTTCAAGGTCCGTCCGGATGCCAACAAGATTGAGATCCGGAAGCAGGTGGAGACGCTGTTCAAGGTTACGGTGCTGGACGTGAGGACCGCGCGCTACCTGGGCAAAATGCGGCGCGTCGGCAGGAATACCGGACGCTTGCCGCTTTGGAAGAAGGCGTACGTCACGCTGAAGGAAGGCGACCGCATCGACTTTTTCGGTGTGGGTTAGAAGGGTTGTAGGCCATGTCGATCAAGAACCGCCGCCCGACATCTCCCGGGCGCCGCTTTTCCACCGGGTTCGGGTTCGAGGAGGTCACCAGGGACTCGCCGCACAAGGCGCTGCTGCGGCCGCTCAAGGGGCACGGCGGGCGCAACAACACCGGCAGGATCACCAAGGACCACCGCGGCGGCGGGCACAAGCGGCGCTACCGCTTCATCGACTTCAAGCGGGACAAGAAGGGGGTCGTGGGCCGGGTCGAGGCCATCGAGTACGATCCGAACCGCTCGGCCCGGGTGGCGCTCATCTGCTACCTCGACGGCGAGCGCCGCTACATCCTGGCGCCGGAAAAGCTCAGGGTCGGGAGCCGCATCGTATCCGGCGACCAGGACATCGACATCCAGCCGGGGAATTCCCTGCCGCTGAGGTTCATCCCCACCGGAACGCTGGTGCACAACATCGAGTTGAAGGCCGGCAAGGGGGGACAGATCGTCCGCAGCGCCGGGGCATCCGCGCAGGTGATGGCGAAGGAGGGCCACTACACGCTGCTCAAGCTGCCGTCCGGCGAGCTGCGCAACGTGCGCTCCGAGTGCCGCGCCACCGTCGGCGAGGTGGGCAACAGCGACTACGAGAACGTCACCTACGGCAAGGCGGGCCGGTCCCGCTGGATGGGCCGGCGGCCGGTCACCCGGGGCATCGCCAAGAACCCCGTCGATCACCCGCACGGCGGCGGCGAGGGCCAGTCCAAGGGCAATCACCCGCAGACGCCCTGGGGCAAGCCCACCAAGGGGTACCGCACCCGGGGCGTGAAGCCTTCCGACAAGTACATCGTGAAGCGCAGAAAGGGACAGTAGGCATGGCTCGTTCGATCAAGAAGGGTCCGTTCGTGGACGACCACCTGATGCGCAAGATCGAGGAAATGAACCGGTCCCAGGCGCGCAGGGTGGTCAAGACGTGGTCCCGGCGTTCCACCATCACCCCGGACATGATCGGCCACACCATCGCGGTGCACAACGGGCGCAAGTTCCTGCCGGTGTTCGTCACCGAGAACATGGTGGGCCACAAGCTCGGAGAGTTCTCGCCCACGCGCACGTTCCACGGCCATGCCGGAGACCGCCGGGGCGACGCCAGGGGCGTGAGGAGATAGGGTATGGAGGCGCGCGCGGTTACGAAGTTCGCCCGGGTCTCGCCGCGCAAGATGAGGCTCGTGGTGGACCAGGTGAGGGGCCGGTCGGTAGAGGACGCGCTGACCATCCTCAAGTTCGTCCCCAAAGGCTGCGCCGGCATCGTCGCCAAGACCCTCCGGTCGGCGGTGGCCAACGCCGAGAACACCCAGAGCGTGGACGTGGACCTGCTGTACGTTAAAGCGGCCGAGGTCGGCCAGGCGGGGATGTGGAAGCGGTTCATGCCGCGCGGGATGGGCCGCGCCAACCGGATCCGCAAGCGCCTCAGTCATCTGACCGTTGTCGTGGACGAAAGGGTTTAGGACACCAAGATGGGACAGAAGACGCACCCCAAGGTTTTCCGCATGCGCGTGATCGAGACGTGGGACTCGAAGTGGTACGCGGGAAACGACTACCCGGAACTGCTGCACGAGGACCTCAAGATCAAGGGCTTCCTCAAGGGACGTCTTCATCACGCGGGCATCTCCAAGATCGAGATCGAACGCGCGACCAACAAGGCCAAGATCAACATCCACACGGCGCGTCCCGGCATCGTCATCGGCAAGAAGGGCGCGGAGATCGAGAAGCTCAAGGAGGAGTTGGGGAAGCTGTCCACGCGGGAAGTCTTCATCAACATCCACGAGGTGAGAAGGCCCGACCTGGACGCCCAACTGGTGGCGGAGAACGTCGCCCTCCAGCTCGAACGGCGCGTGGCCTTCCGCCGGGCCATGAAGGAGAGCGTTTCCCGGGCGCTGCGCATGGGCGCCCAGGGGATCCGGATCCAGTGCGGCGGCCGGCTCGGAGGCCAGGAGATCGCGCGCACGGAATGGTACCGGGAAGGACGCGTGCCGCTGCACACGTTGCGGGCGGACGTCAGCTACGGCCTGGCGGAGGCCAAGACGACGTACGGCGTCATCGGCGTCAAGGCGTGGATTTTCCGGGGCGAGATCCTGACCAAGCAGGAAGAGCAGCAGAAGGCCTCGCTGGGCCTTTAAGCCATAGGCGGATCGAATCATGCTCGAGCCAAGAAAAATCAAGTACCGCAAGGTGCAGAAGGGCCGCAGGGGCGGGTTTGCCGAACGCGGTTCCAGTCTTTCCTTCGGCGACTACGGGTTGAAGTCGGTGGACCGGGGCTACATCACGGCGCGCCAGATCGAAGCCGCCCGGATCGCGCTGACCCGCTACCTGAAGCGGCACGGCAAGGTCTGGATCCGGGTCTTTCCGGACAAGCCCATCACCAAGAAGCCCGCGGAAGTCCGGATGGGCAAGGGCAAGGGACCGCTGCACGCCTGGGTGGCGGTGGTCAAGCCGGGCAAGCTGCTGTTCGAGATGGAAGGGGTCCAGCGCGAAGCAGCCAAGGAAGCGTTCCGGCTCGCCTCGCGCAAGTTGGGCCTGGCCACCGCGTTCGTCGAGCGGTAGGCGGGGGTTCTCGATGCGCGCGAAGGAATTGCGGGACCTGAGTCCGGACGAGCTGCGGCAAAAGCGCACGGAGTTCAAGGAGCAGCTCTTTCATCTGACCCTGCGCCGCGCCACCGGCCAGCTCGAAAGCCCCATGAAGCTGCGGCAGACCCGGCGCGACGTGGCCCGGGTGGAGACGATCCTCGGCGAGCAACGCCGCGCGGGCGAAACGGACGAAAAGAAAGAGCAAGAAGGCGACCATGAGTGAGCGTGGTGTCACGAAGCAGCGTGAGGGCGTGGTCCGGACCAACCGGATGGCCAAGACCGTCGTGGTGGAGCTGGAGCGCATCATCCTTCACGCGCGGTACAAGAAGTATCTCAGGCGCCGGACCAAGGTGAAGGCCCACGACGAACGCAACGAGTGCCAGGTGGGCGACCGCGTCGTCATCGTCGAGTGCCGCCCCTTGAGCCGGCAGAAGCGATGGCGCGTGAGCCGCATCCTCAACCGCCCCGCCGGGGGCGAGAAGGCCGCTTCGCAGAGCGCAGAGGTTTAGTGCGATGATACAAGTGGGGACGGTGCTGGACGTGGCGGACAATTCAGGCGCCAGGAGAGTCCGGTGCATCAAGGTGCTGGGCGGGACGAGGCGCAAGTACGCCTCGGTCGGCGACATCATCGTCGTGTCCGTCAAGGAAGCGATGCCCAACTCCAAGGTGCCCAAGGGCGATGTGGTCCGGGCCGTGGTCGTGCGCACCGCCAAGGAGCTGAGCCGGGTGGACGGCTCGTACATCCGCTTCGACAACAACTCGGCGGTCCTGATCGACAACCAGAAGGAGCCCGTGGGCACGCGCATCTTCGGCCCGGTGGCGCGTGAGCTGAGGGCGAAACGGTTCATGAAGATCGTTTCGCTGGCGCCGGAGGTTCTCTAGTGTCCTGTCTCACGAAAAGGTCTGCGCAGATGCGCAGGATTTCTTGTCGTCGGCAAGGCGCGACGACGAGCAGTGGCCGGCACCACGTGAGGAGGAGCAACGCAGCCGACGGCAAGAAGGACAAGCAGATGCGTAGACTTTTTCGTGGGACAGGACACTAACATGTTCGTCCGCAAAGATGACACCGTGATGGTGGTGGCCGGGAAGGAACGCGGCAAGACCGGCAAGGTCATCAGGGTGGTGCCGAAGAAGAGCCGCGTGTTCATCGAGCGGGTGAACCTCGTCAAGCGCCATTCCAAGCCCCGCAGCGCGCAGCAGCCCGGGGGGATCGTGGAGAAGGAGGCTTCGATCCACGTCTCCAACGTCATGATCATGTGCGATCCCTGCAATGCTCCGGTGCGGATCGGACACAAGGTTCTCGAGGACGGAGAGAAGGTGCGCGTATGCCGGCGTTGCGGCCAGAGCGTGGGTTGAGTCGGCGCTCGGAGTGGAATTCAGACGATGGTCAGGCTTGAGCAGAAATACCATGAAACGATCGTGCCCGCGATGATGGAGGAGTTCGCGTACGGCAACAAGCTCCAGGTGCCGCGGTTGAGGAACGTCTCCGTCAACGTCTGCATCGGCGAGGCGGTGCAGAACGCCAAGCTCCTGGATGCGGCGGTGGCGGAGCTGGGCGCCATCAGCGGCCAGCGTCCCGTGGTCACCCGGGCGCGGAAGGACATCTCCAACTTCAAGCTCCGCCGCGGCAACCCCATCGGCTGCATGGTGACGCTGCGGCGCGCGCGCATGTACGAGTTCCTGGACCGTCTGATACAGGTGGCCCTTCCCCAGGTGAGGGACTTCAAGGGCATCTCGGACCGGTCCTTTGACGGCTGCGGCAACTATTCGCTGGGGATCCGCGAGCAGATCATCTTTCCGGAAGTGAGAGCGGAGTCGGTGGAACGGCTTCACGGGATGACGGTGTCGATCGTGACAACGGCACGGACCGATGAAGAAGGCAGAGAGTTGCTCAAGCATCTCGGAATGCCGTTCATCAGGGACGGGGGTACGACAAGTGGCTAAGAAGTGTCTGCGCATCAAGGCGGAAAGAACGCCGAAGTTCAAGGTGCGTCAATACAACCGCTGTCCGCTTTGCGGCAGGGCCAGGGCCTTTTACCGGCGATTCCGCATGTGCAGGATCTGCCTCCGGCTGTACGCGCGCCGGGGAGAGATCCCCGGAGTCATCAAGGCGAGCTGGTAGAGGCGGGGGTTCGCATGAGCATGACCGACCCGATCGCGGATTTGCTGACCCGGATACGCAACGGCGGGATGGCGAAGCACGAAACCGTGGACGTACCCTGGTCCCGGCTGAAGGAAGACATCGTGAAGGTGCTGGTGGAGGAGGGGTACGTGCGGCAGATCCGGCGCATCCCGGTCGAGGGCCAGGTGCAGGATACGCTGCGTATCTACCTGAAGTACGACCGGAACCGTCAACCGGTGTTGAGCGAATTGAAACGGGTGAGCCGCCCGGGGCGGCGCGTCTATCTCGGCTACAGGGATATTCAACCGGTCCGCAAGGGCCTGGGAACCCACATCCTGTCCACGCCCAAGGGCATTGTCGTGGACCGGGAAGCGGTCAAGGCCAAGGTCGGCGGCGAGCTGCTGTGCTCGGTCAGCTAGGAGCCTGTCCGAGTAATCAATACAACCCCTCTCCCTCTGGGAGAGGGTGGCCGAAGGCCGGGTGAGGGCCTAGCGGGTGGTGTCACGTGTCACGTGTAGGAAAAATGCCGATCGTCGTGCCCGGAAGCGTCAAGGTAGCCTTCGAGGGCGCGGAAATCCGGGTCCAGGGCCCCAAGGGGACGTTGTCCCACAACATCCCGGAGGGCATCGAGGTGGACGTGGACGGCGGCGCGCTTCAGGTCCGCCGGACCGGCGAGACCAAGGCGCTCAAGTCGCTGCACGGGCTCACCCGCAAGCTTCTGGCGAACATGGTCGAGGGTGTCAGCGAAGGTTTCAAGAGGGTGCTGGAGATCAACGGCGTGGGTTACCGGGCGGAGCTCAAGGACCAGTCGCTGCACTTGACCCTGGGGTTCTCCCATCCCATCGAGTTCCCGTTGCCGGAGGGCGTGTCCGCCTCGGTGGAGCGGCAGACGGTCATCACCCTCGAGTGCCATGACAAGCAGGTGCTGGGCCAGGCGGCGGCCGAGGTGCGCGGCTTCCGTCCGCCGGAGCCCTACAAGGGCAAGGGGATCCGTTATCAGGGCGAGATGGTCCAGCGCAAGGCGGGCAAGGCCATGGGCGGCGCCGCCGGTTGAGCGGACGGGATCGGGTGAGGCGATGTTGACGAGCAAGAAGGTCCTGAGCCGCAAGCGGCGGCAGCGAAGCGTGCGGAAGCGAATCACCGGGAGCGACGCCTGTCCCCGGCTTTGCGTGTATCGCAGCTCGAAGCACATCTACGCGCAAGTGATCTCCGACGAGCGCGGGGTGACGCTGTTGAGCGCGTCGACGCTGTCGAAGGAGGCCGCGGGCTCCGAGGAAAGCAAGGGGGTCGAGGCGGCCAAGGAAGTCGGGCTCCGGATCGCGAAACTGTGCCAGGACAAGCAAATTTCTCGGGTCGTGTTCGACAGGAACGGCTTTCTCTTTCATGGACGGGTAAAGGCACTGGCGGAGGCTGCACGGGAGGCCGGCCTCGTCTTCTGATTTGGGGGTTGTCTTGGAAAAAGTCGATGCGCAGGGCTTGGAGCTCAAGGAAAAGGTCATCCACATCAGCCGGGTGGCCAAGGTGGTCAAGGGTGGACGGCGCTTCAGTTTCAACGCGCTGGTGGTCGTGGGCGACGAGGCCTCCGTGGTCGGCTACGGGTTGGGCAAGGCCAACGAGGTACCCGAGGCCATCCGCAAGGGGGTCGAGCACGCCAAGAAGACCCTGCTCCGGGTGCCGCTGGTGGACGACAGCATCCCTTACGAAGTCATCGGGCGTTTCGGCGCGGGCCGTGTCCTGCTCAAGCCCGCGGCTCCCGGCACCGGGGTCATCGCCGGCGCCGGGGTCCGGGCCGTGGTGGAAGCGGCCGGCATTCCCAACGTCCTGAGCAAGTGCATCGGCTCCAACAATCCGCACAATCTCGTCAAGGCGACGTTCGAGGCCCTCAAGAGCCTCAAGTCCCCGGAGGAGGTGTCGGACCTGAGGGGCAAGCCGCTGGCGGAGATCAGGTAAGGGGAACCTTTATGGATCTGGGTGATCTGCGTCCCGCCAAGGGGGACAAGCATTCGAAGAAGCGCGTGGGCCGGGGCATGGCTTCCGGGACCGGCAAGACCAGCGGCCGCGGCCACAAGGGCCAGGGGGCCCGCGCCGGAGGCGGGGTCAGGCCGGGCTTCGAGGGCGGCCAGATGCCGCTGACCCGGCGGGTGCCCAAGCGGGGGTTCCACAACCCCTTCCGGAAGACATACACGCCGGTGAACCTGGACAGCCTCGGGCGCTTCGAGGCCGGTCAGGAGATCTCGCCGGAACTGTTGCGTGAGGCGGGCCTGGCCGGTCGCGGGCCGGTGAAGATACTGGGCCGCGGGGAGCTGGACAAACCGCTTACGGTAAAGGCCCACGGCTTCTCCCGAAGCGCGAGGCAGAAGATCGAGGCGGCGGGAGGCCGGACCGAAGTCGTTTGACATGCTTGGTGGTTTTCAAAACGCTGGCCGCATTCCCGAGCTGAGGCGACGCATCCTGTTCACCTTGGCGATGCTGGCCGTATATCGCATCGGCGTGGCCATACCGACTCCCGGCATCGACCGCGAGGGGCTGGCGGCGTTCTTCGCCCAGGTCGAGGGGACGATCTTCGGGCTCTTCAACCTGTTCTCGGGCGGCGCGCTGGAGCAGTTCTCGGTGTTCTCGCTGGGCATCATGCCCTACATCAGCGCCTCCATCATCCTGCAGCTTCTGACGGTGGTCTTTCCCTACCTGGAACGGCTGTCGAAGGAAGGCGACGTCGGGCGCAAGAAGATCACGCAGTACACGCGCTACGGCACCATCGTGCTCTCCGTCATCCAGGGCATGATGATCAGCCTCGGCCTGGAAGGCACCCGGGGGCCCAACGGCGAGGCCATCGTGCTGGAACCCGGCTGGAACTTCCGCCTGATGACGGTGCTGACGTTGACCTCGGGAACGGCGTTCATCATGTGGCTGGGCGAGCAGGTCACGGAGAGGGGGATCGGCAACGGCATCTCCCTGATCATATTCGCCGGAATCGTCGCGGCCCTGCCGTCGGCGGTGACCTCGACGTTTCAGTTCGTCCGCGAAGGCGAGCTCAGCATCTTCTTCGTGGTGCTCCTGGTCCTGTTCGTGGTGCTGGTGGTGGGCGTGATCATCTTCATGGAACGGGGACAGCGGCGAATACCGGTTCAATATGCCAAGCGCGTGGTGGGACGCAGGATGTACGGCGGACAGACGTCGCATCTGCCTCTCAAGATCAACACCTCCGGGGTGATCCCGGTGATCTTCGCGTCATCGGTGCTGATCTTCCCGGCCACCGTGGCGCAGTTCGTCCAGAACCCCTGGGCGCAGGCGCTGGCGGGCTCCATGGCGCCGGGGCAATGGCTGCACGATCTGCTTTACGTCGCCCTGATCATGTTCTTCTGCTTCTTCTATACCGCCATCGTGTTCAATCCGGTGGACGTGGCCGAGAACATGCGCAAGTACGGCGGATACGTGCCCGGCATTCGCCCGGGCAAGAGGACGTCGGAGTTCATCGACAGGGTGCTGTCGCGGCTTACCCTCGGCGGCGCCGTCTACCTGTCGCTGGTGGCGCTGTTGCCGACGATCCTGATCTCGCAGTTCAACGTTCCGTTCTTCTTCGGCGGGACCGCGCTGCTGATCGTGGTGGGGGTGGCGCTCGACACGGTTTCACAGATGGAGACGCACATGATCTCCAGAAACTACGAGGGCTTCATGAGACGCGGGCGCATCCGCGGCCGGAGAGGCTGAATGAACGCGGGCCGCCCCGCCCGGCATCCCGGGACCGGGTCCGGGCGGTGCCCGCGGGCAGAGTGATTGGCACATGATTTATATCAAGTCCCGCGCCGAGATAGACACGATGCGCCGCGCCAGCGTCATCGTCGCGGAGGTGCTGCAAACGCTGAAGGAGACCGTCAAGCCGGGGATGACGACCCTGGAGCTGGACGAGCTGGCCGAGCGGATGACCTACGAGAAGGGTGCGAAGCCGGCGTTCAAGGGTTATTCGGTCGGCGGCAGGGTCTTCAACCACAGCCTGTGCACCTCGATCAACGAGGAGATCGTGCACGGGATTCCCTCTGACCGGGTGCTCAAGGAAGGGGACATCCTCGGCATGGACTTCGGCGTGGTCTACGAGGGCTTCTACGGCGACTCGGCGGTGACGGTGGGTCTCGGGCAGGTGAGCTCCGAGGCCGAGCGTCTCATGCAGGTGACGGAGACGGCTCTGAACGAGGGCATCGAGACCCTGCGGGAGGGCAACCGGCTCGGTGACCTGGGCAGCACCATCCAGGGCATCGCGGAACGGTCCGGTTACTCGGTGGTGCGGGAATTCGTCGGCCACGGTATCGGCAAGAAGCTCCACGAGGAGCCCCCGGTGCCCAACTACGGCGATGCCGGCAAGGGATGCCGGTTGCGGGCCGGCATGGTCCTGGCGGTCGAACCCATGGTCAACGCCGGCAAGAAGGAAATCAGCATCCTGGAGGATGGCTGGACGGCGGTTACGCGGGACCGGAGTCTCGCGGCCCACTTCGAACACTCCATCGCCGTCACCGCCGATGGGCCGTTCGTGTTGAGCCGGCTGTAGGCGTGTCCCGAGCGTGTCGAAGGGGTCCGTCCCATAGATCCTGGAACGAGGTCCGAAGTGAAAGTAAGAGCATCGGTGAAGAAGATATGCAACAAGTGCAAGATCGTTCGCAGAAACGGAGTCGTACGGGTCATCTGCGTAACGCGCAAGCACGCCCAGCGGCAGGGGTGACAGACTGACCGGAGGGAGCGATTCATGGCACGTATCGCCGGGGTGGATTTGCCCAGGAACAAGAGCATGGAGATCGCCTTGACCTACATCTACGGGATAGGCGGGACCACGTCGCGGAACATTCTCAAGGAAGCCGGAATTCCGTTCAGCCTCAAGTCCGACGACCTGTCCGACGACCAGGTGGTGGTGATACGGCGGATCATCGACCAGGAAGTGAAGGTGGAAGGTGATCTGCGGCGCGACGTCACCATGGACATCAAGCGGCATATGGACATCGGCTCCTACCGGGGTCTCAGACACCGGCGGGGACTGCCGGTCCGGGGACAACGGACCCACACCAACGGCCGTACCCGGATGGGGCCTCGGAGGACCATAGCCGGCAAGAGGAAGCCGCCCTCGAAGGGTTAGCTTATCGACTTCACTCGGGTATCGGGTCAGGCCGCGAAGAAAGCGCGTGACGCGAGGGCGCCCAGGAAAAGGCGCGGGCGAAAGAACATCGCCGAAGGGGTGGCGCATATCCACTCCACCTTCAACAACACGATCATCACGATTTCCGACCCCCAGGGCAACGTGGTGGCGTGGTCGAGCGCCGGCGCCATCGGCTTCAAGGGGTCCCGCAAGGGCACGCCCTTCGCGGCGCAGCAGGCGGCGGACAACGTGGCGCGGAAAGCCATGGATCACGGCATGCATTCGATCCAGGTCTACGTGCGGGGACCAGGCTCGGCCAGGGAGTCGGCCTTGAGGTCCCTTCAATCGGCGGGATTGAACATCAGCCTGATCAAGGACGTGACGCCGATTCCGCACAACGGCTGCAGGCCTCCCAAGCGAAGGCGTGTCTGAGAGGAGATAGTCAGATGGCCAGGTACCATGGTCCGGTGTGCCGGCTGTGCCGGCGGGAGAACCTGAAGCTGTTTCTCAAGGGAGAGCGGTGCTACACGGACAAATGCGCCATCGAGCGGCGCAACTATCCGCCGGGGCAGCACGGCCAGAGGCGCCTCAAGTTCTCCGAATACAGCCTCCAGCTCAGGGAGAAGCAGAAGGTCAAACGCATGTACGGACTGCTCGAAAAGCAGTTCAGGGGCAGCTTCGAGACAGCCGAGAAGTCCCGCGGCATCACCGGCGAGAATCTCCTGGTGATACTGGAGAGAAGGCTCGACAATGTCGTCTACCGCCTCGGATTCGCCTGCTCCAGGGGCGACGCCCGCCTCCTGGTGCGCCACGGCCATGTCCAGGTGAACGGCCGGCGGGTGACCATACCTTCGTATCGCGTGGGGGTGGGGGATGTCGTCTCCGTGGCGGAAAAGAGCCGCAAGTCGGAACGGGTCATCTCCGCGATGGAAGGGGCCCAGAGGCGTGGCGTGCCCGACTGGATGGAGGTCGACCCGGAGAAGTTCTCCGGCACCGTCAAGGTCCTGCCGAGCCGGAGCGACATCACGACACCCATCAACGAGAAGCTCATCGTCGAGCTGTACTCCAAGTAACTAGTGTGTTGGAGATCCTATGCACAAGCATTGGAGCGAACTGATCAAGCCCGAGACCGTAGAGGCCGACGAGAAGAGCCTCACCGCCACCTACGGCAAATTCGTGGGAGAGCCCTTCGAGAGGGGATTCGGCCAGACCATCGGCAACAGTCTGCGGCGCATCCTGCTTTCTTCGCTCCGGGGCGCGGCCATCACGTCCGTCCAGCTCGACGACGCGCTGCACGAATTTTCCACCATCCAGGGCGCCACGGAGGATGTCACCGACATCATCCTGAACCTGAAGGAGGTGCGGCTCAAGCTCCACGACTCGGAACGGGAGGTGATCCGCATCGAAGCCGCCGGTCCCAGGGAGGTGCTGGCCAAGGACATCGTCACGGGCCCGCAGGTCGAGATCCTCAACCCCGAGCACCACATCGCCTCGCTCTCCAAGGAGGGGCGGCTCAACGCCACCATGGTGGCGCGGATGGGCCAGGGGTACGTGCCCGCGGAACGCAACCGCGAGGAGGAGTTGCCCGTCGACACGATCTTCATGGACGCGGTTTTCTCTCCCATCCGCAAGGTCAACTTCACGGTGACGAACGCTCGGGTCGGCCAGCGCACGGACTACGACCGCCTCGTCCTCGAAGTCTGGACCGACGGCAGCGAGACGCCCGAGGATGCGTTGGCGTATGCCGCGCGGATCCTGCAGGACCAGGTCTCCATTTTCATCAACTTCAGGGAGGGGCCGCAGCCGGCCGAGAGCGATTCCGACGGCGACGCGGCGTTGCTGAACGAGAACCTCTTCCGCGCGGTCGAGGACCTGGAATTCTCCGTCAGGGCACAGAACTGCCTGCAGAACGCCAACTTGAAGTACATCGGCGAGCTGGTGCAAAAGACCGAGCAGGAAATGCTCAAGACCAAGAACTTCGGGCGCAAATCCCTTAACGAGATCAAGGAGTTGCTCGGCGAGTTGGGGCTGGAGCTGGGCATGAAGCTGGATCACTTCCCCAGCCGCGAGGAGCTCGAGAGCCGGAAACAGACTGATCAGAAGGAGACGGCCTAGTCCATGCGGCACCTCAAGAAAGGCAGAAAGCTGAACCGTAGTCCGAGCCACCGTCTGGCCATGTTGCGGAACATGGCCACGTCGCTCCTGCGCCACGACCGCATCACCACCACCGATGCCAAGGCCAAGGAACTGCGCCGTTGGGCGGACTGGCTGATCACGCTCGGCAAGGACGGCAGCCTGCATGCGCGCCGGCGCGCGCTGGCCTTCGTCCAGGACAAGGCCGTGGTGGCGCGGTTGTTCAGCGAGCTCGGGCCGCGCTTCCAGGATCGTAACGGCGGCTACACCCGGATCGTCAAGGTCGGACGCCGGCGGGGTGATTCGGCGCCGCTTTCCGTCATCGAGCTGATCCCGGCGGGGGACGGGACGGAAGACGCGCCGGTCGCGCCCGCGGAAACCGAAAGCGAAACAACCTCGACCACCGGGAATTAGTGTCGCGGCCTGTGACATGCTATGGTCAACCATCGAAAGGCGACGGATGGCGGTAGTATCTCTTTCAGCCGCCGCCAGTTGTTCATCGCCGCCCCCCTTTACGTCATCGCGTCGGCCTTCATCTTCCTGCTCGGAATCCTGATCGGACAGAGCATCGAGGAGCGGAAAATCCTGCGCCGGGAAGAACCGGCGGTAAAGGTCCCGGTGAAAACAGATGCTCCCAGGGCCGACCAGGAGATGACCTTCTACGAGACGCTGGGCAAGCCCGAACCCGCTCCGCCGCGCGCCGAAGAACCGCCCGCCAGAACCCCATGGAGCGTACAGGTCGCCGCTTCCCGGAACCGCGCCACCGCGGACGAGATGGCGGCGTCGCTGACGAAGCAGGGCTATCGAGCCTACGTGACCTCCGGTAGACTCAACGAGACGACCTTCTACAGGGTGCGAGTGGGCCGGTTCGGGACTCGCCAGGAGGCCATGGCCGAGCTTCAAAGACTCAAGGCCGCGAAATACAAGAACGCGATGATCACGAGGAACCGATGAACATCCAGCAAGCCATTGCGCAACTGGTGGCGGGCACCAACCTCACGGAACAGGAGATGGTCGAGGTCATGAACCAAGTGATGACCGGCGAGGCCACTCCCATCCAGGTGGGAGCGTTCCTGACCGCCTTGCGGATACAGGGCGAGACCGTGGAGGAGGTCACCGGCGCGGCCCGGGTCATGAGGGAAAAGGCGTCGCACGTCGACGCTGGCGAGGGCTGCGTTCTGGATACCTGCGGCACCGGAGGCGACGGCAAGAACACGTTCAACATTTCCACGACGGTGGCCTTCGTGGTGGCGGCGGCGGGCATTACCGTGGCGAAGCACGGCAATCGAGCCGTCTCCAGCGGCTCGGGCAGCGCGGACGTCCTGGGCGCCCTTGGCATCAAGATCGACGTGCCCAAGGAGACGGTCGAGCGATGCCTGCGCGAGGTGGGGCTGGGCTTCCTGTTCGCGCCGGCGTTGCACGGCGCGATGAAGTACGCCGCGGCGCCGCGCCGCGAGGTGGGCATACGGACCATCTTCAACCTCCTGGGCCCCTTGACCAATCCGGCCAACGCCAGCCACCAGCTCCTCGGAATCTATGACGGCGCGTTGATCGAGACCGTCGCCCAAGTCCTCGGCAACCTGGGAAGCCGGCGGGCCATGGTCGTCCACGGCGACGAGGGCCTCGATGAAATCTCGCTCTGCGGCCCGACGTCGGTGGCCGACTGGAGGGACGGAGCCGTCCACCGCTATACCCTCGACCCCGAGGAGTTCGGCTTCGAGCAGTGCCCCGCGGACCGGTTGACGGCCGCGGACCCGGCGGAATGCGCCGCCATCGTGACCGCCGTGCTGAAGGGAGAGCCCGGTCCCGCCCGGGACGTCGTGCTGCTCAACAGCGGCGCGGCGCTCTGCGTCAGTGAGCGGGTCGCGACCATCGCGGACGGCATCGATCTGGCCCGGGAGCGCCTCGATTCGGGCGCGGCCCTGGAAACGCTCCAGCACCTCGTGGAGGTCACCAACGAGGCCTGACGCCCGTGCGACGCCAGGCCTTCACCCGGCCTCCGGCCACCCTCTCCCAGAGGGAGAGGGTAATCTTGCCCTCCCTTACAGGAGAGGGTAATCCGGCCCCCTCTCCCTCTGGGAGAGGGTTGGGGTGAGGGTCGGTTGTGTTTGATTACCTCGGACAGGCTCCCGGATCGAGTCACGAGACACGCTGATGAGGCAGGACGCCACCGCACCGGTGAAGAACGATATCCTGGAACGGATCGTCGCACACGTGCGCGACGACACCGTGTCGCGCCGCAAGGAGCGCCCGGTGGAGTGGCTCAAGGACCGCCCGCTCTACCATCGGGAGCGCCGGGGTTTTACGGCGTCGCTGTCCCGGCCCGGCCGCCACGTCATCGCCGAGGTGAAACGGGCGTCGCCCTCCCAGGGGATGATCCGCCAAGACTTCGAACCCGTCGCCATCGCGTCGCGTTACGAGGCCAGCGGCGCCACCGCTCTCTCGGTGGTCACCGAGGAACGCTTCTTCAACGGCTCCCTCCAGTACCTGTCCGATATCGCGGCGGCGGTTTCACGGCCGCTTCTGAGAAAGGACTTCGTGCTGGAGCCCTACCACCTGGCGGAGGCGCGCGGTTTCGGCGCCGACGCCGTCCTGTTGATCGCCGCGATCCTGGACGCGGGCGAGATGGAGACCCTCCACGCCGAGGCCCGGTCCCTTTCCCTGGACGTATTGGTGGAGGTGCACTCCGAGCCTGAGCTGGAGACGGCCCTGGGCCTGGGCGCGTCCATGATCGGCATCAACAACCGGAACCTTCACACTTTCGAGGTGGACCTCGGAGTCGCCGAAGCCCTCCTGCCGCGAATCCCGGCCGGCGTGCTGGCCGTGTGCGAGAGCGGCATCAAGGACGTCGGGCACGTCGAGCGCCTCGAGGCCTCCGGGGCGCGGGTCTTTCTGGTCGGCGAGACCCTCATGCGTGCCGCCGACCCGGGCGCCAAGCTTGCCGAGCTTCTCGGCGCGGACGCCGCCGCCCATGGTCAAGGTTAAGATCTGCGGCGTCACCAGCGCCGAGGACGCATTGAAGGCGGTGGAATGCGGCGCCGACGCCCTGGGGTTCAACTTCTACCCGCCGAGCCCGAGATACATCCTGCCCGAGAAGGCGGCCGCGATACTCCGGGAGGTGCCGCCCGGAGTCTGCACGGTGGGCCTGTTCGTCAACGAGACGCGGGAACACGTGACCTCGGTGCTGCGGACCTGCGGGTCCGCGGAGGGCTCCGGCCTCACCACCGTCCAGTTCCATGGCGATGAGGATCGTGCGTTCTGCCGCCGCTGGCCTCTCAAGGTGATCAAGGCGTTTCGCGTCCGGGATCCGGATACCCTCGGCGAGATCGGGGAGTATCCCGTGGACTACTATCTCCTGGACTCCTGGAGCCGGGAGTTGTTCGGCGGCTCCGGGTCCGCCTTCACCTGGGACTGGTTGGGGGAGCCGATGGCGCGCCCCGTCATCCTCGCGGGTGGTCTCGATATCGAAAACGTCAGCGAGGCGGTGCGGGTGGCCAAACCCTTCGGCGTGGATGTCTGCACCGGCGTCGAGGCGGTGCCGGGCCGCAAGGACCACCAGCGGATGAAAGACTTCATCGCCGCGGCCAAGATGGGATGACCGCCGCATAGGATACTGTCCGGGTAGTCGAATCGTGCGAGGGTCCTGTCCCACGTAATTCTTGCCGACAGGATTTCTTGTCGTCGGCAAGGCGCGATGACATTGCAGGGGCGACCGGCGGTCGCCCCAAGTGGCGGGCACCATCCGTGAGTTCCTACCGGAAAAGTCTCGATTTCATCTACAATCTTCGCGGCGCCGAGACTCGCGGTGCCGACTTCGACCTGCGCCTTGAGCGTGTGGCGCGGGCGTTGTCGCTGTTCGGCAATCCGCAGGACCGCTTCCGGGCCTGTCACGTCGCCGGCACCAACGGCAAGGGGTCCACGGCCGCCATCATCCATTCGGTGCTGTCGGCACAGCGTTATCGGGTCGGACTCTACACCTCGCCGCACCTGGCCGATTTCACCGAGAGAATCCGCGTGGGCAAACGGCCCATCAGCCGGGCGGCGGTGGTAGCGCTCGTCCGGGAGGTCGCCGAACGGACCGCGCGGGCCTCGTTGAGCCTGACTTTTTTCGAGTTCGCGACGGTCATGGCCTTTGTGCACTTCGAGCGGAAGGGGGCGCAGATCGCGGTGGTGGAGGTGGGGCTCGGCGGGAGGCTCGACGCCACCAATCTGGTGCGGCCGAGCGTCTGCGCGGTCACCACCATCGCCAGGGACCACGAGCGTTTTCTCGGCAAGGGGATCGCCTCCATCGCGCGCGAGAAGGGCGGCATCATCAAGCCCGGGGTTCCGGTGGTTTGCGGCGCCCTGCCGGCCGCCGCCGACCGCGTCATTCGCGGGATCGCGCGCTCCCGGGAAGCTCCGGTCCGCCGCTGGGGAAGGGACTACTCGGTGGTCCCCCGTGACGATGGCCGGTTCGATTATCACGGCCGGGAATGGTCGTTGGAGGGGCTGGGACTGGCCCTCCCCGGCGGCTACCAGCGGCACAACGCCGGCGTCGCGCTGGCGTCCTTGGAGGCGCTCCGGACGGCGTTGCCGGTCCGGGAGCGGGCGATACGCTCGGGCCTCGAATCGGTGGCATGGCCGGGCCGGCTGGAGGTCCTGCCGGGCCGTCCCGGCATCATATTGGACGGAGCGCACAATCCCGGCGCGGCGGAGGCGCTTGCCGGCGCCGTCCCGGGGCTCGTCGGCAGGAGGAAAGTCCGTTTGCTGTTCGGTAGCATGCATGACAAGGACTGGTCATCGATGCTCGCCGTCCTGTGCGGCCTGGCCGGGGAGGTGGTACTGACCCGCACGCCCACCGGACGGGGCGCGGACCCGGGTTCGTTGTCCGCCGCGCTGCCGCGCGGGCTGCGGGCAACCGTGGTGGACGATCCGGTTGCGGCCCTCGACCGTCTGGCGGCGGACCGGCGGCGACGGGACGTTCCGATTCTGGTGGCGGGTTCGCTCTATCTCGTGGGGGCGGTGCGCGCCAAGGCCCTGGAACTGTCCGCACGGTTCCGCCGCTGAACGCGCCAGTGTCCTGTCCGGTTGATTCGCATGATAAGCTGCGCAGGATTTTTTGTTGTCGGCAAGGCGCGATGACGAGCAGTGGCGGGCACCACGCGAGGAAGAGCAACGCGGCCGACGGCAAAAAAGACCAGCAGATTATCGTGCGAATCAACCGGACAGGACACTAGGGCCGGCCCCGGCATCGACCATGTATCCGTGGCGCTCAAGAATCGCGACCTGTCTCCTGGCATCCCTTTGCGGCGTGTCGGCCGTTGCCGTGGATCCGGCCCGGTCCGACGACCAGGGGGAACGTGTCGAGGTGTCCGCCGACTCCATCGAAGTGCGCGGGGCGGGCGATACCATCGAGGCCGCGGGCAAGGTGGAGGTCCGGCGCCGGGAAGCGGTCTTCGGAGCGGACTCCGTGGAGTTCGACCGGTCGAGGCGGACGTTGCGCGCCCGGGGCTCGGTCTATCTCCGTGATCCGCGCTACCGTCTCCAGGCGTCCGGGCTCGAAATGGACCTGGCGGACGAGACCGGCACGATTCTGGACGCCGACGTCTTCATCGAGGACGGCAACCTCAGCCTCAGCGGAAGCCGCGTCGAGAAGTCCGCGGGACAAACCTTTGCCGTCGAGGACGGGCGTCTCACCACGTGTCTCTGCGAGGGGGAAACGCCCCCCTGGCGCATCGGCGCCAGGGAGCTCCGGTTGGACCTGGACGGCCGGGCGGCGGCGGACGACGTCACCTTCTACGTCTACGACGTTCCGGTGCTGTACCTGCCCTACGCGACGTTCCCTTCCGCCGCGGAGCGGGCAACCGGTCTGCTGTCCCCTTCCTTCGGCTGGTCCGACCGGGCCGGGGTGCGCTACCGGCAGCCGTTCTTCTGGGCCGTGGACGAGAGCAGCGATGCGACGTTCAACCTCGCGCTGGAGTCCAGGACCCGTGCCGGCGTCACCGGACAGTACCGCGCCATCCTCGACGCGAGGACCGACGGGCGGCTGGACCTGGCCTACTTCAACGAGCGGACGCACGGGGTCCGGTCCATGGAGCACGCCAGGATCGCGGACCCCACGGTCCCGGCGAACCGCTGGAGCGTCCGGCTGACTCACCGGCACCGCGCGCCGTCGGGGTGGGCGACCTTCAGCGACGTGGCCCTCTACAGCGACAGCTTCGTGACGCGCGAGCTCATGGACTTCACCGAACTGGACGCCGGCGAGAGAAGGCGCGCCCGGGTGAGCCGCTCCAGCCCGTCGCGGCTCGGCTTCTACCGGCACGAGTCGCGCTCGCTCCCTCTCCCTCTGGGAGAGGGTCGGGGTGAGGGCAGCGTGACGTTGCGGGGGGAGCTGGACTACCTGCAGGACCTGGTCCAACCCCGGCAGCAGGCGCTCCACCGGATCCCTCACATCGTCTTCAGCGGCGCCCGGAGTCTTGGCGGTCGCCTCGATCTGGGCTGGGACGCCACCGTGACCCGTTACGTGAGGAAGCGGCTGGCGGACGGCTTGAGGATCGATATCCGCCCCGAGTTGACCTGGCCGGTCACCCTCGGGCGCCACTTCAGACTCGCCGGCAGCGTGGCGCTGCGCGAGACCCTCTATCGCCTCGATTCCGTCGAGGGCCGATTCGCCGCCGCGGACGACGATCACTCCGGGCAGTTCGCCCGCAACAGTTCCCGGGAGCTCGTGGAGTTTCGATCGACCCTGTCCACTTCGCTGAGCCGCGTTTACGACCGGCAACTCGGTGCGTGGTCCCGGTTCCGGCACGTGGTGGAGCCCGCCGTGCAGTATCTGTTCATTCCCTCGACGGACCAGCGGCATCTCCCCTTGTGGGACGGCGTCGACCGGATCAATCGGCGCAACCTGCTCACGTTGTCGTTGACCAACCGTTTCTGGGCCAGGCGCGGCGCGGATGCCCCGGCGGCCGCCAATGACCCCGCCGCCGGCGGCCCCAAGGGCGGTGGCGGGCAGGCCGTCGTGACCCGGTTCGCCCGGGCCCGGGTCGCGGCGAGCCTGGACCTCGACAAGGCACGCAAGGGCAGCGGCCGCCTTTCGGACCTGGATATCGGCCTGGGCTTCCACCCGGCCGACAACGTGGACGTCGTCGTCGGACTCGGCATCGACCCCGGACCATGGAACCTGCGCGAGGCCGCGCTGGGACTCTCGCTGTTCGAAGCCGCGCCCCCGGATACCCGGGTGCCCGACCGGGACTTCCGCAGGCCCAACGGCCTTTCGTTGAGCTACCGCCACATTCGAGCGAACCCGCTTTCGCCCCTGGCGGACCACGCCGACCTCGACCTGCTCGCGGACTGTCCCGCGGACCCGCGATGTCTCGAGCGCGGCCCCCTCGACGCCGTGCAGGCCAGCGGCGTGTTGCGCGTGGCGGACCGCCTCCTGTTGCTCTACGACGGCAACTACGACGGCGCGTCCGGCCACTTGACGCGCAACGAGATAGGCGTCAAGTACCTGTCGCGGTGCCGGTGCTGGACCGTCGCCGCGTTCGTGGACCTGCGGACCAACCCGGATCGGACGCTCCTGTCGGTCAAGTTCAACCTCCTGGGCCTGGGTTCCTAGTGTCCCGCCGGTCCGTCGCGTCGGCAGTCGGAACCCGCTCCGCCCCGGGAGAAGGCATCGACTTGCTCCCTCTCCCTCTGGGAGAGGGTCGGGGTGAGGGCAGCCGGAAGGAGCAGAGCGCCGGGCCGCCCTCACCCGGCCTTCGGCCACCCTCTCCCGGAGGGAGAGGGGTTGGACGCGATCGGGGCGGCCTGGATTTTGCGTGACAGCAGAACCATGCTTGCCAGGCTGTTGGCGGTTTCCGCGTGGTTCGTGTTGGGGACTTGTCTCGCCGGAGGCCCGGCGCGGGCGCTGGAAACGGCCCCTCCCGGTACCCCGCCGGGGAGGCCCGCGCCCGCGTCCGTGGAGGACCCGGACGGCGCCGGCATGGTGACCCTGAACTTCGACGCCGTCGAGCTCGTCGAGGTGATCCATGTACTGGCCCGGCACCTGCGCCTCAACTACACCATCGGCCCCGACGTACAAGGCGTCGTCACCATCTTCAGCGGACAGCCCGTCCGAAGGGAGGACCTCCTTCCCATATTCCACGAGATCCTCAGGGTCCACGGCGCCGTGGCGGTCAGGCAGGGAAGCCTTTATCGGATCACCGCCGTCTCGGAGGCGCCCGGGCTGGCCCGTCCCGGCCGCGCGAGGGGCGCCGGCTTCGCCATGCGGGTCCTGCCGGTACGCTTCTTCCCGGTGGCGGTCATGAAGCGCCTGCTCACGCCCTTCATGAGCACGAGCGGGACGATTCTCGACCACGTGCGCGGCAACTATCTGGTGGTTGTCGATTCGCCGTCAAATATTCGACGATTGTCGGAGATCAAGGACTTGATCGACGTCGAAGCGTTCAGCGGCGCCCGCATGGAGCTGTACAGGCCCAGGGCAGCCGCGGCCGGCGACCTCGCGCGGGAGATGTCGGCGGCGATGGCGCTCTCCGGCGCTTCGGCGGCGGAGGGTGAACCGTTCGCCGCGCGGTTCCTACCGTTGCCGCGGATCGATCAACTCCTCGTCATCGCCTACAGCGACGCGGCCTGGAACTACGTGAAGCATTGGATTGAGCGCATCGACGTGGCGGGCGAAGACAGGGGGCGGCAACTCTTCATCCGCGCCGTCGAGAACCGCAAGGCTACGGAACTGGCGCGGGTCCTGAACCAGGTTTACGGGCGCCGCCGCTCTACTTCGGACAGAGCGGTCGCGCAGGGAAGCTACGGGTTCCGCGCCGGCGCGGCTTCACGGCGTGGACAAGCTGGAGAAGTTGCCGGGCACATCTCACCATCTTCCGGGGCAAACCCGGCCAGGACTCCTGAGGCTGTCAGGGCGACCGAGGGAGCGCGACCGACAGGCCCGTCCGCGCCGCCCGACCATTCCGGTGAAGGGGTGCGCGTGGTGGCGGAGTCGGACACCAACTCCCTGGTGATCCTGGCGACGCCGCGCGAATACGCGGACATGGCGCGGGTCCTCGAAGGGTTGGACCTGGTGCCGCGCCAAGTGCTGATGGAGGTGCTGGTGGCCGAAGTGACGCTGACCGACGACTTCGAGTTCGGCGTCGAGTATGCCCTGGCGAAGGGCGGCTTCGGCCCGCCGCCGGCCGAAGGGGACAGCGCCGGCGAGCCCGCCGCTGGCACGGGTCTCCAGGCGCTCGCGACCGGGTTTACTTCCATCGTGGACGCGGGGCGCGATTTTCGCGTGTTCGTCAAGGCGTTGATGCAGGACGCCCGCGTGAAGGTCCTGTCCTCGCCCCATCTGCTGGCTGTGGACAATCGCCCGGCCCGGATTCGCGTGGGCAGCGAGCAGCCGGTGGCGACGGGAACGGTGGTGTCGCGTGAGTCCGAGGCGACCACCACCACCATCGAGTTCAAGGAGGTCGGGCGGATCCTCACCATCGTCCCCCGGGTCAACTCCGAAGGACTCGTCAATCTGCAGGTCCGGGTCGAGGTGAGCGACGTGGGCGAAAGGGTGGTGGTCGGAAGGCAGTCCTTCGACGCCTTCAACGTCCGGGAGGCGGAAACCGCCGCCGTGCTCCATGACGGCCAGACCCTGGTCATCGGCGGCATCATCACGGACAACCGGCGCCGGTCGCGAATCGGCATTCCTCTTCTCATGGATGTGCCCGTGCTGGGGCCGCTGTTCCGCACGGACTTCAAACGGTCCGACCGCACCGAGCTGGTGATCCTGATCACCCCCCGCGTGATCCACGACCGGCGGCAGGGCGACCGCGCGACCAAACGGTTCCTGGACAAGGTCCGGTCCGTCAGACGGGAGTTGGAAGAGGGAATCAAATCAGCCCCTCTCCCTCTGGGAGAGGGTGGCCGAAGGCCGGGTGAGGGCGCCCGCTAGCCCTGCCGATCGCGTTTCTTCAACGCCTCCCAGGCCTTGAGCCGCTCCCGGACGATCTTTTCATGTCCCTCGTCGCCGGGCTCGTAGTAGCGGCGTCCCTTGAGCTCCGCCGGCAGGTATTCCTGTTCCGTGACGTGACCGGGAGAGTCATGAGGGTAGCGGTAGTCGGCGCCGTAGCCCAGCGACTTCATGAGGCCGGTGGGAGCGTTTCGGAGGTGAAGGGGAGTGGGCAGGGCGCCTTTCTCGCGCACGTCGCGGGTGGCCTCCAGCAGCGCCTTGTAGGCCGAGTTGGACTTGGGCGCGGTGGCCAGATAGACGGCCGCCTGGCTCATCGGGATCCGCCCCTCCGGCAGCCCCACGAAGTGCACGGCGTCCTTGGCCGCCACCGCCACCTGCAGGGCCTGCGGGTCCGCGTTGCCGACGTCCTCGGCCGCGAAGATGACCATCCGGCGGGCGATGAAGAGCGGGTCTTCCCCGGCCTCGATCATCCGCACCATCCAGTAGACGGCGGCGTCGGGGTCGCTGCCGCGCAGGCTCTTGATGAAGGCGGAGATCAGGTTGTAGTGCTCCTCGCCGGACTTGTCGTAGCGCAAGGGGCCGAGCTGGAGGGCCTGCTCCACGTGCGCGAGCTCGATGCGCGCGGCCCCGGCGTCGTTGCGCGCCAGCGTCACCGCCCCTTCCAGGCCGTTGAGCGCCACCCGGGCATCCCCCTGCGCCCGCTGGACCAGCATGTCCCGGGCCTCCGGCGCCATCTCCAGTGGGGCGTCCCACAGTCCCCGGCCGCGTTCGGTCAAGGCCCGGTCCACCACCCGCGCGAGCGTGTCCTCGGTCAGCGGATGCATGACGCAGACCCGGCAACGGGAGAGCAACGGCGATATCAGCTCGAAGGACGGGTTCTCGGTGGTGGCGCCGATGAGGGTCAGCAGCCCGGCTTCCACGTGCGGCAGGAAGGTGTCTTGCTGGGTCTTGTTGAAGTGGTGGATCTCGTCCACCAGGAGCACCACCGGGACGGCGCTTCGTTGCAGCCGCCTAGCGTCCGGGAGGATCTTCTTGAGCTCGCCGATGCCGGAGCTTACCGCGGAGAACTGGATGCAGTGCGCCTGGCAGGCATCGGCCAGGAGCCGGGCCAGGGTCGTCTTGCCGCAGCCCGGCGGACCCCAGAGGATGATGGACTGGAGCCGGCGGGTGTCGGCCATGCCGCGCAGCAGCTTGCCGGGACCGAGGAGGTGCTCCTGCCCCAGCACCTCGCCCAGGCTGGCGGGCCGCATCCGCTCCGCCAGGGGTGTGTTCTTCCCGGCGTTGCGGGAACTCGTGGAGTCGAACAGTTCCACGGCGTCACAGGTTCCGGCGGTGTCACGCGGGCCGCCGCGAACACCTCGGCGGGCCACCGAGGCCCTCACCCGGCCTTCGGCCACCCTCTCCCGGAGGGAGAGGGCCAATTTGACTCCCTCTCCCTCTGGGAGAGGGTAGGGGTGAGGGTCCCGGGGGCAGGTTTCAAACCGCCCGTGCGTCTAGCCGAAGCCGTCAGCGCGACGCCCGCGGCCTGCGGTCTTCTTCCAGACGGGCGCGCTTGCCCGAGAGGTTCCTGAGATAGTACAGCTTGGCTCTGCGGACCCGGCCCTGGGTGACGATCTCGACCTTCTCGATCCGCGGCGAGTGGAGCGGAAAGATGCGCTCCACGCCCACGCCGTAGGAGGTCTTGCGGACCACGAACGTCTCCCGGTTGCCGCTTCCGGAGATGGCGATCACCACGCCTTCGAAGACCTGTATACGCTCCTTCTCGCCTTCCACGATGCGGACGTGGACACGGACCCGCTGTCCGGGCTTGAGCGCCGGCGCATCCCGTGTCTGCTCCTGTTCGATCCGGTCAATGACGTTCATCTGTCGCTCCCTTCCATCCAGCGTGGTGTCCCGCAAAGACGCTCATGAATCTGCGGGTCCTTTTGGCCGTCGGCTGCGTTGCTCTTCCTCGCGTGGTACCTGCCACTGCTCGTCATCGCGCCTTGCCGACGACCAAAATGCCCTCGCATCTTCATAAGCGTCTTTGCGGGACACCACGCTACCGTCCCAGTATACGATCCAGCATGATGGCGGACGCAGCTCGTACGGAAAGATGATTGTAGTCGTCCCGTCCCGCGATGGGTTCCAGCACCAGGTCCGAGCGGGCAAAGACGGCATCCGCCAGGCCCCAGCCCGTGCCCAGGAGGATCATGCAGGGGACATCGTCCTTTAATAGCATCTCCCGCATTTTTCCAAAAGTTATCGGCTCGTTTCCATGCCGCGACCGCGCGGAGGTCGCCACCAGGCGGGGGGCCGTGCCGCACTCCCGCGCGACGTCCGCCACCGCCTCGTCCAGGGTGCCGCGGAGACGGACCAGGGACAGGGCTTCCCGGCGGGTGCTGTTGTAGGAGCCGCCGTAGCCCCGTTCCCAGTGGTCGATGATCCTGGCCGCCAGCTTCTGCAGGGTCTCCACCGGGTTGACGACGTAGAAGCCCGCGGCCCCGTAGGTGCGGCAGGTGCGGGCGATGTCGTGGATGTCGAGGTTGGTGATGGACGAGGTGACGGTGTCGCCGCGGCGGTCGGACACGGGATAGTGCAGCAGCGCCACGTAGACCTTCCCTCGCGGCTTCAAGGCCTCGGAGGGCGCCTTCGCCAGCAGCTCCGGCCTGAGCCGGGCGGTCATCTCCACGCTCATGTCGCGCCGCCACCGGCGGATCTCCTCGTGGTCGCCCGAGAGCAGCACCGGCGGCACCTTCATGCCCCGGTATTCCGCCGGCCGGGTGTATTGCGGGTATTCCAGCAGGCCCTCCGCGAACGACTCCTCGCGCGCCGACTGCTCGTTCCCGAGGACCCCCGGCACCAACCGCGCCACCGTGTCGATGACGGCCAAGGCCGGTATCTCGCCGCCACTCAGGGTGTAGTCGCCGATGGACAGGATATCGTCGGTATAGCCCACCACCCGTTCGTCGACCCCTTCGTAGCGGCCGCAGACCAGGACGATCTCCTCGTGCCGCGACATCGACGCGGCGACTTCATGGTCGAATACCCGGCCCCGGGGCGACAGCAGCACCACCCGGGGGTTCTTGAGCTTGCGCCGGCAGTCCTCGATGGCTTCGATGAGCGGCTCGGGCTTCAGCACCATGCCCTGGCCGCCGCCGTAGGGATAGTCGTCGGTGGTACGGTGCCTGTCCCGGGCATACTGCCGCAGGTCCACCAGGTCGATGGTAACGAGCTGCCTGTCCCGGGCGCGCTTGAGGATACTGTTGGCCAGCGGCGACTCGAAGATCTCCGGAAACAGCGTGATGACCGAGAAATGCATGGCGGGCGGTTTGCCGACTAGGAGCCTATCCGAGTAATCAAACACAACCCCTCTCCCTCTGGGAGAGGGTGGCCGAAGGCCGGGTGAGGGCCCGGCGTCGTTCCGGGCACGGGCGGGTTTCAAACCCGCCCTACAGGTCGAGGAGCCCCTCGGGCGCTTCGATGGTGACGGTTCGCTCGACCACGTCGATCTGCCGGACGAATTCCCTGACCGCGGGGATCAGGTGTTCCTTCTCCGGCGCGGCGACCACCAGCAGGTCGCCTCCCTGCGTGGGCCATATGCGGGTGATGGTGCCGATACGATCCCCCTTGGCGTCCCTGACCTCGAACCCCACCACCTCCTGGTAGTAGTACTCGGATCCGCCCAGAGGCGCCAGGGCGTCCTGGCGCACGGACACCCGGTAGCCCACCAGTTCCTGGGCCGCGTCCATGTCGTCCACGCCCCGGAGCTTGATCAGCACCACCGCCTTGTGGGGTTTGGCCTCGTCGACGGCAAGCGCAAGGCGGGTCTCGCCCCGCGCCAGGTTCACTTCCCTGGTCGTATAGATCGTGCGGCCTTGCGGATTGAACAGCTTCAACCGCAGCCAGCCGGCGACGCCATGCGTGGCTACGATGTCGCCCAGCGCGATCTGGTTTTCGGACAATGGGGGGAGGGGGTGGCTATTGTTCGTCGACGATCTCGAGAACGACCTTCCGGTCGACTCTCGCGGCGGCGGCGGTCAGGATCGTGCGCAGGGACTTGGCGGTGCGTCCCTGTTTGCCGATGATCCGGCCCAGGTCCTCCTTGGCGACCTTGAGCTCGAAGACGGATGCGTCGTCGTTCTGCGTTTCCGTGACCTCGACTGCGTCGGGCTGGTTCACGATGGATCGCGCGAGATACTGTACCAGCTCCTTCAAGGAACCTGTCTCCTGGCCGCTACGTCGCCGCGGCCGCGGCGGCTTCCTTGGCCGCCCGCTTCATGAGATTGCGCACGGTCTGGGTCGGTTGCGCCCCCTGCTTGATCCAACCGTCAACCTTTGCCTGGTCGAGCCGTAGCGCGGCATCGGGTGTGCGGGGGTCGTAGGTGCCCACCTGCTCGATGAACCTCCCGTCGCGGGGATCGCGGGCGTCCGCCACCACGATACGGTAGTATGGCCGCTTCTTGGCGCCGTGCCGGCTCAGCCTGATCTTCACGCTCATATCTGGAATCTTCCTTCTCTTTGTTTTCTACAGTTCTTAGTTCATTGGAACGGCATTGACAAACGGCCCAGCATGCCGCGCCGCTTGCCGCCCGACTTCTTCATGCGCTGCATCATCTTCTTCATCTCCATGAACTGCTTCATGAGGCGGTTGACGTCGGTCACGGTGGTGCCGCTCCCTTCGGCGATGCGCCGCCGCCGGCTGCCGTTGAGCAGGCCGGGATTGCGCCGCTCCTTGAGCGTCATGGAGTTGATGATGGCTTCGACGCGCTTCATTTCCTTCTCGGCGTGGGAAACATCCACCTGCTGGCCCAGTTGGCGTCCTCCGGGCACCATGTCGAGCAGGCCGCCGATGGAGCCCATCTTCTTGATGGCCTGCATCTGCGTCTGGAAGTCCTCCAGGGTGAACTCTCCCTTGCGCATCCGCTGTTCGAGCTTGGGCGCGGCCTTCTTGTCCACCGCCTGCTCCGCCTTCTCGATCAGCGAGAGCACGTCGCCCATGCCGAGGATGCGCGACGCCATGCGGTCCGGGAAGAAGGGCTCCAGGGCGTCCGCCTTCTCGCCCACGCCGACGTAGAGCACCGGCTTGCCCACCACCGCCCGCACGGAGAGCGCCGCCCCGCCCCGCGCGTCGCCGTCCATCTTGGTGAGCACCACCCCGGTCAGGTCCAGCGCCTCGTTGAAGCCCTGCGCCTGGTTCACCGCGTCCTGCCCGATCATGGCGTCCACGGTCAGCAGGATGTTCCGGGGCTCCAGCGCCGCGCGAATCGCCACCAGCTCCAGCATCAGCTCCTCGTCGATATGCAGACGCCCGGCGGTGTCCACGATCAGCACGTCACAGAGCCGCTGGTTCGCCTTGTCGACGGCGTTGCGGCAGATGTCCACGGGCGAAGAGCTGTCGCCCGAATCGTACACCGGCAGGCCGTGCTCGTCGCACAGCGTCCGCAACTGCTCCCGCGCCGCCGGCCGGTACACGTCCGCGGACACCAGGTAGGGGGTCCGTTTCTGCTGCTGCTTCAGGTGCAGCGCCAGCTTGACCGCGGTGGTGGTCTTGCCCGATCCCTGCAGCCCCACCAGCATCAGCACCACCGGTTGCCGCCCCTTGAGATCCACCCGGGCCGCTTCCCCGCCCAGGATCTCCATCAGCTCCTCGCGGACGATCTTGATGAGCTGCTGGTCCGGCGTCAGGCTCTCGAGCACGTCCCGGCCCATGGACTTGGCCCGGACCGAGTCGATGAAGCTCTTGACCACCTTGAAGTTGACGTCCGCCTCCAGCAGCGCCAACCGCACCTCGCGCAGCGACTCCGCCACGTTGGACTCGGTGATCCTGCCGTGCCCCCGCAACCGCTTGAAGGTCTGCTCCAGTTTGTCGGTGAGGTTTTCGAACATGTTTAGCGGTTCAGTTCTGTTTTCTGACGAATTGGCCTGATGAACGGACAGGTTGACTAGGTAGACTTGTCGCGCTGGCTTGAGACCAGAGCCCAGACCACGCTTGCAATAGTCCCGCTACCAACGACTCCCGCCACCCATGTGGCGCCAATACTGGCCGCATAACCTGCAAGAGCGAGGGCGGCAAGCGCAAACAGGAAAGCAAGCAAGCGTCCGCTCAATTGTTCGAGTGACTGCAATAAGAGGGACCGATGTTCAAACTTTCGGCGGTGACGAGTCTCGGCCTGCCATTCCTCAATGATGGTCTTGGCTGATCCAGGGACGATGGCCTCAAATCTCTCCAAGGTCTCCGGTGCCGGTAACGGACCCTCCCAACTTTGGATCGCGACAAGAGTTTCGCTACTTTCCTGCTGTAGATGTGGGGGATCAGCCTCCCGTATCTCAGCCATTTTGCTTGCGGGCCAAGACCTTCCCCATGTCTCGGCCAATCCGGATCCAGTCGTTCCTCAGAGCACTGGCCACATCCGGATGGCGGGAGGGTATGCGCCTCGCCGGGTGACCAAACGAAGTCAGTGCGGCAAAACCGCTCACAAGCGAAGCGCTCAATTGCACGGGTGCCACTCTGCCGGTCTTTTCTTGTCTATCGGCTCTCTTGCTCATCGCCTCCCCCCGATTGCTTCAATATGCCAGTTCCATGATGGAGGTCAATAATGCGGACGACTTCGACGCCGTCAAGTTTCTCCAGATCGTCTACGGCCGACAGGATTGCGTCATTGAAGTCCTCCGCTTCGCGATCGAAGTCGACATACTGCACGCCGTCGCTGCAACCGATCGTCGCATCGTCACAGCCTGCCTCGAACAACGAATTGATCAAGGCTCGGTCCTGGAGGTCAGGACCATCGACAATCAGCGTGAAGTGGAAGGTAGGCATGTCTTCTTTGGATGTCTTGGACGTGTTTGACACGTTACGATATTTTTGACTGAGCGTCCAACCGTAGCCCAGGTGACACGCAAAAAAAGGGCCTGAAGCCTCTCTCCGGAGACTCCAGGCCCTTAACTGCCGCAACGGCAGGGTTACATGGTTACATCATGCCGCCCATTCCACCCATGCCGCCCATTCCACCCATGCCGCCGCCCGGAGGCATCGGGGGCATGGCGGGCTTGTCCTCGGGCTTCTCGGCCACCATGGCTTCGGTGGTGAGCAGCAGGCTGGCGATGGACGAGGCGTTCTGCAGCGCCGTCCGCACCACCTTGGTGGGATCGATGATGCCCGCCGCCAACAGGTCCTCGTAGGTCTCCGTGGCCGCGTTGAGGCCGACGTTGCCCTTGCTGTTCCTGACCTGCTGCAGGGCGATGGAGCCGTCGATGCCGGCGTTGGTGGCGATCCGGCGCAGTGGCTCTTCGAGGCAGCGCTTGACGATGTTCACGCCCACCTGCTCTTCGTCCTCCACCTTGAGCTTCTCGAGCGCGGGAACGGAGCGCAGCAGCGCCACGCCGCCGCCCGGCACGATGCCTTCCTCCACCGCCGCCCGCGTCGCGTGCAGGGCGTCCTCCACCCGGGCCTTCTTCTCCTTCATCTCGATCTCGGTGGCCGCGCCGACGTTGATGACGGCGACGCCCCCCACCAGCTTGGCCAGGCGCTCCTGGAGCTTCTCACGGTCGTAGTCCGACGTGGTCTCCTCGATCTGCGCGCGGATCTGCTTGATGCGGCCCTCGATGTCGGCCTTGGAGCCGGCGCCGTCGACGATGGTGGAGTTTTCCTTGTCCACCACCACGCGCTTGGCCTGGCCGAGATCCTGCAGCGAGACGTTCTCCAGCTTGATACCCAGCTCCTCGGCGATGAGCTTGCCGCCGGTCAGGACGGCGATGTCCTCGAGCATGGCCTTCCTGCGGTCGCCGAAGCCCGGCGCCTTCACCGCCACGCAGTGCAGGGTGCCGCGGATCTTGTTGACCACCAGGGTGGCCAGCGCCTCGCCCTCGACGTCTTCCGCCAGGATCACGAAAGGCTTGCCGGTCTTGGCGATCTGCTCCAGCACCGGCAGCAGGTCCTTCATGTTGGAGAGCTTCTTCTCGTGGATGAGCAGGTAACAGTCGTCCAGGATGCACTCCATGCGCTCCGGATCGGTGACGAAGTAGGGGGACAGGTAGCCGCGGTCGAACTGCATGCCCTCGACCACCTCCAGGGAGGTCTCCAGCCCCTTGGCCTCCTCCACCGTGATGACGCCTTCCTTGCCCACCTTGTTCATGGCCTCGGCGATGACTTCGCCGATGGTCTCGTCGTTGTTGGCCGCGATGGTGCCGACCTGGGCGATCTCCTTGGGGTCCTTGGTGTCCTTGGACATCTTCTTGAGAGATTCGGTGACTGCCTCCACGGCCCGCTCGATGCCCCGCTTCAACGACATGGGATCGTGTCCGGCCACCACCATCTTCAGCCCCTCGGCGAAGATCTGGCGCGCCAGCACGGTGGCCGTGGTGGTGCCGTCGCCGGCCACGTCGGACGTCTTGCTGGCGACTTCCTTGACCATCTGGGCGCCCATGTTCTCGAACTTGTCCTCCAGCTCCACTTCCTTCGCCACGGTGACGCCGTCCTTGGTCACGTTGGGAGCGCCGAAGGACTTGTCGATGACGACGTTGCGGCCCTTGGGTCCGAGAGTCACGGTCACCGCGTCTGCCAGAATATTGACACCGCGGACGATGGACTCCCTTGCATCCTGATCGAACTTGACGATTTTCGCTGCCATTGAATCCTCCTTGACAAAGTGTGCGTGGTTAAGTGCGTGCGGGTTACTTCTGGACGATGCCGAGGATGTCGTCCTCGCGCATGATGATGTGCTCTTCGCCGTCCAGGTTGATCTCGGTGCCGGCGTACTTGCCGAACAGCACCCGGTCCTTGACTTTCACGTCCAGCGGAGTGACCTTGCCGTCCTCGTTGGCCTTGCCCTTGCCCACCGCGACGACCTCGCCCTCCTGGGGCTTTTCCTTGGCGGTATCGGGGATGATGATCCCGCCCGCGGTCTTCTCCTCTTCCTCGATCCGCTTGACGATGACCCGGTCCTGTAAGGGCCTGATGTTCATGTTCTCTCCTCCTTTTCCAAGTTCGTCGTGACGTATTTCCGATAGACCGATAGACGTGCGCAATGAGGTGTGGCCGTAAATGTAAGTACGGTCTCCGCACTGTCAAGGGGGTGTGGGCCACTTTTGTCGGAAATCCGACGCAGGACCGGGCCGGCAGGGCAGGGAAGGCGCCGTCAATGTTTGCCGTGTCACCAAAATCTTGACAAAATGTCGTGCAACGCCCTGTAAACAGTCATGAACCTCCTCAAACCGCCGCCCTTGAGGCCCGGAGACACCATTGGGGTCATCGCCCCGGCCGGAGCCGTGTACGAGGATCTCCTGGCCAGGGGCGTCCGCGCCCTGGAGGCGAGCGGGTTTCGCGTGGTGCTCGCCGAGGGAATCCTCGCGCGCAAGGGCTACCTGGCCGGGAGCGAGCAGCAGCGCGCGGAAACGCTGGAGCGCTTCTTCCTGCGCGACGACATCGCCGCGATATTCTGCGCCCGCGGCGGTTTCGGCTCGATACAGCTCCTGCCCGCCCTCGACCCCGCCCTCATCCGCGCCCATCCCAAGATCTTCGTGGGCTTCAGCGACGTCACGGCCCTGCTCAACTGGATGTCGCAGTGTTGCGGAGTCGTGGTCTTCCACGGGCCCATGGTCGCGGTGGAGTTCGCCGGAGAGCTCGAAGGGGGCGTGAGCAGCGGCTTCTGGGACGCGCTCACGGGGAAGCGCCGGCTCTGGCAGATCAAGGGCTCCGGCGTGCTCCGCACCGGCGGCGCCCCGGTCCGCGGCGCGCTGGCCGGCGGGTGCCTGTCGGTGCTGGTGACCACGCTGGGGACCCCGTACGAGATCGACACCGCGGGAAAGATCGTGTTTCTGGAGGACGTGGGCGAGCGGCCCTACCGCATCGAGCGGATGTTGACCCATCTGCGCATGGCGGGAAAGCTGGACCACGTCGCCGGCATCGTCACCGGCGCCTTCAACGACTGCGAGTCCGGCGCCGAGCGGGACGTCACGGAGGTCCTGGCCGACGTCTTCGCCGATGCGCCCTATCCGGTGGTGACGGGCCTGCCCTGCGGCCATGCCACCCCGAACACCCTGCTCCCCATCGGGCTCACCGCCGAGCTGGACGGGCGCAACGGCGTGCTGATGCTGGTGGAGCCGGCCACCCGGGCGGCGTGCTGATGCGGCCCGCGCTCGACGAGACCTGCCGCCGCGGCATTGCCGAGGGGGCATTCCCGGGCGCGGTGGTGCTGGCGGGCGACAGCCGGGAGATCCTCCTCCATCGGGCCTACGGCCATCGGGCGCTGGCGCCTGAGCGGCTTCCCATGACGCCCGACACCGTGTTCGACGTGAGCTCCCTCACCAAGCCCATGGCCACCACCACCGCCATGATGCTGCTGGTGCGGGACGGACGCCTGCGCCTGGACGATCCGGCATGCACGGCCATCCCCGAGTTCGGCGGCGGCGACCGGGCCGCGGTCACGTTCCGCCAGCTTCTGAACCACACCTCCGGCCTTCCGGCCTGGAGACCCTACTACGAATCCGTCATCCCCGCGGAAAGCCCGAATCCAACCCCTCTCCCTCTGGGAGAGGGTGGCCTGCGACCCGTCCCGAATCCAACCCCTCTCCCTCTGGGAGAGGGTGGCCGAAGGCCGGGTGAGGGCTCCCCAACGACCCTGCCCGCCCCGTCCCGTGGGCTCCCTCACCCCGACCCTCTCCCAGAGGGAGAGGGGGACTGTTCCCGGGCGACGGTGGAGAATCCCGACCCTTCGCCGGCGGGAGAGGGGGACCGTTCTCGCGCGGCCGCGGAGGCGGCCGTGCGAAAGCGCCGCGTCTTCGCACAGGTCCATGCGGAGCGGTTGGAGGCGCCGCCGGGCCAGAGACACCTCTACAGCGATCTCGGCTTCATTCTCCTGGGCGAGGTCGTCGAGCGGCTGAGCGGAAGGCCGTTGGACCGGTTCTGCGAGGACGAGATCTTCGCGCCCATGGGACTCGACTCGACGTTCTTGGCGGACCTGAGCCAGTCCGCCCCGGAGCCCTCGCCGGTCGCGGCCCGAGCCATTGCGGCCACCGAGGACTGTCCTTGGCGCGGAAGGATCCTCTGCGGCGAGGTCCACGACGACAACGCCTATGCCATGGGCGGCGTCGCGGGGCATGCCGGGTTGTTCTCGTCGGCGCCGGACATGCACCGGTTCGTTCGGTTCCTCGGCCGTTGCCTCGACGGCGCCGAGCCGGATTTCCTGCCCGCCGCCGTGGTGCGCGAGTTCCTGGAGACCGAACGTCCCCTGCCCGGACAGACTCATGTGCTGGGCTGGGACACCCCTTCGCCCGCGGGGTCCTCCAGCGGCCGCCATTTCTCGGCCCGTACCGTGGGCCATCTCGGTTTCACGGGCACCTCCGTCTGGTGGGACCTGGAGCGGGACCTTCACGTCGTGTTCCTCACCAACCGGGTGCACCCGTCGCGGGACAACCCGGGCATCCGCCGGTACCGCCCGCTGGTGCACGACGCGGTTATGGAGGGGCTGTCTTCATGAGCCGGGATCTGGGCCCCGGGGCGCACGTCCATTTCGTCGCCGTCTGCGGCGTCGGCACCGGTTCGCTGGCGGGCCTGCTCAAGCAGCAGGGCTATCGGGTCACCGGCTCGGACGAGAACGTCTACCCCCCCATGAGCACTTTCCTGGAGGGCATCGGCATCGACATCATGCCGGGCTACAGAGAGGAACACCTGGGCGATGGCGACGGCCCGGACCTCGTGGTGATCGGCAACGCGGTATCCCGCGGCAACCCGGAGGCGGAGGCGGTGCTCCGGCGCGGCATCCCCTACGTGTCGCTGCCGCAGGCGCTGGGCCGGTTCCTCATCGACGGGAAGCACTCGGTGGTGGTGGCCGGAACCCACGGAAAGACCACCACCACGTCGCTGATGTCCTGGGTGCTGGTGGCGGCGGGGCTGGACCCGAGCTTCTTCATCGGCGGCATCCCGGTGAACTTCGGCAGCGGGTTCCGCGCCGGAGCGGGCTCCTGGGTCGTGATGGAGGGAGACGAGTACGACAGCGCCTTCTTCGACAAGGGGCCGAAGTTCCTTCACTACCAGCCGGAAAGGGTCATCCTCACCAGCCTGGAGTTCGACCACGCGGACATCTACCGGGACCTGGAGCACGTGAAGCAGGCCTTCAGGCGCCTGGTGGAGATCATACCGCCCGGCGGCAGCCTGCTGGTTTGCGACGAGGCCGCCAATGCCATGGACCTGGTGGGCGGGGCGGCCTGTCCGGTGCTGTCCTACGGCCTGGGCGCATCGGCCGACTGGCAGGCCCGCGACGTTCACGCCGAAGGGGCGGGGATGGCCTTCACGCCCTGCTACAAGGGTGCCGCCGAGGGTCGGGTGGAGGTGCCTTTGATCGGGCGCCACAACGCCGGGAACGCGTTGGCGGTCTACGCCACGGCAAGGGCCATCGGCCTGGGCGCGACGGCCGTCCGCTCGGCCATGGCGACCTTCCGTGGGGTGCGGCGGAGGCAGGAGATCGCCGGAGAAGCGGCCGGCGTGCTGGTCGTCGACGACTTCGCGCACCATCCCACCGCGGTCGCCGAAACCATGGCCGCGGTCCGCGCGGCCTGGCCGGAGCGGCGGCTGTGGGCCGTCTTCGAGCCCCGCAGCCAGACCAGCCGGAGGCGGGTGTTCCTCGAGGAGTTCGCCCGCGCCCTGGCCGGGGCCGATCGCGTCATACTCCCCGACCTCTACCATCCGGAGAAGATCCCCGAGGAGGAACGCCTCTCGGCCGCGGAGCTCGTGGACCTCATCAACCGCGACCGGGGAGAGCGCGCCGCGTCCTACCTTCCCGGGGTGGACGACATCGCCGCGGTCCTGGTCCGGGACGCCGCGGAAGGAGACATCGTGCTGGTCATGTCCAACGGCAGCTTCGGCGACCTGCCGGAGAAGGTCCTGGCCGGCCTCCGGCGCCGACCTGCTCCCTCTCCCTCTGGGAGAGGGTCGGGGTGAGGGCAGCCGGTCCTGGCCGGCCTCCGGCGGCGGGAATCTTGACTTGTCCGGAGCCGTTGACTAGACTCCAAACCGTGGAGAGCCACGAGCACAGACTGCTCTTGACCGACGCGGCCATCGCCCACGTCAAGAAGATCCGCGAGCGTGAGAACCTCGCCGACCGGGGCCTGCGGGTGTCGGTGATGCCCGGGGGATGCTCCGGCTTCTCCTACAAGCTGGACTTCGACGACGGTCCCGGGCCGGAGGACGTGGTGCTCGAGATGGACGGCCTGCGGGTCTACGTGGAGAACGCCATCCTGCAGCAGCTCGAAGGGACCACCATCGACTACGTGAGCGAGCTTCAGGGCGCCAGCTTTCGCTTCTCCAACCCCAACGCCACGGGTACCTGCGGGTGCGGCACCTCCTTTTCGGCCTGAACGCCCGCCGCATCCCCTTTGATCCGTCCGATACTTCTCCGAGGGCACAGCCTTGAAAGCCGTACAGATTTACGAGCACGGCGGAGCCGACAAGCTCCGCTATGAGGACACCGACGACCCGGTGCCGCGTTCGCCGCGCGACGTGGTCGTGCGCCTGCAGGCGGCCTCCCTGAACCACATCGACCTGTGGAACCGCAAGGGGTTGACCGGGATGAAGGTGGAGTTCCCGCACATCCTCGGCGCCGACGGCGCGGGCGTGGTGGAGGAGGCGGGGAGCGAGGTGACCCACCTGAAGAAGGGCGACGCGGTCTGCCTCTATCCCCCGGTGGGTTGCGGCGCCTGCGAGTTCTGCCGCACCAGCCGCGAGTACATGTGCGTCCGCCTGCGCGTGCTGGGCGAGGGCATGAAGGGCTCCTACGCCGAGTACGTGGCGATTCCCGGCGCCAACTGCTTCCCCATCCCCGAGGGCTACGGGTTCGAGGAGGCTGCCGCGTTCCCCCTGGTGTTCATCACGGTCTGGCGCATGCTGGTGACCAACGCCCGGCTCGCGCCCGGCGAGAAGGTGCTGATCCTGGGCATCGGCGGCGGCGTGGCCCTGGCGGCGCTGCAGATCGCCAAGGCCATGAATACCTGGGTGGCCGTGACCTCCAGCAGCGACGAGAAGCTGGAGAAGGCCCGCGATCTCGGAGCGGACTACGGCCTGAACTACACGCGGTGCGATTTCACCAGGGAGATCCGGAACCTCACCGGCAAGCGGGGGGTCGACGTGGTGGTGGACTGCGTGGGCGGCGAAAGCTGGGCCAAGAGTCTCGCGGCGCTGGTCAAGGGAGGACGGCTGGTCACCTGCGGCGCCACCACGGGCGCCACGCCGCCGACGGACATCCGGCGCATCTTCTGGAACCATCTCAGCATCTTCGGATCGACCCTGGGCAGTCGCGAAGAGTTCGAGCAGGTGCTACGGTTCGTCGAGGCGTCGGGGGTCAAGCCCGTGATCGACCGGACCTTTCCACTGGCCGAGGCGGCCGCGGCGCAGACAAGGCTGGAGACCGGACAACAGTTCGGCAAGATCATCCTGCTACCAGGCTAGGCCCTCACCCCGACCCTCTCCCAGAGGGAGAGGGGGTAGAGCCGATACGACCCCTGGAGAGGGGGCAGGGCCGATACAAACCCTCTTCCAGAGGGAGAGGGGACAGGGCCGATACAAACCCTCTCCCTCTGGGAGAGGGTGGCCGAAGGCCGGGTGAGGGCCCAGCGGCCCGCGGCCATGCGCATCATCGGAGGCACAGCGCGGGGAAGGAGAATCAAGGCACCCAAGGGGAGCACCATCCGTCCGACCGCCGACCGGGTCCGCGAGGCGCTGTTCAACATCCTCCCCCGGGACCTTTCCGGGAAGCAGGTGCTCGATCTTTTCGCGGGCAGCGGCAGCCTGTCGCTGGAGGCCTTGAGCCGGGGAGCGGCTGCGGCGTTGCTGGTGGATGAGTCGACGGAGGCCGCGGACCTGATTCGCGGGAACCTCGAAACCCTCGGGTTCACGGACCGGGCACGGGTGTGGACGGTACCCGCGGGCAAGGCCGTGAATCGATTGGCGGGCGGAGGCCCCGCGTACGATGCGATCTTCCTCGACCCTCCCTACGACGGCGGATGGGTGAACAGGACGATGGCCCTTGTCGCCGAAGCCGGAATACTGCATGCGGGAGGCGCCGCCGTGGCGGAGCACAGCGTGCGGGAAAGGGTCGAAGAGAAGTACGGCGAGCTGGTACGCCGTGACCGCCGGCGCTATGGCGACACGGTGCTCTCGTTTTTCGAGCTCGACAACTGAGGCAACTTTCTCATGGCGGAAATCAGCATTGCGGTCTATCCCGGGTCCTTCGACCCCATCACCAACGGCCACGTGGACCTGGTGCAAAGGACCTTGCGCATCTTCGACCGGGTGATCATCGCCATCGCGTACAACCAGGAGAAGGGCGGAGCCCTCTTCTCGGTCGACGAGCGCATGGCCACGGTGCGGAAGGTCTTCGAGTCCGAGGAGCGCGTGCGCGTGGACAGCTTCCAGGGCCTGCTGGTGGACTACGCCGAGGCGGTGTCGGCCAAGGTGGTGATCCGGGGACTGCGCGCGGTCTCGGACTTCGAGTACGAGTTCCAGATGGCGACCATGAACCGCCGCCTCAAGCCGAACATCGAGACCTTCTTCATGATGACCAGCGAGTCGTCCTTCTACATCAGCTCCCGGCTGGTCAAGGAGGTCGCCGGGCTGGGCGGGGACGTGGCCGCGTTCGTCCCCGAGGTGGTGCTCGATCAACTCCTGGAGAAGTTCCCCCGGCCGTAACCGGCCCTGATCCAGGCTCCCGCCCCGGCTCCGGTTGACACCGCCATACCAACGGGCTACAACCATCCTGCGGGGTGGAGCAGCCCGGTAGCTCGCAAGGCTCATAACCTTGAGGTCGGTGGTTCAAATCCACCCCCCGCAACCACCGAGACCGACAACCCCGATGAGGGTGGGTCGGTCTTTTCGATTCCCTCCCTGATTCCGTTCCATTCAAGGATGGCACCGAGGTCGACATGAGACGCTCTTCTGCCTGCGGCCTGGCGCTGGCGGCCGTGCTCTCGCTCGCGGCCTGCGGCGGAGGCGGCGATTCGGTGTCCGAGGGGGCACTCACCTTGGGCGAGATCAGGGAGCTGACCGGCCTGTCGGCACCGACGGAGACGCCGGAGGCGCAGCAGGAACGCAGCCTGGACATCTTCCCGCGCGCCGATTCCCTGGTCCTGTCCACGATGCACGGGGAGACGGACAACGACGTGTTTCCAGCCTTCCGTCACCTGACGGAGTGCAGCGGAGCGCGGTGCACCGCGACCGATCCGTTGAGCGGCGCCGTCTATACGATCGAGATCCTCAACACCCCGCTCAGGCATGGCGCCGCCACCGCCATCGGCTCGAAGCACGGCATCATCCTGCTGTCGGAGTCCTCGACGCACACGGGGGCGGACCTTGCCAGTCTCGGCGCATGGATGGAGCACGGCTCGTTCGCGATCCAGAACGAGCGCCAGGCCGGCGAGGAGGGCACGGTCGATGTCTGGTACGGGATCGCCGTGGGCGATCTCGCCGGGTTCCCTCCGGGACCCATTCCCGGGACCGCGACCTGGGCCGGCATCATGGTGGGAACGCCCGTCAGCGGGGACGCTCGGGGCGAGCGGCTCGTGGGGGACGCGGTCCTGACCTACCAATTTTCCACCCAGGGGTCAGGGCATACCCTCGACGCCGCGTTCGGCGGCATCAGGAACATCGACCGCGGGACGGCGCACGCGGTCGAGACGGTGTTGTTCGAGAACGTCGCGGTCGCTGAGGACGGGACCTTCGCGCGGGGCCAGTCCGGCGCGCGCATCCAGGGCGGCTTCTACGGTCCCGGCCACGCCGAGGCGGCGGGCATCTTCGAGCAGTCCGACATCGTCGGCGCCTTCGGCGCGACGCGGCAGTAGACGCGCGGCCGCGCCCCCGCAACCATCTAAGTCCCCGGAAACACGAATGTTTTCGAGGGTTTCTATTTATGATCCGCTACCCGTGTCCGTTCTGACCGCGAGGACGCATGTCGATGGTCCATGATCCTTTGTCCACATCTTGGTTGCCCTGAAATCGAGACCGGCCGCGTTGAACAGCAGATCGCAGGCAGCACCGCCGATGATCGCGTATTGATCCTCGTGCGCTGCGAAATACTCGCGGAACTTCTCTATTCCAGCTACCACGCCATTCTTTCCAACAATCGGTCCGCGGCCATGGAGACACGCTCATCACGGTGGTTCCGGAACTGCGTGTAGAGCGACAGCGGGTCCACTGTGCGCGTGTCGGACAGGTCGGCCGGGTCATAGGCCCATGTTTCGACGATGTGAGTGGCCTGGTCCGGATCGGTCTCGACGAGCCCACAGGTCTTCGCGAGCGCCTTCCAATCGCTGGCCGCGACGGCGAAAGTATCCCGTGGCGGCCGGGACAAATCCGTCAGGTCCGAAAGCGCACTCTCGCCCGCGTGTTTCAACGGTGCGGCGATGTGACCGTCTCGGACGAATTTTCTGGTGCGTACCGGGCTGCGCAGCAAATCGTGTGCGGCCTCAAACAGCCGCCGCCCTTCGGTTTTGAACCGGATATGCCGTTCCTTGCCGCGCCTTTCTGCGTGCGCAAGGCCGGTATCGACCAGATAATCGAACGCGCGGCCGATCGACATGGCCGAGTAGCGCAGTTGCGCGGCTATGAGAGAAGGGGATGTCGCCGTTTGGTCGGGTCGCAGGAGGTGGAGAAACAAGACAGCCTGAGCGGCCGGCGAGAGGGCGTTGGGTCGCGGCTCCTTGTACGCGTGGAATTGTTCGCGCAAGTCCATGGCAAGGTCAGGGATATAGAGCTGCCTGCCCGGCACGACAAACGGGACGCCTCGTTTAATGAGGCGTGAGCGGTTGTATGCGCTTAGCGAGGGAGCGACGAAGACGACGATTGAGTCAACGGCGTGGCGGACCAAGGCAAGGTGCTTTGCAATGTTGGCCGGCGTGGCGGGGTTGTCCTTGGGGGCCAGGAACACGATGCGTCTTCCTGCTAGTTGGCCCTCGTGAAAGCTGTACATCCGGGACAGAAAGGAAGGGAGGTGCGACGCTTGTTCAAACGGGTCCGTCCGAGCGGGCTCGTGAAGCGTGTCTTGGAGATACCGCTCCAACTCCTCGGTGACCAACTCTCCAGGCGTGACGTGCCTTCTTTCTAACATCATAGTGCATGATAACACTATAAAAGTTAGTGTGCAAGAAGGCCGTTATCGATGTGCCGGACACGAACGGGCCTTGGCGTCATCGCGGCCTGTCATGCGCCGATTCCGTTGTCGGCGAGGAAGCGGCTGAACAGGGCAAAGCACTGTTCTGGTTCCTCAAGCTGCAGGAGGTGGCTGGTATCGGGCACGACGGCGTAGTCGATACCGAACGTCTCGCAGAACAGCTTGCAGCAGAGCGCGGTCTTCGCCGCGTCCTCGGGTTCCGGGTCGGAGCCGACGATCAGGAGCGGGCGCGCCGGCGGGCCGGGCTTCCGCCAGATCGGCAGCTCGGTGACGTCGGTATAGAGACCGGCTTCGACCGGGCCGGGGCAACAGAGCAGCCAATCTCCGCATGCGGGATCGAAGCGCATCACTGAGCGTGCGTTGAGTTCCGCCACCCCCTTCCGCAGGCGCCGGAACTGGTTCAGGTAACGGAATACCTCAGCCAGTTCCTCGGGATTCCGGAACCGGTTCTGGCGGATCAGGTTGGCGTCGCGCTGCACCTCGCCCGCGGTAATCCTCGGGCCGCGCAGCGGACTGCCTTCCGGCGGCACCATCGGCGGGTCGAACAGCACCAGCGCATCCCAGTGCCAGACGCCTTCGACGACCGCGAGCAGGGCCGTGATCGCGGACATGGAGTGAAAGACGCCGATAGTGGTCTTCTCGCCCCATTCCCCGGCGATCGCGCAATGCACCGCCGTGCTGTCGCGCGCGAATTGAGGATAGTGGTGCGTCTCCCCCGCGTGGAACGGGTTTCGCCCGCAGTTGCGAAAATCGAACAGGGCAAGGTCGAAACGCTCCAGCATCAGCCGCCAGAACGGGAAGTAGGAATCGCTCGCAAAGCCGGCTCCGTGGCCCAGCACGACACGCGGCCCGGACGGGTTGCCGTGACGCACGACGCGTATCGGCGCGCCGTCGTCCATCGTGAGATCGAGGGTTGCGGTGGGCTCGGGCAGGACGAATCCGACCGTTTCCCGCCGAGCCTCCAGGGTCGCGGATCCCATCAATCAGGTCGCTCCCGGTAGCGGACCCATCCTTTTCCCGTCAGGCAAACGCGGACGACGGGCTCGGGGAGCTGCTGGATGCGGCCGGTGGACTCCACCAGCCCTTGCTCGATGAGGCTCTCCACGAGCCCGACGGTTTCAGGGTCGGCGGCCACGCTGGTCATGTGCCGCGGCCCGGGGACATGGCTGCCGATAACTTCTATCAGGGTCCACTCGTCCTTGGTCATCACAAGGCCTCAGTCTATCAGCACTACCCCCTCATCGCACCAGGCCGGGGGCCGGTTGACTGAAGACGATTTCGCTTGCATGCCGCTTGGCCTGTGTTAAGATTGCCCTGCGGGCCAGCCGCACGGGTGCCCCCTTGGCCGGACGAAAAAAAAAAGCGTTGAAAGTTGATGGATCTCCTTGCATTTCGTCGCCTGTGGTGTTAACGAAAAGAGCGTTTGAACCGTGTGAGCGACTTCTCAGCGGCGTTTCTCCGCGAGAAGCCTTGAGCCCTCTGAGTCAGCTGGACGTGTCGAAGAAATTTTCTGTTGACGTTTTGGTTTGTTTATGATTCAGTTCCCTAGTCTAAACTGGAAATTGGACGAGGCCAGTGGGCAGTTCCACTTAAGGAGGTTCTAAATTTTTGGTGGCGAGGGTATGCCGGTTCAGCGCATGGCTACGCTTGTCACGCAAAACAGGCGGTATTTCAGTGAATTAGCCAATCCCGGCTTTGCAAGGGCGCGACACAGCGAGCCTTGTGAAGCCTCTTGTTGACTTTCTCGTGTTGACATGTATGGTGATTTTTGAAGTCCCCTTCGGGAGGAGGTCGCCATGTCAACACAGCCCGGGAAGCGCACCGCAAACCTCAAGGTGACGCTCAACAAGCGCAATGTCGAGTCCCTCAAGTCCGCGGAGAAGCCCTTCATCGCGTGGGACGATAAATTGATCGGCTTCGGCCTTCGAGTACAGCCCACCGGCGTTCGCTCCTATATCGTTAACTACCGTGTCGGCACCGGTGGGCGAAAGGCTGCCAACCGCCGTTTGGTCATAGGACGCCACGGACGCGTGACCGCCGACCAGGCGCGGCGTCTTGCCCAGGAGACGCTGGGGCGTGTCGCCGCCGGTGAGGATCCCGTAGCGGAGCGTAGCCGCGGCAGAACTGTTCCCACCTTACGCGAGGCCTTCGAGGAGTATCTCGCCGCCGGGCCGAAGCGCAAGGGGAGCACTCTTGCCGTTTACCGCCGCATCGTTTACCGCAGTCTTGGCGCGTGGGTCGACCGCACGCTGGACACCATCGACCGGCGCGACGTGGAGAAGTGCTTCCTCCGGCTCACCAACGAAGCCGGATGGGTGCAGGCCAACGGTGCAATGAATATGCTGCGTGTGCTCTATCGCCGCCATTGCCTCGACTTCCAGGGGCTGCACAACCCGGTCGACCAGTGGCGCGCGGCTGGCGGGCGGCCCCACCGCCAGCGGCGGCGCAAGATCCCGCCCCCGGCCGAGGTGCTGCCGCGATGGCACCGGGGCATCGAGACTGCGGTGCGGAACCCGGTCGCCCGCGATGCTTTCCGTTTCGGCCTTTACACTGGCATGCGACGAGCCGAGGTCTTCGGCCTTGAATGGGCGCGCGTCGACCTGGACGGGATGACTTTCCGGGTCGAGGACACCAAGACTGGCGAGCCGTTGGAGCTGCCCGTCACCCGCCAGCTCGCCGCCATCCTCCGGCGCCGTTTCGCGGACCGCTCGCGCTTTCCCGAGCATAGCCGGGGTTGGGTGTTCCCGTCCGAAACTTCCGAGTCGGGACACATGAACAGCGGAACGCAGTACCTGAATGTGCGGATCAGCGAGGCGGGCGGCGCGACGTTCTGGTTCCACGCGCTTCGCAACTGCTTCATCACCGTCGCCGACCGCGACCTGATGCTGCCGGTGAGCCTGACGAAGCGCCTGGTCAACCATGCCAGGCCTCAAGACGTGACCGAGGGCTACGCCGCCGACTGGACGATGGAGCAGCTTCGCGGTGCCGCCCAACGCGTCGCCGATCGCATCGACGAGTTGATTGGTGCGGGCGTGCCGACGCGGGAGGCATCCCTGCAGGCGGGGAACGCGGAACCCGCACTTACCGGCCGAAGCAGTGCAGGACCGGCCCAGGATTCGGTACGCGAATCCGCCGTCGGCATCAACGCCGATAAAGGATACCGAGGATACCGGCCGCGCGGCGGTGATGACGGCCCGACCGCGGCGACGCTCTGAAGGGCTTGTTGGGCTCCGCCCTGCCGGAGTCGCTCGTGGGTTTCTTTGCTGGCGATGCCGGAAAGCTAGATAACGCAAGGGGGCCGGTCGGGAAAGCGGGCGATGAGCGGGAGGCGCAACGAGCCCCCGGTTGCCCCCTTGGCCGGACGAAAAAAAGCGTGAAGAGTTGACGGACCTCCTTGCATTTCGTCGCCTGTGGTGTTAACGAAAAAAGCGTTTGAACCGTTGTGAGCGACTTCTCAGCGGCGTTTCTCCGCGAGACGCCCGTGATTGGTTAGACGTGTCGAGGAAATTTTCTGTTGACGTTTTGGTTTGTTTATGATTCAGTTCCCTAGTCTGAACTGGAAACTGGACGAGGCTAGTGGGCAGTCCACTTAAGGAGGTTCTAAATGGTTCACATCAGATTTGCTCTTCTTGCAGTGTTGGCGGCGGGCCTGCTCGCGCTGTCCGGTTGCGGTTCAACCAAGACCAAAACGGTAGAGGTGCCCGGGCCGACCGTGGAGGTGCCAGGACCGACCGTGGAGGTGCCAGTAGGGCCGCCGGACTTCGTGGATCTGAGCGGCGTGCCGGAAGACGCAATGGTCGCGGACAGCGAGTCCATGGATATCGAGGCGGGTGGATCCGTGACTATCGGCGAAGTGATGTACTCGTGCGCTGCCGGAGACGTGGACTGCACTGTCACGGTGGAGGATGGTTCTGCGGTGTCGACCGGCGGAGCGGTTACGGCGACGGTCACGCAGGCCTATTACACGAGGGTAGCGGAAGAGAAACGAGTCGCCGCAGCTACGAAATCGGCCGGGACGAAAGAAAAGGCCATCGCGGCTGAAGCCGGTCAAGCTGCGGATGCCGACGCCGGTCTGGGTGGTAGTGATCATGTCAATGCAGACGGCACCGATGGCAATGATGATGACCCGTATAGGCTCAGCGTCAAACGTGACCGCATGGGCACGAAAATCGAGATTACAGACCATGGTATGACGGACAAGGAGAAAGATCCCCAGTTCGCGCAGGCCATGGACTTCGGCGGCGGACGCACCATGCACAGTCGCGCGATGAAAGCGGATGACGACGGCAACGTGGAATCGGAAGTCGTGATCGTCATGACGGACATCCAGGCCCCGAAGGCGACGCCGTTCAAGGATGTACATACGCTGGACACCAGCACCAACACGGACAATGATACTCCTAGCGAAACGTATGAGGCTCTCGCGATCGCAGACACTAATGCCGCTCGTGCTCTGGTTAAGTCCAGTGCATTTGTGGCTGCACCCGGAGTAGCCAGAGATGTGCTTACTTTCAACGCGGATGTAACCGGCACTGCCAATACGGATGAGGCGTTTGAAGTCGCGGGCACCTACGGCGGCGGGCCGGGAACGTACAGGTGTAACACCGCCGGTACCAATTGTACGGTTACGCTAACTCGCGATGACGAGGGTAAGGTTTCCATAACTGCCATGACCGGGTGGATTTTCACCCCTGCTATGGGTTCCATGGTCGATGTCCCGGACGCTGACTACCTGGACTACGGCTTCTGGCTGAAGAGGACGACGGACTCTGATGGCGCAGTTACCTACAACGAGGTCGAGACCTTCGCGCGTTCGTCGATTGACGAGAGCACCGGGACCGAGCTTGACACTGTCCGGGGCAGCGCGAAGTACGAAGGCGACGCGGTCGGCGTGTACGTGCATGGGGTGATCAATAGCGACGGCTCGCGCGAGAGCGCCACGTCCGGCCACTTCACGGCGGACGTAAATCTAACGGCGATCTTCGGGCAAGTTTATGAAGGAGCCAATCCTTCGGATTCTGAAGCAGAGGGAACCATTGCGCCCAATATGGTGAACACCGTAACCGGTACAATCAACAACTTCGAACTCTCCGGCGGTGAGGCAAACACCTGGAGCGTTGCCGTGGAGGCCGATCGCGCGACCGGTGCGAACATGTTCTCCGGCGACGCCAAGGGCGGTATGGGTGACGGCAGCATCAGCGGAACCTTCTATGGCCCGACGCCTGAAACTACGGTCACTACGGACGGCGATAGAAGGGACGCGCCGGGTTCCATGGCTGGCGAGTTCAACGCCGGCTTCACGAACGGCTCCGTAGCTGGCGCGTTCGGCGCGCGGTTGGAGAAGTAGCAGCTGGAGAAGAGTATGACGCCTCAGGCTCCCCGGGCTTCACGGCCCCGGAGCTTGAGGACTCTCTTGGCTCAACATTCAGGAAGAGGGTGGCAGTGCTTGCCACCCTCTTTTTTTGTCTTCCAAACACCCTTCCGAATGCCGGTCAATGGACCTTACCTGGATACGGTGGCTCGTTGGACAGGTCCACCAACGCGTCGATGAGGGTGAAGCGGGTGTCGGGACACTTCCTTGCCGGGGCTCCACCGGGTCGGCCATGGCGAACCCCGTGGCCACCACGTGTGCGCGGTCCCGGGCGGCGTAGCGGATGAAGCTGCCGCGGCGGAGCGGCGACCTCGTAGCCGCGGTAGGGGATGCCGCTTCCCGCCGTGAACTGCTCGGCGTCGATCTGCCTGACGACACACTTGGGGGCCTGTTACCGTTACCGCTACGGGAAGTCCGGGAGGCAGCCGCAACCTGTTCGCGCCCGTGGCGCAGACGCACGGCAAGAGCGATCTCGGCGCTTCAGGTGATGGTGACGTCGTCCATCAGCAGCTTCGCCATGGGAAACCCCGGACGATTCGACGACGCCCGGCGCGAACACATCCTGTCCCAGGTCCTCGGCACCTCGCCGCTTGAGTTCCCGGCGAACGTCGTCCAGAGCACGCGATCCTGGCGTTCCACTCGGCCTCTAGGATTCTGCCACGAGCTGGTTGTCGGGACAGGTTTGCTGGAAGCTGCCGTGCCAGTTCCGCCTCCTCGCGGGCCATCCCGACCGTCTCGGCTTGGCGATGTCCACCGTTAGCTCGGCGAGTTGGTTGGGGTCGCGTGGGCGTTTCACCTTTGGCATGGTGGAAGTGTGCTCGCGGCCTGCCGGATGTCAATCATCCGATTTTCGAACTGCCCACTACCTGCCGCACTCGTGCCGTCCGCCTTGATGCGCTCGTCGTCGGCAAGGCCGCCCGTATTCGCATCGTCGGTGTGGGCTTCGCCCGTCACCGACTTCCGTACCCGGCTGCACTCGACGTCCGGTACACTGCGGACGCCAACGCCCGAGCCTCCGACAGTGTGCCTCGCACCATTGCCGTCAGATCCCTCAGCCACTCCTCGCCACTCAGTCGAGAGTGTGAGAGTATCAGCTCGCCACAGGCTGATTTCCAGATTTCCATTCGTCCGGACGACGGTTTCGATGTCCGGATCGGACAGGACACCGCGAGGGGAGGGATAATGCGGTGAATTGACTACACCGTACCAAGAGATACGAGGTTTACGCTCAAATCTGCCCTGGATGACGGGGAAACACGGCCTCCCGGGCAATATCACGCACCGATCGCCGAAGTCCGCTGCTTTTGCAGGCAATGCTCCCTGAATGCATCTGCGCCCAACTCGTTCACCATCCGCTTGAAGTTGTAGCCCAGCGCCATCAGGCTGAACTCGCCGCGGCACTTGTCGAGTCCGCGCATCAGGAAATGATCGAGCCCCGCCCAGCGCTTGATGGTGCCGAAAGGGTGCTCGACGAGCGCGGATCGCCTGCGCATCAATGGCGAACCGGCGCTCATCTTCTTGCGATGCCGGTCCACCCAATCCGCATGCTCCCAGCGCTCCACCCTGCGCCTTGGGCTCGTCTTTTCCAGGCATCGGCTCGACAGCGCACAACTCCGACAAACTTCTGGCGCCGCACGATAAACGAAATACAGCTTGTCATGCTTGACGGTGGTCTCGTTGCTTCGAGCCAGCCGCTGCCCGGCCGGACAGACATACGTGTCGTCCTGGGAGTCGTAACGGAAATCATCGCTGCCGAACCGATCTCCCTTGCCCTTGCGGCCCAGTTGCCTGGGTATCGGTGTCAATGTCAGCCGAAAATGTCCCATTTGTGTCAATCGAAAATGTCCCACTTCT
>JAPPNF010000113.1 GCA_028818755.1 Deltaproteobacteria bacterium | reverse complement strand
GCGCCTTGCCGACAACAAAAAATCCTGCGCAACTTATGCCAGGAAATTACGGGACACGACACTAGTTTGATGCCTATTGGCCCCGGTCACGAACTGATGAAACCGGAAGCGAACCTGTTGCGCGAGCTACCCTCCGTGGACGGCGTCCTGACTCACCCTGCCGCGGCGCCGTTGCTGGAGCGATACAGCCGGCCGTTCGTGACGGAAACCCTCCGCGGCCTCCTGGACGACCTGAGGCAGGCCATCAAGTCCGGCCACGACCTTCCGCCGGACCGGCTGCAGGACGAATTTATCATAACGGACCTTAAAAAAAAGCTGGTCCGGGCCTCGCGCCCGGGCATGGTGCGGGTGGTGAACGCCTCCGGCACCATCCTCCACACGAACCTGGGCCGGGCGCTGCTTTCGGAGGCCGCGGCCGAGGCCGTCGAGCTGGTCGCGCGCCACCCCGTCAACCTGGAGTTCGACCTTCAGCAGGGCAAGCGGGGCCAGCGGGAAGGGGCGATCGAGTCGCTGCTCCGCGAACTGACCGGGGCCGAGGCCGCCGCCGTGGTGAACAACAACGCCGCGGCGGTGCTGCTGGGGCTCAACTCCATGGCCGAGGGCAAGAACGTCATCGTTTCCCGCGGCGAGCTCATCGAGATCGGCGGCTCGTTCCGCATCCCGGAGGTCATGGCCAAGAGCGGCGCCCTGCTCAGGGAGGTGGGCACCACCAACCGCACCCACCCGCGGGACTACGCCGAGGCCGTCGACGACAACACCGGGCTGCTGCTCAAGGTGCACACCAGCAACTACCGGGTGGTGGGCTTCTCCGCGGAGGTGGAGTTGAAGGACCTGGTGGCCATCGGCCGGGAGCGCGGTGTGCCGGTGATGGAGGACCTGGGCAGCGGCGCGCTCATGGACCTGTCGGACCTGGGACTGCCGCGGGAGCCGCTGGTTGGCGAGCGCGTCGCCCTGGGCGTGGACGTGGTCACCTTCAGCGGCGACAAGATCCTGGGCGGTCCCCAGGCCGGCTTGGTGGCCGGCGGGAAGAGCTGGATCGACCGCATGAACCGCAACCCCCTCAAGCGCGCCGTGCGCTGCGACAAGCTCACCCTGGCGGCACTGGAAGCGACCCTGCGGAGCTATGTCCAGTCTCCCGACCTGCTGAGCGAGATCCCGACCCTTCGGGCCTTCAGCCGGCCTCTCGAAGAGATCGAGGAGGGCGGCCGGAAGGTGCTGCCGCTTATCCGGGAACGGCTAGGTCCTGACTACGAGCTGGAACTGGTGGACTCCACCTGCCAGATCGGCAGCGGCGCTCTCCCCACCGAGGAGATCCCGAGCAAGGGCATCGCCGTCCGCTGCAGCGACCTGAACGCCGAGCAGGTGGCGCGGGTCTTTCGGCGCGCCGATCCGCCCGTCATCGGACGCATCAAGAACGATCGCTTCATCCTGGATCTCAGAAGCGCCGGCGACCCCGAGTCGCTGGTGCCCAACCTGCGGAGCCCGGAGGATCGCCGGTGACGCGCGTTCGGGGAATCCGCCCTCACCCCAACCCTCTCCCAGAGGGAGAGGGGGCCGGAAGCCGCAGACGCCAACCCTTCCCACCCGCTCCGGGAGAGAGTGTATGGAAGGTGTGGACGCCAAGATCCCCTCTCCCTCCGGGAGAGGGTTAGGGTGAGGGGCCTCGTTTGAAATCGCCCTAGCCCGCGAAACGCCATGCCTTACATCATCGGAACCGCCGGCCACATCGACCACGGGAAGACGAGCCTCATCAAGGCCCTCACCGGCAAGGACACCGACCGGCTCAAGGAGGAGAAGGAGCGCGGCATCTCCATCGACTTGGGGTTCGCGCACCTGGCGCTGCCCGACGGCAGCGAGGCGGGGATCGTCGATGTGCCCGGCCACGAGCGCTTCATCCGCAACATGCTCGCCGGCGCCCACGGCATCGACCTCGTGCTGTTCACGGTGGCGGCGGACGACGGGGTCATGCCGCAGACCGAGGAGCACCTCGACATCGTCCACCTCCTAGGAGTTCGGACGGCGCTGTTCGTCATCACCAAGGTGGACCTGGTGTCCGAGGCGCGGGTCCGGGAAGTGGAGGAGGAGATCGAGATCCTGACCTTCGAGACCGCGCTGGAAGGATCGCCGGTGGTCCACTTCTCCGCCGTCTCGGGAGACGGACTGGAAGAGGTGCGGAAGGGGATCTTCGACGCGTTGACGGACATCGACCGGCCGGCCCCCAGCGGCTTCTTCCGGCTGCCGGTGGACCGCGTGTTCGTGCTCCAGGGGCACGGGGTCATCGTCACCGGCACCGGGCTGGCGGGCGAGGTGCGCACCGGCGACCACGTCCACGCGGTCCCCGGCGGCCAGAAGTTCCGCGTCCGCAGTATCCAGGTGCACGGCCAGTCGGTGGAGTCGGCGGGCTGGGGCCAGCGCGTGGCTCTCAACCTCACCGGCCAGGATCGCGGCGCCCTGGAACGCGGCCACATGATCTGCCACGAGGAGCTGACCCTGGCGTCGACGCGCTTCGACGCCCACCTGGAGGTGCGGCCGGCGGCCGCCAAGGGGATCAAGAACCACCAGCGGGTGCGGATTCACCTGGGGACGGCCGAACGCATGGGAAAGCTCGTCTTCCTGGGCGACACCGAGAAGGTGGAGCCCAAGGAGACGACCTACTGCCAGGTGCTGTTGACCGAGCCGCTGCTGGTCATGCGCGGCGACCACTTCATCGTGCGCGACGAGACCGCGCAGAAGACCCTGGGGGGCGGCGAGGTCGTGGACCCGCGGGCGCGGCGGCACCGGCGCCGGGAGAAGGACGTCGAGCAGCGGCTGCGGACATTGCGCGAAGGCGACACGCCGGAGATGATCCGGAGCTTCCTGGCCGGGGACGCGAGTCTGGCCACCGGGGCCGATTCCATCTGCCAGTTCCTCAACCTGAAGCGGGAGGAAACGCGCGACTGGCTGGAACGGACCGAGGGGCTCCGCTCCTTCGATTCCGAGCGGGAGCGCGTCTACACCACCGAGGAGAAGTGGGACGGCTTCCGGGAGCGGCTGCGCTCCGCCCTGGCGGCGTTCCACGAGAGCCATCCGCTGGCGCCGGGCATGGACCTCGAAGAGGTCCGCGCGAGACTGGCCAGCGGCGCGTCGGCGCGGCTGTTCCGGGACCTGACGGACCTCCTGGCGGCCGAGGGCGTGTGCGTCCGGGACGGCAACCACCTGCGCCTGCCGGATCATCGCGTAGAGTTGGGCGCGCGGGAGAAGTCGCTGTCCGGCGAGATCTCCGCCGCGCTGGCCAGGAACCCGCTCGCCCCGCCCTACCTGAAGGAGATCGAGAAGGCTCTCGGGGTGGAGCGCCCGAAGCTGAACGAGGTGATCCGGGTCATGGAACGGCAGGGGGAGATCGTCCGGGTGACCACCGAGCTCTACTATCTCAAGGCTTCCATTGACAGGATCAAGGCCGATTTATATAGCTACTTCGAGAGCCACGAGGAAATGAGCGCGGCCACCTTCAGGGACATCCTGCAGTCGAGCCGCAAGTACACCATCCCCGTGCTAGAGTACTTCGACCGCACCGGCGTGACCATGCGGGTGGGCGACGTGAGGAGGCTCAAGCCGGGGAGAAACTGATCGCCAACGAGACCGCGAGAGCAGTCTCAAGGAGTTCTCAAATGTCCATGGAAGCCATCCGGCTGACCCAGGAAGTCAAGGCCGCGGGTTGAGCGGCCAAGCTCGGCCCCGCCGATCTGGTGCAGGTTCTGCACCGGCTTCCCAAGTTCGAATCCGCTGATCTGCTGGTAGGCACCGAGACGGCCGACGACGCCGGCGTCTTCCAGTTGCGTCCCGACCTGGCCATCGTCAACACCGTGGACTTCTTCACGCCCATCGTCGACGACCCCTACATGTTCGGCCAGATCGCCGCCACCAACTCCTTGAGCGACGTCTACGCCATGGGCGGGGTGCCCGCCACCGCCCTCAACATCGTCTGCTTCCCCAAGGGGAAGATGGACATCGAGGTGCTGGGCGAGGTGCTGCGCGGCGGCGCCGACAAGGTCATCGAATCCGGCGCGGTCATCGTCGGCGGCCACTCCATCATCGACGAGGAAATCAAGTACGGGCTGGCCGTCACCGGCACCGTCCACCCCGACCGCATCCTGCGCAACATCGGCGCCCGGGAGGGCGACGTGCTGGTCCTCACCAAGCCCCTGGGAACCGGCATCGCCACCACCGCCGTCAAGCGCGGCAACGCCTCCCAGGCGAGCATCGAGCAGGCCGTTGCCTCGATGGCCACCCTCAACAAGTACGCCGCCGCGGTCATGAAGGACTACGACGTCCACGCCTGCTCGGACATCACCGGCTACGGCCTCCTGGGCCACGGCCTGGAGATGACCCTCGACGGCACCGTCAGCATCGTCTTCGAAGCCGCCCGGCTACCCGTGTTTCAGGACATCGCCGAACTCGCCGAGGTCGGCGGCAACCTCACCGGCGGCTGCAAGCGCAACCGCGAGTACCTCGACGACAAGACCGTCATCGCCGACACCGTCTCCGACGCCCTCGCCGAGGTGGCACTGGACCCGCAGACCTCCGGCGGCCTGCTCATAGCCGTGGCGGAGAAGGACGGCGAGAGACTGGTGAAGGCGCTCGTGGACAACGACGTTCCCCACGCGGCCGTGGTCGGGCATGTGACGGGGCGGGAGGACTACGGGGTGCGGTTGGTGTGATGAGGTAACGAAGGTCCAGGAACGTCACAGCGCGCTGTTCAGGTCACTAGAACCGCACGGAAGTCGTTGACGTTGGTCCGCGTCGGGCCGGTCACCACCAGATCGCCGAGTCGCCGAAAGAACCCGGAGCTGTCGTGCCGGGCGAGCATATCCCGTGAATCCAGCCCTGCGGCGCGGGCGCGCGCCAGGGTGTCGGGGCCGATGAAGGCGCCGGCGGCGTCCGCAGAGCCGTCGATGCCGTCGGTGTCACAGGCGATGGCGTGGACGTTGGGGGCCCCGTCGAGGGCCACGGCCAGCGACAGCAGGAATTCGAGGTTGGGACCCCCCCTTCCACCAGGGTGCTTGTTCGTAACCGTCGCTTCGCCTCCGGAGATCAGCAAACCCGGGGCTTGCTTCCGCGCCAACTCGGCATGTGCCGCACCCATATCACTTGCCTCTCCCTGAAGGTCGTCTCCCAGCCGGATCACATCGAGATCCACCTCACGGGCCTTGGCAGCGGCGGCCGCAAGCGCATGCCCGGGACGGGCGACAATCACGTAGTCGGTCCGGGCGAGGCACGGGTCGCCGGGCTTCACGGTCTCCCACCTGCCCTGCTCCAGGGCGCTGCGGGCGATCTCTGGCAGCTTGACGTCGTAGCGGCCTGCGATCGCTAGCGCATGGGCGCAGGTGCCCGGGTCGGCCGCGGTCGGCCCGGAGCCGATGACCGCCAGGTCGTCTCCGGGCACATCCGAGATGGCGAGGGTCACGATACGGGCCGGGGCGGCCGCAGCGGCGAGGCGGCCTCCCTTGATGGCGGACAGGTGCTTGCGCAGGCAGTTCGTCTCGGCGATGGGGACGCCAGCCTCCAGCAGGGCGCGGTTGATAGCGCGTTTGTCGGTCAGACTGAGGCCCGGTAGCGGTTCCACCAATAACGCGGACGCGCCTCCGGAGAGGAGGAACAGCAGCAGGTCGTCCGGCCCCAGACCAGCGGCGGCTGAAAGAAAGCGCGCCGCCGCGCCCTGCCCTGCTTCGTCGGGCAACGGATGGCCAGCCTCGACCACCTTGATGCGCTCGCAATCGACGCCGTGACCGTACCGGGTCACCGCGATGCCGTCCATCTCGTTCGGCCAACTTTCCTCGACGGCGCGCGCCATGGAAGCCGCCGCCTTGCCGGCTGCCAGCACCAGCGTGCGGCCCGGCGGCGGCGAAGGCAGATGCGGCGGCACGACCTTCGCCGGGTCCGCGGCGGCGACCGCCGCCTCGAACAAACCGCGGAGAAGCTCCCGTTCACGCATCCCGGTCACCGGTGCGCGCTCCCCTGCCGGGCAATGACGATTCCCGTCAGGACGGCAACCGCGCCCACCGCCTGCTGCACGCCGATACGCTCATCGAACAGTATCCAGGCGACCGTGGCGGCGACGATCGGTTGCACCAGGAGACTGACGGAAACGAAGCTCGCCGGCAGGTGCGCCAGGGCCCAGGCGATCAGGCCCTGGCCGAGCACTTGGGGACCGACGGCGAGCGCAACCAGCACGGCCCACCCCGCGGGGGTCATGACGGCCATGGTTTCACCGCTCACGAGTGTGACCACCAGAGTGACCATCGCACTCACCGGCATGGCATAGAGCATGATCGTGATGGTGGAGAAACGCCGCCGCAGGCGCTCGACGGTCAACTGGTAAGCGGCATAGAACATGGCCGTCACCACGCCTAGGAGATCGCCCAGCACGTGTGTGCGGCTGAGCGCCAGGCTCGCCCCCGAAAGCACGGCCACGCCGGCCATGGCCGTCGCAAGGCCGATCATGAATGTTCCGGTCACCCGCGTGCGGAACAGGAGCCAACCGCCCAGAACGACGAACACCGGCGTCACGTTCAAGAGCAGGCTGGCATTGGCCACCGTCGTCATGACGATCGAATAGTGCCACGCCGACATGTCGCCCGCGATAAAGGCGCCCGCCATGGCCATCAGGAGATACACCCTCGAACCGTCGGGTCTCTCCTGGCGCACGCGCCGGCCTCCACCCGGCACGGCAAGCGCCATGGCCCAGTAGAGGGGTATCGCCAGCAGGAAACGATAGAACGCCGTCGGGCTCGGGCCCAACTCGCTCAACCGTACGAGAATCGGGGCGAAGGCTGTGGCGACGGCGCCGACGAGCAGCGCCAGGATCGCAAGCCGTTCGGTATGAAGTGCTGCGGTGCGCGAGGCAGCCGCGTGATCCATGGCACTACCCTGTTACGGGCCTTGTAGGAGGGTGAAGCTGGAAGGATGAGGTAGACGGGGAGAGGACGAACGCCCTCCCCCCGTCTGACGTCAAACGGCAGACCCGAGGCCGGGTCTGCTACTTCTTCTTCCGCACCAGAAAGCTCAGCGCTTCCTTGGACGCCGCGGACATGCCGAGAATCTGATCGACGAACTTCTCGATGTCCTGACCCGAGACGTACTCGATGATGAGCTTGGCCTCCTTGGCCTCCTTCAGAAAGGCCGGATCCTCCAGGGTCTTCTTGAAGGCCGTCCGCAACTGCTCGACCTGCTTCGCGGGCACGCCGGGAGGAGCCGAGAACGGGCGCTGGAACTCATACTGGTTGACCCAGCCCGTGTAAGTCTCGAGGTGCTGCTTGCCGCCCACTTTCGCGACCACCTCCGGGATGATGAGCGCGTCCTTGAGCTCGGGATCGGGGATCCGCCGGTGCGTGAGCACGGGGATCATCTTGTCGTCGCCCTTGGCGTCGAGCATGGCCCGGGCCGTGACCCGCATGGATTCCCAGCCCCAGCAGGCGCCGGCGACTTCCTTGGACTGCATGGCGATCCGCGACGTGGCGGTGCCGCTGTAGCCCGCCACCACGTCGAAGTTGGTGCCGATGGTCTTGTTGAGGATCTTCGGCAAGTCGACGCCGGTGGCTCCCGCCCGGGTGCCGCCCATCTTGATGGGCTTCTTGGGATCGCTCATGTCCGCCAACGTTCGTACGCCGGACCAGCCCATGAACGCGCATGCCGGTATGCCCTTGACCGGAGCGCCAATCCAGGTGAGATCCTGCGACTTGATCCGGACCTTGGGATCGCCGAGGGCCTGCGCGGTCACGAACCCGTTGTTCCAGACGCCCAAGACCGTGCCGTCTCGCTTGGCCCGCTTCTGGATGTAGTTGGCGGCGATGAGGCTGCCGGCGCCGGTCATGTTCTGCACGATGAAGCTCGGGTTGCCGGCAAGGTGCTTGCCCAGATGGCGAACGATCTGGCGGGTGTAGGTGTCGTAACCACCGCCGGGCGCGTAGCCGACGATGACCCGGATGGTCTTGCCCTTGAAGAAGTCGTCCGCGGCGACGGCGCTGCCCGCCGTCAGCGCAAGGGCCGCCACGAGCGCGATTGCCAATCCTGTCTTCCTGATCATATGAACCCCCTTAGGTTTAGTTTTGCCAAAGAAAACGGCGTATTTTCGCACATTGGCCGGATTAAAGCCAACGCCTCCCGCGCTCGCAACCTCCCGGTGCGGCGGTCCACTGTCTCCGGCAAGGGGTTTGTGCTATTCCAGCAACTTCGGAGGTTGAAATGCCAATATTGAACGTCGGCGACGCCGACATCTACTACGAGGTCCAGGGAGACGGACCGCCCTTCGTGTTCATCTCGGAGACGGCGTGCGACGGCGACGTGTGGAACATGTTCCAGGTGCCCGAGTTCTCGCGGGACCATCGCACCATCATCACGGACTTCCGCGGCACCGGGCGCTCGACCCGGACGCCCATGCGCTACACCACCCGCATGTTCGCCGACGACATCGCCGCGGTGATGGACCACCTCGACGCCACCGACGCCATCGTGTGCGGCCATTCCATGGGCGGCCGGGTGGCGCAACTGCTGGCCCTGGAGCACCCCGGGCGGGTGAAGAAGCTGATCCTCGCCTCGTCCGGCGCGGCCCATCCCGGCGCCCACGGCATCCCGCTTAGGATCGCCACGCAGATGGTCGAGTGGGGTTACGAGAAATACGTCCGCGACCACACCGTGGAGGTGGGGTGGACCGAGCAGTACCAGAAGGAGCACCCGGAAGAGATCGAGAACTGCCTCAAGGTGCGCATGGCGAACATATCGTCGGTGGAGTGCTATTTCCGCCACGTCATCGCGCGCCAGGAGCACGACACCCGCCACCGCCTCAAGGACATCACCGTGCCCACGCTGGTGCTGGTGGGCGACGACGACCACGCGGTGGTCAGCGACATGTCACACCGGAAGGGCGCCGAGATCCTGGTGGAGGGGATTCCCAATGCGCGGCTGGTGGTGCTGCCGGGCGAGCGGCACAGCTACTTCTTCTCGAACCCGGAGGAAGCGCACAAGATGATCCGGGAGTTCATCAAGGATTGAATGTCGGGGGAGTGGCGGCTCGATGTGCGCCGGTCACGCGTGGCGGGCCGTCAAGTCGTCCAGGTGCCCTTCGAGCCACCGTGTGCTGACCCTGCCGCTGACGTAGTCCGGCTCTTCCATGACCGCCGCGAGGAACGGGATGGTGGTGTCGATGCCGGCGGCGGCGAACTGGGCGAGGGCCTGCTTCATGCGCGCCACCGCGTGCTCGCGGTCATCGCCGTGGACGATGAGCTTGGCCAGCAGCGAGTCGTAGAACGGCGGGACACGGTAGCCCGGAAAACACTGGGTATCCACGCGGATGCCCGCGCCCTGGGGCGGGCTCCACTCGGTCAACACGCCGGGACACGGCCGGAACCCCTGCCAGGGGGCTTCGGCGGTGATACGGCATTCGATGGCGTGGCCGCTGAAGCGGACGTCCTCCTGCGAGAACGAAAGGCGTTCGCCGCCGGCCACGCGGATCTGCTCGCGCACCAAGTCCAGACCCGTGACCATCTCGGTGACCGGGTGCTCCACCTGGATGCGCGTGTTCATCTCGAGGAAGAAGAAGTCCTGCCGGTCCTCGTCGTAGATGAACTCGACGGTGCCGGCGTTCTCGTACTTGATCTCCCTGGCGACCTTGTGCCCGGCCTCGCGGATGCGCTCCCGCAACTCTTCCGGGATGCACGACGCCGGCGCCTCCTCCACCACCTTCTGGTAGCGCCGCTGCAGCGAGCAGTCCCGCTCCCCCACGTGCACCACGTTGCCGAAGCGGTCGCCGATGACCTGCACCTCGATGTGCCGGGCGTTGGGGATGTAGCGCTCCATGTACAGCGTGGGATCGCCGAAGGCCGCGCGGGCCTCGGCGGAAGCGGTCTCGAACGCGGTCCGCAGCTCGACGTCCTCCCGGACGATCTTGATGCCCTTGCCGCCGCCTCCGGCCGCGGCCTTGAGCAGCACCGGGTATCCGACCTCGGCGGCCACCTCCGCGGCATCCTCGAAATCGCGGACGTTGTCGGAGCCCGGCACCAGCGGCACGCCGAAAGCCCCGACGGTGGCCCGGGCCAGCAGCTTGTTGCCCATCTGGCGGATGCTGTCGGCGCGCGGGCCGACGAACGTGATGCCGTGCTTGGCGCAGGCCTCGGCCAACTCGGACTTCTCGGCGAGGAAGCCGTAGCCCGGGTGCAGGGCGTCGCAACCGGTGCCCAGGGCCGTGGCCACCAGGGCCTCGACCTTCAGGTAGCTCTCGGTGGAGCGGGCCGGGCCGATGCACACCGTCCTGTTCGCGAGACGGGCCGGCATGCTGTCGCGGTCGGCCTCGGACACCACGGCCACCGACTCGATGCCCAGGGACTGACAGGCTCTGATGATGCGGACCGCTATCTCGCCCCGGTTGGCGACCAGGAGACGGTTAACGGCCACCGGAGAAACTCTCTTTAGGCATCAGGACGGACCAGGAAGAGGGTCTGGCCATGCTCGACGAACTGGCCGCTCTCCACGCAGACCTCGTCGATGGTGCCGGCCGTGCCGGAACTCACGGCGTTGAAGACCTTCATCACCTCCACGAGACCCACCGTGGTCTCGGCGTCCACGTGATCGCCGAGCGCGACGAACGGCGACGCGCCGGGCTCCGGCGTGGCGTAGAACGTGCCGACCATGGGCGCGGGAATGGGAACGGTGCCTTCCTTGACGGTGACCGGCTGCGTCGCGGGAGCGCTCTCGGCCGCGGGAGCCGGAGCGGGTTCGGAGGCCGCCGCTGCCGGCGCCTCGGCGGCGGGAGCTGCCGGTGCCGGGGCGGCCGCCACGGGGGCGGCCTGGGTCACGCTGACGGTTGCAGGGACCGCGGGAACTCCGGACTTGCTGACCGTGAGCTTCAGATCGCCGATCTCGAGGTCGAGATAGTCGAAGTTCGATTTCTCCACCAGGTCCAATATCTGTAGTACTTCATCCTCGGTCAATTGCGTGTCCCTCTCTTCCTGTTCCGCTGAATTTCCGGACCGCCGTGGCGGGCGTGAAGACGCGAAAGCCCTGAATGCGCGGGTATTCTTAACAAGAATCCGAATCCTGCGTCAACCGAGCCCGCGGAGGGCCTGGACGCCCGGCGTTGAGGCCTGACGGACGTGCCTGGAGACACTAGACTCTCTCCAGGAGACGTACTATTCTGACGGTTTCGTCGGCGCTCCGGCGCCGAACAAATTCCAGAATTTCCAGGAGGGGACCGTTATGGGAGACACAATCACGATCAAGCGACCCGACGGCGAGGAGGTTGCGGGCTATTGCGCTTCGGCTGGCGACAACGCGCCGGGAATGGTGGTGATCCAGGAGTGGTGGGGCGTCAACGACCAGATCAGGGGCGTGGCCGACAAGCTGGCGGGCCTGGGATACACCTCCGTGGTGCCGGATCTTTACCGGGGCAAGGTGACGGTGGAGGCGGAAGAGGCCAGCCACCTGATGCAGAACCTCGACTTCGCCAACGCCAACACGGACGTGTGCAGCGCGGTGGAGCAACTGAAGCAGAGCTGTCCCAAGGTAGGAGTCATCGGTTTCTGCATGGGCGGGGCGCTCACCGTGCTGGCGGCGGTGTACTCCAAGGCGGATGCGGCCTGCTGCTGGTACGGCGTTCCGCCGCCGGAAGCAGCCGACACCACCACCATCCCGATGCCGTTCCAGGGCCATTTCGCGCTGGAGGACGGCTTCTTCACGCCGGACAAGGTGGATGTCCTGGAAGCGAGCCTCAAGGAAGGCAACGTCACCCACGAGATCTACCGCTACCAGGCGCAGCATGCCTTCGGTAACGAAACCGGGGCGGCCTACAACGCCGACGCCGCCAACCTGGCGTGGGAGCGGAGCACCGAGTTTCTGGCGAAGTACCTCCGGTAGACGGCTCTTCCACTGTTGAAGGAAGATTCCGGGCGGCCTGTGTCCGAAGGTCGGATGCGGGTCGCCCGGTTTTCCTTGACGGCCAACAGGAGACAGCCATGGCAAGTTTCCCGATCATCGACGCCGACGGTCACGTGCAGGAGAAGTTCGCCCCGTGGGAGGACCTGCTGGACGGGCCCTACAAGAAGAAGGCGCCCCGGGTGGTCAAGGCCGACGGCCGCGAGCAACTGCTCATGGAGGGCCGCATCTGGGCCAAGCCCTCGGGGGTGGGCTGCGGCATCGGCGCCGTGCCCCACAACCGCTCGCCGCAGCCCACCACCGGCATGTGGGACCCGGTGCAGCGGCTCGAGGACATGGACCTGGAGCAGATCTCGATCTCGGTCAACTTCGGCACCACCGTGTTCCTGAGCCTGCCGTTCCTGGAAGACAAGGACTACGCCTGCGCCGTCGCCAAGGCCTACAACAACTGGCTCCACGAGTATTGCAACCACGCTCCGGAGCGGCTCAAGGGCGTGGCCTGCGTGCCCATGCAGGACCCCGGCGAGGCGGCGGCCGAGTTGCGGCGCTGCGTCGAGGATCTCGGCTTCGTGGCCGCGGCCACCTCGGCCCACTCCGCCGGACGAAACCTCGACCACCCCGACTTCGACCGGTTCTACGCCACGGCCGAGGAACTGGGCGTGCCGGTGTGCGTCCACGTGGGTTCGGGCCGGCCGGCGGCCGCCGCCGACCGCTTCGACAACGCGCTGTTCGTGCACGCCACCACCCACCCCTTCGAGCAGATGATCGGCATGATGTGTGTCATCGGCGGCGGCGTGTTGGAGAAGTTCCCCAAGCTCAAGGTGGCGTTCCTCGAAGCCGGCGCCGGCTGGATCCCCTTCTGGATGGAACGGCTCGACGAGCACTACGAGTACATGCAAGCGGCGGTGCCGCTGCTGACCATGCCGCCGAGCGAGTACGTCCGGCAGCGTGACGTCTATTTCTCCTTCGAACCCGACGAGACCACCCTGCAGTTCGTCATGGACTTCATCGGCGACGACCGGCTGGTGTTCGCCTCGGACTACAACCACGGCGATTGCAAGTTCCCCAACGTGGTCAAGGACGTGCTGGCCCGCGACGACATCGCCGCCGGCTCGCTTCCCAAGATCATGGGCGAGAACGCGCGGCGGCTCTACAGCATCGCGCCCGGTTAGTGTGGTGTCTGGTTAATTCGCAGCATAAATATGCGGAGGATTTTTGTCGCCACACTAGCGTCCATCCCGCATCAATCTGCTGTATATACCAACAAGAAACGCCGTGCTGAGCCCGAAGTTGAGGAGTCCCGTGACGGCCGCCATCGCTGCGAAGATACGCACCCCTTTTCCGACGACCACGTCTCCGTATCCGAGCGTCGTGTAGGTGGCGAGGGAGAAATAGACCGCTTCGGAGAAATCCGGCAGGGTTTCCGTGACGACGAACATGGCCGCCCACATCCAGACCTGGATGATATGTGCGGACACGGCGGCAGCAAGTCCCGTTCCCATGAGCTTGACAATGCGCAGGCCGTAGGGCTTGCCGGAGTCTTCGCCAAGGAGACGGAGCAGCCTCACCGCGCCGGTCAGAATGCACAGATGGACCAGCGAACACAACGCCAGGATGAGGCCCCCGGACAAGATTTGCATCGTGACTGTCATGCGGCGGCTCCCAGCGCGGATCCGACAGACGCCGATTCCGGCGGATCATGCGGTTTCCGGTTCCGTATCCTGCAACTCCGAAGGCTGCCCATCGTCTTCCTTCGCCGGCGGTGATACGGACCCCTCATCGGCGCCGATACCGAAGAACACGGCGTAGAGCACCGGCACCACGATCAGCGTCAGGACGGTCGCGAAGCCGAGCCCGCAAATGATGACCACCGCCAAGCTTCTGAAGAACGGGTCCCAGATCAGCGGCGTGACGCCCAGCACGGTGGTCAGCATGCCGAGGCTCACCGGGCGCACCCGGCTGACCGCGGCATCGACCACCGCTGCCATGCGCGCCTTGCCTTCCGCGATCTGCGCATCGGTCTCGTCGATCAGGACGATCGTATTCTTGATCAACATCCCGGCCAGGCTCAGCGTGGCGAGGATCGCCACGAACTCCATGGGCGTGCCGGTGAAGATCAGCCCGTAGACAACCCCGATCAGGGCGAGGGGCGCGGTGAGATAAACGATGACGGGCTGGCGTATCGCGTTGAACAGCAGGAACACGACCACGATCATTGCGGCGAAACCGTAAGGCATGGTCGCCGCGAGCCCCCGGTTGGCGTCCTGGCTGCCGCCATGCTGGCCGCGCCATTCGAGGGCGTAACCCGGCGGCAACTCGATCCCCTCGACACCGGGCCGGATCCGGGCGAACAGCTCGCCCGCGTTTACTCCGGGCGGAGGATCCGCCTGCGCCATGATGGCGAGCGTCCGGTCGAAGCGCCTCAGCCTGGCATTTTCGACGGCCAGGTCGAACCGGTTGACGACCTGAGAGATCGGGACGTAGCGCCCCGCCAGCGGGCTGAAGACGTGCACGCGGCGTATCTTCTCGACCCGGTCGCGGTCCGCTGCAACCGGCCGGAAGACGATCGGGTGCAGGTCATTGCCCTCGCGAAAGACGCCGATGACCGCTCCGTCGAAGTGGGCGGCGATGGCCCTCGAGACATCGGCTTGGGACAGGCCGGCGCGACGCGCTCTCTGTTCGTTGACGCGGGGGCGCAGCACTTTCGCCATCTCGCCCCAGTCGTCCTGAATGCCGACCGCTCCTTCACTCGCGTAGACGGTCTTCGCCCGCTCGGCCAGCCGGCGCAGAACGACCGGGTCCGGGCCGCTGAAGCGCGCTTCGACCAGGCTGCCGCCGCCGGGACCGAGCGCGAACTTCCAGACCTTGACGCGGCTGTCGGGATAGTTGCCCTCCACGTGGCCGGCGATCCGGGGCATGAGCGGCGCGATCCGCGAGTAATGCTCCACGTCGACCAGTACCTGTCCATAGGCCGGGTTCCCGCTTGCACCGGAATAGGTCAGCATGAAGCGAAGATGCCCGCCGCCGACCACCGCGTTGGTGCCGGTCACGCCCTCCAGGGTACGGATCCATTCGCCCAACTCGACGATGTCCTTGCTCGTGCGTTCGATGTCGGTTCCCTGCGGCAGGACATAGTCCACCACGAACTGCGCCCTGGTGGATTCCGGGAAGAAGCCGGCCCGCACCAGGCCGAAGCTCGCCAGCGCGGAGGCGAACAGGACGGCGACGAGGCCGAGCGTGCCCCATCGGCGGCGAAGCGAACCCGTCAGCAGTCGGCGATAGATGCGCAGGATGAGGGCCTCCTCCACCGCCTCGTCCGCGCCCGGGTCCCGTCGCTTGAGGAGCAGGGTGCAGTAGTACGGCGTCAGCCATACCGCCACGAGCCAACTGAACAGCAGCGCGATGGCGATGGTCCAGAACAGCGAGCCGGCGTATTCGCCGGTATTGTCCGGCGAGAAGCCGATGGCCGCGAACGCCAGCACGCCCACCAACGTGCCGCCCAGGAGCGGCCACAGCGTCTTTCCCGCCACCGAGACCGCGGCCGCGCCAGGGTCTTCCCCCTGCCGGACGCGCACCAGCGTGCCATCGACGACCACGATGGCGTTGTCCACCAGCATTCCGAGCGCGATGATGAGCGCCCCCAGGGATATGCGCTGCATGTCGAGGCCATAGGCGTACATTCCGAACAGGGTGCCGGCGACGGTGACGAGCAGGATGCCGCCCATCAGGATCCCGCTGCGCACGCCCATGAATACGAACAGCGTGCCGACGACGATGGCCAGCGCGAGAATCACGTTGCCCACGAAGTCTTTCACCGATTCACGCACCGATTCGGATTGGTCGGAGATCGGCACGAGATCGATGCCGACGGGCCGCCGCTCGGTTAGTTCCGCCAGCCGGGCTTTCACCGCATCGCCCAGTTCGACCACGTTGCCTCCGATGGTGCTGGAGATGCCGAGACCGATGGCGGGCCGGCCGTTTCTGAACAGACGTTGTTCGACCGCGTCCCGTATCCCGTGGCGCACGGTCGCGATGTCCCTGAGGCGGAAGGACCGCGCACCCTCGGCGTCCGTGACCACCAGATCGCCGATCGCTTCCAACGTGGCGACGGCGGCGGCGGGACGCACCGCGAGCCTTGAGCCGTCCGCCCGGACGCTGCCCGCGGACGTTACAAGGTTCTGGCCTTCCAGCACCCGGCCAAGCCGCTCCGGGGACAGCCCGAGTTGCACCAGTCTCGCCGTCCGGTACTCGACGAAGACGGCCTCCCGCGGCACGCCGATGAGTTGCACCCTGGAAACGCCCGGCACGAGCGCGAGGTCCTTCTGCAACTGCTTCGCGTATTCGGCGATCTCCACGAGCGAGTACCCTTCGCCGGTGATCGCGTAGTACAGCGCGAAGACGTCACCGAAGTCGTCGTAGACGGTAGGCGCCGACGCCCCAGGCGGCAGCCGGCCGGCAACATCGGATACCTTGGCCCTCAGCCGCGTGAACTTCCGCTCAAGCGCGGAACGGGTTTTGGCCGCGGCGATGGCGAACTCCACCGTGACCTCCGACAGGCCGGCCGACGAAACCGACCGCACCTCCTTCACGCCCGGCAATTGCTGCGCGGCGGTCTCTATCGCATCGGTGACTTCGTCCGCCACCTCGGCCGCGCTCGCACCCGGATAGGACGTGACCACCTGCGCTTGCCGAATGATGAACTCGGGATCCTCGAAGCGAGGAAGCTTCTGGTAGGCGAGGTAGCCGGCCGCCAGGATCAACAGCGTTGCCAGAGCGCTGACGACCTGCTTCTCGACGGCGAACTTCGCCAGGATCATCGCCCCGCCCTAGTGTCCTGTCCCACGTAATTCTTCACCAATCTGCTTGTCTTTCTTGTCGTCGGCTGCGTTGCTCTTCCTCGCGTGGTGCCCGCCACTGCTCGTCATCGCGCCTTGCCGACAACAAGAAATCAGGCGCACCTTGGTGAAGAATTACGTGGGACAGGACACTAGCGTCCAACCGTGGCGACCGGCCTGACCCGCATGGCCTCCCGAAGGGCCGAGACACCCGCGGTCACAACCACATCGCCCTCGTTCAACCCTTCGAGGACGGCGACCGCGGCCCCGCTGGGCTCCCCCGGCTTGACGACGCGTCTCGAGACTTGATTCTCCGCCCCCGTGACCACCCAGACGAAGGGCGTCCCGTCGGCCCCGGAACCGAGCGCTGACAGCGGAACCGCATATCCGGCCCGCGCCTCATCGGTGTCGGTCACGACCACGCTTCCCGCCATGCCGGGAAGAATGACGGCATCGCGCGGGACATCGATGGCCACCCGGCCGCGATAGGTTTGCGTGGCGGGGTCCGCCTGGGTCGAGAACTCCACCAGCCTGGCCGCGAACTCCCGCCCAGGGAGGTTGTCCAGCACGGCCACCGACGACAGCGTGTCGCGGCCGGCAAGTTTCGTCACATCCGGTCCCGGAACATCGAAGGAGAGGCTCAGCGTGTCCAGCTTGTGCAGGACGGCGATGGGTTCCTTTGCCTGGACGTTGGCAAAGTTCTCCACTAGACGTCTGGCGACGATGCCGCCGAACGGCGCTCGCAACGCCGTGTCCGCCAGGGTCTCCCGGGCCGTTGCCACCGACGACTCGAGCCCGTCGACCGCCGCCCGTTGCGCCGCCACCTCTTCTTCCCGGGCGCCGGACCGGGCCTTGATGAGCTTCTGCCTCTTCGCCTCGAGCGCCGCCTCGGCGATTCGCAGCCTGGTGCGATCGCTGTCGAACGCAGCCTCGGCGACCGCGCCGCGCCGGAACAGCGTCCGTGACCTCTCGAAGCTTGCCCTCGCGCCATCCGCCTCCGCCCGGGCGGCGGCAACTTCCGCCTCCAGTGCGGCCACGTCCTCCGCCCGGGCGCCGGAGGTCAGCAACCCGAGTTGGGCCTTCGCCTGCGCGAGCTGGCTCTCCAGCCGCGCAAGCTCCGCTTCGAAATCTCTCGTGTCGAGCCGCGCGATGACATCGCCTTTCTTGACCTTCAATGCTCCGCGTATCGGCAACTCCACGATCTGCCCGGAAACCCGGAACGACAGGCCGACTTCGCGCCCCGGCAAAACCACCGCCGGATAGACGCGCCGCGTCTCTGTCGCCTCCGCCTTCACGACCACCGTCTTGACCGGCCTCGGCCCGGCGCCTCCGCCGCGCCTCTCCTGCTTCTCCGACGGACCGCAACCCGCGGCCAGCCCTCCCAGCAGGATGGTCGACGCCAAGGCAGGAATGAGATGCTTGATTGGTACCATCCGGTCCCCCTTACCCGGCTTCGTCGCGAACGATTCCCGGCGCACCCTGGTCCGGGCCTGAACGGGAGAAAGAAACTCCGCGACCGATACCTTGTAACATCCCGAAGAGATTCCGCAAGGTTGGGCGAGCATAACCGGATGCGGACGCGGCATGCGGTTCAGAGGCACGATCCAAGGCTTGTCTTCGGGCTCAAGAGCGTCTACGGTTCGTTTCGTCAGGGTGAGCTTCAGGACCCTCCCCGCAAACGAGACGGAGACAAGCCATGACCCCGAAAACCATCGACGCGGACGCCCATGTCGTCGAAACGCCGTTTACCTGGGAGTTCATGAACGAGCAGGAACGCAAGCGCGCGCCTTTCGCGGTGAAACAGGAAGGCGGCCCCGAGTACTGGGTGGTGGACAACCGGCTGCACGTCAAGAACAACAACATCGGCCCCAACACCTCCGCCGACCAGCGCGAGATGCGTGATATCGACGCCCGGGTCAAGCACATGGACGAGCTGGAGGTGGACGTGCAGGTGCTCTACCCCACGCTGATGCTGCGGCCCTGCACCCAGAGCCGGGCCACCGAGATGGCCATGTGCAGGAGCTACAACCGATGGCTCGCCGAGATCTGGAAGAAGGGCCGGGGCCGGCTGCGGTGGGTGTGCATGCCTCCCCTGCTCTCCATGGACGCGCTACGGGATGAGCTGGAGTTCGCCAAGGAAAACGGCGCCTGCGGCATCTTCATGCGCGGCGTCGAGCACGAGAAGCGCCTGAGCAATCCCGACCTGTTCCCGCTCTACGAGATCGCCACCGACCTGGACCTCCCCATCTGCGTCCACGCCGGCACCAACAGCACCGCCATCCACGACCTCTACGAGGGCGAGACCGGCTTCTCGCGCTTCAAGCTGCCGGTGGTGGGGACGTTCCACTCGCTGCTCATGGAAGGGACTCCGGCGCTGTTCCCCAAGATCCGTTGGGGCTTCGTCGAGGTGAGCGCCCAGTGGGTGCCCTATGCCCTGAACGACCTGCGGCTCCGCTTCCAGAAGATGGGCCGCCCCATCCCCGACAACCTCATGGCCGAGAACCGCATGTACGTGGCCTGCCAGACCACCGACGACCTGCCGGTGATCCTCAAGGACGCGGGCGAGGACAACCTCGTCATCGGCACCGACTACGGCCACAACGACACCTCGAGCCAGATCGAGGCGCTGCGGCTCCTCCGAAGCGAGGGCACGGTGCCGTCCGACATCGTCGACAAGATCCTCGGCGACAACGCGCGGGCGCTGTACGGGCTGTAAGAGGAGGACGGGAGGGTTACGTCAGCGGTTCACTCCCACGGCGGCGGTTTGCCCCATTCCTCGTAGTAGGTGGTTTCGGAGGTGGGCAGGCGCGCGGTGGTGCCGAAGCGGCCCTCGGGGTAACCGAGGGGGATGCAGCAGTGGACCTCGCCTTGCGACGGGATTCCGAAAAGCTCGTGAATCCGGTCAGTTACGCAGGGATGCAGGGTGGTCAGCACCGATCCGATGCCCAGGGCGCGGGCGGCAAGCATGAGGTTCTGGGCCGCCGGGAGGACGGAGCTGGCATTCCCGGGTGAGGTGGAAACCGCCAGCACCACAACGGGCACATCCTTCATGGCCTCCGCCAGCCGCATGGGGGCGAGATGCTTGTCACCAGGGGGAGCATTCTCGGGACTCCAGCCCTCCGGCTGCTTGGCCCACCACGCTTCTGCATAGAGCTCCGCGAATTTCCGAATCTTCGCCCGGTCCCGCACCACTAGAAAGCGGCCCCGGTGCTCGTTGCGGGCGTTGGGCGCCTTGGCCGCGGCGTCCATCAGCGTCCGGATGTCCTCGTCGCTTATGGGATCCGGCTTGAGCCGGCGGATGGCCCGCTGGGTGAACATGGCCTCGCCGAGACTCATGTTGAGTTGCGGGGGAGGATCGAGCTTCACCATCGCCATTGATTCGGTCCCCTTTCCTAACGTCCCGTCAATTCCCGTGCGCGGTTGAGCACCGCGAAGGAGCGCGGCGCGCCGGGCATGAGGAAGCGGAAACCGGCTTCCACCAGCCGTTCGATGTTGTCGGCGCTGGGATGGGGATGGCCGCAGGGAACGTCGTGTTCCTTGCAGATTTCGAGGATGCGGTTGATGTGGTCGGCCACCACCGGGTGGTCATAGTCCCGCGGATGGCCCAACTCCTGGCTCAGGTCCCCTTCGCCGATCAGCACCACGCCGATGCCCGGCACTTCCTTGAGCATGGCCGGCAGGTTCTCGATGGCGCGGACCTCCTCGCACTGGATCACCACCAGGATCTCGCCGTCCGGCGCCAGCGGCCACACGTCCGCGCGCTGGTAATATTCCTGCTGGGTGAGCCCCCAGTAGCGGGCAGCGCGGTTGGGCGCGTCGCCGCGGATGCCCGGCGGATCGTACAGCGGCTCCGACGCAAGGCGCGGATAGCGGCAGGCGGACACGGCGTTGCGCGCCTCCTCCACCGAACTGACGTGCGGAAAGATGATCCCGTACATGCCGATGTCCAGCACCTGCTTGGCCAGCCACTGATTCATCTCGTTGCCGTTGGGTGGGATGCGCACCATGGGCGTCACCGCCGGCGCCAGCGTGCCGCGGTCCACCACCTGCCGCCGGTCCAGCATGTATTGCAGCGAGTGCCGCAGCCCCGGGATGTCCAGCGGCGCGTGCTCCATCTCGAAGGCCACCCCGTCGAGCTTCGAGCCCGCCATGGCGACGGCGGTTTCGATATCGTTGGAGGTGAAGCTCACGAAGGCCGTCTTGCCTTCCTCCAGCGCCTTGATGATGCCGTTGAGACGTGGGATTTCCGCCATTGGTCGCTCCTCGGGAGTTTGGGGGTGGCACCCTGCCCGAATCCGTCATTCCCGCGGAAGCGGGAATCCAGGTGGGGCGGGGCTAACGCCGGGCCAAGGCAGACCCGGTCGGCTTAAAGCCTATAGCCTGTCCATCCGGCCTTTGCTAGTGTAGTCCTGTTCGTACAACCGGACACACACGACAACATGCAGAATCCTGGAGGTTCAAGCTCGTGATCATCGACGCACACGCCCACTACACCACGGCGCCGGCCAAGCTTCAGTCCTTTCGCGCACGCCAGATCATCAACCAGGGGCGGCCCTCGCCCGCCAACCTCAACGTCAGCGACGAGGAACTGGAGCAGTCCATGCGCTCGCAGTTCAAGCGGATGGCCGACACCGGCATCGACCGGCTGCTGTTCTCGCCCCAGGCCTCGGCCATGGGCCACCACTTCGGCTCGGAGCTCATCAGCCGCTACTGGAGCGAGGCATGCAACGACCTCATCGCCCGCGTCGCCAGATTGTGGCCGGACAAGGTTTCGCCGGTGTGCCAGCTTCCGCAATCGCCCGGGGTCAGCCCCGGCAGTTGGGTGGAAGAGCTGGAGCGCCGGGTCAGGGAAGACGGCTTCATCGCCTGCAACATCAACCCCGACCTGTGCAGCGGCCGCGAGCCCTGGACGCCGTCTTTGGCGGACGAGTGGTGGTACCCCTTGTGGGAGAAGATGGTGGAGCTGGACATCCCGGGCACCATCCATGCCAGCGCATCGCTGAACCCGGCGTTCCACACCACCAGCTCGTACTACATCGGACAGCATCACAACGGCGCCGTGGAACTGCTCAGCTCGCGCGTGTTCCAGGACTTCCCCAAGCTCAAGATCGTCATCCCCCACGGCGGCGGCGCCGTCCCCTACCAGTGGAACCGCCACCGAGGCATGCACGTGAAGGAAGGCCTGGAGCCCTTCGAGGAAGCGGCCCGGCGGGTCTACTGGGACATGGCCATCTACGACGCCGAGGGCATGGAACTGCTGATCAAGCGGGTCGGCGCCGACCGCGTGCTGTTCGCCACCGAGATGTTCGGCGCGGTGAACGCCACCGACCCCCAGACCGGCCGCAACTTCGAGGAGGTGGTGCCGATCTTCGAGTCCGTCCCGGGCCTGAGCGACGAAGACCGCTACAACATCACCGAGGGCAACGCCAAGCGGCTCTACAACCTGCCGTAGGCGAACGCATTGACCGTTCCCGGCGTTCGGCCGTGTAGCCGCGCGCGGGCGGCCGCCCGACGGAGACCTTCATGATCGACTTCTTCTTCCCCACCAACGTCATGGGCTCGCAGACGCTCCGGCTCGTGGCCGAAGCCCAACAGGGCGGCGGCGACGCCTTCGACATCGCGCGCCTGTGCCGCGACCTCGACCCGGACGACAGGAAGGGATGGGAGCGGGCATGGCTCGACCTCGCCCGACGTACCGAGGACAAGGCGCGGGAGGCCCTGTCCAAGGGCCACGAGCGCACGGCCATGCTGTTCTTCTTCCACGCCAACCAGTACTACCGCATGTCCGACGTGTTCCTGACCATCGCCGAGAACGACGTCAAGGCGGAACGGTTCAAGCTGTCCCAGGCCAGCTTCCGCGAGGCGGCCGCGCTGCACAACCCGCCCATGGAGGTCATCACCGTGCGCTGCGGCGACGAGGAGTACGACGGCTACTTCTGCCACCCCAAGTATCCGGCGCCGGGCAAATGGCCGGCGGTCTTCCTCATCGGCGGCGCCGACGCCTTCGCCGAGGAGATCTTCTTCAGCGGCCGGCAGGTGACGGAGTACGGCTGGGCGCTGCTGCTAGTGGACACCCCTGGACGCGGCTCGTCCATGTACGTCAAGGGCATCCCCACCCGGGCCGACTACGAGGTGCCCGGCAAGGCCTGCATCGACTACCTGGTCACCCGGCCGGAGGTGGACCCCGAGCGCATCGGCCTCATCGGCATCAGCATGGCCGGCTACTACGCGCCCCGGCTCGCCGCCTTCGACCCGCGCATCAAGGCGCTGGTGGGCTGGAGCGGCTGCTACAGCGTGCTGGACGACCTCTACCTCTTCTGCGAGCACCTCCAGCCGGTGGTGCGGCGGCTGCTGGGCGGAGTGAGCGACGAGGAGGCCCGGGAACGCCTCAAGGACTTCACCATGGAAGGCGCCGCCGAGAACATCACCTGCCCGACCCTCATCACCCACGGCGCCGACGACCGTCTCATGGACGTGAAGGGCGCCAGGCGTCTCCACGAAGCCCTCGGCACCGAAGACAAAACCCTCAGGATCTACGAGGACGCGGCCGCGGGTGGCGCCATCCACTGCAGCCACGACTACTGGGCGCACAACGTGCCGTTCATGCTCGACTGGATGCAGGATCGGCTCTAGGGCAAGCGCGTGTTGACTCCACGTAACATGTTGGAATGACGGGAGTTTCATAACTCCAAGGATTGACCCCGAAAGGAGCAGTCATGGCCAAGGGATCGGTTGTCTCGATACAGATCGCAAGGGACGCCAAGGGCGACATGGAAAGCCTGCAGGAGGTCGCGGCGGTGGTGGGCAAGGGACTCGAAGGCGACCGCTACTGCAATCAGGTTGGCAGCTACTCGCACAATCCAGGTCCGGACCGCGAGGTGACGCTCATCGAGGCGGAAGCCATCGAAGCCATGGAGAGCGAATACGGCACGGCCCTGGACCCCAAGGACAGCCGCCGTAACATCACCACCCGCGGGGTTCCACTGAACCACCTGGTGGAGGGGCGGGAGTTCTCCGTGGGAGAGGTGAGGATGCGCGGCCTGCGCCTTTGCGAACCCTGCGCCAACCTCGCCAAGCTCACCGGCAAGAACGTGCTGCAGGGCCTCGTTCACCGCGGCGGCGTCCGAGCCGAGGTGCTCAACGCGGGCACCATCCGGGTAGGCGACACCGTGGAGTGGGAACCGGAGGGGTCCTAAAAACCCGTAGGACGGATTAGCGAAGCGTAATCCGACACGTTACGCGTTGATCGTCGGATTACGCCTTCGGCCAGTCCGACCTACCGAAGTACCGCACAGTAGGGGTTACACGGATTCATCACGGCGCGACGAACAGGTCCTCGGCCCGGTAGCGCTCCGGGGTGAGGCCCTGCTCGAAGGCGTAATCCAGAAACGCCTCCACCGTCTTACCGTCCTCGTCGAGAGAATAGCTCCAGGGGTCTCGCGGGCGCCCGGCGCCGCCGCATAGAATCTCCGTCTGCTCCGGAGTCAGCGACTCCCACCACTCTTCCTCCTCGGTCGCCAGGACGTACCGTGACCGTGGCTCGCCGCCGCGGTTGCCCACGGCCCTGGCCTCGACGAACGCGTCGTGGAGCGCCTGGCACAAGCCCTCGTGCCTCTCGGCCACGTCCCGCCACAGCGCGATGGTGTGCATGATGGGGAAAAAGCCGGTGCGCGCGTAGTAGTCCACTTCGAGCTGGCGGGGGTCCTCGCCCAGCAGCATGCGCATGCCGGCGGCCTCACGCGCCGCCGGGGTCAGATTGGAAGCCTCGATCATGGCGTCGATGTCGCCCCGCACCAGCAGCTCCTCCAGGCTCTCTCCCGGGCGGGCCACCTCCATGTCGAGCTCGTTGCGCACCGCGTCACGCAGCGGCACGTCCAGGGTCACCACCCAGGTGATGTCTTTCAGGTCGACGCCGTAGTCGTGCTGCAGCAGCGCCCGGGCCCACACGGCGGCGCTCTGGTTGATGCGGCGCACGCCTACGCGCCGGCCGGCGAGGTCGGCGGGCGTTTCGATGCCCGCCGCGCCGCGGCAGAAGATGTAGCGATGCCGGAAGCGACGGTAGTGGAACACCGGGATGGCGACGAGCGGAGCACCCTGCGAGAGTGCGGTCACCAGCGGCGCCATGCCCATCTCGCAGATGTCGAAAGCCTTCTCGTCCAGCATCAGCAGGGTGCGCGGGTACTGGTAGTCGCCCAGAATCCCCGTCGGCGGCAACGGGTCGGGGATGACCTCGATGTCGTAGCCGGCCACGGTCACCCGTCCGTCCAGCAACGGACGCGTGCGCCGGTATTCGCCGCAGGAGAGGGTCAGTCGAGGTTCCATGGTGTCGTTGATACGCGAATGACGCCCGTGCCCGCAAGCGGGCCGGGCGTCGCCGCATGTGGTCCGCCGCCGCAAGGCGTAGCCGCTTGTATGGCGGTTTCGAACTCTGGCGGACAAGACCCACCGCATTGTAGGGGCGGGTTTCAAACCCGCCCGTGGCTGTGGTCCGCCAAGGCGAGCCGTGGTAGAGTCCCCGCATCAACCACAAGGGAGACCGTTGCCATGGCCAAGACGCAGACCGCCGATACCTGGGAACCCCCGGCCAGCCTGTCCAAAGAGGAGCTGGTCAAAATCTCCGACGGGATTCTCGCGGAGCCGGATATCCCCTACACCGAGAAAGAAGACGTCTTCCGCATCCACGCCAACGGCATGGACTGGGACATCGGCTGCATGGTGTACGAGCCCGAGGACCCGGCGAAGATCCCCACCGGGCCCGACGGCAACAAGCTCGGCATCTTCATGACCCACGGCGGCGCCAGCGACTGGCGCTCCATCGAGCGGCTGGCCCAGTGCTTCGCCGGGAAACGCGGCTACAAGGTGTGCAGCATGACCTACCCCGGCCGCCTCTATCTGCCGGACCCGAGCCGCGACTGGCCCGACGATACCTTCCACGAAGACGGCAGCGTACGCACGCCCATCTGGCTGGACGGCGAGTTCATCGGCAGGGACGAGTACGACGTGATCAACGACGCTTCCCTGCGCGAGATCTACGGCTCCCGGTCGTACGCCAGGGCGAAGAAGGACAGCAATTTCTACTACCGGATGGCGGCGTGGCCGGTGGCCTTCGAGGAAGGGATGCTGGACATCTGCCGGCGGCACCTGCCGGTGGGCGAGTATTCCGTGTTCACCCACGGCCACTCCACCGGTGGCCCCTTCAGCCACACCCTGCTGCAGCGCATCGAGAACGGCAAGGGGCTCATCGGCATCGAGAACTCGCCCTTCGCGTACATCTTCCGCAAGATGAGCGGCCACGACTGGCCCACGCCCTTCGACCACGTCCTCATCCGCACCTGGCGCGAACTGGCGCGCTACACGGGCGCGGAGGTGGCGATGCAGGAAGGCGAGAAGCCGCTGTTCCGGCTGGCGTGGCTGATGGAGGAGGTCTTCGAGATGTGGCAGCGGGTCAAGCGCTTCCCCCAGTTCAAGGCCGAGAACTGGCTCCACAGCGACAGCCACCCGTGCCTCACCGAAGCCGCCCAGGTCACGGCCAAGCGCATGAGGATGAACGCCGAGGAGACCCAGGCCCTCGTCGACCGCTACCTGAGCTACGGCCGGCCGCTGCCGGGCAAACCGATCCCGCCGCTCCTCTACGGTATCAACAAGTTCAGCCGGGACCACACGCCTCCGAAGTACAACAACATCGTCAAGGCCGAGTACGCGGCCATGAACCCGGCCCCCAAGGTGCGCGTGGTCGAGATCGGCACCGGCATCCACTCCTATTGGCGCACCGAGGACGGCCTGCCGCTGGGCGTCTGCCCGGTGATCACCAAGATCTGGCACGACGCGATCATGAACGGGTACTACGAGGTGTGACGGCGCAAGAATCCCGGCCGACAACGAACAGCCCGAACTCTCACGCGCCGGAGCTGCGATAGGCGTTGCGTCTTGATCTTGAGTCCCAAATGAAGCAATATTGGACATTGACTTTCCATTTTTGGACGGAAAATGGAATTTGTAGGTCGATTTTTCAATATCCCGGACCAGAGTTTCTTCCTCTTCGGTCCCCGCGGCACCGGCAAGTCCACGTGGCTGCATGCCCGGCTCCCTGATGCCCTGTTTCTGGACCTGCTTGAACCGGCCCTGCATCGCAGCCTGAGCGCCCGTCCCGAACGCCTGCGGGAATTGCTCGCCGGTTCGCCCGGGACAGCAACCGTGGTCATCGACGAGGTTCAGCGGGCTCCGGAACTGCTGACCGTCGTCCACGCGCTCCTGGAGGAGCCTTCGCCGCCCCGGTTCGTCCTGACGGGATCCAGCGCGCGAAAGCTTCGACGCGGGGGCGTGGACCTCTTGGGCGGGCGAGCCCTGCACCGCACCCTGCACCCCTTCATGGCGGCGGAACTGTCCGATTTCGATCTCGGACGCGCGTTGCAAATCGGGCTATTGCCCCTGGCGTTGGCTGCACCCGACCCGGTGGATGTCCTCGACGCCTACGCGAGCCTATACCTCGAACAAGAGGTCCAGGCGGAAGGGCTGACACGGAACGTCGGCAACTTCACCCGGTTCCTGGAAGCCGTGACTTTCTCCCACGGCGGGCTACTCAATGTTTCGGCGGTGGCCAGGGAATGCGAGGTGGGACGTAAGGTCGTCAACGCGTACGTAGGCATTCTCGAGGACCTGCTGCTGGCCTTCCGTTTGCCGGTCTTTCGCAGACGCGCCAAGCGCGCCACCGTAGCCCACGAGAAAATGTACCTGTTCGACGCCGGGGTGTTTCGCTCGCTTCGCCCCAAGGGGCCGCTGGACCATCCGCAGGAAATCGACGGCCAGGCGCTCGAAGGGTTGGTGGCGCAGCATCTGCGCGCCTGGGCGGCGTATTCCAGGTATGAGACCGACGTGTTGTTCTGGCGCACGCCCGGCGGGACGGAGGTGGATTTCGTGGTCTACGGCGAGTTGGGGCTCCAGGCGTTCGAGGTCAAGAACGCCGCGAGAGTGCACTCCAGCGACCTGCGGGGACTGCGAGCGTTTCGTGAGGACTACCCCGAGGCAGAGGCTGCGGTGCTCTATCGCGGGCGCGAACGCTTGCGCATCGACGGCATCTGGTGTCTGCCGCTGCAGGAATTCCTGCGCGGTATCGTGCCGGATCGAGGTCTGCTGGTCTTCTGAATCGAGTTTGACGACGAAGGCGATGGACGCAGGCGCGCGGCTGCTCCGGCCCTTCACCCGAGCCGCACCCGCCTCAGCCGTAGCGCATTTCCCACCACCGACACCGACGACAGGCTCATGGCGGCGGCGGCGACCATGGGTGACAGCAGCACGCCGAACATGGGGTAGAAGACGCCGGCCGCGATGGTCACGCCCACCGCGTTGTAGACGAAGGCGAAGAACAGGTTCTGCCGGATGTTGCTCAGGGTCCCGCGTCCCAGCAGGCGGGCGCGAACGATGCCGTTCAGGTCGCCGCGCATCAGCGTGACTCCAGCGCTCTTGATGGCCACGTCGGCGCCGGTCCCCATGGCGATGCCGGTATCGGCCAGGGCGAGCGCGGGCGCGTCGTTGATGCCGTCACCGGCCATGGCGACGTGACGGCCTTCGGCCTTCAACTCGGCGACGATGTCCCGCTTGTCCTCCGGGGTCGCTTCCGCCCGCCAATCGTCGATCTCGAGGCCGGCCGCCACCGCCCGTGCCGTCCGCGGGCTGTCTCCGGTCAACATCATGATCCGGAGGCCCGCGCGGCGGAGCCTGCCGATGGCCTCGCGGGTGGTGGGCTTGACCTGGTCGGCCGCCGCCACCAGACCCTGGGGTTTCCCGTCCACGGCCACGAACATCGCGGTCTTGCCCGCCTCCTGCAGCCGCTCGGCGGCGCTCTCGACGGAGCCCAGGTCGGCATCCAGCTCCCGCATCAGCGCCAGATTGCCGAGCGCGACCGCGCGGCCCGCGACCCGGCCGCGGACACCCTTGCCGGGCACCGCCTCGAAGTCCGTGGTCTCGTGCAGCACGGCGCCCCTCGCCCGCGCGCCGGCGAGAATCGCCTCCGCCAACGGGTGTTCCGATCCGCGTTCGAGCGAAACCGCCAACGACAGGACCTCGGCCTCGTCCATGCCGCTGTCCACGGCGATCACGTCGGTCAGCTCGGGCTTCCCCTCGGTCAGGGTGCCGGTCTTGTCCACGACCAGCACGTCCACCCTGGCGAGGCTCTCCAGCGCCGCGGCGTCCCGCACCAGCACCCCCGCCTGAGCGCCGCGCCCGGTGGCCACCATGATCGACATGGGCGTGGCGAGCCCGAGGGCGCAGGGGCAGGCGATGACGAGCACGCTCACGGCCGCCACCACGGCATGGGCGAGGGCGGGCTCGGGACCGATGGCGAGCCAGACGACGAAGGAGATCACGGATATCACCACCACCGCGGGCACGAACCAGCTCGCGACCCGGTCCACCAGGGCCTGGACGGGAGCGCGACTGCGCTGCGCCGCGGCCACCATGTCGACGATCCGCGAAAGCACCGTGTCGGCGCCGACCCCCTCGGCGCGCATGGTGAACGAGCCCGCCTGGTTGATGGTCCCGCCCGTCACCGGGTCGCCCGCCGCCTTCTCAACCGGGATCGGCTCGCCCGTGAGCAGCCTCTCGTCCACCGCCGAGTGGCCGTCGAGGACGGCGCCGTCCACCGGCACGCTCTCCCCGGGCCGGACCAAGAGCCGGTCGCCGACCTTGACCGCTTCAAGCGGCACGTCCTCGTCGCCGTCGTCCGTCACCCGCCGGGCAGTCTTGGGCGCGAGGTCCAGCAGCGCCCGGATCGCGCCGCCGGTCCTTTCCCGCGCGGACAGCTCGAATATCTGGCCCACCAGCACCAGTATGAGAATGATCGCCGCGGCCTCGAAGTAGACCGGGGGTAGCCCGTGCATCCCGCGCACCGACTCCGGGAAGAGCCCCGGCGCCAGGACGGCCGCCACGCTGAAAAGGTAGGACGCCCCGGCGCCGAGCGCTATCAGGGTCCACATGTTTGGACTGCGGTTCACCACCGAAGCCCAGCCGCGCTTGAAGAACGGCAGCGCCATCCACACCACCACCGGGGTCGCCAGCAGGAACTGCAGCCAGACGTGCAGCAGCGGCCCGAGCCATTCCGCCATGGGCAGCCCGAGATGTCCGCCCATCTCCAGGACCAGGGTGGCGAGCCCGAGAGGCGCGCCGATCCACAGGCGCCGCCGGAAGTCGGCCAGCTCGGGATTGGGGCCGGCGTCCGCGGACGGCATCATGGGTTCGAGGGCCATGCCGCAGATGGGGCAGTCGCCCGGCTCGTCGCGGATGATCTCCGGGTCCATCGGGCAGGTGTACTTGACGCCCTCCGGCGCCGGCTCGGGTTCGGAACGGGGACCGAGAATATCCTCAGGCGAGGCCTCGAAGCGCGCTTGGCAGTGCCCGGAGCAGAAATAGAACCGTTCCCCGTCGTGCCGGGTCATGTACCGCGCGCTGGCGCGCTGGACCGTCATGCCGCACACGGGATCCTTGGCCTCGATGTAGTCCTCGGGCGCCGCCGCGAACTTCTTCAGACAGCCCTCGCAGCAGAAATGATACGAGTTTCCGAGATGCTCCAACGAAGGCTTCCCGGCGGAGAGGGAAACCTCCATCCCGCACACGGGATCTCGAGTTACCACATCGTCGAGTGTGGCTTCGTTTGAGTGCATTTGTCTGTCGGAGTCCATGAACCGGTCTCAGGAGTCTTCAAGGTAAGCACGATATGACGACTAGTCATGATTTGCCAAGGGAAACGGGAAGATGTTTGAAGAAATCGTTGGGGTCAAATCTTGGGAAACTGGACTAAACATATTGATTTCATGGGAATCCCCGACACGCGCTACGGCGCCAGCAACTCCCCCAGCAGCCGGAACTCGTGCTCCCGGGGCGACCTCGGCCGCCAGGCGAGGCCGATGGTGCGGTTGGGTTCGGGCTTGCGGAAGGGGCGGATGACGATGGGCGAGGGCGGCCGGCATTCCACGTCCACGGCGAGCTTGGGCAGAAGGGTGATGCCGATGCCGCCCGCCACCATCTGCACCAGCGTGTTCAGGCTGCCGGCGCGGAAGTCGCCCACCTCGCCGGCGCCTCCGGTCCGGCACACCTCCAGGGCCTGGTCCCGCAGACAGTGGCCGTCGTCCAGAAGGAGCACCTGCTCGCCGGCCAGATCGGCCTCGGTCAGGCGCTTGCGCGCGACGAATCGGTGGCCGGCGGGCGCCGCCGCCACGAAGGGGTCCGAAGTCAGCGGCAGAGTAGCCACGTCGCCCAGGTCCGCCTCCAGGGCCAGCAGCAAGAGGTCCAGCTTCCCTTCTCCCAAAAGCGCCAGCAACCGGTGCGTGAAGTCCTCGTGCAGCAGGATGCGCAGGTCCGGGTGCCGGCGGCGGATGGCGGGCAGCGCCCTGGGCAGCAGGTAGGGGGCGACGGTGGGGATGACCCCCAGGCGCAATGTGGCCGATAGCGGACGGGTCAGGCTGCGGGCCGTATCCACCAGTTCTCCCGCCTGCGTCAGGATGCTCCGGGCCAGCGGCAACAACCTCTCCCCTTCCGGGGTCAGCAGGACCTTGCGACGGCTGCGTTCGAAGAGCTGCACGTCCAGCATACCCTCAAGCTCCTTGAGCTGGACGCTCAGGCCCGGCTGGGTCACGAAGCAGGCCTCGGCCGCGGCCCGGAAGCTCAGGCGCTCGGCCACGGCCACGAAGTATTCGAGCTGTCGCAGGGTGACTTCCACGATAAGTCCTAGTTATCACAACCCCAATAATTATCAAATTTATTTCTCAGTTTTTTCGACTATACTGAAAGGCAGAACGACGGTTAATCAGAAGAAAGGAGAGCAACCATGTCCCGGAAGGAATGTCCCGTCATGACCACCACCGGGGGTGCGCCGGTGGCCGACAACCAGAACTCACTCACCGCCGGAGAACGCGGCCCGATCCTCCTGCAGGACTACCACCTGATCGAGAAGCTGGCGCACCAGAACCGCGAACGCATCCCCGAGAGGGTAGTGCACGCCAAGGGCTGGGGCGCGTACGGTAGGTTCACGGTCGACCACGACATCTCCCGGTACACACGGGCCAGGGTCCTCCAGCCCGGCGCCGAATGCGAGGTGCTGGTGCGGTTCTCCACCGTGGCCGGCGAGCTCGGTGCGGCAGACGCCGAGCGCGACGTGCGCGGCTTCGCGGTGAAGTTCTACACCGAGGAAGGCAACTGGGACCTGGTGGGGAACAACACGCCGATCTTCTTCATCCGCGACCCCTACAAGTTCCCGGACTTCATCCGCACCCAGAAACGGCATCCCAGGACGAACCTGAGGAGCCCGGTGGCCATGTGGGACTTCTGGTCGCAGTCGCCGGAATCCCTGCACCAGATCACCATCCTCATGTCCGACCGCGGCTGCCCCACCGCGCCCATGTACATGAACGGCTACGGCTCGCACACCTTCAGCCTCATCAACGCCGACAACGAGCGCTTCTGGGTGAAGTTCCACTTCAAGACCCGCCAGGGGCACCGGCACTACACCAACGCGGAGAGCGCCGAAGTCATCGGCAGGACGCGGGAGTCCTACCAGGAGGCCCTGTTCGGCGCCGTCGAGCGCGGCGAGTACCCGAAGTGGGACCTCAAGGTGCAGATCATGCCGGAGGAGGACGCGGAGAAGACGCCGTACAACCCCTTCGACCTCACCAAGGTCTGGCCCCACGGCGACTACCCGCTGATCGACGTCGGCGTGATGGAGCTCGACCGCAACCCGGAGAACTACTTCGCCGAGGTGGAGCAGGCGGCCTTCTCTCCCTCCAACATCGTGCCGGGCGTCGGTTTCTCGCCGGACAAGGTGCTGCAGGCGCGGATCTTCTCCTACGCCGACGCACACCGCTACCGGTTGGGCACGCACTACGAGGCGTTGCCGGTGAACGCGCCTCGCTGCCCGGTGCGCCACTACCACAAGGACGGCCCCATGCGCTTCTTCAAGCCCCGGCACGGCAACGTTGACGCCTACTACGAGCCCAACAGCTTCGGCGGGCCGGCGCAGGACAAGAGCTACGCCGAGCCGCCGCTCAAGATCTCGGGCGACGCCTCCCGCTACGACCACCGGAAGGGCAACGACGACTACACCCAGGCGGGCAACCTCTTCCGGTTGTTCGACGACGGCCAGAAGCAGCGCCTGTTCAACAACATCGCCGAGGCCATGCACGGAGTGCCGGAGAGGATCATCAAGAAACAGCTCGAGCACTTCGCCAAGGCCGATCCGGCCTACGCGGAAGGCGTGAAGAACGCCCTGGGGTGGCCCGACGCCGCGTGAACGCACGCGCTGGCAAACCTGTGCGACAGCGGATCCCGTAGGGGCGACCGGCCGGTCGCCCCTACACGATTCGACTGCCGGGACAGGCTCCTAGCCGTCCTTGAGCGCGGCCAGCCGCGCCACGGCCTGCTCGTGATAGAGCCGGTCGACCGCGTCCTTGGAAGGTTTCTCGAGAGCGCGTTCGAGCAAACCGCGCGCCTCTTCCCGGTTCCCTTCCTCGTCCAGCAACAGCAAGCCAAAGGCGTACTCGACGCACACCACCTTGGCGTTGGGCATGATCTCCAGGGTCCGGGCGTAGTGCCGGCGCGCCTTGCTTGCGCTCGCTCCGTAAAGGAATCCGGCCATGGGGCCCGCGGCGTTGACGATCTCCGCGTGCCAGGTCGCCAGGCTGAGATGTGCCCCCGGCTTGTCCGGATCCAGCCGTAGCGCCTCTTCGATGGACTCCCGCACTTTCGTGGCGTAGCCGCCGGTGACCGCCTGCAGGAAGCCGAGGGCCTGACCGTACCGGCCCGTGGTATGCGCCAACTGGATATGGGCCTCCGGATTGGCCGGATCGAGCCGGACCGCCTCTTCCGCCAGCTCCACGGCGCGCTGGAACAGCGCCTTCTTCTCGTCGCCCTTGGCGAAGAAGTGCCCCTGCATCGCCAGCGACTGCGCCGCCAGCGCATGGCTCTCGGAGGTCTTGAGGGTCGCGCCGAGGTCGGCCGCCTCGACGAAACGGCCTTCGGCGTACACCGCCCGCATCTCCTTCATCGACTGGGCGCCGGCAGCGCCCGATAGAAGTAACACACAGGCGATGGTCGCACAGGTCGGGGATAGGGCTTTGATCATGGCAGCACCTTGTAAGAGCGGGTTTCAACCCGCCCGTGTCCGCATAGCGCCATTGACGGCGGGCTTCAAACCCGCCCTTACAACACATTGGCGATCCGCACCCTCGCCCCGCTTTCCGCCGACCGCGCGATGGCGTGGATGACGCGCTCGAAGCGCAGGGCGGCGGTGAAATCGGGATAGGCCGGCGCGTCGTCCGCGATGGCGTTCAGGAAGTTGGCCAGCTCGATGGTCTTGAGGTCGTTGAAGCCCAGCCCGTGGCCCGGAGCGGGGCAGAACTTGCCGTAGGGCTCGTGCGCCGGACCTGCCAGGATGGTCTTGAAACCCTGGTCCCTCGTGGGCCCTTCGTTGCGGAAGAGCTGAAGCTCGTTCATGCGCTCCTGGTCCTGCACCAGCATGCCGGCATCGCCGTGAAGCTCCCACGCCAGGTGGTTCTTGCGGCCCCAGGCGGCGCGGGACGACGAGATCATCCCGGTCACGCCGCTTTCGAAGGTGACCAGCGCGGAGGCAACGTCCTCGTTCTCCACCGCCAGCCGTTCCCCGCCTGTAGCGGGGCGGGTGGCGTAGTGGGTCCGGCAGTCGGCGAGCACACTCTCGATGGGGCCGAGCAGGCCGTCGGCCATGCTGACCAGGTGGCACATCATGTCTCCGAGCACCCCCAAGCCCGCCTCGGCCTTGGCCGAGCGCCAGGTCCACGGGAGCTCGGGGTCGGCCTGGTAGTCCTCGTCGCACACGCCGCGAAAGAACAGCGGGCGGCCGACGGCTCCGGAACCGACCAGCGCCCGGGCATGCTGGTACAAGGGGTTGCAGAGGTAGCCGTAGCCGACGATGGTCTTGCCCACGGCCTTTGCGGCGGCAGCGGCCATGCGCTCCGCCTCGTCCAGGGTCAGGGCCAGGGGCTTCTCGCAGTAGACATGTTTACCCGCCTCCAGCGAGGCCAGCGCCATCTCGCAGTGGAACTTGTTCGGGGTCGTGATGGAGACGATGTCGACCTCGGCATCCTCCACCACGGTGCGCCAGTCGTCGGTCGCCCGCTCGAAACCGGATCGCGCCGCATGGCTTTCCGCGGCGTCTGCCCGCCGGTCGCAGACGCGGACCAGGCGCGGCGTGAAAGCGGTGTCGAAAACCGCCCTGACCGACCGGTAGGCCAACGTGTGGCACTTGCCCATGAAGCCCGTGCCGATCAGGCCGACGCCGATAGTGCGCATGACTTTCCTCCGACCCACGAACGGCAGATTCGTTCCATTCTAATGGATGGCCGCCAGTGACCCAAGGGGCATGGGCGGCCCTGTATTTTTGTGTTTTCAATCGCCGAAATTGAGTCTATATTCTGTCGCCGTATCTTGCAGGGGACGGCCATGCGCGGGGAGATCAAAGCCGACGAGCTTCAGGACATGATGGCGGGCCGCCAGGAACTGGCGCAGTTGGAAGGCTCGCTGGGCGGCACCGTGTGAAGCGGGCTCTCGACGTCATCTCCATCGGCCGCTCGTCGGTGGATCTCTACGGCGGCCAGGTGGGCGGCCGCCTGGAAGACATGCGGACCTTCCGCAAGTACATCGGCGGCTCGCCTACCAACGCCGCCTGCGGCGCCGCCCGGCTCGGCCTCAAGTCCGCCGTCATCACCCGTGTCGGCGACGAGCACATGGGGCGGTTCATCCGCGAGCAATTGCTGGCCGAAGGGGTCGACGTGCGCGGCGTCATCACCGACCCGGAACGCCTGACCGCCCTCGTGCTCCTGGGCATCCGCGACCAGGAGCGGTTCCCGTTGATCTTCTACCGGGAGAACTGCGCCGACATGGCGCTCTCGCCCGACGACATCGACCCGGACTTCATCGCCGAGGCGCGCTGCGTGCTCGCCTCCGGCACCCACCTGTCCCATCCCCGCACCGAGGCCGCGACCCTGCGGGCGCTGGATCTGGCGCGCGAGTCGGGGGCGAAGACGATCCTCGACCTCGACTACCGCCCCAACCTGTGGGGCCTTTCCGGACACGGAGACGGCGAGAACCGCTTCATCGAGTCGGCGGCCGTGACCACCAAGCTGCAGAGCACCCTGGCGCGGTTCGACGTGATCGTGGGCACGGAAGAGGAGTTCCACATCGCCGGCGGCGCATCCGACACCATCGAGGCCCTGCAAAATGTCCGCAACGTGTCGGAGGCGGCGCTGGTGTGCAAGCGCGGCGCCGCTGGCGCCACCGCGTTCCAGGGTCCGATCCCGGCGAGTCTCGACGAAGGCGTCAACGGCGAGTCGTTCGCGGTCGAGGTGTTCAACGTCCTGGGCGCCGGCGACGGCTTCATGGCCGGCCTCCTCAAGGGCTGGCTCACGGGAGAGGACTGGGCCGAGACCCTACGCATCGCCAATGCCTGCGGCGCGCTGGCGGTGTCGCGCCACGGCTGCACGCCGGCCTATCCCAGCGAGGTCGAACTGCGCGACTTCCTGGAGATAGGGCCGTCGACTCCGGCCGTGCGGCACGATGTGCGGCTGGAGCAGGTTCACTGGGCCACCAACCGCTCCAAGGCGTGGCCCGCCATGCACGTGTTCGCCTTCGATCACCGGGCGCAGTTCGAGGAGATGGCGCGGGAGAGCGCCGCAGCCGTGGAGCGTGGCGACGTAGGGGTGGAGCGTGGCGACGTAAGAGTGGAGCGTGGCGCGACGGAACGTGGGGGCGTGGCGGAGCGCGTTGTCCAGTACAGCCGCGCCGTGGCGCCGGAGGATACCGCCGTCGTGGAGCGTATCGGCACATTCAAGCGCCTGTGCCTGGAAGCGGCGCTGCGCGTGGCCAACGGGCGTGACGGCTACGGCATCCTGTGCGACGGCCGCCTGGGCCGCGACGCGCTGTATGCGGCGGCGGGCACCGGACTGTGGATCGGACGGCCGGTGGAGCGGCCCGGCAGCAGGCCCTTGCGACTGGAGATCGGCGACGACTTCGGCACGGCGCTGGCGGAGTGGCCCGCCGAGCACGTGGTGAAGGTCCTGTGCTTCTATCGCCCCGACGATCCCGAGGAGCTTCGCGCCGACCAGGAATCGACGGTCAAACGGCTGGCCGAGGCCGCGCGGGCTCACGGGCTGGACTTCCTCGTGGAGATCATCCCGTCGAAGTTCGGGCCGGTGGACGAGTCCACCACGGCTGCGGTCATCGAGCGATTCTACGAGATCGGCGTTTTTCCGGACTGGTGGAAGCTCGAGCCGATGGTGTCCGATGCGGCCTGGCAAAGGGTGTGCGCCGCCATCGAGGGCAACGATCCCCATTGCCGGGGCGTGGTGGTGTTGGGTCTGGACGCGCCATTCGAGGAATTGCGGGCGAGCTTCCAGGTCGCGGCCCGTCATGAGATGGTCAAGGGTTTCGCCATCGGGCGCACGATCTTCGGGGATGTCGCGCGGGCATGGCTAGGCGGAGGGTTGACCGACGACGAAGCCGTGGCGGGCATGGCCGAGAATTTCGCCAGTCTCTGCGAGGCTTGGGATGAGGCACGGGTGACTCGGTGAACCGTGCCGTTCGATAGAAAATTGCGCGAGGACTAACGATCCATGAGCACGATACGACTGACGGCGGCCCAGGCGCTCGTTCGTTATCTGAGCGCGCAGGTGAACGAGGATGGCGAGCGTTGCGTCGCCGGGGTCTGGGCGATCTTCGGACACGGCAACGTAGCCGGACTGGGCGAGGCGCTGTACCAAGCGGGCGACGCGCTGCCCACCTGGCGTGGGCACAACGAGCAGGGCATGGCCCACGCCGCCATCGCCTACGCGAAGGCCAGCAACCGCAAGCGGGCGATGGCGGTGACCTCTTCCATCGGCCCCGGCGCCACCAACATGGTGACGGCGGCGGCCGTGGCGCATGTAAACCGGCTGCCGGTGCTGTTCCTGCCCGGAGACGTGTTCGCCAACCGGCTGCCCGACCCGGTGCTCCAGCAGGTGGAGGACTTCTCGGACGGTACTGTCAGCGCCAACGACTGCTTCCGCCCGGTGAGCCGCTACTTCGACCGCATCGTCCGCCCGGAGCAGCTTCTGACGGCCTTGCCGCGCGCCATGGCAACGCTCATCGACCCGGGCGGGTGCGGGCCGGTCACCCTGGCGCTTTGCCAGGACGTCCAGGCCGAAGCCTACGACTACCCCGATGCCTTCTTCCGGCCTCGGACCTGGGTGATGCGCCGGCAGCGGCCCGACGCGGGAGAGCTGGCCCGCGCCGCGGAGGCCCTGCGGGCCGCGAAAGCGCCGCTGGTCATCGCCGGCGGCGGGGTCCACTACTCCGGCGCGTGCGAGACGCTTGCCGCCTTCGCCGAGCGGCACGGCATTCCCGTGGCCGAGACCCAGGCGGGAAAATCGGCGCTGCCGTGGAGCCACCCGTGCAGCGTGGGCGCCATCGGCGTCACCGGCACGGAGAGCGCCAACACGTTGGCCCGGACGGCGGACCTGATCGTCGCGGTGGGAACCCGCTTGCAGGACTTCACCACCGGATCCTGGAGCCTCTTCCAGAACCCGGACGTGCGGCTGCTGACCGTCAACGCGGCGGCCTTCGATGCAACCAAGCACGACGCCGTGGCCGTGGTGGCAGATGCCCGGACGACACTGGATGAACTGGACGCCGCCCTGGGCGACCGCGTCTTCGCCCCGCCGGGAGAAGGCCTGAAGGCCGACTGGGACCGCGCCGCCGACGCCGTCACCGGCGCGGCGGGCGCCAACCCCGTCCCATCGGACGCCCAGGTCATCGGCGCGGTCCAGCGGACCATGGCCGACAACGGCATCGTCGTGTGCGCGGCCGGCGGCCTGCCCGGCGAGTTGCACAAGCTGTGGCGCTCGCCCCGGCGCGGCGACTACCACCTGGAATACGGCTACTCGTGCATGGGCTACGAGATCGCCGGCGGCCTCGGCGTCAAGATGGCGCGGCCCGAGGCCGACGTGGTCGTGGTGGTGGGCGACGGGTCGTATATGATGATGAACTCGGAACTGGCCACCAGCGTCATGCTGGGGTTGAAGCTGACGGTGGTGGTGCTGGACAACCGGGGCTTCGGGTGCATCAACCGGCTACAGGTCGCGACCGGGGGCGCCAGCTTCAACAACCTGCTCGACACCGCCCGGCACCAGACACCCTCGGCCATCGACTTCGCCGCCCACGCGGCCTCCATGGGAGCCATCGCAACGCACGTGGACGGCATCGACGGCCTCGAGGCCGCCCTCGTCGAGGCCCGCTCGGCCAAGCGGACTTCGGTGATCGTCATCGACACCGACCCGCTCGCCGGCACCCAGGCCGGAGGCCACTGGTGGGACGTGGCGGTGCCCGAGGTGTCGGACCGGACCGAGGTGGCGGCCGCGCGCGCGTCCTACGAAGCGGCGCTGAGGAAACGCACTTGATCCGGCAATCCTGCGCCCAGACGCAAGGGAAGCGTTCGTGATCCCGCAATCCTCCGGCGTGGTGCGAAGGAAGCGCCCGTGATCCGTTACGGCACCAACCCCATCGCGTGGTCCAACGACGACGACCACGGCCTGGGGGGCGACATACCGCTGGAGCAGTGCCTGAGCGACGCCAGCCGCATCGGCTTCGAGGGGATTGAAAAGGGCCACAAGTTTCCTTCCGATGCCGCGACCCTGAAGGCGACCCTCCAGCCCTATGGGCTGGCATACGTGTCCGGGTGGCACTCGTTGAAGCTGCTCAAACGCTCCGTAGAGAACGAGAAGGCGGCGATCCAGCCCCACCTCGACGTCTTGGAGGCGTTGGGGTGCTCGGTCTGCATCGTGTGCGAGACGAGCGGGGCGGTCCACGGCGCGGCCGATGCGCCCTTGGGCGATCGGCCGAAGCTCGCGCCGTCCGGCTGGGACGGCTTCTGCGCCGATGTCGAGGCCATCGCCAGCCACTGCCGCGACCAAGGTATCCACTTGGCTTATCACCACCATATGGGCACGGTGGTCCAAACCATGGAGGAGATCGACGCGTTCATGGCGCGCGCCGGGCCGAACACGAGGCTGCTGCTGGACACCGGACACGCCACCTTCGCGGGCGCCGATCCGGTGACCGTGGCGGAACGGTATATCGACCGCGTGGTCCACATCCACGCGAAGAACGTTCGTCCCGCCGTCCGGCATAGGGCGCTTGCGGAAAACCTGTCGTTCCTGCAGGCTGTCCGACTCGGCGTGTTCACGGTTCCCGGAGACGACGAGGGCTGCGTGGATTTTCCGGCGGTGCTGCGCATCGCGGCCCGCCATCGCTACTCGGGCTGGTTGATAGCGGAGGCCGAGCAGGACCCTGCGCAACGCGATCCGGTATACTATCAGACCCTGGCGCTGAAGACGCTTCGCGCGATGGCGCGGGAGGCGGGACTGGACCATCCGCAACGGGAAACGGAACCCACGTAGGGGCGGTTTCAAAACCGTCCGCACGACGCGGACGGTCGATAAGGCGCCCAGCCATGTAGGTCGGATTAGCGAAGCGTAATCCGACTCTCGTGAACGGTTGTCGGGTTACGCCTTCGGCTAACCCGACCTACGGGGACGTGGGGGCTTCCGTGCTCTCAGGAGGAAATTTCCAATGAGCAGTTTGTTGCGAAAGCCGTCGGGAACCACGGGCAAGGTCGTCGACATCACCCCGGAGGACGCCGGCTGGCGCTATGTCGGCTTCGCCGTCTACACGTTGAAGGCCGGCGAGACTGCCGGGGAGGCCACCGGCGACCGCGAGGCCATTCTGGTGATGGTTGAAGGCAAGGCGCGGTTGTCGACCCCGGAGGTCGATTTCGGAGTCCAGGGCGAGCGCATGAGCGTGTTCGAGCAGACCAAACCCTACGCCGTCTACGTTCCCAACGGAACATCGTGGTCGGCGCGGGCGGAAACCGACTGCAACATCGCGGTGTGCTCGGCCCCCGGCTTCGGCGGGCACGCAGCCAGGGCCATCGATCCGGAGAGCATACCCGTGCTGGAGCGCGGCAAGGGCGCCAACACGCGCTACGTGCATCCCATCGCCATGGACGACGCCGACATCGCCGACAGCCTGCTGATCACCGAGGTCTACACGCCCCAGGGAAACTGGTCGAGCTACCCGCCGCACCGTCACGACAGCGACGAAGGCGAGGCTATGACCTACCTCGAGGAGACCTACTATCACCGCATCGACCCGCCGCAGGGGTTCGGCTTTCAGCGGGTGTTCACCGAGGACGGCGAGTTGGACGAGACCATGGCGGTGTGCGACGGCGACACCGTGCTGGTGCCGCGCGGCCATCATCCGTGCGGCGCGCCCTACGGCTACGACATGTACTACCTGAACGTCATGGCGGGCCCGAAGCGCCAGTGGCGGTTCCGGAACCACCCCGACCACGACTGGATCTTCCAGCGGGACTCGAAGTGACCGGCGGGCCCGTCAGGCTCGGGCTCCTGGGCGCCGGCCGTATCGGGAAGACCCACGCGCGCTCGATCGCGGACAGCGAGGGGGCGCATCTCGTAGCCGTCGCCGATCCCGACGATGCCGCGGTGGCGGCGGTCGTTCAGGCCACCGGCACCCGTGCCGCTTCGGTCGAGGAAGTGCTGAGCGACTCCGCCATCGAAGGGATCCTCATCGCCACGCCCACGGACCTTCACGCCGACCTCATCGAACGGGCCGCGGCGGCGGGCAAGGCGATCTTCTGCGAGAAGCCCATCGATCTCGACCTGTCGCGGGCACGACGGAGCGTAGCCGCGGCCGGCCGTTGCGGGGTGCCGCTGATGATCGGATTCAACCGCCGCTTCGACCCGTCGTTCCGGCGCCTGCGCGACGAAATCGACGGGGGCCGCATCGGTGCCGTCGAACTCGTGCAGATCACCTCGCGCGATCCCGCGCCGCCGCCGTTGGACTATGTCCGGCGGTCCGGCGGCCTGTTCCGGGACATGATGATCCACGACCTCGACATGGCGCGGTTCCTGGTGGGCGAAGCCATCGTGGAGGTTACCGCCACCGGGTCCGCCCTGGTCGACAAGGCCATCGGAGAAGCCGGCGACGTCGACACCGCGGTGGCCGTGCTGCGCTCCGCCGGCGGCCGTCTGTGCGTGATCTCCAATTCCCGCCGCGCCACCTACGGCTACGACCAGCGCATCGAGGTGCACGGCTCCGAGGGCATGGTCTCCGCCGGCAATCCCGTGGCCACCACCGTCACCCGCGCCGACCGGTCCGGATTCGCCACCGACCCGCTCAACGACTTCTTCATGGACCGCTACGCCGACGCCTACCGCGAAGAGATCGCTACCTTCTGTGCCGTGGTCCGGGGCGTTGACATGCCGTATCCGAGCGGCAAGGACGGCCTGGCCGCCCTCGCCATCGCCGACGCCGCGTCGCAGTCCCTCGCCACGGGGCGGGCGGTCAAGGTGGTGGATACGGAACGTACAAACTGACTCAGCCGCTTGCTCCTCTCGGGTTTCCGTTGCTGCCCCCCAACCCGGGCGGCCTCGGATCTCTTGACCTGCGCGTCCGCCTGAGGTAAATACATTGTAGTCACATCAGCGAACAAAGGGCCTCTCGTGAAAACAGCAATCGTTCGGATCGGCAACTCCCGCGGCATTCGAATTCCCAAACCAATCCTCGAGCAATGCCGCCTCCGCGACGAGGTGGAGATGGAGGTGCGGGAGGACTGTCTGCTCATCCGCGGCGTGGCGGAGCCACGGAGCGGTTGGGATGAGGCCTTTCGCCGTATGCACGAACTCGGCGATGACGCCCTCTTGGACGAAGGATCTTCGGCGGCGACCCGATGGGACGTCACGGAGTGGGAGTGGTAGCCGCCCGGTTCGAGGTGTTCCTGGTCCGGCTCGATCCTTCCGAAGGACACGAGATCCGGAAGACCCGCCCCTGCGTCGTCATCTCGCCCGATGAGTTGAACCGGCACATTCGCACCGTGATCGCGGCTCCGATGACGACCCGCGACCGCCCCTACCCCACCCGCGTCCCCGTTCGGTTCCAGAGAAAAGACGGACAGATCGTTCTCGACCAGATCCGCACTGTTGATGAATCCCGCTTGGTGCAGCGATTGGGCAAAATCAGCGCAACCGCGGGGGAACGGATCCTGGCCGTGCTGGGCGAAATGTTCGCGCCGTAAGCCCGCATCTCGAAGCCAACCCGGACCATCCCACCGAGTCCCCGTTCGCCGGTCACTTCCCGGTTTCAGAGAGTCCCCGGAAGGACGGTGAAACCTTCCGCGTACCCCGCTTCACGCAAACGCCGGTCAAGCACAACCAAGCCATTGCCCGTCGTCACACCCTGACACCATTGGATGGCCGCAGCCAACTGAAACGCATCCGCGGCTCGCAAGGAATGCACCCCCAACAGGCGCTCGGCGGTACCGCGCACCGCCTCGCTCGGCTGCATTTCCATCCCGGCCTGCATGACGGTGTCCAGGACATGGCGTGCGGCGCGGGCGTCAGCCGGCGTCAGGCCCCCCTCCCGTACCTGACGCATGAGTGCGGAAACACATTCGGTGCGAGTGCCCCACCATACGACCAGGGACGGATCCTCGGTCAGAAGTTCCCTCGCGGCGGCGGAGCCGGTCTCATGGACGCACAGAGGTATGATGGCGGACGTATCCCAGAACTTCACCAGCCCTCTTCCCGTTCGCGCGACAGCGCGGATCGTACTGCCGCGTGTGCGTCCACGGGGCGCGGCAAATCCCAAAAATCGGCTGGCAAACGGGCTTGCCCGCGTCGAAGCAGTCCCTTCTTCTCCATGTCGTTCAAGTGGTCGGCCAGCGATGGGGGGCCAGTGACGGGAAGCAACCGTGCGATCGGACGGCCATGCTCTGTGATCAGTACTTCTTCCCCTGCCTTCACCTGGCGCAGGTACGCGCTCAAGGACATCTTGAGCGCGGTGACTGTCGCTATGTCCATGGATCGACCCTTCTAGTTAGAGATATCTGACTAGTCTAGACAATTTATGGTCTTGTGGCAAGGAGCCCCAAGTTTGGGAACGTGTCCCCGCCGTCGCGTCGCGGCCAAGGAAGACCGCGGCTGGTGTTGCGTGGAAGAGGCGATCCTCAGAAACAGGTCTTCAAGGACCACCTCGTCGGCGCCAAGGGAGGCGGATCACTGCTGCCTACTTGCGTCAGACGCTCGCAGCAAGCCTCGAGACCCGTTCCCCCGGGCGTTGCCTGTGCTAGTGGAGGGTCTTGTTGCGGGGACCCGAGAGGCGGGAGTTGCGGGTCCGGGCCTTCTTGAGCTCGAACATCAGCACCCGCTTCTGGAGCGGGTCGAAACGGATTCGCAGGGTGCGGCCGCCGATTTCCACATCGGCCTCCCCCTCCTCGCCGTGGTCGATCTTGCTCAGGGCCGAGAGCACCGAGAGCCCCACGAGCGAGGAATCCACCTCCGCCCACTGCTTGGTCTCGCGGCCTCCGTCCACCGATCTCAAATGTCGTTTCGTATCACTTGCCATCGTCGCCCTTCCTTCCCGTTGAGAGTCGCGTCATGACAGCGCTTGACGGGAAGTTATCAATTGACTACTATAATGTCAAGCTATTTTTCATTCGAGAACTATATACACGATGCCGAGGAAAAAAACAAGACGTCCCAAGACCGATCTTGCCCGCCGCCTCACGCTGGCGCTCGCGGAACGGGACCCCCAGGAGGTGGCGGCCCGGGCGGGCATCTCCAAGACCGCGGTCTACAACTACATGGCCGGCGACCGCGCGCCACAGTCGGCCATCCTGCATCGCCTGGCGTCGGTGTGCGGGGTTTCCCTGGAGTGGCTGCTGTCCACCAACGACCAAGTCCGTGACGTGTCGGGCCACGTACCGGACGACCTTCCGGTGGTGGGACGGGCCGGCGCGGGACGGGGCGAGTTCTCCGAGGACGGTTTCCCGGTGGGTGAGGGGTGGCGCCGGGTGTCGCGTCCCTACGACCTCGGCGACGCCAACGCCTTCGGCGTGGAGGTCCGCGGCGACTCCATGAGCCCGCGCTACGAGGACAAGGAGATCGTGGTGTGCTCCCCCAACAAGGAGTGGCACTCCGGCGACTACTGCGTGGTGAAGACGGTGGGCGGGGAGTACCTGATCAAGCGGATCAAGAAGGAGAACGGCAACCTGGTCCTCATCAGCATCGCCCACGGCTATGACCCCATCATCATGCCGTTCTCCGAGATCGCCGGCATCTACCGCATCGTCTGGAAGAAGGAGCGGTAGGCCCCGTCCGGGCGTACGGGCGCAGTCGCCATGCGTGGCCCGATCTGCTAGTGTCCTGTCCCACCCACGACGGAAACAAGGAAACCAATGGCAGACTACACCGAGATCCTTTACGAGAGACGCGGCGCCGCCGGCTTGATCACGCTGAACCGGCCGCAGGTGATGAACGCCATCAGCCCCACGGTCCAGCACGAGATGTCGGCGGCGCTGGACGAGGCCGTGGCCGACCCCGAGGTCCGCGCCATCATCATCACCGGCGCCGGGCGCGCCTTTTCCGCGGGCATGGACCAGGGGCCCAAGCCGGGGCGGCGGCGCGACCTCGAGTGGCCCTACGGCGTCCCCGCGGGCCAGTCGGCGTCGGACTGGATCGATTCCTGGCGCGGCCGGGAGGGCAACGAGTTCCTGCGGCTGTGGGAGCTGGACAAGCCGGTCATCGGCGCCATCAACGGTTGGGCCATGGGCGCGGGCTCGTGGCTGGCGCTGTGCACCCACATCACCATCGCCTCGGAGCAGGCCGTGTTCGCCCAGCCCGAGGTGCGCCACGGCTCCAACACGAGCTTCCTCTGGACCATGCTGGCCGGGGTCAAGAACTCGCTCCGCTACGGCTTGGTGGGGGACCACATCGACGCCCAGGAAGCGCTGCGCATCGGCCTGGTCATCAAGGTGGTGCCCCACGAACGGCTGCTGGACGAGTGCTTCGAGCTGGTGGAGCGCATCGCGCTGGTGCCGCCGGAGACGGTCAAGATCAACCTCGCCATCGCCACCCTGGGCATGGAGATGATGGGCCTGCGCGACGCCCTCATGCTGGACTCGCAGCTCTCCGCGCCGGCCCACGTGATGCTGCGCGAGGAGCACCGCCGCCCGCTGAACGAGGCCCGGGAGAAGAACATCCGAGAGTACCTGCAACTGCGCGACGGCCCGTTCCAGCCCGAGCCCTTCGGCCCGAGGTCGAAGCCCAGGGAATAGGCGCGCCGGCCGAAGGCTACACGGCAACAGGAGACGAACTTCCAGCGAGGAGACCTCATGTCGACCTATCAGAACCTTCTCTATGAAAAGCAGCGCAACGGCGTCCTCATCACCCTCAACCGCCCGGAACGGCGCAACGCCCTGAGCGAGGCCCTGCTGGCGGAGTTGGACGCCGCCCTGGCCGAGGCCAAGGACGACCCCGAGGTGCGGGGAGTGATCCTCACCGGCGCGGGCGGGTGCTTCTCCGCCGGCGAGGACGTTTCCCGGGAAGGCGTCCCGGAGACCGTGTGGCCGCAGGCCCTGCCGGAAGGAGTGCCGCTCTACAAGGAGTTCGACGAGGTCCGGGACAAGGACCGCGAGGAGATGCTGCGGCGGCGCCTCTACCGCTGGGAGTACCCCAAGCCCATCATCGGCGCGGTCAACGGCTGGTGCCTGGGCGCGGCCTCGTGGCTGGCCCTCACCTGCCACCTGACGGTCGCCGCTGACGATGCCGTATTCGGCCAGCCGCAGGTGCGGCAAGCCGCCGGCACGGACTTCATCTGGGTGCTGCTGGCCGGTCCCAAGAACGCGCTGCGCTACGCCCTCACGGGCGACCACGTCGACGCCGGGGAAGCCCTGCGCATCGGCCTGGTGAACAAGGTCGTGCCCGCGGACGAACTCCTGGAGGAATGCTTCCGCATGGTCGAACGCGTGGCCCTGGTGCCGCCGGAGACCGTCAAGATCAATCTCGCCATCGCCACCCAGGGACTGGAGATGATGGGACTCCACAAGGCCTGGCTGCTCAACGCCGAATTGAGCGCCATGGCCCGCCTCAGCAAGCGCGAAGAGTTCAACAAGCGCCTGGAGGACGCCCGCAAACAGGGCGGCCTGCGCGCCTTCTTCGAAGCCCGCGACAAACCCTTCCGCCCGGAGCCGTTCGGACCGTTTTCCAAGGGGGAGTGACGGACGAGAAGCCACCCGCGGATATGATGCTCTCAAGCTCGGGTAACCGGTAGTTCCGTGAAAATGCCAGTTTGACAGCTCGATAGGTGGTGTCACCGTGGGCAGTAAATCGACGATCGAGTGGACGGATGCAACCTGGAATCCTGTGACGGGATGCACAAAGATCACGCGCGGTTGCGACAACTGCTATGCAGAACGCTTCTCCGAGCGATGGCGCGGCGTCGCCGGACATCCCTACGAGCAGGGCTTCGATCTTCGCCTGTGGCCATCACGGCTGGACCAACCCGCCCGGTGGCGCAAACCGCGAATGATCTTTGTCAATTCGATGAGCGACCTCTTTCACAAAGACGTCGACCGCCGCTTTATCGACAGGGTGTTCGAAACTATGGAAGCGGTGGACCGGCACATCTATCAGATCCTGACGAAGCGCAGCTCGCTCATGAGGAACTACCTGCGGCGCAGATACGCTCATGGTTTGGCCCCCGATCACATTTGGTGTGGCGTATCGGTCGAAGACCGCTCAGCAAGCGTTAGAATTCAACATCTTCGGTCGGCACCGCTAGCCGTTCGGTTTCTGTCGATAGAACCGCTTCTGGGTCCTGTCGGAGACATCGATCTCGACGGGATATCCTGGGTCATCGTGGGTGGTGAGAGCGGCCCGCGGGCGCGACCGATGCGACCCGAGTGGGTCCGTAACATTCGGGATGACTGCCGGCGGGCTGGAGTACCCTTCTTCTTCAAGCAGTGGGGAGGACAAACCCCAAAGGCCGGTGGCCGCGAACTGGAAGGGGTGGAGCACAACGCGATGCCCGAGTATCCAACGGGAAAACACCAGCATGGCCTTCAAGTGGCATCCTGACGAGCCGCCACCGCAAATCGAAGCCCACAGCAAGGCCAAACTGACGGTATTGCGTAGCTACCTGCGGGCGTATTTCGACAGGCTGAACGTCAACCCACAGCGTGAGGAGTTTAAGCTCGACCTCATCGACGGCTTTGCCGGGGGAGGCACGTTCCTTGAGAGAGATACCGTTCTTTCCGGCACCCCGTTAGTCATGCTGGAAGAAACAGCGGCAGCTAAAGACCGGCTGAACGAAACCCGCATCAAACAGCTCCACATCGACTGTAGATTCTACTTCGTCGACAAGGAAAAAACCCACACGGATCATCTCCGGAAAGCTCTCCAAGAGCACGGTCACAATGTCGACGACGAGAGGATTGTCGTTCGAAACGGTCTCTTCGAAGAGGAGATCGAAAGCATTCTGAAGGCGATCCACCGAAGACAGCCCCGTTCGGGGCGGGCGATCTTCCTTCTCGATCAGACCGGGTTTTCTCAGGTGGAATTGGCACTCGTCTCCCGCATCTTTGACGAACTGCCGGCGGCCGAAGTCATACTAACATTTGCTGCCGATGCCTTGGTCAACCATCTGGCGCAGACGCCGCAGATAGCCAAGGCCGTTGCGCCACTGCAATTGACGGACTCACAGATACAAGACCTGATCCAATTCAGGGATGGAGACGGTGGCCGGGCGCTCGTCCAACGGACCCTGCGCGAGCACGCTCGACTCGTAACCGGAGCATTGTACGACACGCCTTTCCTTTATTCGCCCCGCGACGTCGCGACGTGCCTTATGGTTTCTTCATCTCTCAAGGCATCCGACTGCGCGCGATGTCATGATCCAGCAGCATTGGAATATCCACAATACATTTGAGCACTATGGCCGCGGCGATTTCGGTATGTTGGGTTGGGACACGTTGAAGGACTCGGCGACCCTCCCGCTGTTTCAATTCAGTGAGCTTGATCAGCAACAAATGAGAGACCAACTTCTCGGATCGCTGCCAAGAGAGCTGTTCGGCCTGGTCTCGGAACAGCCAGTTACAATGGATGCGTTGCGACATATGCTTGCGAATCGGACAGCCGCTCGTTTTTCCGATCTTGACCGGATTATTTTGCGACTTGTCGAGGAAAGAGAGTTCGAAATTCTCAATCCCGACGGTAAGGTGCGGTCGCGATCACTGAAGCGGTTGAGTCCCACGGATCGGGTCACGTTACCTTCAAACCTCTGGTTTCCAGGATTCTCCCGTCGCTCTTAAGGCCGCCATCCCGGTCTTGACCCGGGGTGACGGATGCGACGCACGGGAACGACTCAGGGACCGATTACTTGATCGCCTCCGCCTCCTCCAGTGCAGCGATCTCCTCTTCGCTTAACCCCAGCACCTCACCCAGGACGTAGGCGTTGTGGGCGCCGATCCAGGGCGGGGGGAGGGCGGCGCTGGCTTTGGAGCGGGAAGGGATGCCGGGGATGCCGTGATGGCCGACCCGGCCCCAGGGGGGTTCGTCGAGCTCGACGATGTGGCCGCGCTCGCGCAGGTGGATGTCGTAGTAGAGGTCCTCGCCGGACATGGGGATGCCGGCGGCCACGCCGGCTTTCTGCAGGCGCCGGAAGGCCTGCCGGGCGGTTTGGGTGCGGGTCCACTCCGATAGTTTCCGGTCCAACTCGTCCTGGTGTTTTTTCCGGCCTTCCTTGTCCGCGAAGCGCGCGTCCTCGGGCCATGAGCCCGCGCCGATGACCCCGGCCATGGCTTGCCACTCCTCGTCGGTCTCGCAGGCGATGATGATCCAGTCGTCGTTGCCGGCGCAGGGGTAGCAGCCGTGGGGGGCGTAGGGGTCTCCCAGTATTTCCCGGTAGCCCAGCGTCTCCCATTCGTTGCCGTTGACCGTGTAGTCGAGGATGGCGGGGCCCATCATGGCGCCCTGGGCCTCCAGCATCGCGGCCTCGATGAACTGGCCTTCGCCGGTGCGCTCCTGGTGTTCCACGGCGGCGGCCACGCCCAGCGCCATGGTGATGGCGCCGACCCGGTCGGGCCAGGCGATCTTGCAGCGCGCGCGCATGGGCGACTCGGGGTAGCCCCACAGGCGCATGAGGCCGGTGTAGGCCAGGAGTTGCCAGCCCCAGGCCACCCAGGAGCGCAGCGGCCCTTCCCTGCCCCAGCCGGGCATGGACACCTGGATGATGCCGGGGTTCACCTTGCGCAAGGACTCGTAGTCGAAGCCGAGCCGCTCCATGACCCCTACGCTGAAGTTCTCCACCACCAACTGGGACCGCTCCACAAGACGCCGGAACAGCTCCTTGCCCTGGTCATGACGCAGGTTCAGGGTGACGCCCAGCTTGGCCCGGTTCATGTCGGCGTGGATGGCGGCGCGCCGGCCCCGGGCGGCCACGGTGTTGGACTCGATCTTGAGGACCTCCACGCCGTAGTAGCCGAGGATTTCGGTGCCGAGGGGTCCGGCGAACTGCTGCGTCAGGTCGGCCATGCGGAGCCCCGACATCATGCCGTCGCCCGGGTCCGCTTCCGGTTGCGACGGTACCGTGCACGGTTCTCTGCCCTGCTCCAGCTCGGCCAGCACCTCGTCGCGGTGCTGGTCCAGCAGCGGCGCCGGCCGGCGCACCCGCATGGGCGTCCCGGAGAGTCGCATGGGGAAGCCCGGCGCCCGGTAGCGGCCGATGACGGGGTGCTCCATCTCCTGCATCCAGCCGCGGGCGGCCAACTGTTCCCCGTCCACGAACTGCCCCACGGTGTTGAGCGGGGCGGCGGAAAGATGCCGCCGCTGCGCTTCGGCCACGAACTCGTCGGCGGTGAAGCCGCTGATGAACTCCGCCGCCACGGCGGAGGCTTCGTCGCTCCGGGAGTCGCGGTAGTTCATGTCCTCCCATTGCGGCTCGGACAGAATCGTCCCCGTCATCCAGTTCTGGGTGAACTCGCGCCACATGTGGGGCAAGTTGGCGGTGAAATGAACGTAGCGGCCGTCCTTGCAGCGGTAGATGTTGGTCACCGAGCCGCCGTAGGTCTTCGCCCCGGGCCGGCGCCCCATGCGGTTCTCCAGGGTGTAGCGCGCGATGGAGCTGCTGTTGGTGAAGGTCAACGCCTCCTGCAGCGACACGTCCAGACGCTGGCCTGCGCCGCTGCGCCGCCGGTGCCGCACCCCGGCCACCGCCAGCGTCGCGGCCACGCAGCCGGCCACCTGGTAGGCCGAGTGGGAGGGCGCCGTGCACGGCCCGCGCTGGTCATCCCCCTGGCCGTAGAGAAAGCCGCCGGCGCCGTTGGTGATGGCGTCGCTGGTCTTGTAGTGCCGGTACGGACCGGTGCGGCCGAAGGGCGTCATGGACACCGTCACGAGCGCGGAGCAGTTCTCCTCCAGCCACGCGTCGGTGTATCCCCAGGACTCCAGCCGGCCCAGCGGAGTGGCCTCGACGAAAACGTCCGAGGACAGCAGCAGCCTGGTGAACGTGTCGCGGTCGCCTTCGGCGGAGAGGTCCAGCACCAGGCTGCGCTTGTTGGTGTTGGCGTGGATGGAGGTCAGGCTGCGCTCGGCGTCCTCGATGCCTCCGGCAAAGGGCGGGAGCCTCCGTTCGGGCGCGCCGCCCGGCGGCTCCACCTTGATGACGTCCGCGCCGAGATCTGCCAGCAGCCGGCCCGCGTAGGCCGCGGGCACGTCTCCCAGCTCCACCACGCGCAGGTGCGCGAGCGCGGCGGGCGCCTCCGGGGCGTTGTCTCGATCCGCCATGACGGTGCGGCGAACCCTCGGCTACACCCGCGGCTCAAGTATCTCGAACCCGTCGAGTCGGTCGATCAAGTACAGGAGCCCGTCGTCGTCCTGGAAGACGTCGTTGCTCTGGACGGCGTTCTGCCCCTTGCCGGGCTCGGGCACGTAGTAGCCCACCTCCTTGGGTTGGTAGGGATTGGACACGTCCACCGCGCGCAGGCCGCCGCTGAACCAAGTGACGTAGAGCACGTTGCCGTGGACCTGCTCGTTGGGCTGGTGCGCGCCGTAGCGGTCGGCGGGCTCCTCGTCGAGATCCGGCATGAACGTGGAGATGGGCACGGGGTGTTTCTCGTCGGAGATGTCCACCACCCACATGAAGGCGTAGGGCAGCGGCGCCGCCTTCTGGGCTTCCTCGTCCACCACCACCAGGATCTCCCGGCCCATGAGCTTCTCCGGCATGGGCAGGGTGGTGTGCGTGGGCGACGGGTAGGGAGGGCTCGTGTCGAGATGGCTCACCAGCGTGGGCTTGCTCATGTCGGAGATGTCGAGGATCACGAAGCCGCCGTGCCAGTAGCTCACGTAGAGGCGGTCGCCCCGGCGGATGGGGTGATGGCAGCGGTGCATGGTACCCGGCCAGGTGGGTTCCTCGCCGCCTGCGACCCACTGGCCCGGCATCCACCAGCGGCCTACCTCTTGCGGGTTGGCCGGGTCCGCCAAATCCAGGATCATGCAGATGTTGCCCACGTATCCCTCCGGAACGGGCGAGAAGTAGGCGTAGCGCCCGTCGAAGGTGAAGCGGTGCACGCCCTTGGCCGACGCCTTGAAGAACGACACCTCGCGGGGTTTGGCCGGATCCGACACGTCGAAGACCTTGAGGCCTCCCTGGGCGTCCTGGTTGTTCTCGTAGCGCTCGTAGTTGACGATCATCACACCGTCGCTCACCGCGGCCTTGTGCGAATGGATCCCCGGAGGCACCTCGAGCTGGGCGACGAGCCTGGGATTCTTGGGGTCGCGCACGTCGATGACGGACGTGCCGTAGGGCGGGTCCATGTGGCCCACGTAGGCGAAACCCTTGTCCACCTCGACCTTGCCGCCGCCGGGCAGGTCCATGCGCCCCACCAGGTTGATTCCGCTGGCCGTTCCGAATCCGTTGCCTGTCGCCATCTCGACTCTCCTTTCGCGCTCGAACCCCTTATGCGGATCAAGGCCTACATGCCCCATTCCGGTGGAAATGGCAACGATGCGTCCGTTGGCGAAACGCAGGGATGTGGACTGTCCGGCGTGAAGGGATTACGCCGCGGTGAGAGGGATGAAACCGAGTCGTGAGGCGATGTGCCCCCGACTCGCGGGGCAGGCAGGGCGACGGGCCCTGCGCCCCGTCGGGATTTGACACGTCCGGCAGCGGCGGCCGGACATGCGCAGAAACCGCCTAGCGGCGGCCTCCGAAGTCGCGGCGCTGGGGCCGCGCCTCGTTCACGGTGATGGTGCGTCCTCCGAGATCGGTCTCGTTGAGGGCGTTGACCGCGGCCTCGGCCTCTTCCGAAGTCCCCATTTCCACGAACCCGAAGCCTCGCGACCGTCCGGTGAACTTGTCGATGATCACCTGGGCGGATTCAACCGTACCGTGAGCCGAGAAAATCTCCTCGAGTTGCATGTCCGTCGTCGAGTACGGCAACCCGCCAATGTAAAGTCTCCTGCCTTCCATGTGCTCTCCTCCTGAAACGTTATGGCCATACACCCTGGGCGCGAACTGCAAAAGGAGTCGAACACGGCAGGATTCTATTTTGAACCACGATCTCGGTCGGTGTCCTTCGCGTAGGCTTCGCAAGGTGAGACTTACGATGGTCTGTCCCCATGGGACACACTCATGGTAGCCCTTCGGTCGGGGGGCGTCAAGCGGCGGAAAGGGCGTGCCCCTTCCGCCGCGCCTGCGCTCAGATCTTGTAGAAGTTCCGCGCGTTGTCGCCGAGGATGGCCTGCTTCTGCTCGTCGGTGAGCTCGTCCCGGTCGCGGATCTCGTCGATCTCCTCCATGCAGTTGTCCATGGTGATCTCGTGCGGGAAGTCGGAGCAGAACATGAAGACCTCGTGTCCGACGCGGTTGACGCAGTAGACCAGCACGTCCTCGTTACCCTCGCACCCGACGAAGACCTTGCCGCCGCGGAAGTACTCGATGGGATCTTTCTTGAGCTGCAGGCCGCCGTACTCCACCTCGCGGTTCAGACGGTCGAGCACCAGCGGGATCCAGGCCGTGCCGCCCTCGAGAAAGCCCACCCGCAGGTTGGGGAAGCGGTCAAAGACGCCTTCCGACATCATCCCGGTCATGTGGATGGCCAGCGGAAACGGCATACCCAGCGCGCGCGTGGCCGGAAAGACCTTGAACGAGTTGAAGCCCAGGTCGCCGTAGCAGCCGCCGTGCACCGCCAGGGCGCAGTCGAGCTTCTCCGCTTCCTCGTAAAGCGGATTGAACTCGTCGGAGCCGTAGTGCCGGTCCAGGCCGTTGGAGGGGAGCATGGCGCACACCATGCCCAAGTCCTTCACCGCCCGGCGCAGCTCCTTGACCGCCGCCTTCACGTCCTGAACCGGGATAAGCGCGACCCCCTTGAACCGGTCGCTCACCTTGATGTACTTCTCGGCAAACCAGTCGTTGTAGGCCCGCGCGTATGCCGCCGCCCACTCGGGGAAGTGCACCTGGCCGTAGGAAAGGCCGGCCGTGGGATACAGCACCGAGGCCTCGATCCCGGTCTTCGCGAGGAACTCGAGCCACCGCTCCGGCCCCACCGACGCGTCGAAGATTCCCTCCGGCTCGACAATGCGGTTCCTGGGAGTGTGGAACTTGTCGAGACTCGGCAGCATCTGACGGAAGCTCAGGTGGCCCCGTCCCAGGTACCTCTCGTCAATGTGCTCGTTGATCTCGTTCTCGCGCTCCATGATGTGCCCGTCGGCATCTACGAATGCTTGACCCATTTGTCTCCTCCTTTCCGGTGTCCGGAATTCACGATTGGTTTTGGCGGACTGGACGACGATGCTGTCACGAATGGATGTATAACGCAGTCTGCGGCCTCCACATTAGTCGTTCCGCGAATCGCCTGTCAATGGGCAGACGACCGGAGCCGACGCGCGTTGACGGCCGGAACCGAGACCCGTAGACTTCCGGCTCCATGGCTGGGTTCGGCTCGCTATCTCGGTTATCGCTCCTCAGCGCGGGGCTCATCGCCCTGCCCTTCCTCTGGCCGATTCTCTTCCCCCTGACCTGGTTGGCGCTCGTCCCCTTCCTCACCGCGGTGGAGCGGGCGCCCGGCTGGCGCCAGGCGCTGAGCGCGGGGGCTCTCACGGGGGTCGCCACCATCGCCCTGGGTTTCCACTGGCTGGTGTACACCATTCATGTCTTCGGCGGCGTCAACTATGCCCTGGCGACGCTGGCTTTCACCCTCTTCGTCGCCTATTCGGCGATACCGTTCGTGGTGTTCGCGGGCCTGGTGCGTCTGTGCGGAACCGGCCCTCTCGGGCTGTTTCCGCCGGCGTTCTGGGTCGCCGTGGAATTCTGGTTCCCCAACCTCTTCCCCTGGTATCTCGCCACCAGCCAGACCGTGTTCACCTCCTTGAACCAGTCGGCGGACCTGGTGGGCCACTACGGCGCCACCTTCGTGCTGCTGTGGTGCGGCACCGCCCTCTACAGGGTGCTGCGCGCGCGCCGGGGTGAAGGCGGCGTCCGGGCAGTGACGTGGACCGCCGCCGCCGCATGCGCCGCGCTGGCGGCGGCCGTTGCATACGGACACCTGCGGCTGGCGGAAGTCGACGCGGCCGCGGAGGCGGCCAGGAAGCTCGACATCGTGGTCGTGCAGGGGAACATCTCCATCGAACGGAAGGGCCAGGCAGCGTTTCTGAGGACCAACCAACAGACCTACAAGGATCTCTCCACGAGAAGCCGCGACGCGGACCTGGTCATCTGGCCCGAGTCCGCGGTCGAGAGATGGCTGCCGGACAGGGCCGGGCGAGTCCCGCCGGAGGTGCTGCCGGCGCGCCATCCGCACATGATCATCGGCGCCATCACCTACCGGCGCCTTTCCAGCGGCGGCTTCCGGAAGTACAACAGCGCCATCGCGCTGGACCCTGCCGGGGCGGTGCTGGGCCGCTACCACAAGCGCGTCCTGCTGGCCTTCGGCGAGTACATCCCCCTGGCACCGCTCATCGGCGGACTTCCGGGCATGCCGCCCATCGGCGAAGGATTCACTCCCGGCAAGCTCGAGAGCACCTTCGCCCTGCCTCGGGGTGCGCGGGCGGCGACGCTCATCTGCTACGAGGACCTGATGCCGGAGCTGTCGCGCCGGTTCGTGCGCGACGAGCGCGCCAACCTGCTGGTCAACCTGACCAACGACGCCTGGTACGGCCGCACCGTGGCGCCCTGGCAGCATGCGCGGCTGGCGCGATGGCGCGCCCTGGAGACGCGACGGTCGCTGGTGCGCGCCACCAACACCGGGGTGACCACGGTCATCGATCCCGCGGGCCGCATGTCGGCGCCGCTGCCGCTGTTCGCGGAAGGGGTGCTGACGGCCACGGTGCCGTTGATGGAGATGGAAACGGCGTACGTGCGTTACGGCGACTGGTTCGCGTGGCTCATGTCGCTGGTCACCGTGGCTGCGGTGGCGGTCCGAGGGTTCGTCTTCAGGGGCAAGTTTCAGACCCGCCCCTGACGGACACCCCGGTCAAGGAAGACGGAAGCCGGCGAGCGCGTCCAGCATGCCCTCCACCGTCTCGGCGATGAGCAGCTTGTCGCGGTGCTTCTGCTTGAGGAACCCCTGCTCCACGGCGTAGTCGAGGAAACGGATCAGGTGACCGTAGTAGTCCCGGACGTTCAGGACACCGCAGGGCTTGGCGTGGATCCTGAGCTGCAGCCAGGTGATCATCTCGGCCAGCTCCTCCAGCGTGCCGTAGCCCCCCGGCAGCGCGATGAAACCGTCCGACAACCCCGCCATGAGCGCCTTGCGCTCGTGCATGGAGGCCACCACCTTGAGTTCGGTGAGGCCCGAGTGCACCACCTCCCGCACCATCAAGGCCTCGGGGATGATGCCGATGACCTCGCCGCCCTCCTCGAGGGCCGCGTCGGCCACGCATCCCATGAGCCCGATGGAAGCGCCGCCGTAGACCACCCCGATGCCGCGCCGCGCCAACTCGCGGCCCAGCGACGCCGCCATCCGCGCGTACTCGTCCAGCGCGCCGGTGCTGGACCCCGAAAAGACACATATCCGTTTCATTCAAGCTCCCGCGAACGTCGTTTCATCCGTTGTTGGAGACCAGACGGAGCCCGATGATGCCGGCGATGATGAGGCCGATGCACGCCAGCCGCAACGCGTCCCTGGACTCGGCGAACAGGATCATCCCAAAAATCACCGCGCCCACGGCGCCAATACCGGTCCAGACCGCGTAGGCCGTCCCCACCGGCAGGGTCTTCACCGCCTGCGACAGGAAGTAGATGCTCACCCCCATCGTCAGGGCCGTGAACGCGCTCGGCAACAGCTTGGAGAAACCGGCGGTGTACCTGAGGCCGATGACCCACGCCACTTCGAACACGCCGGCAATGCACAGGTAAGTCCAGCCCATCGTAATTGCCTCTCGTCCGGATAGTACCAATAATACGCGGATGATTCCCAATTCCGCCCGACACCCCGAGCACTGCCGCGACTGCAAGACCCGGCTCCACGAGCTCCTCGCCGCGCTCTATCCGGACGCGTGCCTCAAGGACCATGCGTTTCCCTGGCCCAGTAGTCCCGAGGCGTACCGTGGAACCCGGATCGGAGAGGTGCTGCAACGCGTCTTCGACGAGCTGAGCGCCCACCGCGGCTACGGGGACTTCATACGAACCCCGCGGATGCCGCCGTGCGACTACTATATAGCAAGCCCCGGTTTCATTCTGGAGTTCGACGAGCGCCAGCACTTCACACGGCCCCGGGCCGTCACCCTCGGCCTCTATCCCGCCGACCTCCGCATGGGATTCTCCACCAGTGAATGGCTCCGCCTGTGCGACGTGCTCGACGCCCGGGACCCGGAGCCGCCCGACCGGGACGAGCGCCGGGCCTGGTACGATTGCCTCAGGGACCTCCTGCCCGCCGTCCACGGGCTCGGGCCCACGGTCCGCCTCTACGAGGGCGGCCTGCGCTGGTGCGGGCTGCGGCCCGATTCGGCCGAGGACGTGCGCGTGTTCAAGTCTTTCCTCGAGGGAAACCCCATAGTATAGAGGTCGGCATTGCCGCCCGTCTTTCGACTTTGCGACGCTCCGCGTCGCCTGCGCTCAGGACCGACGGCGAGAGGCAAGGAGAGGCCGTTGCAGGGCCTTGTAACCAGCGGAAGGAGCGAAGCGTGGCCGGAGACAACGACGCCGACAGGCTCAAGGCGCAAGACCTCATCCGGGAGATCAAACGGGCCGGCATCCGGTTCATCGTCGCGTTGCCGGACCGCACCACCAGCGAGCACGTGCTGAAGGCGATGATCAAGGATCCCGACTTCCAGGTGGTGCAGGTGTGCAAGGAGGACGAGGGCGTATCCATCTGCAGCGGGCTCTATGCCGCCGGGCACCGGTCGCTGCTGCTCATGCAGTACACGGGGCTGCTGGACTCCATCAACGCGGTCCGCGGCGTGGCCGTGCAGGGGAAGAACCCGGTGTGCATGATGGTGGGCATGCTCCAGAAGGAGCCCGGCGTCCCGCCCACCCAATCCAAGCGCTACGGCCTGCGCATTATCGAGCCGATCCTGGACGCGATGCAGATCGAGCATCACAACATCGAAGCCCCGGGCACCGAGGATGAGATCGTGCCCGCGGTGGAGCGGGCCTACGCGGAACAGAGACCGGTGGCCATGCTAATCGGACGGGAGCCTATCTGATCATGATGAAACGCGACGAAATGCTCAAGGTGCTGGCGCGCCACCGGACCGACGAGATCGTGGTGGCGGTGTACAAGGCGGCCCAGGACTGGATCCACATCGCGCCGTCCGACCTCAACTACACCTTCACCGGCGCCATGGGACAGGGCTCGTCCCACGCCCTGGGCTTGGCCCTGGGGCGGCCCGACAAGCGGGTGGTGGTGCTGGACGGCGACGGCAGCCTGCTGATGAACCTGGGCACCCTCGTCACCGTCGCCAACGCCGCGCCGAAGAACTTCGTGCACTGCGTTTGCGAGAACGGCACCTACGAGACCAACGGCGCCGTCCCCATCCCGACCCACAGCGGCTTCACCTTCACGGGTCTCGCCCGCGAAGCCGGCTACGCCAACACCTACATCTTCGACAGCCTGGAGGACTGGGACCGCAACCTCGACGCCCTCCTCAAGGAAGACGGCCCCATCCTGGTGGACCTCAAGGTGGAGCCGGGAGAGGATTACCCGGAGAACTTCCCCCGCCTCTACAACACCGAGTACCGGGACCGCTTCCGCAAGGCGCTGGCGGAGTCGTAACGGGAGTCCCTCACCCCGACCCTCTCCCAGAGGGAGAGGGGGATACGGCCTCAGGATTGATCACATCCACCGGCGCGCCCTCGATGAACCGGATGACGTTGGTGAAGGCGGCCTGGTAGCGCTGGTGCAGGATACGGTCCACCGCATAGCCCCGATGCGAAGCCAGGATGACGTTGTCGAAGCCGCGCAACGGGTGGTCCGCCGGCAGCGGCTCCTCGTCGTAGACGTCGAGCGCCACCCCTCCCGGATGCCCCTGCCGTAGCGACTCGATCAGCGCTTCCTCGGAGATGATCGGGCCGCGGGCCGTGTTGATCAGCAGCGCGTCGGGCTTCATGCGCTCGAGCTCGGGGCGGCCGATAAGCCCCTTTGTCTCGGCATTGAGCCGGCTGTGGACCGAGACGATGTCCGACTCTTCGAGCAGCGTGTCGAGGGAGACCCTGCGCGCACCCGCCTCCGCGGCCCGCTCGTCGGTGAGGGTCTTGCCGGCGGCCACAACGCTCATGTCGAAGGCGCGCGCGATTCGCGCCACCTTCGTGCCGATGCGGCCCAGGCCGATGACGCCCAGGGTCCGCCCCTCCAGCAGCATCCCCACCGCCGGCGGCCATGCCCCATCCCGCATTCCCTGGCCCACCGACGGGATCTGCCTCGCAAGAGCCAAGAGCAACGCCCAGGTCAACTCCACGGTCGAAGCGCCGGAGTCGTTGGGAGTGCACGACACCACGATGCCGCGCCGCGTGGCCTCCGCCAGGTCGAGATGCGGGATGCCGCGGCCGATCTGCGAGATGAAGCGCAGCGACGGCGCCAGGGCGAACTCGCGCTCCCGGAACGCCGAACGCTCGCGCATGAGCACGACCGCATGGGCGTCGCCTACTGCCGCCGACCATTCTTCATCGGTGGTGAGCTTGCGCTCCACCACGCTGATGTCCGCCAATCCCGCGGCTTCTTCGTACGCCGGCACCGAGGCGCAGAACCGCTCGTAGTCGTCCAGCACCACCACGCGAAACCGATCCTCCGGCATGGTACCTCGTCTTTAGATTGACCTGCTCGGTCAGAGCTGCGCCGAGTTGCGCAGGGTTGTGACAATTTGTTGTATCACGACGATGCCCCGAACCCGTGGCAATGGTCGAGTCATGATTCGTCCCCGTTCGCTTCTTCCGGAACTCGCGAAACCCAGTTTGCTCCAGCCTTTCTCAACGCCATTGCCGAACCCCAACATTTTCGTTGGCATCAATACAGTTGGCAACGAAGTTGTTGTCAAGCAGGGCGGGGATTTCCTGAGTCTTCTGGGCCCGAAGCCGCCCTCTTGCCGCGACGCCCGTCAGATCCGTTTCGAGGCCGCCTGCAGGCCGACCCAGGTGCTGTAGCACATGGCCAGCAGCACGACGGTGAACGGCAGTCCGGTGGAGACCGTCATGGCCTGCAGCGCGCCCAGGGCTTCGGCGCCGCCCACCAGCAGCAGCACCGCCGCAACCACGCCTTCGAAGGACGCCCAGAACACCCGCTGGCTCTTGGGGGCCTCGGTCTTGCCGCCCGCGGTGATGGTGTCGATCACCAGCGAGCCGGAATCCGACGAGGTGACGAAGAACACCAGCACCAGGACGATGCCGATGAACGAAAGCACTGCGGCCAGCGGAAACTGCTCGGCCATCACGAACAGCTTGACCTCCTGCGCCGCTTTCGCCACCGACGACGCCGGGTCGGCGATCACCTGTGAGATCGCCGTGCCGCCGAACGCGGCCATCCACAGAGTGCACACCACCGTCGGTATCAGGATCACGCAGATCACGAACTCGCGCACCGTGCGGCCGCGCGAGACCCGGGCGATGAACATGCCGACGAAGGGCGACCAGGATATCCACCAGGCCCAGTAGAACGAGGTCCAGCCCTGGACGAAGTTGGAGTCGTCCCGGCCGAAGGGCATCGACAGCGGGATCAGCTCCTTGAGGTAGGCGATGCCGCCGGCGGCGGCGGTGACAAAAACGTCCCGGGTGGGGCCGACGAAGATGATCACCAACAGCAGCAGGAAGGCCAGCGCCATGTTGATCTCGGACAGCACCTTGACTCCGCCGTCGAGGCCGCGCAGCACGGAGACCAGAGCGGTGGCAGTGATGACGGTGATGAGCACCACGATGGCCACCGGGCCGGTGCCCCAGCCGTACAGGTGGTTGAAGCCGGCCAGGGCCTGCATCGTACCGAAGCCGAGCGAGGTGGCGAGACCGAACAGGGTCGCGAACACCGCCAAGGTGTCGACCACGTGTCCCCACCAGCCCCACACCCGCTCGCCCAGGATCGGGTAGAACGCCGAGCGCAGAGTCAGCGGCAGGTTGTGATTGTAGGCGAAGAACGCCAGCGCCAGCGCCACCACCGCGTAGATCGCCCACGGGTGCAGGCCCCAGTGGAAGATGGTCGCGGCCATGGCCAGATCGCGCGCCTCCGCGGCGCTGCCGGCGGCGGCGCCCAGCGGCGCCCAGTCGGTGCGCACGCCGTTCTCCACCGCGGTGCCGCCCATCGACGATGCGTAGTGCGACAGAGGCTCGGAGACGCCGAAGTACATGAGCCCGATACCCATGCCAGCGGCGAACAGCATGGCGAACCAGCCGCTGTAGCTGAAGTCCGGGGTTGCGTCCTGGCCGCCGAGGCGGACCTTGCCGACGGGCAGGAAGATCAACAACAGGGCGAAGATCACGAACAGGTTGCCGCTCAACAGGAAGAACCAGTCGAAGGTGCTGGTGATGGCCGGGCGCAGCCAGCCGAAGACCGCCGCCGCCTGTTCCTGGAGCATCAGCGCGTAAAGGATGAACAGGACGATGGTAAGGCCGGAGATCAGGAATACCGGGTTGTGGATGTCGAGTCCGAAAGGGGTGATGTTGTCCTGACCGACCTTGTAGCTGGACCGTTGCGAATCGTGATGCATGGTTGTCTCCATTGGCTTGACGGTCGAACCGTAAGCGAAACCGTTGCGACCCTCTGAGGTGTGGGGCGGAATCGCGGCGCGCGCCCGTATCCTGCATTGGCCAGGGCGACGGCGGGCATACGGGGCAGAAACCCATTGTTGTGAATAGGCATTAGACTTGATCCGGAAACAACTTGAGCCTCTTGCAAAACCTCAGCGTTGACTGGGTGCGATTGCAGCGGACGCAC
>JAPPNF010000101.1 GCA_028818755.1 Deltaproteobacteria bacterium | reverse complement strand
TCCCGGAGCCCGCCACGCCGTGGATGACGCGATGCCCGTCGCCGAGGCCGCGGGCCAACTGTTCCTGATGGATGTCCATCACCTTGACGACATCCGGGCCGGAATCCTGTCCGGCCGCCTTCTGCGGAAAAAGCTCCAGGTTGTCGATGCGGATTTCCGGGTACAGGTGCCAGCGGATGCGGTTCAGATCGGGCAGGGTCAGCGGCCTTTTGAATCGATACTCGAACATGCCCCAAAGACGTTCCTGGAATGCTTCCGGGTCGGTGTCCTCCAGCATCTCGTCCTTGTAGATCAGCAGACGGCCTGGCAACACCCGTTCGGCTACGTCATCCGGCGCCACGGACTGGATCTGCTTGCGGGTGATGTTCGTCAATACCACGCCATACCCATAGGGGCAGATCAACTTCCCCTTGTACTGGCCTGTTTGCTCCTTCAGATGCGGATCCCATTGGAGCATGTCCACGGTCTGCAAGGCGCCGTCGCGCGCCTGCTTGACGGGATTGACCGTGGCCTTCAAGCCGCTGGCGGTCTCCAGTTCAACTGTGTCGTGGTCGATGCGGTTGATCGAACTCAGCTTCCAGTCCTTGACTTCCAGAAACAGCAAGCCGCGTTGGGGATGCACGCAGATGAAATCCGGATAACGCCGCCGCTTTCCCACGGGTATGTCGTAGAAACACAACCAGTCGCCGTCGAGCAGAGACTCCAGGCGATGCGCAAAGCGCAGTTCGCCGGGAGTAGCTTTCGCGTTGCCCAGTCCAAGATTTGGGATAATGACCGCCATGGAATGATCACGTAGGCGGACTTCAACACCTGCCTGCTTGCTTTGGTGTGTCACCGCCTGGCTGAGTTGCTTCCCGGTCTTCGTTGCGTACCATGCCAGACTCAACGACGGCAAGTTTCGCTCGTATGTGGGACGTATGTGGGGCGACCCCGCTTGCGATCCTTCAGTAGGTCAGTGGGTTGACCGCCAAGCGCGTGCGCGGGAACCTGTGCACCCGACCATGCACCACCTCGTGCGGGGATCTCAAGGGTTCGTCTTGCCCTCTTTCAACTTTGCGGCCGCCTCGGTTGTTCGCGCACGTTGACCGCTCGCTTCCCCCTTCAGCGGTGTAACGCTCACGCGCCCCTCCGTCAAGTCGCTGAGCATGTGCACACGGTCCCCGAGCTCGCACCAACGGCGCGTCTCCGCCAACTCCTCGGGCGTCACTCGGGCGATTACCGCCAGCACCCGTTCGCTCAGCCCCATGGGGTCATCCCGTCATGACCGGGAAGCGAAGGCGCGGGGCAACCCGCCGGGCTATAGGAGTTTGACGAGGGCGACGATCAGGCCACCCTGGGCTATCAGCGCGCCGAACAGCCATTTCACAAGCTCGGCTTTCACCGCCTCTATGGCGGCGCTGGTTTCATGGCGCAGGGCGTCGATGCCGGCCCTGGTCTCCTGACGCAGGGCGTCGATGTCGGCCTTGGTTTCCTGACGCAGGGCATCAATGCCAGCCCTGGTCTCTTGTCGGAGGGCTTCGATGCCGGCCTCAACCTTGGCGACGTCGGCTTTGGTGGCCAAGTTGGCGTTGAGGAGGGCGACGTGTTCTTCGGCGAGGGTCTCGGCTTGCTTCTCGGTGAAGCCGCTCTCCGTCAGACGCTTAACGAAGCGATGGGTATCGAAGGCGATAGCCTCGGCCATGGTGCAATCATAGCAACCCCACCGGCGCGGGACAAGGAAAATCGAGGCATCCGATCGGGGTCTCGGCTCCAGCAAACAGACAATCACCGCCATGGAGCGACAGGACTATGAAACCGTGGATTCGCGTCTTGTTCTCGTCCCGGAAAGCCTCTATGTGGGCTTCATGGGCCGACACGAACACCGCAAGAACGGGCAAGAACGGGCCCTTTGGAGGGCTCAACAGATGGTAGCCTCCATCGGCGTGGTGGCCTCACCGTCCCAGGGTGTGAGCTACTATCAACGCGACGGGTACTACGCCAAAAGATGATCCGGCGCACCTTGAGGCGAGCGCCTGGGCGGGCAAGGGAGCGGAGGCGCTGAGCCTTGCCGGCCCGGTCGATCCCGACACGTTCCAGGCGATCCTCGAAGGCAAGGTGCCAGACGGCCCGCATCTGGGCAGGCGCGGCAAAGAGGGAGAGGTGGAGCACCACCCCGGCCGGGACGTGACCATGTCAGCGCCGAAGTCGGTGTCGCTCGTGGCGATGATCGGCGGCGACGAGCGGATCGTGGAAGCGCACGACCGGGCCGTGCGGACGACGTTGGGATGGGTCGAGAAGAACGCCGTGCTCACCCGGATGCAGGACGGAACGACCGGGGCAACGGTCCACGCCGACGGCCAGAAGACGGTGGTCGCCACCGTCAGGCACGACACTTCCAGGAGCCTTGACCCTCAACTCCACACTCACTGCGTCATCGCCAACATGGTGCAGGGCGCGGACGGCCACTGGCGCACTATGGTCAACGACGGGCAGAAGGCCATCAGCGCGATCTACCGGGCGGAGTTGGCCGAAGGACTTGGACGCCTTGGCTACAAGGTGGAGCGCACCCATGTCACCCGAAGGCGATGATCCGTGGGGGCGTCGGGCCGCGCCTAAGCGCCAATGCAAACTCCTGTACTCATGCGAAGTTTACCAAGCCGACGTACGCTGGGCATTAGCCACGCCAAGAAGGCCACCACGCCCACCGCTTTGGCGCCCGCACAGACCGGTTGAGGAATTCCTCGGTGAGCTTCCGGTTCAGCGCGATCTGGCCTGACGCACTGGCCGTATCGTCCAGGAGCCAGTCCGGGATGTCTGCCCGTATGCGGTTGAACTCGATAGGTGAAACCGCGACGGTGATGCGGTCGCCCGTCGCCGTCCAACACTGTTCCGGCGGTCGGCGCTCCGCGCTGTACCGTTCCTTTCCAAGGAGGCTGTCGAGCACGCGACGCGGGCGCTCGAACGCACGCTTCTGGTATTCCGCCAGCGTCATGGGTTGGCACCATCCCGGGAGGAGGGTGCCGGCCGGTACGTGTTCAGCGAAGATCTCGCACAGTGTGGTCGACGACAGCAGCAGCGCGTCCGTGCCTTCGCCGGCATCGCACGAGCCTGCCACTTCGTCATCCAGCCGCGGGAGAATTCGGGTCAGGTAGTGCCGGTACAGCGCCGTGCTGATCCGGTCCCGAATCGCAGCCACCGACTGTTGCAGCCGCCGTCTGGCGACCGTGTCGTCCCCCGGAAGTGAGGTGCGCGTGTAGATCATCAGGCAACGCTTGACGATCTCGGCCTTGAAACTCCGCGCATCGGCATTCATAGAGAGCGCAAAGCAGGGGGATTCCGCGAACGCAATCGCCTCGTCTTTCACGAACTCATCCGCGGACCGGTTGAACCGGTCGCGGGTGACGTCATCGAACACCACAGGGAAGCGCTTGTACGCACCCTGAAGGCCGCGCAGCTTTCCGGGCGTGAAGTCCTGAGTGTCGACGATGCGCGGGTGCGTGAACATCGACGCCATGAGGGTCTCGATCAGGCTCGTCTTGCCGCAGTTGCTCGACCCGTACAGCACAGCGAACATCGGCTGGTCGAAGCTGAAAGCGTTGCGTCGCAACGCGGCGTTGCGCAGATCGCACATGAGCGGCGCGAAGTAGAACCAGCACATGAAGGTGAAGTAGTCGCGCTGCAGGCGCTCCACATCGCCCACGAAGCCGCGCTCGTAGTTCTCGAAGAACGCCAGCCAACCTTCGACATCGCCACGAACCTCGGCCTTCTCGGCCGTAAGGCGCCAAGGCGCTCCATTCAGCGTGAAGCCATCCCGGCTTCGCGACAGGTACAGGGTCGGGGCGGCCTCCGCCTGACGGGAACGCACCACTTGGACAATCTCCTTGACAATGCGCGGCGTGAGCCGCAAGTGGCCGGTCCGGTCAGGTCTCGGCACGCCCGCCATCCCACGGCGGATGGCTGGGCGGATCGCTTCCATCCGCGTGACCAGTGCGGGATGCGGAATGCCGCCCCCCTCTGCATCGAGAGTCGGCACGTACAGCGTCGTCCCATTGGGACTCTCCTCCGCCTCGACCAGGGTTGGTGTCCTCTCGATGCGGACCTTCTCCACGGGCGGAGGGCCGTCCGTCACAGGCAGCCGGCTAGTGGACGCGTCGCGCACCGCCTCGTACTGGGAGGCGTAGTGCTTCCAGGCCGTTTCGTCGTCATCGAAGACGATCAGGGTTTCGGCTTGACGCCCGGAGAACGCGCGTTCCGAGAGGTTGGCAGAGCCCGCTATCACTCGGCGCTTGACGTTGGAGTTCGCCGCGCACCCAGCGTCCACCCTCGTATCCGAGAGGAGATAGATCTTTGCGTGGGCAATGGTGTCCTTGACCACGAAAAACCGGACCGTGCCCTCCTCGATACAGTCATAGAGTCGCCTCCGCCGGGCGTCGCTGATGTCCTTGCGCCGAAAGAGACGCCCTTCCAGTTCGTCCCGCACCACCGCCTGGAAGGCCAGGATGTCCTCCGCCTCGGGCGGCAGGATGCCCGGGTGGCCGAAGACGCACTCGAAGTCATCGAAGTCGTGCTCAGCCAGCAACGCCGCCACCATCGGCATGCTCGAGCTGTAGGTGAGGCCTCGGAACGTGTCGAAGCCGGAAAAATAGTGGGGTCCGAACATTGCCACCGATTCCGCTTGTGCATGGACGACACTCAGCGTCTCCCGTCGCGTGACGGATTCGGCGTCATCAAGTAGCAGCCGCGGCTGATCGGCCATTACAAGTATCCCTGTCCCCTCTCTTGCGAAAAGTCTCCTCAGGCGGAGGCGGCTCGACATGGAGTCCGACCACCATAGCACGCGCTAGTTTTTCGGGTTACGCCTTGCGTCGCTGGTAGAGTCGAGGACTGGTGCGCCAGCTTTAGGGTCCGGTGGTTGTTCCGTCGCTTTCGCTCCGGGCCTCAGTCCGGCTCCCATGGCCGCGTTTCCAGTCCCCGCTCATCAAACCCGGACGTGCGGATTTCTCGCATCCGGCTTTCGGACGAGATCATGCCTTCGCGCTCGGAAGGCCCATGGTCTGCCGCGTCAGGTGAATCAGGCCGTAGTGATCGTGGAGCCTGTCGTTCGGGGATCGCACATATTTCCCGGACTTCACCTTGTGCTTTCGGCAGAGCCGTGCGAGGCGGTGGCGGGCGAGCATGGAGCGGAAGTCTCGCGCATCCTCACCGTCGATTTCGCGGCCGTTGGACCGGTTCACTTCCCCGACGCCCCGAGTTGCTCGCCCGGGGCGATGAACGCCCCGTGGAAGACGCCGGTGCTGCCGTCGTCCTCCTCGAACTCGATCTTGTGCGCACCTGCCACGAGACGCGGGTTGCCGTCGCCGTCGGGAATGCTGGAGACCGCGCCGCCCCAGCCCCCCTTCGAACCGGTGACGGTCTTGTCGTGGTGCCGCACCGTCACGTCGGCGCTCCGGAAGGCGCCGTTCGGATCGAGTGGCGCGGTGCCGAGGTCCATCTGGTAGCCGGAGAGGAATTCCGCATGGGACGCCTGCGCCTCGTCGCGGGTGTCCGCGAGCACCATGCGCCGGGCACGCAGAGCGCCGTCGCAGCCGATGCAGCCGCTCAGCGCGGCCGCGGCGAAGTCCGCGGCGATCGTGACCGTCCCCTCGTATTCCTCGACAAAGGGGGCGGGCGAGTCCGGCCCCCAATTCGCAACGTAGGTGAAGAGCCCGAGGGCCTGTCCGGTGTAGGTCGCCCGCCCCTCGACCGGCAGATCGCGCGGTGCCGACAAGTCGATCTCCGGGCCGTCCACGATGGCCGCAGGGACGGAGCCCTCCCGCGTCCGATCCTGCCACTGGCCGGGGAACTCCAGCCACCAGCCCATCATCAGATAGTCGGCCGGATCCTCCGCGTCGTAGCTCACCAGGGCGTACGCCTCCGACGTGCCCTCGGCGGTTTGCTTGAAGAAATCCCACTCCTCCGCCGCATGGCCGGGGATGGGCGCGGCCGGCCGCCCTTGAAGCATGCCGTCGTCGAATTGGTTGACGGACCGGTCGCCGACGTCGGGCAGCGTCAGGAAGACCCGAAGATTCCGATTCTCGAACGACGAGTTCCGGGTGAACCGGATCCCGCCCTCCTCCTCCACCATCGCGGGGTCGTCGCCGCTCGAGCAGGCGCCCATCGCTAGGGAGATGCACAGAAGGATCGCGGTCGGCTTCATGGTTTCTCCCTTTCTGACTTCACTGAGCCTCTTGCAAAACCCATCGGGTGAGGGGGATTTTGTAGACGTGGGGTCGTTCCCTGTATGTTGTGGTTAGAGCAGAACTACAACATAGCCGAAGCGGGGGGGAACGCCCCATGTCGTTGCTGTCCAATCTAACCGATATCTGGAGCCGGTTTCAAGGCGTCGGCTGGCGGCTGACGCCGGAGGCCGCGAGCGCGCCCGACCTGTCGTTCGGCCTGAAGGCGACCCGCCGGGAGAGCAACACCGCCGAGCCGGAGCATACCGTCGGGGTCGAGGCCGTCGCCCGCTGGTGAGGCGGCGGCGGTGACCGCGCCGCGTCATGGCTGCGGGCGATCTCGCGCAGGCTTGGGCGTTGCTCCAACTCGAAAGCGATTACCGGGCGGCATGGCAGGCCCATGCCGCCCGTCCCGTCTACGAGGATGGCACAACGTTCCCGGTCCGCATCCGCTCCGACGCCGACCGGCTCGTGGAACGGGACTGGAGCCTGCTCGCCTGGGCAGACCCCGACGGCGATGCGGTTTCCGCCTTCTTCGATGTGCCGATGCTGGAGGGCGAAGGGTCGATGTCGGCGTCGCCGCGGCTGCCGATGCTGGACGCCGCCGGGGCGCGCATCGAGGGGCTCCGCCTCGACGGCGGCGCGCTGGTCCTGAAGGTGGAGGACCATGGCATGGCCGTCCAGGTTCGCATCGCGGACCCGTCGCCGCTGCTGGCGGGCGGCGGGGTGCGGCTGTTCCACGACTGGGGCCTCGCACTCCCGGCCGCCATCGCCCGGCTCGGCAACCTCTGGAGTGTTTCCGGCGGGGGCTCCGTCGAGGACCCTTCAGCGGGATCAGGGCCGTCCCCTCGGCACGGGATCGGCGGGCGGGCGCACGGGAACGGAAACGGACGGAACTGATGGCCGTGCTCGAAGCCGACCAGCAGGGGATGACCCGGCGCCAGATCGCGGAGCTGCTCTGGGGCGAGAAGCGCGTCGCGGAGGAATGGTACGACGGCGGGATGCACGGCCGCGTCAAGCGCCTCCAGGGCGGCCTGATGTCGCCCTCGTCCATCTTCCCACAAGACATCCAGGTTCGCGATTCGGCACCATTGAGCGACATCAATACGCCGGGTAATGAGTGGCCGGGTAGGCCGACGCGCCGACGCCCCGGCCATGGGTAGAGTCGAGGACTGGCGCGCCAGCTTTGGGGTTCGGTGGTGGTTCCGTCGC
>JAPPNF010000028.1 GCA_028818755.1 Deltaproteobacteria bacterium | reverse complement strand
GTCGGCAAGGCGCGATGACGAGCAGTGGCGGGCACCACGCGAGGAAGAGCAACGCCGCCGACGGCGAAAAAGACAAGCAAATTATGCCAGGAAATTACGGGACACGACACTCGGTACCGGGAATGGTCCCGCTCGCCGCAAGGGGCCAGCGCCGGGCTTGGCCTTTCGTCCGCGTCATCGACGTGTCGAAGCCCGAGTCTCAATCTGGTAGCATGCCGCCATGACCGAGAAGATCCACACCTACTGCGCCATGAGCAAGTCCCGCTGCGGGGTGGTGGCCACGGTGGAGGACGGGCGCTTCGTCCGCCTGGAGCCGGACGCGGACCATCCCAACCGGGGCATCTGCATCAAGGGACAGGCGGCGCCGGAGCTGGTGTATGACCCGCAGCGGCTGCGCTATCCCCTGCGGCGCACGACTCCCAAGGACGACCCCGATCCGCGCTGGGCGCGCGTGGGCTGGGACGAGGCCATGGAGGAGATCGCGGAACGGCTGGGAGCGTTGCGGGACCGTTACGGCGCCGAGTCGGTGTTCTTCTACCGCGGGGCGTCCGGAGGCAGCGCGTCGGCGGAATACGAACCCTGGCTGATACGCTTCGCCAGCCTGTTCGGCAGTCCCAACACGGTTTCCACCGGGCACATCTGCAGTTGGCACAAGGACAACGGTTCGCGCTACACGTACGGCACCGGCATCCCGAACCCGGACTTCGAGCAAACCGCCTGCATCCTCTTGTGGGGGCACAACCCCAACGCCTCCTGGCCGACCCAGGCCATCCGCATCTCCGCCGCCCGCAAGCGCGGCGCGCGGCTCATCGTCATCGATCCAAGAGACATCCCCCTGGCCCGCAAGGCCGACCTCTGGCTCAAGGTCCGGCCGGGCACGGACGGACTGCTGGCCCTGAGCTTCCTCAACGTCATGCTCGCCGAGAAGCTGTACGACGAGGAGTTCCTGCGCGACTGGACCAACGCCGGACTGCTGGTGCGGGCCGGTTCCGGAGAGATGCTGACCCAGGACGCCGTGATCAACGGCGGGTCGCCGGACCGTTACGGGGTTTGGGAGGGGCCGGCAAACGAACTCGCGTTCCACGACCCGGCAAGTCCAGCCCCTGTTTCTAGTCCGGCCCTGGAAGGCTCATTCGAGGTGCGGCTTGCGGACGGCGCGACCGAGCGTGTCACACCGGTCCTGGAACTTCTGAAACGGCACTTGGGCCGGTTCGCCCCCGAGGCCACGGCCGCCGCCACCGGGATCGACCCGGACCTGGCACGGCGCGCGGTGCGCATGTTCTGCACCACGCCGCCGGCTTGCTACTACAGCTACAACGGGCTGGAGCAGCATGCCAACGCCATGCAGACCAACCGCGCGGTGTGCCTGTTCTACAGCCTGACCGGAAACCTCGACCGGCCCGGCGGCAACGTCCGGTTCGCCAAGACTCCAGTGAACGGAATGGACGGGCGCGGGCTCCTCGCGCCGGAGCAGCAGGCGAAACGGCTGGGGCTGGACGCCCGGCCCCTGGGGCCCGTGGCCACCGGCCGGGTGCAGGCGTACGAGGTCTACCGCGCGGTGCTCGATGGCGAGCCCTACCCTGTCAAGGGCTTCCTCAGCTTCGGCGGCGACATCATCATGGCCAACGGCGATACGCTCCGCGGACGCCGCGCCCTCCAGCAACTGGACCTCTACGTGCAGACCGACTTCTACGAGACGCCGGCAGGGCGATACGCCGACTTCCTCCTGCCCGCGGCCACCTCATGGGAGGACTGGCACGTGAAAGGCTCCTTCGACCAGGGGGCGGCCACCAGCACGTGGCTGCAGTACCGGGCGCCGGTGGTGGAGCCGCAGTTCGAATCCCGCTCCGACGCCGACATCCTCTTCGACCTGGCGGGGAGGATGGGCTTCGACGAGCAGTTCTGGCGCGGCGATCGGGAGGCGGCGCTGAACTACATGCTGGAGCCCTCGGGGGTCACCGTGGCGCGGTTGAAGAACCATCCGGGCGGACTGTCCCTGCCTCGGGAAACGCGCTACCGGAAGTACCTGGAGAAAGGGTTCAACACGCGCTCGGGGCTGGTGGAGATTTATTCCATTCCGTTTCAGGAAGGCGGATATGCGCCGCTTCCGGACTTCAGCCCGAGCGAGACCCAGTTCGGAGACGAGGTGGTGCGGGACTACCCGTTCACCTTGACCACGGCCAAGGCCATCAACTTCTGCCACGGCCAGCACCGGTCGCTGCCGTCGCTCCGCGCGAAGACGCCGGAGCCGCTGGTGGAGATCAACCCCCACGACGGGGACGATCTCGGCATTTCGGCCGGTGAGCCGGTCCGTCTGGAGACCAGGATCAACGCGGTCACCATGAAGGCACAACTCAACCCCGAGCTTCCGCGCAAGGTGGTGCGGGTGATGCACGGCTGGTGGCAGGGCTGCCCCGATCTGGGGCTACCGGGCTACGATCCGTTCAGCCCCGAAGGCGCCAACGTCAACCTCATCATCGACAACGAAGTCATCGACCCTATCACGGGCTCGGTGCCGCACCGCTCCTACCCGTGCCGCGTCAGCTCCGCCGCCTAGCACCTAGTGTGGTGTCTGGTCAATTCGCAGCATAATCTGCGGGTCTTTTTCGCCGTCGGCGGCGTTGCTCTTCCTCGCGTGGTGCCCGCCACTGCTCGTCATCGCGCCTTGCCGACAACGAAAAATCCTCCGCATATTATCATGCGAATTAACCGGACAGGACACTGGCGATGAACCCCCGCAGCACCTCGTTGAACTCCTTCGGGTGCTCACGGAAGGAGAAGTGGCCGGCCTCGTTGATGATGTGCATCCGCGAGCGGCGCTCGCGCATGCACAGGAGCTCGAACAGGCGCATCCCCTGAGCCAGGGTGGCGGTGGGATCGTTGTAGCCCCACACGAGCAGGGTGGGCTTCCCCATGCCCCGTTCGCGGATCCAGCCCAGGGTCTCGTCCTTCTCGATCGAGTGCCGGGTCAGGAACAGGCTCTTTCTGAGGCCCTGGGTGATCATCTTCTCCACGCTCTCCTGGTACTTCGGCAACTGCGCCATCTCGGTCACCACGTCCAGCCAGTCGTCGGTGACGTGGGCGCCGTTGTAGGAGTAGCGCTCCAGCACCCAGCGCTGGCTTTCCCGCGAGAGCCGCGGTTCGGGAGTGTCGGCGAAGACGATGTGGTTCCGTCCGAAGCCGGGCGCCAGCGTGTTGGTGTCCACCGGGATGCAGGACCTCACCAGGTCCGGCCGTTCCAGGGTCATGCGGGCCGCCACGTAGGCGCCGCGGGAGTGGCCCACGACATGCACGCCGCCCAGGCCGAGGGCTTCGACGAAACCGATGGCGTGGCGGGTGGTGGCGGCCATGGTGTAGTCGGCATCCGTGGGCGGGTTGTCCGTCAGTCCTTGTCCCAGCTTGTCCAGGGCGTAGACGTGGAACCACTGAGCCAGGGCGTCGAAGTTGAGCGCCCAGTCCACGCTGCAGTCGGCCGCGTCGTTGGAACCGAAGACCCCGCCGTGGATCAGCACCACGTTCTCGCCGGCTCCCTTCTCGAAGTAGCGCGTGCGGATGCCGTCCACGTCCACGAATCTCTCGTCTGCGGTTTGCACTGGGTTCCCTCCTCCAGGCGACGAAGAGAGCGCCGCTCTCGATGGCAAAACACCTGGTTCTTCGTTAACAAAGCTGAACAGCGAGTCTAGTGTCCTGTCCGGTCCATTCGCATGATAAGATACGCAGGATTTTTCGTCGTCGGCAAGGCGCGATGACGAGTGGGGGCGCCCGTAGGTCGCCCCAGGGCGGGCACCACGCGAGGAAGAGCAACGCCGCCGACGGCGAAAAAGACCAGTAGATTATCGTGCGAATGGACCGGACAGGACACTAGGCCCATGAGAATCGTTGACGCAAGGAGCACGTCCGTCGTTGCCGCGATCCTGCGCGCTTCGCACCAGGTCCTCGACCAGGAGCCCAAGATATTCGACGACCCGCTCGCCGTCGGTTTTGTCGACGGCTCCAGCGAAGAGGAGATTCGCCGGGACCGGCGCCTGCTGGGGGATCCCATGTTCCGGGCCGCGCGCTGCCTCATCACCTACCGCAGCCGCTACGTGGAGGAGCAGCTCCGAGAGGCGGTGGCGCGGGGTGTCGGCCAATACGTGCTGGTCGGCGCCGGCTTCGACACCTTTGCGTACCGCCAACCCGAGTGGGCGCGGGGCTTGCGCGTCATCGAGGTGGATCATCCCGACTTGCAGGCGGTCAAGCACGACCTGCTCCAGCGGCGCAACATCGAGGTTCCCGACAACGTCGCCTATTGCCCGGCGGATCTGGAAGTGGACGGACTCGAAGCCGGGCTCACGGCCGGGCCCTTCGACCCACGGACACCGGCGTTCTTCTCGTGGCTTGGGGTGACCGTATACCTGCGCCGCCAGGCGGTGGAAGCGACTCTCCGCTATATCGGCACGCTTCCGTCGCCCAGCGGCATCGCCTTCACGTTCAACCTGCCACGGCAGTCTCTCCAGGGCCTCGACCGCGACTTCCACGACTTCGGTCGCCGGGTGGGCGCGCAGCGGGGAGAGCCTTGCATAACGTTTCATGAAGCCGCCCCGTTGCGCCGGTGGCTGGAGGCCCAGGGCTTCAGTGAGGTCTACCACCTGGAGCCCGAGGTAGCGGACCAGCGCTACTGCGCGGGCCGCACGGACGGCCTGCGGGTGCCCCGGATGCAGCAGCTCATGGTGGCCACTGTCTGATACGGCGCGTCATGTCGCCGCGACGGCGGGGGAAAGTCATCGGAGTTCGATGATCACGGCACACGAAAAGATTTGCGAAGTCCTGTCAGAGGCAGGCATCGGCTTCGTCTTCGGCATCCCCGGCGGCAGCGCCATGCGCATCTTCGATTCGCTGTCCGGCCACGCCGACCGGGTGCGGCCCATCCTGGTCCGCCATGAGCAGTCGGCTTCGGTGATGGCGGATGTCTACGGCCGCCTCACCGGCAAGCCCGGAGTCGTGCTCGGCCAAGGCGCGTTCATCGGCACCAACGCGGTGTTCGGCACCCTGGAGGCGCACTTGGCCGGCTCTCCCATGGTGGTGCTGGCGGACACCACCGAAGGCGGCGATTTCTCCCTGAACCCCAGGAATGCCAGCGGCTGGGGCAGCTACGGGGCATTCGACCTCAGGAACCTGCTGGACGGCATCACCAAGTTCTCGGTTCTCGCCGCCACCCCCAAGGAAGCGGTGCTGGGCCTTCAGATGGCCATCAAGCACGCCGTCACCGGACGGCCGGGACCGACGGCGGTGGTGATGCGGCAGGGAGCCATCGCCGGCGAGCTGGATCCGGACAAGCCGCCGCGGGTTCACCCGACCGGACACTGGCTCCGGGAATCGCCGACCCATGCCTCCGCGCAGGAGTTGGTTTCCGCAATCGAGCTTCTCGGCGCGGCGCAACGGCCTGTCATCATCGCCGGCAACGGCGTGCACGCCGCCAAGGCATACGGCGAGCTGGTCGCCATGGCCGAGCTCCTGGGGAGTCCGGTGGCGACCACCTACAACGGCAAGAGCGCGTTCCGCGAAAACCATCCTCTCGCCCTCGGCATGATGGGCCGCTACGGACAACCGGTCGCCAACAGTGTCGTACGGGAAGCGGACACGATCCTGGTCGTGGGGTCGCGGCTCGCCCCCAACGATACCAACAGCGAACTCCTCATCGATGCAAACCGGCAGAAGCTGATCCAGATCGACATCGAACCCCGGAACGCGGGGTGGTCCTACCCGGTGGAGGTCTCTCTCATCGGCGACGCAAAGGCGGTCCTGAAGCAGTTGCTTCAGATGGGCGGGGAGGGTCTTCGGACAAGGAACCTGCAGGCCGTCGAGCGGCTGGAAGAGCGCAAGCGCGCCGAGAAGTTCTTCGAGGGCCCCGCGCTTCACTCCGGCGCGGTGCCGATCATGCCCCAGCGGCTGGTCGGGGATCTGAACGAGGAGCTGGATCCGGAAGCCATCGTCACCCTCGACGCCGGCAGCAACCGCGTCTGGATGGCCCATTACTTCAAGACCAAGGCGCCGGGGACCCTCTTCGTGCCCGGGGGGTTGGCCGGCATGGGCTGGGGCCCGCCGGCCGCGGTGGGGGCCAAGCTCGTGCATCCGGATCGGCCCGTGGTGAGCGTGAGCGGCGACGGCGGCTTCTCCATGTCGGTGCACGTCATCGCCACGGCGGTGCAATACGACCTCCCCGTTGTTTTCGTGGTCATGAACAACTCGGCTCTGAGCATGATCGCCACCGGTGACCTGGGAGGCGATTCACCCGCCGCCTTCAACGACACGGATTTTGCCGCCATCGCCCACGGCTTCGGCGCCGAGGGCGTGCGCGTGCGGAACCCGGGCGATATTCGGGACGCGGTCGGGGAAGCGCTGCGAAAGGGCAGGCCCACGGTGGTCGACGTGATCACCGACGGCTCGGAGGGTCTCAAGAGCATCAGCAGCGGCGCAACCGTCGGTTGACGCCGGTATGAGGACCGAGAAATCCTCGGCAGGAACGCCGCCCGTTTCTACGGTTTGCGGCTGATGTGAACCGATCGATACGGTTGTAAGCGTACCTGTTGTAATACCGGAAAAACTGATATCATATATGGTATGAGTGACTTCCGGTTCAATATTCCCTCCACGAGCTCGTTGATCGCCTTCGAGGCCACGGCCCGTCTCGGCGGCGTGATACGCGCGTCCGAAGAGCTGAATACCTCGCAGTCGGCGATCAGCCGTCACATTCGCAACCTTGAGACCTCGCTGGGCGACAAGCTGTTCCAGCGCCAGGGTCGAGGCGTGGTTCTCACCAGAAGCGGAGAGGACTACTACGTCGCCGTGAAGTCGTCGTTGGAGAGCCTGCATGCGGCAGGCCGCGGGCTTCGTACGCAGACCGGCAGCGTCATCATCGCCTGCACCCATGAGATCTCCGATTTCCTGTTGCTGCCCGCTTTGGGCGAGCTCAAGCGGTCCATGGGCGGCGACGCCCATGTGCGAGTTCTGAACGGCGACTACGACATGTTGCACCTGCTGCTGCCCGCCGGGGTCGACATCGTCTTCGAACACTCGGTCACGCCGACGGATCCCAGCGCGGTGAAACTGCTGGACGAGGAAATCGTCCCGGTCGGCTCACCTTCCTTCGTGAAGCGGTTCGAGCGCGTGCTCGGCAGGCACCCCAGATACTGGTCCAATGTGCCGCGGCTGGACCTCGCCCAATTCACTCAGTCCTGGGCCACCTGGACGACGTGGTTCCAGGCCCATGATTGCGACCTTCCGAAAGCGCCGGTGGAGGCGTTGGAGAGCTACCAGCAGGTGCTGGACGAGGCGGCGGCCGGGGCCGGAATGGCCCTCGGCTGGAATGGCTTCGTGAACGCCTATCTGGAGTCGGGGCGGCTGGTCCGAATCAGGGACAACTGGCTGCGGTCACAGATCAGCCTGTACGCGGTCCTGACTCAGAACGGATACAACAACCGCAACGCCGCCCGCTTCCTCAAGAGCCTTTCCGCCCTTGGAGAGGGCTTGGCGGGCGCGAGACAGGTGTCCCCGCAGCGACAGCCGACCCGCGAAGCCGGCTCATACCTCAAGCTGTTGTAACGATACGCCGGCAGACGCTAGTGTCCTGTCCCGTAAATTCGCGTGATAAGTCGCGCAGGATTTTTCGTTGTCGGCAAGGCGCGATGACGAGCAGTG
>JAPPNF010000136.1 GCA_028818755.1 Deltaproteobacteria bacterium | reverse complement strand
CACGAACGAAAACCTTCCTGTGAAAGTCTAATCTCAATACCTTCACAGTCTCCTGAGCGTAGCGCAGCGAAGTCGAAGGGCGCCCATACAATTGATCAGAACTTCTCGACCCAGGGTCTCAGCTCGATGTGCGAAGCCCAGGCGCTACGGTGCTGGCGGTGAAGCTGCAGATACGTCTCCGCGATGCTGTCCGGGCTCAACCAGGTGTCCGGCTCGCGCCCGGCGTCGCGCCTGGGCGAGGCGATGCCGCCGTCGATGACGATCTGGGCGACGTGGATGTTCTGCGGCTGGAGCTCCCGCGCCATGCTCTGGGTCAGGCCGCTGAGACCGAACTTGCCCATGGCGAAGCAGGCGGAATTGGCATAGCCCTTGACGCTCGCCGAGGCGCCGGTAAAGAGGATGGTCCCCCCGCCGGTGCGGAGCATGCTGGCCGCGGCCGCCTGCCCCACCAGGAACCCGCCGTAGCAGGTGACCAGGATGGAGTCCCGCACCGCGCCGACGTCGAGCTCGGTCAGCGGCCCGCGTACGCGTCCGCTGGCGTTGTAGACCACCACGCTGGGATCTCCCAGGTCCTGCGCGACCCGGGCGAACAGGTCGTCAACGTCCTCCGGGACGACAGCGTCGCACCGGTAGGCGCGGCAGCCGGTGCTCTCCGCCAACGGTCCGAGCTTGTCCGGGTTGCGGCCCGCGATGGCCGCCTTCATGCCCTCCCGGGTGAACAGCCGGACGAGCGAAGCGCTCAGGCCCGGCCCGCCTCCCACCACCACTGCTACTTCCTGATCTGCCATGATCTCCCTCCTTCGTGATCCTGGACGGCATCCTTCGACTTCGCTTCGCTACGCTCAGGACGAACGGATTAATGATTGGGCTCCCTCAACCGTTCGTCCTGAGCGTAGCGAAGCGAAGTCGAAGGACGCCATTCCGTTTGCTCGGACAGACTCCTTGTGATCGCTCAATCGTACAGCAACGCCCCGTCGCGCCCGGCATCGTAAAGCTCGGTGCCGCCGCAGGCGATTTCCACCACCTCGTCCAGCGCCGCGCCGCCGTCAATGGCTTGCCTGACGGCGGGGCGGCCGGTCAAGAGGTCAATGGCGGGAACGTCGGCGCGGAACTCGTAGGGCTCCGTTCTCCAGGCGAACGCTTCGGGCCACAGCTTCCGCGCCGCCACCAGCACCGCCAAGCCGGTGTGGTAGGGCGCGAAGGCGCGCCGGTCGGTGACGTGCAACTGCAGCGCGCCGCAACGCCGGCCCGCGAACTTGTGGAACGCCGGTTCGATGACGCATGGGCGGAACCGCACCCCGGGCAGGTCATGGCGCCGCAGCTCCCGGGCCAGCGCGTCGCCGTCGATGAAGGGCGCCCCGAACAGCTCGAAGGGGCGCGTGGTGCCGCGGCCCTCGGACAGGTTGGTGCCCTCCAGCAGGCACATGCCTGGGTACGCCAGCGCCGTCTCCGGAGTCGGCATGTTGGGCGACGGCATCACCCAGGGCAGGGCGCACTCGTCGTAGTAGGCGCTTCGGGACCAGCCGTCGCACGCCACCACGTCCAGCTCGCAGCCGATGCCGAAGGTTTGGTTGTAGAGCCGGGCCAACTCGCCCAGGGTCATCCCGTGCCGTTGCGGCACCGGGTACAGGCCGCAAAAATTCTCCAACCCGTCATCCAGACCTCCTCCCTCCACCGCCACTCCGCCGATGGGGTTGGGGCGGTCCAGGACCACCACCTTCACTTGGGAAGGCTTCGCCGCGCGCATGCACAGGGCCATGGTGGCGGCGTAGGTGTAGTAACGGGCGCCGACGTCCTGGATGTCGAACAGGAGGAGGTCGAGGCCCGCGAGCTGCTCGGCCGTCGGCGACAGCGAGTCGAAGGTGGCGCCGTAAAGACTCACTGCCGGGAGACCCGTACCGGGGTCGGTGGCGTCGGCCACCTCCACCATGTCCTGGGCCGATCCGCGCAACCCGTGCTCGGGTCCGAACAGGCGGCGCAGATCCACGTCCGGGTGTTGGTGCAGCAGGTCGGCGGCGTGGGCCAGCCGGCGATCCACCGCAGTCGGGTTGGCCACGAGCCCGACGCGCGCGGCGCCGAGCCAGCGACGCGGATCTTCGAGGAGTCTCTCCAGTCCGGTACGCACGACGCCATTGTAGCGAAGCGGGCCGGGAAAGCACATGAGAGGTGTCCTTCGACTCCGCTCGGCTTTGCCTCGCTACGCTCAGGACGAACGGTGGGATTCCTTCAACTACCGTTCGTCCTGAGCGTAGCGAAGCGGAGTCGAAGGACAATCCGATGACTCAGACGTGCCGATACAACGGCTCAGCCGCCCGCCCTGGCGTAGACCAGCAGCAGGGTGCCGACGAAGGTGAGCGCGACACCCACGCACACCCGCATGTTCACGGTCTCCACGTCGCGGAGAAAAATGGCCGTGAGAACCACGGTCAACACCGGGTTGGTGCTGATCAGCGGCTCCACGATGACGATGTCGCCGGTGGAGAGGGCGTAAAAGTTGGCCAGCATCCCGATAGTGTTGCCGAGCCCCGCGGCCACGAACCACGCGAACACCGAACGGGACATCGTCAGCACCTTGCGCGGCCCGCCCTGGCCGTAGACCATCGCGATGGCGAGGAACAGCCCGGTGGTGGCGTTCACGCACGATGCCATGAGCGGCAGGTTGTCGATGAAGAAACCGAGCTTCCGGACACTGGCCGAAAACGAGAACGACAACGCCGCCAGCAGAGGAAAAATAAAATCCCGGCGACGCCATTCGGCCTTCTGCTCGTGAGTCCGCGAGATCACGATGACACCGGAAATGATCATCACGGTGCCGAAAAAGGCGCCGAGGGTCCAATGCTCCCCGACGATGATGACGGCCATTATCGACGCGAACATGGGCGTGGTGCTCACCACCGGAATGGAGCGCGCCACCCCGAGGCGGTCGATCGAGAAATAAACCAACCAGCGCCCCAGGCCGGAGGCGAACAGGCCGCCGACCGCGAAATACCAGATGGCGTGGGTCCAGAATGCAGCCAAAGGCATGGAGACCGCCACCATGACCCAGAGGGTCACGACCGAAATGACGATGGAGATGGCGAACCCCGCCAGCGGAGTGGAGTGGGCCAAGCCTCGGCGGATCAGGATGTGGGAGACCGCGAAGTTGAGCGACGCGATCAGGGAGTAGAGTACACTCATGTGAGACGCAGACGCGGGCCGGACGCGTTTTCTTCGCTCGCTCCCGGCGGCGCGGACACCCTCGTGGTAGATTGTTGATTACTCGGAAAAGGTCCTGGTGCCCTGTCTCTCACCCAAAGGGCACCAGGCCGGCGGACGGGCCGAAGGGGCACCTACTGTCCCGTCTCGTACCAGCGCGCGACCCGGATCTTGATGGCGCCCACCGGACAGTCCCATTCGCAGATGAAGCAGCCCTGGCAGTCTTCCTCGTACTTGGCGAAGGGGTAGCCGTCCTTGCCGATCCTGATCACGTCCGTCGGGCAGGCGTCGTCGCAGGCCGTGCAGGAGATGCAGACTTCCTTGTAGATCTCGACCTTGGGCAGATGCAGATCCTGGGCCATGGCAGCTACTCTCCCGCCTCCACCGCCTGGCCCGCGACCTTGAAGAAGGGATGCATCGCCTTCCCGGACCGCGGCCGGTAGTGCACGTAGAACTCGTCGTGGGGAATGGGCTCGTCCCAGATCTTCAGGGCGCCGTTCTCGATGATGGACTTGCTCAGCACCAGCCACTTCTCGTTGTCGGTCTCGGGATGGTCGCGGTTGATCACCGAGCCGCGGCTTTCCTGGCGGTGCAGCAGGTAGTCCAGCACCGCGGTCAGCGCCTCGATGGAATTCCGCAGCCCCAGGACCTTCACGAGGTCGTGGGGATCCCTGGCCATCACGTTGTCGTACGTCTCCAGGATCTCCTCAAGGCCCCGCCGCACGCGGACGATCTTCTCGTCGCTGAGAATGACCCCCAACTCGTGCAGCAGGTCCGCGGCCCTGCCGTGGACCTCGTCGAAGGCGGTCCCTTCGGGTTTGACATACTTGGTTGCACTCGCGGTCAGCGACTCCACCTGCCGCTCCACCGCGCCCTCGAGGTCGGCGTTCCGGGCGTAGTCGGCGGCATGCAGCCCGGCCCACCAGCCCAGCACCATGCACCAGGAGAGGTTGAGGTTCGGCGAGATGTTCATGCCGTCGCTGCTGGCGCCCGCGGCGAAAAGGCCCGGCAGCGAGGTCCTGCACTGGTCGTCCACCACCGCGCCGCCGCCGTGGCTGGAGCCGTAGGTGGCCGCCAGCACCGGCAGATAGGGGACACGCTCCTTGCTGATATTGTAGCCCCCGGCCTCGAGGGTGTTCATGATGATGGGGATCACCTCGTACAGCATCCGTATGTTCTCGGGCGGGAGCTTGGTGCAGTCGAGATACACGGGACCGTTGCCTTCCAGCATCTCCAGGGCCACCGCCTGTCCCAGCGACAGCCGGCGTGTGTTCTCGGCCTCGGACTCCGAGAACCGCTTCATGACGTCTTCGCCCTGGCGGTTGAAGTAGCTGGTGCCCATGGTGGTGAAGTGCTCGATGCCCGGGGCGCACATGAACTCCATGGTCTGCAGGTACTTGCTGCCGCACGCCATGTTGCCCATCACCGCGCCCGCCCGGAGCTGCATGGCGACGCCGTCGCTGGTGATGTTGAGGGGCATGCCCGCGAACCACTGGCCCGGTCTCTTGTAGCCGAAGTTGAACCCGCCCGCGCACATCACCACCGACTTGGCTTCGCACACGTGGACCTCGCGCTCCCGTCCGGACACCCCCAGGGCCCCCACCACGCGGCCGCCGGTGGGGTGCCTGCCGTCGGAGGTCAGGAGGTCGGTGACCGAGACCCGGTTGAGCACCCGTACGCCGGCGCGCAGGGCCACACCCCGCACCACCTTCATCATCGCCGTGCCGCCGCCCACCAGGCCCGCCGCGAGGCCGCCGCTGGCGGCCGCCCCGGACCCGCCCTTGCCGCGCCAGATCTCGCCGCGCTCCTTGACGAACCGCACGCCCCAGCCGTCGAGGATCTGGAGCACGTCATGGGTGGCGTAGATGGCCTCGATGGCCTTGGTCTGGTTGGTGAGCACGCCGCGGCCGCCGAGGTGGATCATGAGGTCGTCGCCCGGCATGTAGGTGATGTACGCGCCGGAGGCCAGCGCCGCGCAGCCGCTGCGCCCGAACACGGACTTGTCCACCAGCAGCACGTCCGCTCCCGCCTCGCGCGCGCGGATCGCCGCCATGGCTCCGGCCGCGCCGCCGCCGATGACCAGCACGTCGGCCTGGTGGTGAATTGTCTTGTAGCTCATGATGGCCCCGTGGTGTGCGTCATGAGTTGAGTTCGTAGAACAAGTGCGTGCCCCTGTCAAAGACCGCCCGGGCTCTGATGCAGGGGAGGAGTTACGGGCTCGTCTTTCCTTGGTGATCTCCGTGGCCCATGGTCTTGCCCGTACCGCCGTGGGACATGCCCGACTTGGACGCATCCTGTCCGGCCATTCCGCCGAAATGGAGCTTCTTGATCACGCGATCGCGGTTCGGCTTGGTGAAGTCGAGCTTGAGCGCCCACTCGCCTGTCATCTCCAGTTGGAGGCGGGCGCGATACATTCCGGGCATTCGGTGCGGTTCGGCGGGCACCGGACGAACGTTGTGGGCTCCGGGCATGGACGGCATGTCGGCACCGACCGTGAACTCGGCATCCGCGATGGGGCTGCCGCTCTTTCTCCCCTTGACGGTGATCATGCAGTCGTAGACGAGTTTCTGTTGCGCCGGTTTGCATTCCACCTCGGCGACCTTCCGTTCGGCCCCGAAAGCGGGCATCGGCCACGGCCCCAAGCCGGCGGCGACGAGCACCATGGACAGAAGGGTCTTCATCACGATTCCCCCTTTCTTTCACCTGTTCGGAACACGATGGGACGGCGCGCCCACGGAAACGCCCAGGTAGCTCGACACCAGCCGTTCGTCCGACAGCAGTTCCGCGGCCGCACCGTGGAGGGTGATCCGTCCGCTTTCAAGCACGTAGCCCCGGTCGGCAAGCGCCAGGGTCTGCCTCACGTTCTGCTCGACGAGGAGCACGGTAAGCCCCCGATCGCGCAACCGCCGGATCAGCTCGAAGACCTCCTCGGTCAGCTTCGGCGACAGGCCCAGCGAAGGCTCGTCCAGGAGCAACAGGCGAGGCTCGGACTCGAGCCCGCGCGCGAGCGCCAGCATCTGCGCTTCGCCGCCGCTCAGGCTGGCGGCCGGCCGGTCCAGCTTGTCCGCGAGTGCGGGGAACAGGCGCCGCAGACCCGAACGGTCGCGGCTTCGAAGGATGAACCCGCCTCGCTGGTGGGCGCCGGCCCGGAGGTTTTCTTCCACGCTCAAGGTACCGAAGATCAACCGCCCCTCCGGGACCTGCACGATGCCGCGGGCGACAACGGCGTGGGCGGGCAGGCCGCCGATCGCCCTTCCGTCGAAAAGGATCTCACCCCGGTCCGGCGGCCGAATGCCCGCGATGGCATTGAGAATCGAAGTCTTGCCGGCGCCGTTCGGGCCAATGATGGAGACGATCTCTCCGGTGCTCACTTCCAGGGACACGCCCTGGACGGCACGAACCCCACCGTACGAGATGTGCAGTCCGCGTACGTCAAGCATCGAGCGCTCCACCTCTGCCCAGATAGGCCTGCCGGACCCGGGCATCGGCAAGCACCTCGTCCGGGCCTCCCTCGGCGATCTTGCGCCCGAGGTCGAGCACGCAAAGCCGGGTGCACACACCCGCGACCAGCGCCATCTTGTGCTCGATCACCACACAGGTGCGGCCAGGGGCGACGACCTCGCGGATGAGTCGGGCCATGTCGGCGGTCTCGACCGAGGTCATGCCGCCCGCGGGCTCGTCAAGCAGCACCAGCCGTGGATCCACCGCCAGCGCGCGGGCGACCTCGAGGCGCCTTCGGGCCGGCAGGGGCAGGTCCTTGGCCAGTACCTCGCGGTCCCTCAGCAGCCCCACCCGCTCCAGCACTTCGTCGACTCTTCCGACATCGCCGCGGTCGAGCGTCGGCCGGCTGCGCAGCAGGCCGAGCAGCCCGCCGGGAATGCGGCCATGCTGCGCGGCCCACACGTTCTGGAAGACGGTCATGGTCGGAAACAGGCGGATGTTCTGGAAGGTGCGCACGACCCCTAGGCGCGCGATGCGGTGGCCTTTCCATTCGGTGATGTCCGTGCCCTCGAAGGAGATGCGTCCGGCACTCGGTGCGTATACGCCCGTCACCGTGTTCAAGAGCGTGGTCTTGCCCGAGCCGTTGGGTCCGATGAGGCCCAGAACCTCTCCGGCCGCGACCTCGAGGTCGATGCCGTCGAGCGCGGCCATGGCGCCGAAGCGTTTTTCAACGCCGCTGAGAGCGAGCATGACTCCGTCTCGAGAAGAGTGTCCTCAACCAGTGCACTCGCTCCTCGTCGAGGAGGCCCCGCGGCATGAAAACCAACAATACCGCGACCAGACCGCCGAACACGATCATTCGGTAACCCTGTATGAACCGCACCGCTTCCAGGAACCCCACGTCGATGGCGACGCCGATGAGCGGCCCGAACGCAGTGCCGAGTCCACCGATCAGACCGTACGCGAGGGCATGGACTCCGAGCATCACGTTGAAGAACTGAGGCTCCACGTATGTGGTGAAGTGAGCGTAGAGGGCGCCGCCGATGCCCGCGATCACGCCGGCCACGCCCGCGGCCAGAATGCGGTAGCGCACGGTGTCCACGCCTTGCATCTCGGCCAGCAGGTCATCCGAACCGAGCATCCGGAAAACGGAACCCAAACGGGAGCGCTCCATCAGCAGCAGGACGATCAACACCAGCGCCAGCAGGCCATATATGAGGAGCATGAACTGGGCGAGGCTGAGGTCGCGCTCGAACATCCAGCGGATGCCGTGGAACCCCTCCGCGCCGACCGGGCCCACCATCTCCCCTTCGACCTCGACCTGGACGTGGACGATCAACAGAATCAGGCGCACCATCTCGGCGAACGCCAGGGTGGAGATGGAGAAGTAAAGACCGCTGAGCCGCAGAGTCAAGGCTCCCACGACCATCGCCACCAGTCCGGCCACGCACGCGCCGACGAGGATCCCCGCCCAGATCGGCAGGAGCAGCATGGCGGTGACCGCGCCGGCGGCGTAGGCGCCCAGGCCAAAGTAGGCCTGCTGGCCGAAGGAGATCTCACCGGTCAGCAGCAGCAGGTAGGCCGAAAGTGCGATGAACGAGATCATGCCGATGTTCGACAGAACCGTGATGACGTAGTCGTCCATGGCTCAAACCCGCCGGAAGGCCAGCTCCTCGCGACTCAGAATGCGTTGACCCATGAGGCCGCCCGGCCGCAGCACCAGCATGGCGAACAGCAGCAGGAACGCGCTCAGGTCCCTGTACTCGGTGCCCAGGTACCAAAGCGCATTCGCTTCGACCACGCCGAGCAGCAGGCCGCCCACGATCGCGCCCGGGAGGGAACCCATGCCGCCCAGCATCATCGCGATGAGGCCCTTGAAGGTCGCCCAGAGGCCGAAGAACGGCGTGATCTGCTCGTCGGTGGCCAGGATGGCGTAGCCCGCGATCCCGCCCACCATGGATACCAGCGCGAAGGCGCACAGAACGACCCAGGCTGCGTTGATGCCCATGTAGGCGGCGGCCAGGGGGTTTTCCGAGATCGCCCGCAGGGCCACGCCGAACCGGGTGCGGTGCAGCAGCAGGTGCAGCACGCCCACCATGACCGCCGCCACCACCAGCATCGTCGTTTGCTCGGCCCGGAACAGAAAGGGCCCAAGCTCGTAGGCGCCGGCCGCGAACAGACCGGGGAAAGCGTAGGTGCGCTCGGGCAGCAGATGGATCGAGGCTTCTTCCAACTGCATCCAGATCACGAAGCTCGACACCATGGAGGCGAGAGCGGCATCGCGGCGGACGGCGTGAAAGCACAAGCGTTCAATGTAGATGCCGGCAAGGACGGTGCCGGCGATCGTCGTCAAGGCGACGACCAGCACAGGGACCTGGTAGTGAACATGAAGCCACGTGCCCACGTACGCGCCGAGCATGATGCTGGCGCCGAAGGCGAGGTTGATCCGCCGCATCACGCCGAAGACGATCGTGAACCCGATCGCCAGCAGCGCGTAGGACGAGCCGAACATCACCCCGTCGACCGTGTTCTGGATGAAATCGATCAACCCGCGTCTCCCGGTGTCACTCCTTTCGCGACCCGAGGTAGGCCCGTTGGATGACCTCGTCCTGCTCCAGCTCGCCCGGCGACCCGGAAAAGGTGATCCTGCCGCCTTCGATGAGGTAGAACTTGTGGGCCACATCCAGCGCCATGCGGGCGTTCTGCTCGACCAGGAAGATGGTGACGCCCTCCGCGTTCAATTCGCGGATGATGTTGAAAATCTCCTCGACGATCATCGGTGCCAGCCCGACGGACGGCTCGTCCATAAGCAGGATTCTGGGACGGGCCATCAGCCCTCTGGCAATGGCCAGCATCTGCTGCTCACCTCCCGACAGTGTACCGGCAAGCTGATCCTTGCGTTCCTCCAGGCGGGGGAAACGCCGATACATGTCCGCGACGTCGGTCGCGATCTCCGCCCCGGAGGCCCGTCTGGAGTAGGCGCCGGCGCGGAGGTTCTCCTCGACATCCATGCCCGGAAACACCAGCCGATTCTCGGGAACCAGCGCGATGCCTCGCGACACCACCTTGGCGGCCGGGAGCCGCGTCAGGTCCTCGCCGTTCAGGACGACGGAGCCGGACCTGGCGGTGAGGATCCCGGCAATGGTGAACATTGTCGTGGTCTTGCCGGCGCCGTTGGGGCCGAGCAGACACGTGATCTCGCCCTCGGCCGCGTCAAGGCTGATGCCCCGCAGGGCCTCGATGTTGCCATAGGAGGTAACGATGTCGCGGATGCTCAGCATGGGCTCAATCGCCCCCTTCGCCGGGGCGGGAAGTCGAGCCGGCGGTTCCGAGGTAGGCCTCTTGCACGGCCCTGTCCCGCTGCACCTCCCCGGGCGTGCCGGATGCGATCTTGCGTCCGAAGTTGAGAACGGCCATCTGCTCGGTCACACCCATGACGAGTTCCATCACGTGCTCGACCAGCAGTATGGTTACGCCCGAATCGCGCACACGGCGGATGCGCTGGCTCAGATCGTCGATCTCCTGCTGGTTCATTCCCGCCGCCGGCTCGTCCAGCAACAGCAGTTTCGGCCGGGCCGCCGCGGCGCGGGCGAACTCCAGGCGGCGTTGCTCCCCGAACGCGAGATTCGACGCCAGCTCGTCGTCCTTGTGTCCCAGGTCGGCGAGCTCGAGAAGGCCGGCAATCTCCTGCCGCGTCCGGCGAGTCGCACCGAACCAGCGCGGCAGAAAGCCTTGCGTGGCGACGTCCTGACGCGAGTTCTGGGCCACCCACAGGTTCTGCCACACGGTGAGGTTCGGAAACAGGCGGATGTTCTGGAACGTACGCGCGATACCCGCTCGCAGGCGTCGGTGCGGAGGCTTGCCGTTCATCAGGTCCCCGCGAAATCGAACCGTGCCCGCGGTTTCCGCAAACACGCCGCAGATCAGGTTGATGGTGGTGCTCTTCCCCGATCCGTTGGGGCCGATCAAGCCGAAGATCTCGCCCTCGTTGACGGTGAGGTCCAGCCCGTCAACGGCTTTGACTCCGCCAAAATGTTTCGACAGGCCGCTCAGCTCAAGCACGGGGCTTCTCTCCGCCACCGAGGCCGATGGTACGTCTCAGGACATACGCGGTGCGGGCATCGAACAGGCCCGAAGGCTTCAGGTTCATCGCCACCACGATAAGCAATCCGAAGACGATGCTGCGCCAATCCCCCATGAACCGGAGCCCTTCCACCAGCACGCCCTGAATGAAGATGACCGCCACAAGGGTGCCGAACACGCTGGATAGGCCGCCAAGGATCGGATAGGAGATCGCGAAGGTTGCCAGCAATACCGTGAAGGTCAGATGATCCACGTACGTGGCCGTGTGTGCGTACAAGCCTCCGCCGATGCCGGCGATGAATCCGCCGACGGTCATCGCCGTCACCTTGACCGCGGTGAGGCTGAGGCCCACGCTTTGCGCCGCCAGTTCGTCCTCGCCCACCGCGCGCAAAACGGCTCCGGCGCGGGAACGGTCCATCCACCATAGCGCCGCCATCACCAGGATGACGAATATCCAGACGAAGGCCGTGATCTCCCACGCCGACCAGCCGTTGGCCACGAAGTAGCGGATCTCGCGGAAGCCGTTGGTGCTGTCCGGTCCCACGTGGATGCCGTCGCGAGGCACGCGCCAACTCAGATTGAAGAAGAACAGGCGAACGAACTCGCCGAACGCAATGGTGGCCACCACCAGCATCAAACCCTTCACCCTCAGCGCGGGAAAGCCCACGAGGAACGCGAAGAACGCCGCCATGAACGCCGCCACGAAGAGCGCCGGGACGATGTGCAGTTCGAAAATGACGGTGAGAATGCCGGCGCAGTAGGCTCCGATCGCAAAGAACCCGGCCTGCCCCAGGGAGAGTTGGCCGGTCAGCATCAGGACGTACGCGGACAGCCCGAGGAGCGTGTGAATCCCGATGAGCTGGGCGAGGCCGAGGTAGTAGGACATCGGCGGCTAGTCCCTGTCCGTGCGCGACCCGAAGATCCCCTGGGGTCTGAAGACCAGGAAGACGAACAGCAGCAACAGGACGTACATGTCGCGCTCGTTGACGCCCCGGAAGTACAGGAACACGTTCTCGAACCCGCCCACGAGCAGGCCGGCGGCGATGGCTCCGGGAATCGATCCCAGCCCGCCTATCACCGTAACGATCAGGCCCTTGACCGTGAGCGGCACGGTGATCAGCGGGGACAGCACCCCGACCGCGGATGCCGTCATCGCCCCGGCGATGCCGCCGAGCAGGCCCGCGAGCACGAAGGTGGTGGCATTGGTCCGGTGCACGTCGATGCCGCAAAGCTGAGCGGCGACGTCCTGTTGAGACACCGCTCGCGTGGCCAGTCCCAGCCGCGTACGGTAGAGCACGTAGAGCAGCGCCACCGTGCCGGCGACGCACATCGCCAGCACGAACAACAGGTCGCCGCGTACCCCGTAGGGGCCGAGATCGAACATCACGTCGTCGAACAGGGCCGGAAAGGTGAGCGGCGATCCGTCGGTGGCATGCACGACGATCTCGTCGATGAAGAACAGCCCCCCGATGGAGGCCATCAGGGCAGCCAGGTGGTTGTTGATCGGTATGAAACGGAAGCAGGTCGCATAGACGATGAAGCCCAGGAGCCCCGAGGCGAGGGCGGAGATCAGGAAGACCACGGGGGCCGGGGCGTTGACGAAGGCGAACGCGGCCAAGCCCGCGTACGCCCCGGCCAGGGACGCCGCGGCGTAGGTCATGTTCAGCTTGCCCATGGCGCCGAAGATCAACGTGAAGCCGATCCCGATCAGCGCATAGGTCGCACCGAAGAACAGGCCGTCGCCAATGGTCTGGGTAATCTCGACGAACTCGAACCAGAAGTCGCTCATGGCCTTGATGCGCTCGTCACCGCGGCCGGTGCACGACACTGGAGTCAGGCGTGACCGGGCCGGTCGACCCGGTCACGTTATCCCAACTCCCTGGGAAAAAGCCAGTCCGGTAGCGTGGTGAAGGAGTTTCGCCCGACCCCTTTCACCCGCTACCGGTGGATTCATGCATCCGACGCCCGCCGGAAACCGTCAGCGGGGATCGTGGACGACCTTCCAGGCGTTGGATTGGGCCTGCACGAACACGTACGGCTTGATGGACTCGCCTTCGTCCTGCACCCGCCCGATCTCGCCCATGAGCCCGTCGACCTTGGCCAGGGCCTCGAGGCCGTCGCGGACCTTGCGCCGATCGGCCTTGAGAGTGTCCGGCTTGGCCATGACCCCCGTCGCTTCGACGACTTGCTTGATGATGTGGGCGTTTTCCCAGGCGGCGGCGCTGTGCAGATCAGCCGATCCGCCGTTGGCCTCGGCCGCTGCCGCGACCTGCGCGCCGGCTTCGGTGATGGGAGCGAAGCCGGTGGGGATGTACATGCCCTCCGCGGCGGCGCCACAGCCCTTGAGGGTCTCCGCGCTGGACGAGCTGGTGAGGCCCACGAGCACCTTCGGCTTGATTCGCTGGCGCCTCATCTCCTTCAGCATGCCGCAGGTGGTGAAGGGATGCGAGGAGACGATCATCATGTCCGCGCCCGACTTCTTGAAGGCCCGGGCCTGGACCGAGAAGCTCGTATCGGCGAGCAGCCAGTTGGACGACTTCGATACCTCGAGCACCTGCTTCATTCCCGCCAGGACCTTGCCGGTCACCTCGGGGATGCCGCCGCCGACCCACTCGAAGCCGTGCTTCTTGGCCATTTGGACGATGACGGCGGCGAAAGTGATCCTGGAGTGGGCTTGGTCGGTCTCGGTTCCGCCATAGATCGTCTTGACGTCCGGATACCGGCCACGCAGCCACTTGAACATCTCGTCGTACATGGTGATCTCGTTGGGCACGTTGCGGAACGTCCACTGGGACTTCTTCGCAAGGCCGGGGCGGATCGCCGTGTCGGTGAGGATGGGAAACTGCAGGCCGGTGTCGGACGCATCGTCCACCTTCTTCTGGAAGATGCCGTACATGGCCGCGGCGGCGCCGGAGCATGTCGGGCCGATGCCGACCAACGCCTCGGTTTGCGATTCGACCTTGCGCACGACGGAGATCGCCTGGTCGGCGTTGCAAGCGGAGTCATAGTAGGTGAACTCCATCTTGGCCATGGTTCCGTCGCCCAGCTTCACCCCGCCGGCGTCGTTGATGCTCTTGACCGCGGCCTTGAGCACCGCCTCGGAGTTGACGCCGAACGAGCGCAACGGCCCGGACTTCGCGCCCCAGCCGGCGATCTTGACGGTCCGTTCGGCAGCGGCGACCGGTTGCCCCAGCGCGAGGATCGAAGCGGCTGCGACCAGGGCCGTTAGAGTTGTTGCGAGTTTTGACGTAGACATCTTAAAACCTCCTCAGAATGATTTTCGGGTTACAGACATCCGGGGCAACCGTGTTACCCGAGGCCATCAACTTCTCCCATGAGTGCTTTCCGCAGGACCTTTCAGCGACTCGAACTCAAGATTTACGCGTGCACGTTCGTTGTATTTGTCGATCCAATCTGCTGTAAGAAGCTAATGTAACCGGCAGGATTTGTCAAACAAATTTACATTTGCAAACGGAAGGGAGACAGGCGTTGGTCAAGGCGAAAATGATCTACGAACCGCTGATGACGGGGGGCCTCGCGAAGCAGATCGCGGAGCGGATCAGGGAATCCATCACCGATGGAAGGCTCAAGGCCGACGACCGGCTGCCGACCGAGGAAGAGCTCGCCCGCCAGTTCGGGGTATCGCGGCCTACGATTCGCGAGGCTTTGAAGCGGCTGGCAGCGCAGAGCTTGATCCGATCGAGGCGCGGCCCGACAGGCGGTTCCTTCATCAACCGGCCGAGCCGTGAGGAGGTCAGCTCCAACCTGACGACCGCCACCGCGCTCCTCGTGAGCCTGGGTGAGTTCAAGATCCCGGAGATCCTGGAAGCACGCCAGGAGTTGGAGTTGTTGTGCGTACGGCAAGCCGTGGCCCGGTCCGAGCAGCCGGAACTCGACACGATGGCGCGAGAGGTGGAAGTGCAACAACAGGAATCGATCTCGGACGAGGACTTCTGCGCATCGGATGTTCGCTTTCATCGAGCCCTGGCCGACGCAACCCACAACTCGGTGTTAAAGTTCGTCATGTTCACCGTGATCGAGGCCCTTCAGCCGATCGAGAACATGGTGGTCTACCGGGTGCGCGAGCGGAAGGTCATCGCCCGGCAGCACGAGGAAATCCTGGGCGCGCTACGCGTCAGGGATGAGGAGGCGGCGGCGAAAACGGTCCGGGAGCAAACGGCATACCTCAGAGAACGTTTCGACGCCGCCCAGAAAATGAGAAAATCCCGCGCCAAGTTCAGGCCCGCTGAATCAGCCTGAGCCCACCTGCTGCCTCCGCTGCGCTGGGGGCGACGCGGGACCCGTCTCCGGCTCAGCCGCGCCGGTCGAGCGGCTCGAACTCCAGATTCGTGGCGCCCACGTACCGTGAGTTGGGGCGGTACAGGCGGTTGTTGTCCATCTGCTCGATGATGTGCGCCGACCACCCCACCACACGGCTCATGGCGAATATCGGCGTGTTCAGCCCTATCGGAATCTTCATCATGTGGTAGATCGGCGCCGCGTAGAAGTCCACGTTCGGACACAGGTTCTTCTCCCGCCGCATCACCTCCTCCACCGTCATGCAGATCTCGCTCAACCGCGTGTCGTCCAGTTGCCTGCCCAGCAACACTCCCCACTTCTTCGCCACCTCCACCCGCGAGTCCGCGGTCTTGTAGATCCGGTGCCCGAACCCCATCACACGCTTCTTCTCCCGCAGGCTCTCCTCCACCCACCCCTCCGCACGCTCCGGCTCCCCGATCTCCAGGATCACGTCCATCGCCTTCTCGTTGGCGCCCCCGTGAAGCGGCCCCTTGAGCGCCGCGATCGCTCCCACCACCGCGCCGTACAGGTCCGCCAGCGTGGACGCGATCACACGGGCGGTGAACGTGGAGGCGTTGAACTCGTGCTCCATGTAAAGAATCAGCGTCACCTCCAGCACCCGGGCCTCGAACTCGTCGGGCCGCTCCCCGCGCAGCATGTGCAGGAAACTCGCCGCGTGGTTCAGCCCGGGATCCGGCGCCACCACCTCCAGCCCCTGCGAGAGCCGGTGCACCGCCGCCACCACCGTGGCCAGGCGCGCCAGCAGCCGCGTCGCCTTCCTCAGGTTGGCCTCGCGGGAGTCGTCTCCGGCGTCCGGGTCGTAGAGCGCCAGCGCCGATACCGCGGTGCGCAACGCGTCCATCGGAACCGCGTCCGACGGGAGCAGCTCCAGGCTCTCCACCACTCCCGGCGGCAGCGCCCGCTGGGAGCGCAACTCCGCGTCGAACGCTTCCAGCTCCGCACGGGTGGGAAGCCTGCCCAACAGCACCAGGTACGCCACTTCCTCGAAGCTCGCCTGCTCCGCCAGGTCGTGCACATCGTAGCCGCGGTACACCAACTCCCCCTCCGGGCGCACCGAACAGATGGCCGTCTCCCCGGCCACCACCCCTTCCAGTCCCGCCTTTACCTCCGACATCGAATGCCTCCCCAAGGCGCCGCGCGGGCGCGTCAATTTGTCAGACAATACGTCAATCGGAGACGGCGTTCAACTAATTCACCAGGCGGGACACTAATACTTGAGCCGCGACAACGGGTTCCGCCGCGAGGCGCGAATGGTGAGTATGTCCGCGATGCGTCCACCGCCGTGGGTGACTCCCGTACTGTTCGATTGTACGCGGGGTGTGCGGGACTTGGCAACAAACGCCGGCGGACGGGCCGGCACCGGCCGCCGGAATTTGCTTGCGCATCCACCCGAGTCCGGTTTATGGGAATTTGTATGACTTTATGCTCAGGGAGATGGATATGAGCGCGAACGCATACGCCGATGTCTACGGAAAGGCGCTGAACGACCCGGAAGGCTTCTGGGCCGAGGCCGCCGAAGACATACACTGGGACAAGCGCTGGGAACGGGTGCTGGACGATTCGCGTCCGCCCTTCTACCGGTGGTTCGCCGGCGGCGCGCTCAACACGTGCTACAACGCGCTCGACGTTCACGTGGAACAGGGGAACGGCGACCGGCCGGCGTTGATCTACGACAGCCCGGTGACGGACAGCACGAAGGTGTTTACGTACCGGGAGCTTCGCGATGCGGTGGCGACCTTCGCCGGCGCGCTGCGGAAGCACGGCGTGGGGGCGGGCGACCGGGTGATCGTCTACATGCCCATGGTGCCCGAGGCCGTGGTGGCCATTCTGGCATGCGCCCGCCTCGGCGCGGTGCACTCGGTGGTGTTCGGCGGCTTTGCGGCCAACGAGCTCGCCGCCCGCATCGACGACGCCCGGCCCACGGTCATCGTGAGCGCGAGCTGCGGCATCGAGGTCAACCGCATCGTCGAGTACAAACCGCTCCTGGACGAGGCCGTCCGGCTGGCGCAGCACAAGCCCGCGGCCTGCCTGGTGCTGCAGCGGCCTCAGGCGCAGGCGGCCATGACGGCCGGCCGGGACGTGGACTGGAACGAGGCGGTGGCCGCCGCCGAGCCGGTCCCGTGCGTCTCCGTGGCCGCCACCGACCCGCTGTACATCCTCTACACCTCCGGCACCACCGGGCAGCCCAAGGGCATCGTCCGGGACAACGGCGGCCACGCGGTGGCCCTCAAGTGGAGCATGAAGAACGTCTACGACGTGGACGCGGGCGAGGTGTACTGGGCCGCCTCCGACGTCGGCTGGGTGGTGGGCCATTCCTACATCGTCTACGCGCCGCTGCTGAAAGGCTGCACCACCGTCCTCTACGAGGGCAAGCCCGTGGGCACGCCGGACCCGGGAGCGTTCTGGCGGGTCATCAGCCAGCACGGCGTGAGCGTGCTTTTCACCGCGCCCACGGCTTTCCGCGCCATCAAGAAGGAAGACCCCAACGGCGAGTACGTCAAGAAGTACGACCTCAGCCGTTTCCGGTCGCTGTTCCTGGCCGGCGAGCGCTGCGACCCGGACACGCTGCTGTGGGCCGAGAAGATGTTGGACGTCCCGGTCATCGACCACTGGTGGCAGACCGAGACCGGATGGGCCATCGCGGCCAACTGCATGGGGATCGAGCCCATGCCGGTGAAGCCCGGTTCACCCACACGGGCCGTGCCGGGCTATGACGTCCGGGTGCTGGACGACACGGGCGGGGAGGTGCCGGCCGGCGAGATGGGCAGCATCACGGTGAAGCTGCCGATGCCTCCCGGCTGTCTGCCGACCTTGTGGAACAACGAGGAGGGGTACCGAAAAGCCTACCTGGAGCAGCATCCGGGCTACTATGTCACCTCGGACGGCGGTTATTGCGACGAGGACGGCTACCTGTGGATCATGGGGCGCATCGACGACGTCATCAACGTCGCCGGGCACCGGCTCTCCACCGGCGCCATGGAGGAGGTTCTCGCCGCCCACCCCGACGTGGCCGAATGCGCGGTCCTGGGCGTGGCCGATGCGCTGAAGGGGCAACTTCCGCTGGGACTCATCGTGGTGAAGGCGGGGGTGGAGACCACGGAGCAGGATCTGGTGCCGGAACTGGTGCGCCTGATGCGCGAGAAGATCGGGCCGGTGGCAGACTTCAAGCAGGCCCTATTGGTGAAGCGCCTGCCCAAGACGCGGTCCGGCAAGATCCTGAGAGGCACGGTCCGCAGCATGGCGGACGGGACCCCGTACAAGACTCCCGCCACCATCGACGACCCGGTGATACTCGACGAGATCAGGGAAGATTTGGGGCGTCTCGGGTATCCGAGGACATGACGTGCGAAATCCAGTGTCCTGTCCCTGGTAATTCTTTACCGGACGCTGGTTACAAGGGTTTTGTCGATTTCTGCTTGCGATTTCTCCTTGACAAATTCGCGCGTTTGCGTATACCCGTCATAATATTGTCACTATTGTCACTTTCGTGACGGGGTTGCCACGGTTTCGGTGCTGGCGTTGAGGGGGAACTTCGCTTGCCCGACGAGCAAACCACATCCGGTCTCGTTCGAGACCCGACCCATCCGCAACACATCGTTGGTGTGCCGTGCATCGCTAATCCTTTTCGCTGAAGGAGGTGTCCATGTCCGCCAAGGTGATTTGGTTGTTCGCGTTCGTGATACTCTACTGGGCCTACTGCATCTATTGGGGTATCCGCGGCGCGAGGATGGCCCGAACCGCAGCCGACTACTTCATTTCAGGGCGGGTGCTGCCGCTCTGGGTCTTCGTGCTCGCGGCCACGGCCACATCTTTCTCGGGTTGGACGTTCATCGGCCATCCCGGGCTGGTGTTCCGCGACGGGTTCCAGTACGCCTACGCCTCCTTCTACACCATCACCATCCCGTTCACCGGCGTGATGTTCCTGAAGCGGCAGTGGATGCTGGGGAAACGTTACGGCTACGTCACCCCGGGCGAGATGTTCTCCGACTACTTCAGAGGCGACTTCATTCGCATTCTGACGGTGGTGGTGGCGCTGTTCTTCTCGATCCCCTACCTGGGCGTGCAGTTGCGGGCCTCGGGCTTCCTGTTCCACGTGCTCACGGACACGGCCCTGGGCATCGACGTCGGCATGTGGATGCTCTCCCTGGTCGTGTTCATCTACGTGGCGTCGGGAGGGCTGCGAGCGGTGGCCTACGTGGACACCCTGCAATGCATCCTGCTGGCGCTGGGCATCGTGATCATCGGCATCATCGGCCTCGCCTACGTGGGCGGCTTCGGCGCCCTCACCGCGAAGATCGCCGAGCTGGTCCAGTACCAGGTGGCCAACAACATCAAGATCACGCCGGACGGATACAGTCACTACGTCGCGATACCAGGGGTGATACAATTCGTCTCATCCGGGCCCTCCGCGGTGGGGGGCGCCTGGACCGGCATCATGATCCTCACCTACATGTTCGCCCTCATGGGCATCCAGTCCGCGCCGGCCTTCTCCATGTGGTCGTTCTCCAACCGCAACCCGGCGCCGTTCGCGCCCCAGCAGGTCTGGGCCTCGTCGCTGGCCATCGGCTTCATCCTGTTCTTCTTCACCGCTTTCCAGGCCATGGCCGGCCACTTCCTGGGCGGCAACGAGTTCATGCTCAAGGCGGGGCTCGCGACCAACGTCATGGGCATCGACGCGGGCTACAACGCCACCTCGGGGCTCATGGCGCAAGGGCTCCTGGTGCCCTCCATGATCAATCTCATGGCGGACGTCGCCCCCTGGCTCCTGGGTCTGCTGGCCGTGTGCGCCCTGGCCGCCATGCAGTCCACCGGCGCGGCCTACATGTCCACGGCCGGCTCGATGCTGACACGGGACCTCTACAAGAGGTACCTCAACCCGGGCGCCGACCACGCCACCCAGGTGTGGGTGGGACGTATCGGGGTCCTCATCATCGTGCTGGCGGCTTTGATCGTGGCAACGGTCTCCACCGACGCGCTGGTGCTGCTGGGAGGCCTGGCCGTGGCCTACGGCTTCCAGATGTGGCCCGCGCTGATCGCGGTATGCTGGTGGCCGTGGCTCACGCGCGCGGGGGTGAGCTGGGGTCTCCTGGCCGGGGTCATCGCGGTGACGTTCACCGAGACCATCGGTCAGAACCTGGTGCCGAACCTGCCGTGGGGCCGGTGGCCCTGGACCATCCACGCGGCCGGGTGGGGGATTTTCTTCAACCTCGGCCTGGCCATCATCATCTCCGCGGTGACGCAGAACGCCGAGGATCTGAAGCACCGCATGCAGTACCACAACTTCCTGGCCGAGCACTCGAGCCTGCCGGAAGAGAAGCGCGGCATGGTGCCCATGGCCTGGATCGTGACCCTGTTGTGGTTCTTCTTCGCCATCGGCCCGGGCGCCGTCCTCGGCAACACCCTGTTCGGCGACCCCAACAACCCGGCCTCCTGGTGGGTGTTCGGGATGCCGTCCATCTGGGTGTGGCAGATCATCTGGTGGGCCCTGGGCGTCGCCATGATGTGGTTCCTGGCCTACAAGATGGAGATGTCCATCGTGCCCAGCAAGGAAGTGGAGGCGCTCACCGAGGACATCGGCGACCGGCAGGCCGCCAGCGCGTGATCCGCGTCCAGACGTCAAGGACCCCTTCCGGCCCGCGCCGGAGGGGGTCTTTTTCCCTTTCATCCGCGCCCGCGTGACCCATGTCCGCATCCTCCTCCGCCTCGCTGGTATGGTTCTGGATCACGACGTGGCTGCTGGCTATATTGCTCTACTTTCCGGTGCACCGCCTGATCTGGGTGATGCGCGTGCGCAGGCTGGAAGCACGGACGGGCGACAAACCCACCGACGAAGAGATCGAGGCCCTGCGGGTCAAGACACGGATCGTCGCCGGGCTCATCGTCCTCACCTTCGCCTACCTCTTCAACCACGTGGTCCTTCGCTAGCGGACGGGACACTGGTGACCATGACGTCGTACGCACACCCTTCGGGCCGGAACTTCCGCGCGGGGAGCCTAGGCCCTCACCCGGCCTTCGGCCACCCTCTCCCAGAGGGAGAGGGGTTGTATCGGCCCTGCCCCCTCTCCCTCTGGGAGAGGGCTGGGGTGAAAGCCACAACGTCGACAGCCATAGTCCCCCTCTCCCTCTGGGAGAGGGCTGGGGTGAGGGCCTAGCGTGATTCAGACCGGATCCGGCGTTCACCGGCTCATGGTGTGGCTTGCGGTGGTCACCGCCATCTTCGTCGCCTCCGCGGTGGCCTACGAGTACGTCTTTACAAACTACGACCAGGGCGAACTGCACTACCGCCGGGGCAACCTGCGGCTGGAGGACGGCCTCTACCGGGAGGCCCTGACCGAGTTCGAGGGACAACTCCGGATCCACCCGGAGGACCCCGCCGGCCATCTCGGGAAGGGCCTTGCCCTGATGGGACTGACGCGGAACGACGAGGCGCTGGCCTCCATCGACCACGCCATCGCGCTGAAGCCGGACTTCGCCGCGGCCTTCGCCAATCGCGGCATTCTCCGCGACCGCATGGGCCTGAGCGAGAAGGCGCTGGGCGACTACCGCCGGGCGCTGGCGCTGGACGCAACCCTGGCCGACGGCCCCGGCTGGATCACGCGGTTTTTCCGCAAGCAGCCCCAGGCGCCCCCCACCATCCGGGACCGCGCCGTCTACCTCGCCGAGCAGCTCAAGAAGCCCGCCGCCGAGCGCCTTCTGCAGGTGCCGGAGCTGGACAGCGCGCAACGCTCCTACAAGGTCCACGGGAAGGACTGAGCCCGCCGCCGGGCGCCCTCCCCTCTCCCTCTGGGAGAGGGGGGCCGAAGGCCGGGTGAGGGCATCCGCGATCCGTCAGAATATCTCCAGGAGATCGTGGGCGAGGACCCACATGCAGTAGAACAGCGCGATGCAGCCGAACAGGGTGTGAATCCACTCCCGCTCGCCCTCCTTGGTGCGGAAGGTGATGCCGTGCCACGCGATCAGCGCGGTGACGACGACGAAGACCACGTCGATCCACTTGTCATCGGCGTCGGGCATGATAAGACCTACAATCTCATGTTGTCCGCGTTGAAGATACTATATTCGCTCGAAGAGCCGGAAGACAACATCGTCGCCCAGGCCGCCAACCGCCTCGGCGTGGGGGAGTTCCAGGTCTTCCAGCTCGCCCACGCCGACTGGTTCGGCGCCGAAGCGGACGCCAAGGAACTGGAGCCCGTCTTCTTCCGCTACCTCCTGCACGACCAGACCGACCCCTGGGTACGGCACTACGCGCGGCGCATCGTCGACCTCGACGACCGCGGCGTGCTGGATACCGACAACGCTAACTACCACCGCTACGACGCCCGCAGCATGCGCCCGCTGTCGCGGGTCTCGGGCCTGCTGCATTTCGTGGCGGTGGTCGTCTTCGTCATCGTGTTTTTCGCCGTATCCATCGTGGCGATGAACGGCGTCATCCCCGAACCCCTGGGCTGCCTGTTCCCCCCGTGCTCCTGGATCGGCTAGCCGCCGTCCTTCGACTTTGCTCCGCGAAGCCCTGTCCTAAAGCCTGTCCTGAGCTTGTCGAAGGGCTCAGGACGAACTTTCCAACCGTTCGTCCTGCGAAGTCGAAGGACGCCACTCTGCCTACTCGGACAGGCTCCTAGGCTTCCGGAAACGGCAGGATCCCCCGGTACTTCTCGATCATCTTCTCGCGCAGCTCCCGGGGGCTGCGGCTGACCTTGGGGAAGTCGTCGCGCCGGTGGAAAGGACGCACCGCGTAGAACACCGCCAGCGAGTTGGTATGGTCGCCGGAATCGCGCTTCTCCGGCGGCATCAGCGGATCCAGCGGCGTGCTCCAGCAGTTATCCAGGACCTCGATGTCCCTGGACGGCTCGGCGCGGGTGGTCATGGCCCACATCACCTCGGCGAAGTTCGTGGGATCGATGTCCTCGTCGACGATGACGATCCAGCGGCCGTTGCGCGTGGCCGCCGCGATGGCGCGCGCCGCCTGCTGCGCGTGCCCCGGATAGCGTTGACGGATCGCCACCACGCGGATGTAGCCCATGTGCCGCCCCACGCCCACCACGTCCTGGATGCCGGCCCGCGCCAGGTCCGCGACCCCGCCCCGGCCGGTGCCCATCTCCAGGCCGCCGCGCCGGGCGCCCGGCCACATGGGCGCATCGCCGTGGATGATGGGGTTGTTCCTGTAGTAGACCGCCTTGACCCGGATCACCGGCTGGGGCTCGCCCGTGCCGATGGTCCCTCCCGAGTAGTATCCGGGCCATTCGCCGAAGGGGCCCTCGTCCCGCGACTCCTCGTCCGGCGGCGGGACCTCCCCCTCCACGGCAATCTCCGCGTGCGCCGGGATGGGCAGTCCTGTCACCGGGCCTGTAATGACGTCTACCGGCCGTTGCCGCAGGCCGCCCGCGAGGTCCAGCTCGCTCCGGCCCCAAGGTATCCGGTTGTTGGATGCGAGGAACACGAGCGGATCGCCGCCGAAGGTGGCCACCACCGGGCAGTTCCGGCCCTGCTCCCAGTGGCGCTGGCAGATCTGCCGTCCGTGCTGTCCGGGGCTCATCCACAGGCCCAGGAGGTCACGGTCGTGAACCTGCATGCGGTAGGTGCCCGCGTTCACGAAACCGCTCTCCGGATCGCGGTTGATGACGCAGTCGCCGGTGCCGATGTAACGGCCTCCATCCATGGCGTGGTAACGGGGCGCCGGGAAGCGCAGGAGGTCCACCTCGCCTCCGGTCATGACGTTCTGCATTACCGGCCCGTCGGCGACCTCCACCGGGGGAATCGGCTCCACCTCCCGCATCTTCCGGGACGCCAACTCGCTGAGCTTCGCCCTGGGCTCGTTGACCGGCAGCCCCAGCGCCAGAGCGGCACGCTTGTAGGAGGCGGTGAGCAGACCCACGACGCGGAAACCGACCGGGTATCCCTTGATGTTGTCGAACAGCAGCATGGGAGGGTCCGGGATCAACTCGCCGGTCACCTCCCTCAGCGCGCCGATCTCCTCATTCCAGTCCACGCCGTCGATCTGCCGCCAGTCATCGATCCGCTTGCACGCCTCCACGAACTCCTGAAGCCCGTCGAACGCTTGTCCGCTCATGGTGTCTCCACCCCCCTGCCATCCGGGTATCCCATACACGAACCGTTTACAATGTGGGGGGACAAAATAAATGAGAAATCCCCGGAAGAAACCGGAATGGGCCGGAAGAAGCAAGAGATCCACGGGGTTATGGGGTTAACCGGAGGCGGAGGATGAGCCACCGCGCGGACAGAATAATTGGTGATTTCTGTGGATAAGTGGCTCGATAGAGGGGCTTCCCCCCGGGTTTGGGAGGTGCCTTTGGTAAGAAAATCCTGGGAGTTCTCGGGGCTGAAATCTCAGGGTGGTGGCGATGTAGCGGTGGTCAGTCGGCAGGCGGCCGCGCGGGACGCCGGATGCCGGGATCGCAGGGTACTTGATAATCCGCGACGTCGTATCCATAGCGAGTGAGGGTCATCCGCCACGGCGCCGTCTCCAGGCGTTCGATGGTGATCAATCTGCGCGCTTCGAGATAGTCGAGCTGATCGCGGATCCAGTGGCGCGTGACGCCGATGTACCCTGCTACCAGTACGTCCCGGATCATGTTCTCGGTAGCGCCCAGATGTCCGCCGACCCGGAGAGTCCGCAGTATATCCCACCGCGCCGACGGCAGATGCCGTTCATCAATGGCGCTGCTCTCTTTCATGTCTCCTACGAAGCCATCCTCTCCCGTGTCCGCTCCTCGAGACGAACGAGCATTTCCGTGTGATCTTCCAGCATCCCAATGACTCGGCTGACGGTGGGCACCCAGTCATCCCGCTTGATATAGGTTTCGGCAAGGTGCAGCTTGAGCCTTGCGAAATCTCGCTGAACTTCCGCAATGGCTTCCGGTCCCCCTTCGCCGAGGTGAGCCTGCAAAACCGCCAGATCGTGCTCTATCCGACGCTGCCATCGGAGCAGCATGACCAGGCCCGTCCCGGCGATAACGCCTGCTGCATGCAGCGCCCAACCGACAACTTCGGCAATGATCTCGTACATCTGCCCCAATAATAGGATAGGGACCGCGGTCTGGTCAGGTGACAGATGTCGCGTCAGCTTTGCACCAGCCACCGCTGGACGGTGCGACGGGATATGCGCAGCCGCTGAGCGATCTCCCCGGCGGAAGCTCCCCCTTCGTGGAGCCACAGCCCTATCTCTCGCCGCGCGATCGGGAGGTAGATCTGCTCTCCGCCCCACTCCCACGCGAACTTGACGGCGCCGTCTCCAAGCTCGTCCGCGAGCCAGTGGCCCGTCGGGTCGCGGGGGACGTGGATCGTGGAGCCGCCGTGCCGCGCCAACAGACCGAGCGCGGCGTCCCGTCCGAGGATCCTGATCAGCTCTGTCGTGGTGGTATCTGCACTCATCTGCCGTCCCGTGCCCGCTCCCGCACGTCGTCCAGCAACGCCGCCACCAGCTTGTCCAGGTCTCCGGAGGCAGCCTTGATGACGACCGCGTCTTCAGTGTCGCTGATGGCGACTCCAATGGCCGCCAGCGTCCGCACATCGACCTTGCGGAGCGCGGCCTTGTCGAGCGATTTCCTGACCACCACCATCGGCGCCAACTCGGCCCGTTGCTCCATCCGCGCGATGGTGCGGCCTTCGTCCGCCACGAGGAGCTTGCCCGGCTGCTTCCGCCAGCCCACCTCGACGCCTTCCAGGGCCCGAGTGCGCGGCAAGTCGAACAGATGCTTGCCCTCGATGAGCGCGGCCTCCAGCGCAGCCCGGGTGCTGGAAACCGCGGCCACGCTGCCACGGATGGAACGGAGCCTGGCGCGGACCGCGCGCCGCTGCTCGGCGCGAACGTCGTCAACCAACTCGGAGAGCCGCTCTCTTGCGTCGGCGTAGCTCCGGCACAGCCGGGAGATGTCGTCGAGCGTCATGCCGCCACGTCCTTCATGCCGCAATCTCCTCGGCGGCGGCCGTCAAGTCAGCGGCGGCGATGCGGTCGCGCCTGCGACTCCGGGCCAGGATCCAGGCCCGGGCCAGGATGCGCCGCAGGGCGTGAAGGCCGCCGGCACGGTGAGCGTATTCGATCAGGCCGCGGGCCTCCCCGGGGTCGGGATCACGGCCCAGGATGGTCGCGGCCAGGTCCAGGACGTCGGCCTTGGCCGGGGCGCTCAGAGGCAGCCGCACGCCGATCCTCCCAACGATCTGGTGGCAGCGCGGGCTGGACGCCAGCGCGGTCCACAACTCGTCGCCGCCGATGAGCGCAAGGCCGGCGCCCGAGAGGTCCCGGACGCATCGCAGCTCGTCGAGCAGTTGCGGCCGCAGGTGGTGCGCCTCGTCGACGCAGAGCAGCGCACGGCGGTCCTGCAGCCGTTCCACCGCGGCGGTCTCCGCGGCCAGGCCGCTTGGGTGGCGGTTGCCGGCGCCCACGGCGTCGGCGACCCGGGTCAACAGCCCGGAAAGGGTAACCACCGCGCCCGTGACGGTGAGGTGGTGCGCTGCCGAACGGGTCTGGCAATACCGCCGGACCGCCCAGGTCTTGCCCGAGCCGGAGCGGCCGTGGATGAGCACGACGTCGCCGGCGGCCTGCGCATGCGACAGCACCGCGGCGACCTCCTCGGTGACGCCCAGGTCCACGTGACGGTCGAGGCCGGCGGCGGTGAGGTCGCGCCGGCGCGCCTCCTCCCGCGTACGGAGCCACCGCTCGACCCGGGCGGTCACGGCCGCGACGTCGCCGTCGTACTGGCCGGAGAGCCACCGCGACAGGGTGGCGGTGCTCACGCCGCGGCCCATCTCTTTGGCCGCCGCGGCGATGGAAAGGCCGCCGGCATCCATCTCCGCGCGGCAGGCGTCCACGATAGGGTCGCCGCTCCGAGCCTCGGAGGCCAGACACAGGTTGTATGCTTCCATTGCCTTCTCCTCTCATGCTTTTTCGCGCGCCCGACGAAGCTCCCGGAGCGCGCTCATCAATGCTTTCCGCGGCCGTTGCCCGGAACCGGGAGCGACCGGCAGTTCCGGCCTGTTCACCAACCGCACGGCGGCAGGCCGGGCGACGGGCGGATCGGGGGCGGACAGCCTGCTCTGCGCGGCTGCCAGCGCGTCCATGTCCCGGCGCGCCGCCATCGCGCGGCGAGCATGCTTCTCGGCCTGCCGGCGCACGCGGGAGTAGTCTCGGGCGACCGCGGCGTCGAGGAAACCCACCGGCAGGAGACACGCGGCCTCGATCAGCCAGCGACCGGCGCGGTCGTAGATCTGGATGGGGTCGTGGAGTCGCTCGGGGTCGTAGCGTGCCACGAGTTCCTGGCCGGCACGCTCCACCAGGTCGGGATGGTGATAGCGGTTGGCGGGCCGGTGAGGCACGCTGCCGGCACGTAGCGTGACACACCCCGCGCGGTCCACACGGACCGCCTCGGCCGACAACAGGAGGACCCGCGCCTGCACGCCGCTGATCCGCCGCACTACCGTCCGCGTCAGGCCGTCCCGCCAGGCGTCGTCGAAGCTCCGGCCGGCCGCGGCCTCGGTGCGCCGTCCCTGCCGCACGTTGTGCGCGCGTACGCTATCTTCGACCACCGTCAGGAAGGTCTCCCATGCCGCGGGTTCCTGTCGGTGTGTCTCCGGCCGGTCCAGGACAGACCGTCCCGTGTAGGCGCCGGCCAGCAGCGGGTGGGTGTCGATGGCCCGCGCCAAGTCGCCGAAGCCGCGCTCCACCGGTTTGGCCCGGCCCCGGCCCACGCCACGTCCCGCGGCGTCCCGATCCACCGACGTCGTCGAGTAGCGGATACCCAGCAGGGTCAGGAGCCCGGGCAGCTCGTCGTCCAGCGCCGCCGCCCGCCAGCGCTTGCGACCGCGCTGGCCGCCGGTGATGCTCCGGGCCGACGCCGCCCGGGTGTTGTCGAGGATCACCCGGACCGGGACGCCGTGGCGCGTCACCACGTCATGGAGCGACCGGCGCAGGAGGTCCTGGGACTCCGTCTCGCCCGCGGCGTACGCGAGCACTCGCCGCGAGTAGACGTCCTGCCAGTACCAGACCACGGGCCGCCCCACTCGGCCGGAAGGCAGAAGCACAACGACGTCGTGCTTCTTGCCGTCACCGTTCAAGGCATCCAGCGGCCGCATGCCCTCGACCGTCCGGGTCTGGTGGGGCACGGTGTCCATCACGGCAACGGCGCCGTCGCGGGCTCTCACCCGCTCGCGCCGCGGGACCTCGGAGGCGGTGCGCCGGAGGAACGTCTTGAGGCTCGGCGGCGGCGGCCAGCCGCGCGCCGCGGCCACCGCGGCGAGGCGGCGCCAGCAGGCCGAGCCGTCCGGCCGCTCCGGGCGCAGGTAGTCGCTGCACCAAAGCCGCCAGAACTCGGCCAGATCCGGGCTCTCCCAGTCCCGCCCGCGGCGGCCCCGGCCGGGCTGGTCGAGCAGCGCCACCGCCGGCTGGGCCGCTCCGCGCACCAGCTTGCGCCAGCGCGCCAGCGCCGTCGCCGAGACACCCGCCTCCTCCGCTGCGGTGGTGTCCGCCCGCGTCCTGGGCACGCCGCCGAGCACGAGGGCCTCAGCCCGCTCGACCACGCGCAACCGCGCCGTCGCCCGGTCACGCTGCCTGTCGGTGGCCTGGAGCCATGGATCTGGCTCGTGCACGGGCAGCGCAACCTCCGTGCAAAGGCCGTCCACGACCGCTGAAGCGAGACGGCGCCGGCTGCTCATTGGCTGCCCTCCTCTATTTCCGCGCCGCCGACCCGCGCCAGCGCCGGCGCGATCCGCTGCACCGCGAGTTCGTCGCAGGCGGCCGCCACCGAATCCACCGAGCGCCGCAGGTTGCGGGCGAGCCCGCGCCTGGCGTTGCCGTGCATCCGTTGGAGCAACTCCTCCTCGCCCGCGAGCAGTTCCAGGGCGCGCACCAGGTCGCGGTACGCCCCAATCGCCTCGCGGGCGAGACCCGTCACTCGCCGCCGCGCGGCAGCGGCCGTGTCCCGCGGGTCGGCTTCCGCCGCCTTGAGCTGTCGCCTGAGTTCGCGCACCTCGGCGCGGAGCCGGTCACGCTCCGCACGGCCGGACACCTCCCGCACGAGATCCCGGAGCTGAAGCCGGGTGAGTCCCTCCGCCTCGGCCCGATCCAGCACCCGGTCGCGGTCGTCTTCAGACAGCGGAATCGCCGCCGCCACCGCCGAAATTCCAAGCAGTTTCCGCCGGCGGAATAATGCATAACTTCTCGATATGGTTCGGTACTCGCAAAATTTTCCAGCGGATATTCCGATCCGTTCCGCCAACTCCCTGACGGTCCCTTCCGGCATCGCCGCCTCGCCGTCCCGGACCCATTCCACCAGTTCCCACCCCGACCGCCCGCGACGGTCTAGAATCTCCTGCCCGCGGGCGAGCCACTCCGCCTCGGTCATGTCTCCTCCCCTACGCGGGGTTCCGGCTGGACATACCAAGGGATCACCGTCCATTCCTCCCGGTAAACGGAAGCTCTCGCTGCGCACTCACGCAGCCCTCCCCCGCTTCCTGGGCAGCGCCGGCGACGGCGCTGGACGCAGTATGTCCGGCGGCCATTCCAACTTCGCAGGCCAGTGGTCGGAGAAAGCCTGCAGGATGCGGTCACAACGGCGCGTGGTCACGTCCGCAAGGCCCTGCTCGAGTCGTCCGAACAGACTGCCCTGACCTGCCATCCTCAAGCTCACCGTGTTCAGCGAATGTCCGCGGTTCGCTGCGTAGATCCGGGCCAGGTGGAGAATTTCATGGACAGAATTGGTCATGAGACCAATCCATTATTGGATTATTGACCAATATTCAAGCCCAAAGGTTGTATTTTTTCCTCCTGTTGGTATATTCGCCAACAGTGGATTACGTTTCTCTCATCGAAGGGGCTCTGGTTGCATCGGGTCTGAGCGCCGCGGAAGCTTCACGGCGCGCAACCGGGAATCCGTATTTCCTGTACGGGGTCCTGAGAAAGGGACACGTACCCTCGGTGAAGAACCTTGAAGCCTTGTGTCGAGTGCTGGACCTGGAGTTCTACGTGGGTCCGCCGCGTGGCGAGGCGGATGTTGGCCGATCGCCTGTCTCATTGCCGGCACCGGAAGGTTCAACGCAAGAGACCGCACCGCCACCGCCATGGGCGCAAGAGCTTCAGGCGAGCGTCGATGACGTACGCACCCTGCTGCGGACACTGCCTGCGCCCAAGTCGGATCCCGATCGGGACAGCGTGCATCCGGACGACCGTGCGGACTGGGACGAGACGAGGCACGTCGAGGTGCGGGAGCTGTCTGCCGCGGCCGGCGGCGGCGCGGTGGTGGATCAAGAGGAGGTCATCGGCAGAGTGGCGTTTCGGCGCACGTGGCTCGCCAAGCATGCGGTAGACCCGACGCAGGCCGTGGTGATCGCCGTGGGTGGTGAGTCGATGGAGCCGACGTTGCCGGACGGTTGCTCGATCCTCGTGGACCGGCGACGGACCCGCAGGCGCGCGGGACACATCTACGTGTTGCGTACGGACGACAGCCTGATCGTCAAACGAGCGGGCAAGGAAGGCGAGCGCTGGCTGCTGATCAGCGATCATCCTTCCTGGGATCCCGCGCCGTGGCCTCGCAGCGCCACGATCATTGGTGAGGTTCGCTGGATGGCCAGGACACTCGAATGATCCTCGGCCGTGGACGATGACGCCCGGCGGCTCGCGCCGCGGCGTGGCGGATGTTCCGCATTACCCTGTACGTAAATCCCCTTTTTTCCGCTCCCTCAAGTACCCCTACATGTAGTGTGGCATAGCGTGGAAGGCCTCGAGTCGCCACGTCATGTCGTGAACCACTCACTCGGGTGGTTCGTGTCATGCCATACCGTCCTCATGTGACATCTGTCATCTGACGAGACCGTAATCCCTATCCTATTATGGGGGACGTATACGCCAAGGTAGCCAGCGGAACATGGCGCATCGGACATACAGGGGAGGAAAACCATGAGTGATGATGCTGGAAGCCAGACCGAGACTGAACCGGAAACCTCGGAACAGACTGGGGAACCTGGACCAGAACCAACGCCAGAAGAAACGCTTGCAAACGGACTAATCGTGCTGGCGCGGGCCATTGACCTGCTCACACAGCGATTTTTGTCCATTACGATGATGCAGGGACCGAAGGGCGATACGGGTGACGCCGGGCCGGCAGGACCGAAGGGCGACACCGGTCTTGCTGGTGCGCGAGGCCCCACTGGACCGGCGGGCATGGACGGTGCCGACGGTGCTCAGGGACCGCGCGGCGAGCGCGGGCTACAGGGACTGACTGGCCCTGCTGGCCCGAAAGGCGACCAAGGCGATCCGGGGCAAGATGGCCAAGACGGAGCACGTGGCGACGTTGGCCCGCAGGGGCCTCGTGGCGAACGTGGTGTTCAGGGATTGCAGGGTGCGAAGGGTGACCCTGGTGATCCAGGACGTGATGGCCAAGACGGGCAAGATGGAGAGCGTGGGCCAACCGGTCCTGCAGGTATGGACGGACAACGGGGCGAAACCGGCCCTGCTGGTCCTGCTGGTCCTGCTGGTCAGGACGGCCAAGATGGACAGGACGGAGCGCGTGGGCCACAAGGGCTCAAGGGCGACAAGGGCGACAAGGGCGACAAGGGCGATCCCGGCATGACGGGTGAGCGAGGCCCGGTAGGCCCGCGCGGCCAGAAGGGTGACGACGGAGATCCGGGACCGACAGGCCCCGCCGGCCCCCAAGGTCTGAAAGGTGACCCAGGAGAAGACGGCCAGGATGGCCGCGATGGCCAAAGAGGCCCCGCAGGACCACGTGGCATGAAGGGTGAGAAGGGCGAGAAGGGTGACCAAGGTGAACGCGGACCACAAGGTCCCCAAGGTGTGCAGGGTGTGCGGGGAGAACGGGGACCCCAAGGACCACGGGGACCAAAGGGCGACAAGGGCGACAAGGGCGATCCGGACCATACGCATCCCAATCCGTCCTGTTTCTTCCCGGGTACCCTCATCCGCATGGCGGATGGCAACCACAAAGCTGTCGAGGATATCGAGATCGGCGACAAGTTGTACTCGCCAGATGGCGATCAAGAGGTGGTCGCGCTGGACAAAAACCTGTTCACCGGGAAGAGCAAGGCCCGCGTCCAGATCCGGTTCGAGATCGACCGTGGCGCCTACAAAGCGGAATCTCCGGTCACCTGTACGGCCAACCATCCATTCATGCTTCCTGACGGTTCTTTCGGCGCCGTAGACCCAAACGTGCAGGGCGACAACCGCATGTTCCAGCCCATCGTCAGCAACGACGGCCGGCGGGAACTGTGGCGGCGCGGCAATCGCGGCGATGTCAAGGTGCTTTCTGTTGGCGATGAAGTCGCCGTGACAGGCAAAGGAAAGGCCGTCATCACCGAGATCGTCACCTACGAGTTCGATCCTGAGCGCGACGCCGTTCCCGTCACCAGCCCGGTTACAGGTGGGCTGATCTCCCTCATGGGCGGTATCCTGGCGTCAGGCGGATACGACACCGCCACCGCGAAAATGGGAGATCCGCGGCAGGTGGTTGAGCACTTCGCCGTGGTGCAGCCGGACCGCAGGGTCGCCTGAACATGCACGAGAGGGTTTGAGTATCACGACGCTATGCTTGTCCTGTCCTTGAAGGGGACCATCGCATTCGGTGGGCTTGGCTCGCACCCGCCGAGCGCGGTGGCTCTGCTGTTACTGCTCGCCGGAATCACTCAGCGGAAGTTCATAGGGCCAAGGCCCGCAGGGCGAGCAAGGGCCTCGGGGACCCAAAGGCGAACAGGGCGATCCCGGGAGTGACATCCGATGATTGAGACGGCACGACAGTTCCTTGCGACGCATTGTACCTGCGGTCGGAACACCGAAGACACTGTAAAAAACAACCGAGAAAGGAAACGGCTATGAGTGATGAGAACGCCGGAAGCCAGACAGAGACCGAACCGGAAACCTCTGAACAGACCGGAGAGCCCGGCCCGGAGCAGACACCCGAAGAAACACTGGCGAACGGCCTGATCGCGCTGGCCCGGGCAATCGACCTGCTCACACAAGGCCTCGCGGTCACCACGACCATGCAGGGACCGAAGGGTGATCCAGGCGATGCCGGACCGGCAGGGCCGAAAGGCGATCCCGGTCCCGCTGGGTCAGATGGAGCACCTGGCGCCGACGGAACCCAAGGAGAACGAGGTCCTCAGGGCGAACGTGGCATGGTCGGTCCCGCTGGCCCAAAAGGCGACCCAGGGGAGAACGGTATGCGTGGCCCGGCTGGTCCGCAAGGGCCTCGTGGCGAGATGGGCGCTCAAGGCGTCCGAGGGCCGAAAGGCGATCCCGGACAGGATGGCGAGGATGGTGCAGATGGGACGCAGGGTCCCGCTGGCATGGACGGTGCCCAAGGCCCGCAGGGAGACAGGGGTCCTATCGGCCCACGTGGGCCTGTTGGACCCGCTGGACCTCAAGGCATGAAGGGGGAGAAGGGCGAGAAGGGAGACCCGGGCGAAGATGGAGCGGACGGCATGGACGGCGCTCCGGGCGCAGACGGGATGCAGGGTCCGCAGGGCGAGCGTGGGCTGGTCGGTCCCAAGGGCGATCCGGGGAACGATGGCGCTGACGGGCAGGATGGTGTCAAGGGCGACACCGGCGACGTCGGCCCCCGCGGTCCTGCTGGCCCTCCCGGACCTCCGGGACGCGATCTCACTGTGAGCGCTATCAAGGTCAAGGACGCACGAGCCGGCGGCAGTAGCTCCCAAATACGGAACGCGAGCATATCCAAATCCGGCAACACCATTACGCTCACGCGTACCTACCAAGAGGAAGAGCAGTGCTTCCTTGGCGGAACGCAAGTCAAGATGGCCAACGGCAGCTTCAAGGTAGTTGAAGATATCCAGGTCGGCGACATGCTCGCTTCGCCAGACGGACCGCGCCAGGTCGTCGCCTTGGACAACGGCTTCCTGCGCGACAAGGGCAAGCCGGAGACGCACATCGTCTTCCGGCATCAGGGGAAAGACACGGAGGTGGTCTGCACGGCCAACCATCCGTTCCTGCTGCCCGATGGCACCTTCGGGGCCGTTTCGCCGAATGCCCAAAACGATCATCGGGAATTCACTCCTATCGTTGACGGCAACGGAAATCGCGAGCTCTGGTATCGCGGGAATCGTGGCAATGTGAAGGTTCTCGGTGTCGGAAGTGAAGTTGCCACGCTGGATGGCGGGCGTGCCGAAATCGTTTCCGTACAACAGGTGATTCGTGAAGCTGGGGATGCTGGCGTGGCGACGTTCACGCCGGTAACGGGAGGAATCCTGATCCTCAAGGGCGGGATTCTGGCCTCGGCTGGATACGATCCTGCCGCGGCGGCCATGACCGACCCCAAGGACGTGGTTGCTTACTTCACCGGTTCCCGGCAGGCGGTGGCGTAACGAGTGGGAGGATAGCTACGTGGCGTTCCGAGTAATCATCGAAGGCACGACAGAGAGACCGACCGTCCGCGTCGAAGGCGAGGTTCGCGAGGACGCGAATTGGGGCGCCATCCGGACCAAGTTCGGCCGGGATGAGAACTGGATGCGCGATCGCCTGCGCGCCAATTGGGCCGACAAGAACGGGCGGTCAGTCGTTCGGCCCAAGTCCATCTACACGGCCGACAAGTCGGAGTGGGGCTGGCCCTGGAATGACCAGTCCTACTCCCGTTACGGCCTCCGGCCGGTACAACTCTTTCAGCGAGCCGTCAGGAGCCGGATCGTCAAGGAGACGAGCGAGCCCTACGCCGCCATCGTGGATGAGTGGATCAACCACTCCGACACGCCGACCGAATACGGCGGGGCGTTGGACTACGAGCTCCAGAACACCATTGAGTCCAACTGGTCGGCGAGCGCCACAATCGGAGTCTCGACAACCGTCGGCGTCGAAGTCGGCGGCGACGTGTACGGCGGGAAGGCATCGCTGAGCCAGACGATGAGCTTGGAGACGAGCTTCGGCGTTGGCGGCTCAAAGAGTCAGGCGGAAACCATCAGCCTCGGCCGCAGCATCAGCAAGACGGTCGGCCCCCACAAGGGCGCCTCGCCTCGAATCACCGCGACGAAGGGCAGCCTGATCGTGCTGGTGGATTACGTTCTCTCCCTGGAGGGCCACCTGTGGATCGACTTCGGCAGGCGCCAGGAGGTCGGGAACCGCGGCTCTCACTTCTTCTATTTCGAGGATGTGAAGAATCACATCGGCCGGACCATCGAGATGCAGCAAACGATCCCAATAAACTTCTACCATGGCGCCAGAATGGAGATGCGAGACATCCCCGACCCCTATGACGGCGCGATGCAGGCCGATTGATACAAACATATCCGAAAGGGGCTTGGACCCTCCGCGCGGTTAGGAGAACCCATGAGCGATGACCTCAAGGGCAAGGCCCTCAAGAAGGGCAAGCGATTCGGCAGCAAGGTCTGGGGTAGGGTGAAAGCCGGATGGGCAGCCTATCCAGCGGTCATGGCCATCATGTTTTTCGTCGGCCGCTGGACGGCCTGGATACCCCTCTTCTGGGGGCTATAGGAGGAAAGGGCATGGAAATCGATGCCGCCCATCTAACGGGAGCCCTCGCCAAGATCGGCCATGCCGTAATCGGCTACGCGGTCGTCATCGGCATGTTCACCGCCGCCGCTCGCCTCGGTCAATACACCATGAGCCCCAATCTCGACGAAGCCAACTCCATCGTCAAGGAGGCCGCCGAGAGCAAATCGGAGGACGTAGCGGTCATAACGGCCCGGTATCAGCTCGGCGGACAGATTCTCCGAAACGCCACGGTCAAGCAGATCGTCGCCGTCACTCTCGGGGTTCTCTCAGCGATCCTCCTCTAAGGTCCTCGTCATGCGCTACGCGATGGCTGCCATCCTCGCGGCGGTGTTGATCCTTCCCAACACGGTGGCCCATACCGGCGAGATGCCCGAGTTGCTCATCATGTGGGCGGCCAAGCGACACTGGCCTGAGCCCTATCGCTCCAATCCTGATCTCCTCGTAGAGCAATGCAGAGCGGAATCAAACCTCAAGGCGGACGCGGAGTCTCCTGTCGGCGCGATCGGTCTGTGCCAGGTCATGCCGGCGACGGCCCTTGAGCTGGTGGCCAAGCGCGACGCCCGGGGCAAGGCTCGGGGCCTGCTGAGAGGCCAGATACGGGGGAAGCTCCGCGACGGCAAGACCAACGCGGAACTCGCCGCACGCTACATGGCACGGATGTTCGGGATATGGGCGTATCCTCGGACCCACTGGTGTCGGTGGCGGTTGGCGGTCGCCAGCTACAACGCCGGCGCTGGTAGCATCATCAAGGCACAGACCCTCTCGGGCGGCCGGTCCTGTTTCGAGGACATCGCGCCGTTCCTGCACCAAATCACCGGCAAGCACTCGGCCGAAACCATCGCATACACATTTCGCGTGGAGGACAACGTGCGTCGGCGTCGGAGTCAGGAACTTATCCAATGATCCCTTTCGCTGCAGGTGGCATCGGCTTGGGCACCAAGCTGCTGGCGGGCGGCGTCATCGTGGCGGTCATCAGCGGCATCTTCTTGGCCGGAGTCCAGTCCATCTCGAACGGCGGCTATGCCAAGGCGGAGGCGGCGCGTCGTGCAGTTATCGCGCAACAGAACGCAACGGCACTAAAGCGCGAGCGCCAGCTCAACGCCAACGCCCGTGCCCGAGAAGTCAAGGTCAGGGCGCAACTCGAAGCGGAGCTCAGAGCTGTACGCACCGCAATCGCTCCACCGCCCTCTGGAATTCAATGTCGGCCCGGCTGCAAGCGCTGATCCTGGTGCTCGCCCTTGCGGGCTGCGCATCATCCACACCGCAGACAATCGAAAAAATCATCCGGGTGCCGTGCCCACTGGCTGCACCTACGATCCGGTGCCCTACCAAGGATCCCGAGATCAAGGGTCTGAGTCTGGAACAGGGAGATGAGGCATGGGCGCGAACCCTGAAGGTATGCCGGGCAGAAATCCGGCTATGGCGTGAGGGGTTCGCGGAATGTGCGGGAGAGTAAGTGGGCCGCGTGGCAGGCCTGTGCAGTTGACGAGTGACGGGGATGGACTTTTCCGGGCCGTTCCCGCCCGGAAACAACCGCCGTTTTCCAAGCGAAGCACCTTGGAAAATACGGCCATTTTCCGGGGCATTCTCAGTTTATTTCGTCCCGATTCTCAATTTATTTTGTCCGCCTACATATAACCGCCCCCTGTTGCCTCCTGCCGGCTCTCTATCGTAAGAATATCGTGATCCCGGTCCGGGCGGTTGGGGGCCGGCAAACCAGGAAAGGAGACAGGCACATGCTCAAGATCGAAGGGGTTACGCATTGGTCCATTCCCGTGAACGACCTGGGCGAGGCTGAGAAGTTCTACGGCGATCTGCTCGGGCTCAAGAACCTGGGCCGGCTCTCCAACAACGTCATGGCGTGCTTCAACGTGGGCGATCACAACATTCTCCTGTGCGAGCGCCGGGAACTGCCGGACAAGCCGGAGGACGACCGCGTCCACCATTCGTTCACGGTCAGCCCCGAGACCCTGAACGAGGCGTGCAAGGTGTTCAAGGAGAAGAAAGTGGACGTCGTGGAGCTCTACTACCGCAAGGGCGGCTACTTCCCCGGGCGGGAGCTCTATTTCACGGACCCCAGCGGCAACCGCCTGGAGCTCCGCGATCCGACCTGGAAGGACGGCATGCCCGAGCCCTCGTTCGACGAGGTGGCTGATTCGTAGCAGGACAACTCACCCCCTCCCGTCGACCCGGACTCGGTCCGGGGTCCGGCGGGACGGCGCGAAGACCAGTGCAAGGAGAAACGATAGATGACGCAGCAGGTTGAAGCCGACACGACTTCCGACGATTCCGTCCCCCCCGAGCTGGAGGTCAAGGAATACACCTACGACGACTGGATGGCCTCCACCGGGGTGCCGATTCACCGGGGCTACTTCATCAAGGACCTGCGCACGGTGGAACTGGGGTGGTGGGAGGAACGAGGGTGCGAGAGCGCCTTCATCCAGCTCGTCGGGCAGGAGGGGGTCACCTCCGCCATGGTGCAGGAGATCCCTCCCGGCGAGACCCTGCCGCCGCTGAAGTTCGCCCTCGACGAGCTGGTCTACGTGCTCCAGGGCCATGGCGTGACCACGGTGTGGCCGGGCGACAACGGCTCCAGGACGAGCTTCGAATGGCAGCCCCGGAGCCTGTTCCAGGTGCCGCACAACTACCACCACACCATGAGCAACATGCGCGGCGACCAGCCCGTGCGGCTGCTGCGCTACAGCTACCTGCCGCTGGCGATGTCGCTCAACACCGACCCCTCGTTCTTCTTCAACAACCGGCACGAGGGGGAGGACTTCCTTTCCAACGGCGGCCAACTCTACTCCGAGGCCAAGCTGGTGCGCGACGGCGACCCGTCTCGGACCTGGGGCGGCCGCAGCGGCATCTTCTGGTACGGCAACTTCTTCCCCGACATGGGCTCCTGGAACAAGCTCAACCGCAGCAGCCGCCGGGGCGCGGGCGGCCACAGTGTGCTAATGACCTTTCCCAACTCCGAGATGTCCTGCCACATGTCGGTGTTCCCCTCCCGCACCTACAAGAAGGCCCACCGGCACGGCCCGGGCCGGGTCATCGTCATCCCCGCGGGGGAGGGCTACTCCATCCTGTGGGAGGAAGGGAAGCGGAAGGTGGTGGCGCCGTGGCACGAGGCCAGCATGTTCGTGCCCCCCGGCAAGTGGTTCCACCAGCACTTCAACGCCGGCGGCACCCCGGCGCGCTACCTGGCGCTGCACCCGCCCCGGCAGTTCCGCGGCCACGCCGAGAAGGTCGAGGACCGCGCCAGGGACCAGATCGAATACGCAGACGAGGATTCGTCGATCCGGGAGCGCTTCGAGGCAGAGTTAGACAAGCGGCAGCTTACCAGCCTGATGCCCGACGAGGTCTACCGCAACCGCGATTTTCAGTGGACCTACCGGGACGCCGAAACGCAGGCGGCGCCGTAACCAACCACCGGGGCGGGGCCTGCCGGTCATGCTGATCATCGACTCACAGGTTCACATCTGGGCGCCCGAGACCCCCGACAAGCCCTGGGACCGGGTGGATGCGGCCAAGCCCCACCGCCCCGAGCCCCTCGGGCACGAGGAGCTGCTGCGCGAGATGGACGGCGCCGGAGTCGCCCGCGCCGTGCTGGTGCCGCCCACCTGGGAATCGGACCGCAACGACACCTCGCTGGAGGCGGCGCGTCTCCACCCCGACCGCTTCAAGGTCATGGGCCGGCTGACCCTGGACGCGCCCGAAAGCCGGGAGCGCATGGCCGCGTGGAAGGACCAGCCGGGCATGCTGGGCATCCGCCTCACTTTCCATCGCGGCCGTTACCGTACCTGGCTCGACGACGGCACCATCGACTGGTTCTGGGCGGCGGCCGAGCGCCATGACGTCCCGGTCATGGCGCTGGCGCCGCACCATCTGCCGCAACTCGCCGCGGTGGCCGCGCGCCACCCGGGGCTGCGGCTGTGCATCGACCACATGGGCCTCAACACCAGCCTGGTAGGAAAACCGCTGGGCCCCATCATCGACGGCCTCCTCAAGCTGGCGCCCCTGCCCAACGTGGCGGTGAAGGCCTCCGCGCTGCCGTGCTACTCCACGGAGGAATACCCCTATCCGTCGCTCCACCCGCAGATCCGCCGCGTGGTCGACGCCTTCGGGCCCAGGCGCGTGTTCTGGGGCACCGACCTGTCGCACCTGCCCTGTCCCTACCGCCAGGCGCTGACGCTGTTCACCGAGGAACTGGACAACCTCACCGAAGACGAGAAGGAGTGGATCCTGGGGCGGGCCATCGCCGAGTGGCTGGACTGGCCGGCCTCAGAGTCCAAGTAGGGGGCACCACGCCATGGCACGAGGCTACCGGCACGTTTCCGCGGACAGCCATTTCGAGGCGCCCCCGGACTTCTGGCGGCACCGCATCCCGGAGCAGTACCGCGACCGGGCCTCGCGAAGGATCCGCCTCCCCAACGGCCACGACGGGCTGCAGCGGGAGGGGCGACCCCTGGTGTACGGCGGCACCAGCTTCTACGGCGGACGGCCGCCGGAAGAGTTCAATCCCGCGATCATCGACTTCGACAACACGCCCGGCTGCGGTTCCGCCGAGCAGCGGTTGCGGGAACAGGACCAGGACGGCGTTGACGCCGAGGTGCTGTACGCGCTGGAGATCCGCAATCCCGCCATCCGCGACCGGGACGCCTTCACCGGCATCATCCATCACTTCAACGAGTTCATGGCGGAAGAGTACTGCGCCGTGGACCCGGAGCGGCTGATCGGCGTCGGCATCCTTCCCAACCGCGGCGTGGAAGACGACATCGCCGAGCTGGAGCACTGCAAGCGCCTGGGCTTCAAGGCGGCCTGGCTGGCCACCTATCCCAGCGGCCGGGGCTTCCCCTCGGCGGAGGACGACCGCCTCTGGGCCGCGGCGCTGGATCTCGACATGCCGCTGACGGTGCACACCTCGTTCCCGACCAAGGTCGGCACCCGCGAGACGCCGCTCTTCAACTACTCCCAGGAGCCTCCGGGCGAGCGACGCCCGCCCACCGACTTCGTGCAGCGCCTGGCCCGGCAGGGTCCGTACCACTCGGGCTCGGTGGAGGCCAGCCAGATGGTGGTGGCCGGGATCTTCGACCGCTTCCCCAGACTGCGGATCTATTGGGCGGAGAACAACGTCGGCTGGCTGCCCTACTTCTACGAGCAGATCGACCACGAGTACACCACCAACCGGTTCTGGGCCGAGCGACAGATGGGCCTGCCGCGGCTCAAGCGCCTTCCCAGCGAGTACCTCAGGGAGCACGCCTACTGGGGCTTCTTCGAGGACCACGTGGGCGTGCGCCTGCGCCACGACGTGGGCGTCGACCGCATGATGTGGGGCAGCGACTTCCCCCACATCGTCACGCGCTGGCCCCGTTCCATGCAGCTCTTGGACTCGCAGATGCAGGGCGTGCCCGCCGACGAGCGCCACCGGATGGTGGCCGCCAACGCCGTCGATTTCTTCCGGCTCTAACCCGCCACAGCCCGCATCAAACCACTCCCTCTCCCTCCGGGAGAGGGCCGGGGTGAGGGTGCCCGGAGCCAGCGGCAGGCCGGGAGAGGGTTTTTTCAGCCTGGCAAGCGGGAATCCAGGCGCTTTTCTTCTTCGGCCGGGCGGAGTAGAGTCCCCTGCGAAATCGCAACCATCCGGAGGAAACATGCTACCCGACATGTCACGCGACCAGCGGCTCGACCTGCTGCGGAAGATGCTCATGATCCGGCGCGCGGAAGAGCACGTCGTCCGGTTCAACGAGGAACACGAGGGCCTTATCCGCGGCCACTTCCACATCTACATCGGCCAGGAGGCCACCGGCGTCGGCGTGTGCGCCGCGCTCGCGCCGGAAGACTACGTCTTCAGCACCCACCGCAACCACGGCCACGTCATCGCCAAGGGCGGCGACCCCGGCAAGGTGCTGGCGGAGGTCATCGGGCGCGAGACCGGCTACTGCCTCGGACGCGGCGGGACGTTCCACGTGGCCGCCCCGGACCTGAACATCCCTCACACCTCGGCCATCGTCGGCGGGAGCACGGCGCTGGCCTCGGGGTCGGCGCTGGCGGCGCAGGTTTTGGAGTCCGACACGGTTACCGCGGTCTTCTTCGGTGACGGCGCCATGGACGAGGGCGTGTCCTACGAAAGCCTCAACATCGCCAAGCTGTGGAACCTGCCGCTGATCTTCGTCATGGAGAACAACTACCGCAGGGCGGGAAGGGTCAACACCGACCATGCCGCCGACGACCTGCCCAACATTCCCCGCGCGCTCAACATCGAGACCGTCACGGTGGACGGGGGCGATGTGGGCCAGGTCTACGGCGCGGTGAAGGAGCTGGCGGCGCGGACACGGGCGGGCGAAGGCCCCTTCTTCGTCGAAACCCGCACCCACCCGTGGCCGGGCAACGACGGCGCCCATCCCGAGCTGGTTGCCGGCCTCACCGACATCAACTGGGCCTGGGACCCCAGCCCCGTGCCCGAGAACGTGCGTCCCTGGTACGCCGAAGGCGACGGCATCCTGGCCTACGCTCGAGAGTTGGCGGACAGCGAAGGATGTGACCGTGACACCGTGGTGCGACTGGACGCGGAGGTGCGGCGCGAGGCCGACGCCGCGGCGGAGTTCGCGCTCACGAGTCCGTTGCCTCCCCCGGAGGCGGCGGTCAAGTACGCGTACGCGGGAAGGGGTGAGTAGCCATGGCGCGCGAGATGACCGTGGGAGAGGCCTTGGTCGAGGCGTTGGCCGAGGCCATGGAACAGGATCGGCGGGTGGTCCTGATCGGCGGCGGTCTGGTGAGCTCGGGGCCGGGCGCGGCGCGGTTTCGCTCGGTGCGCGAGCGGCACGGCCGCCGTATCAAGTCGCCGCCCATTGCCGAGTTGGGCTACTGCGGCATCGCCGCCGGCGCGGCCATGGCCGGGCTGCGGCCGCTGGTGGACGTCGGCACCGCGACCTTTTCCTACGAGGCGATTCCCCAGATCAACAACGAAGCCGCCATCGCCTATTCCAACTCCGGCGGGCAGACCAACGTTCCGGTCACCTACTTCATGCGCTACGGCATCCGCGGAGGCGGCGGCGTGCAACATTCCGGCAGCCCCCAGCCCTGGTACTGGAACACCCCGGGCCTTCAGGTGGCCATGCCCGCCACCCCGGCGGACGCCAAGGGGCTGCTCCGCACTGCGCTACTGAAGAGCCAGGACCCGACCATCTTCTTCGCCCACGAGCGGCTGCTGCAAGAACGCGGGCCGGTGCCCGACGGGGAGCACGAGACCGAGTTCGGAAAGGCGGCGGTGGCGCGGGAAGGCAGCGACGTGACTATCGTGGCCTCGGGCGTGCAGGTGCCCCGCGCACTGGCGGCCGCGGAGGCCCTGGCCAGGGACGGCATCTCGGCCGAGGTGGTGGACCCGCGCACGCTGGAACCGCTGGACACGGACACCCTGCTGGCGTCGGTGAAGAAGACCGGCCGGCTGGTGGTCACCGACGAGAGCCATGACAACTGCGGCGTGGCCGCGAACATGGCGGCGCTGATGGCGGACCTGGCGTTCGACAGCCTGAAGGCACCCATCAAGCGGGTCGCCATCCCGCACGTGCCGGTGCCCTTCGCGGTGCCCCTGGAGGACTACGTCACGCCGACGGCGGACCGCATCGAGGAGGCCGCCCGGTCGCTCATGCGATAACGGTACGACGAGCCGTCAATCCCCTCTCCCTCCGGGAGAGGGTGGCCGAAGGCCGGGTGAGGGCTGCCCGCCTTTCCGCTTCGTCCGGGCACCCTCACCCCGACCCTCTCCCAGAGGAAGAGGGAGCACCACGCCTATTCGTTCTCCCGATATTCCTGCGCGAATTCGCAGAGCCGCTCGACGCACAGCTCGAACAGCTCGCCGCCCTTCTCGGCGCTGGCGAGAGTGGGGTCGCCCATCACGCCGGACGGCGAGAGGTCCTCGCGGGGCGTCTGGACGTAGCCCCCTACCTTTCGGACGAAGTCCGGCATCTGCGGGCCAAGGTGGGTCACGAGGCTGCCCTGGGAGCACAGCTCCCCGCGCAGGTGCAGGTTGATGGATGTCTCCACCGCGCCGGCGTGGCCGACACGGCCGCCGGGCATGTTCTCGTCCGGGAACAGCCGGTCCATGTCGTGGACCACCAGGCCGAACCAGTTCAGCACCACCACGCGGATGCCCTCCTCGTCCTGAAGCGCCGAGACAGCCGCCCTCGACAGCGCGACCTGGCCGCCATGGCCGTTGAGCAGGGCGATACGCGTGAAGCCGTGCCGGTGCACCGACCGGACGATCTCACGGATCAGCGCCGTCCAGGTGTCGGCAGTGAGGCTAATGCTGCCGGGGAAGTTCTTGTTGCTCGGGGTGAAGCCGAAGGGCACCGTCGGTCCCGCCAGGATCTCCGGATTCCGCCGCGCGGCCTCCCGCGTCATTTCCTGGGCGAAGAACGCGTCGGTATCCAGCGGCAGGTGATGGCCGTGCTGCTCGATGACCCCGATGGGGATGATCACCACGCACCCCTTCTCCGCGCACTCCTTGATCCGCGGCCAGCTCAACTCTTGCCATATGGGCATCGTAATCCTCCCGGCATTTGCCTGCCCGGTCGCATGACAGGCGGATTTGAAACCCGCCCCTACAACTTCGCCGTCCCGCTACCGCTGCGGCGAGAGGTGCCACGCTTTCCAGTGTTTTCATCCGTTGAATGGCCTGTCACCCACTCCCTCATCAACCGCTTGATTTGTGTCTGATAGGGCACATCATGAAGCCGCGCTTTGGCCTTGAATGTCTCCAGCAAATTTTCGGGGACCCTCACACTAATGGAACGGCTCCCGTCGCGGGCCACAGGCGAATACAGTCTCCGAAACGCGTCCAGAAACCGAAGAATGTCCTCGGGCCTCATCCGCTTGCACTGCTCCAAGTACTCCTTCGAGAAATACTACACCGGTCTCTGAGGGCGATACTCCTCGATCCACAAATTTCCCTGGTCGTCAGATTCTCGGCTGATTTCCTTTTCCACGCGTCGCTACTCCCAACTGCGGCCCTTCAAGAGCGCTGCGATCTCCGCAACACTGTCCGGCAAAATCTCCGACCCCAGCACTTCTTCAAGACGAAAGTACCGGAAGTTTTGCATCCCACCCGGAGAGGTTTCCGGAAGTCGGTTTCGACCATCTCATCACATGGGTAGTACTTGACGTCATTGGTGATGAAAAAATCTGCTTTCTTGGGATCGCCGACGGATCCCCGGGCCGCGCTGACAATGCGCTGCCTCTCTCGCTCGTTCGGTTCATCCCAGCCTGCCGCGAACTTGAATGACCGGAGTTTCAAGTCAATGGAATGGCAAACAACGATTTTCTTGATACGCCCAAGCGCGCGGACCGATTTGCCGGCATAGAGGCCCAAGAACGACGCGCGCGTCTTGTGCCTCACTCGCGAGGGGCAGTAGTAGAGGTCGTACTTGATGTTCTCGTCGATGGTTCTGCCGCAAGGCACCGCTAACATCGCAGACCCTTGCCCACTCATCACGTGTGCCCCGCTACCACCCAAGGCCCGAACTACCCATTCCGAACATTGCCCAGTCCAGCCACCCGCGCCGGTCCCTTCAGTCCAGCACGAACACGCACTTGCCGGTGGTGGCGCCGTCGAAGATGCGGAACGCTTCGACGGCGTCGTCGAGGGCGAAGCGGTGCGTGACGAGGTCGTCCAGGGGCACCTTCTCCTCCACCATGAAGCGGCATATCTCGATAAGCTCGGACTTGTTGAAGGTCCACGAGCCGATGATGGTGGCCACCTTGAAGATGACGTCGTCGCGGAAGTTGATGGTGGACGGCGGGCCCATGCCCACGTAGCAGCAGCGGCCGAAGGTGCGCATGGCCTTGAGGATCTGGCTGCGGCACTCCGGGTTGCCGGAGGTTTCCAGCGCCGCCGTCGACCCCAGGCCGCCGGTCAGCTCCTTGATCGCTTCCACCGGGTCGGTGTCGTTGGCGTTGATGACGTGGTCCGCGCCGTATCGGCGGGCCAGCTCCAGCCGCTCCGGCACCACGTCCACCGCGATGACGTTGGCCCCCATGTACTTCGCGCACATGGTACCGCTCAGGCCCACCGGCCCCTGTCCGAAGATCGACACGACGTCGCCGCCGGCCACGTTGATCTTCTTGAGGCCGTTCCAGGCCGTGCCGGTGCCGCAGGAGATGGCCGCTCCGCCCTCGAAAGACAGCTCTTCGGGCAGATGGATCAGCAGGCGCGACGGCACCAGGATGTAGTCGGCGTTGGCGCCGTGGGCGTCCACGCCGCCGAAGGTGACGTGGCCGTGGGGGCAGGCCTGCTCGAACCCCTTGGAGCAGATCTCGCAGATGCCGCAACCCTCGTAGTGGTGCACAACCACCCGGTCGCCCACCTTGAGACCGGCCGGGGCTCCGGCGCCCAGCTCGTGGATGACGCCGCAGGGCTCGTGGCCGGTGATGGCGTCGATGGCCACGTCGCCGCGGTAGCGGTGAAGGTCGGTGCCGCACATGCCCGAGGCGCGGATCTTGACCACCGCCTGCCCGGGACCCGCGTGCGGGTCCGGGAACTCGCGTATCTCGCACTCTCGGTTGCCGTTGAACATCACGCCGCGCATAGGTTTTCTCCTGTTCTTTCCCGAAGGGTTTGTCTAACGCCCGTATCACGCTGCCGGGCGGCAAGGCAACCGCGACGGCGGGACTATACGGGGAGGCATTCCGCCGACGCCTGTCTACCTCCGGCGGATTGTGATAATGGCTTGGATGCCGGATGGAACGGCGGCAACCCTCGAACACAGGAGGTCGTCCATGGAATTCGCGAGTCTTACGGAGAAGGCGGAGACAGGGCAACGCTTTACGCGGCTCTTCGGAACGGAGAAGTCCTGTACGTGGATGCTTCATTTCAAGCCCGGCGACCACACGGACATGCACTTTCACGCGGAGCCGGAGACCTTCCTGGTGGTCGAAGGCAAGGCCAGCGTCAAGGACATCAACGGCGGCGAGCGCATCATCGAGCAGGGCGAGGTGGTCTTCTTCCCGGCCAAGGACTACTACCAGATCACCAACGTGGGCACGGGCCGCCTGCTTCTCTACGGTAACCGCCCCGAACCCTTCGGCGGCGTCCACGTCACCGCGAAGTAGCCGATGGCCAACGAAGGTCCGAAGACAGCGTATCTCGTGGGCTCGGTGTGGCCCACCAACCGGACCGGGGTGCTGGGGGACAAGGAGCTCGACCCCAAGCTTCCGCCCAGCATCCGGCTAGTGCACCTGAGCATGGGCTTCACCCAGGGCAACCTGGCCGAGTTCCAGGCCTCCATACCCGGCTACGAGGCCAAGGTAGCCGAGCTGGCGGCGATGAAGCCGGATCTGATCCGTGTCATCGGCGCGCCGCCTTTCATGCTTCTCGGCTACGAGGGCGAGCGCGACACCATCCGTTCCTGGGAGGAACGCTACGGCATCCCGATGGTGACCTCGGGACAGAACCACGTGCGCGCGTTCCGGACCCTGGGAGTCCGGAGGATCGTGGGTGCGAGCTACTTCCCGGAGGATCTGAACGCGTTATTCCGTACCTACCTGACCGACGCCGGGTTCGAGATGCTGGGCATGGACGGCATCGACGTGCCATTCGCCGACGTCCCCAAGGTCCCTTCCTCGGAGATCCGCCGCCAGCTCACGGACATGTTCGCCCGGCACCCCGGCGGCGAATGCCTATACATGCTCGGCTCCGCCTGGAAGACCCTGGACATCATCGAGCCGCTTGAGGCGGACCTCGGCGTGCCCGTGGTGCACGCCCTGCCCGCGCGCTGCTGGGAGACACAAATGCGCCTGGGCGTGCAACATCCGATACCGGGTTACGGACGGCTGCTGGCCGAGATGCCCGAACCCGCCTGACGGCGCGGCCGGCGCTGTCCGTCCCCACCCGGACCCGGATCAGGTCCATGACGACTGAGGGGGGGCTGGACACGGGGTCAAGCCCGTGAGGACGTTGGGTCCGCCCTCCGTCGTCACGGGCTTGACCCCGTGTCCAGCGATGGCGGGGGCAGACGAAACAAGCACCTACTCGCAGGCCACCGTCGCGGCCCTCCGCCTAATCTGTTACACACTGGGAAGTCCCGTCACTAGACTCCGCAGGAAGACGCGGATCCATCCACACCTACAGGGAGGAATCGAAATGTCGCTGCGACTCATCGTCACCATCAATGCCGTCGAGGGGAAAGGCGCGGAGCTTGCCGATGCGTATCGGGGACGCTGCGAGGAAGTCATGAAGGAACCCGGGTGCGAGCAGTTCGAGGTGTTCCGTAGCGTCGTGAACCCCGACAAGATGGTGATCATCGAGCGTTGGGTCGATCAGGCCGCCCTGGACGTCCACGCGCAGGTGAACACCACGCGTCCGCCGCTCAAGCCCGAGCTTCGCGCCGGCGCCACCGAGCGCGAGGACTACGAGTACAACCGTACCCGCTAGCGAGAAAGGCCGCCGTCACATGCCCGCAGCACTCGAAGGTATGGGAATTATAGCGAATAGTGGCGAAGCCCCGACGGTCACTTCCGGGGCTTCGGGATGAACGACACGTCCACGGGACGTGTCAGCAGGCGGGCCATGTCTTCCGGCGTCTTGCCTTCCATGTCCGAAAAGTCGATCTCCGCTTCCTTCTCTGCCTTCGTCGGCTGATACCTGTTGCTCACCAACTCCACCTTGTCCGGCTTCGGCTTCGTCATGGTCTGGCTCCTTGTCGTAGTCCGTCGCGGATAAGTCCAGCGATGAACTCTTCCTGACTCTTGGTTCCCTTCCGCGAATTGCAGGCCCCGCACAGCAGTTGAAGGTTGTTCCGGTGGTCCGTCCCGCCTTTGATCTGTGGCACGACGTGATCCACGGTCATGTTACGGAACGGGAACATGATCCGGCAGCCCGCGCACAGCCCTTCCTGGACCCCGTAGAGCGTATGCTTGTGGGTCCGGTAGTTCGGGACCTTGCCTTGATCCGTGCGGGCTGGAATGTCCAGCCGGTGCCGCACATCGTAGAACAGTCCCATCTCCTTGCGGAGCCGGAGCTTCACAAGGTCCGCAGCCAGCGGCGAAAGGTCAATCCCTATCCACTGGCGTCCGAGCTTCTCCGCCGCGATACAGGCCGTGGCACATCCGCAAAACGGGTCAAGCACCACCTGCCCATTGTCGCTGCTGGCTGTGATGATGCGCTCCAACAGGGCAAGCGGCTTCTGCGTCGGGTAGCCGACACGCTCCTTGGCGGCGTGTGAGAGCGGCGGCACGTCTAGAATCATATCCGTCATTGGTTGGCCCGATGACGTGCTCAAGTACCGCTTGAAGCGCGGCACCCCCCCCCCCCCGCTTGGGCCAGATGATTAGGCCGAGCTCGTCGAGGCTGTCTAGCTTCGCGCGGGTTGTCATGGAATCCCAATTCTCGGGTTTGGAGATGTGCGCCGGAAATCCGCCACCAGGGCCGGCCCAATGTCGGCCTTTGGCTGTCGGGTCGATTCCGCGCCAAGGCTCTCCGCTATCGCCATATCGCTCACCAGCCGCCGTCAAATCGATGGCCTGATATCGACCATGCTCATCCTCTAACCGGTAGAACCGGCTCACGTATTTTGGATCGTGCGGAGTGTAGACTTGCCGCGTCTCCATCGCCGACGTGGCTCCGTAGAACAAGATCACGTCGTGAATGGCCGCAACCTTGCGCACGCCCCGGGCAGCCGCAGATGTTCGCTTCCAGACGATCTGATTGCGGAAGTTGCGCGCGTCGAAGATCGCATCACATAGCATCCGCAGGTAGGCGTCCGCTGTCGGGTCGCAATGCAAAAACAGCGCGCCGGTAGGTCGCAAGATGCGGCGCATTTCCAGCAACCGCACGGCCATCATGATCAGGTAGGACTTCATGCCCTTGCCGTGGGAGAGCCCGGCGGCGTCGATGATGGCATAGAGCGTAGGGTCCCTGTCCGCGATCTCCCCGTGCCATGCCTCGTCCACGTCAGAGAGGGTCCAGGTGTCCTTGAACTTGGCGCCGGCGGCCTCGGAACCAATCGGCGCGGCGTAGTCTCGGTTCGAGTTGAAGGGAGGGTCGAGGTAGATGAGGTCAACCGACGCGGAGTTCATGCCTCGCATGATGTCCAGGTTGTCGCCCGTCCAGAGCGTCCGGTTTGCCCAGTTGGGCAACATCAGAACACGTCCGATCCAGCATCCAGCGCCGGCGTGTCCACCTTCGCCGTGAGGTCCGCATACCGGAGCCGCCGCCCGTCCATGCCAAGCGCCGTCTCCGCCATCTGCTCCACGGTGTCCTTGCACCGGGTGTTGTGGCGTCCGGCAAACTCGCTGACGTAACGGTCCAGGTGCTTGCGGGACATCCGGTGATACGTGCCGTGGTAGCCCCTCTTGAGCATGGACCAAAACGACTCGATGCCGTTGGTGTGCGCCATGCCGTCCACGTACTCGCCTACGGAGTGCTTCACCGTCTCGTGATTCGGCAACCCGTGGTACCCGCCGTGATCGTCCGTGTAGACCTTGGCTCCCTCGGCCGCTTGGTCCGTCACGAACCCTTGGAGAGTGCTGGCGTCGGTGCGGTCCACCACGGCGGCGCTGACGGCGTTGGTGTCCCTGTCCTTGGCTCCCACCACGGCGACCTTGCCCACGGCTCCACGACCCTTGTTGAGCTTCTTCGATCCGTGCTTGTTCTTCTCCTTGCCGCCCATGTACGTCTCGTCTACTTCAACGGGTCCCTCGAAAGCAACACCGTCACGGCTCCGCAACCCTTCCCGGAGCCGATGCGCCAGGTGCCAGGCGGACTTCTGGGCGATCTTGAGATCGCGGTGGAGCTTCATGCTGCTGACGCCCTTCAGGTTCGTGTTGATCAGGTACAGCGCGATTGCCCATTTCTGGTATCCGAGGTTCGAGGCTTCCATCGCCGTGCCCATCTTGACGCTGAACTTCTTGTTGCAGTCGCGGCAGCGGAGCGGCATGGTCTTGTGCTTGGCCCCGGTCTGCACGTTGTCCGAGTCGCACCGGATGCAGCGCGGACCTTCCGGCCAACGCTGCTTCTCGAACCACCTCTCCGCCGTTGCATCGTCGGGGAACATGTGGAACAATTCGACCAGTGACAAGCCGTCTCGAAATGCTTTGCCGGGTGCCTTGTGCGCCATCTCATCAACCCTCCATCTACGGACAATCCTAATACAATAGTGGCGGATTGTCAAGGGGAAAATCGCATGAGCGAGGACGAACAACGGAATATCGCCGGGCAACTTCTGGAAAACCTGACCGCTGCTCGTAAGCTACTCGCCTGTCTAGAAGCGAAACGGGATGGCTTACTGGCAGAGGTACGCAAGGTGATGCCCCTTCTTCAGGGGAAGGAAGCTGGCAAGTATGAGGAGGACGGCCGGTTGCTTCGCAAACAAAAGGTGGGGCTGGATATCGACGTGCAGGTCAAGTGGCCAACCATTGACGCCATAGGCGATGTTCTCAACAGGATCAACGACACCCAAGACAAGGTGGAGACGGCTCGCGACCAGCTCAAACGCATGGGTCACGACATCTGACCGTCGCCACTATTCGCTATAATTCCCGAAGGTATCAGGATCCTCGACATCACCAACTACATCGCCGGCCCATACGCGTCGCTGCTGCTGGCCGACCTGGGGGCGGACGTGACCAAGATCGAAACCCCCGGCAAGGGGGACCCGTTCCGCACCTGGGACAAGGAGCCCAGGAACTACAGCCCGAGCTTCTGCGCCCTGAACCGCAACAAGAAGAGCCTGACCCTGGACATGAAAGCGCCGGAGGGCCGGGAGGTGTTCCTCAAGCTCGCCCGGAGCGCCGACGTCATCGTCGAGAACCTCCGCCCCGGCGTGGTGGACCGCCTGGGCATCGGCTACGACGTGGTGCGGGAGCTGAACCCGCGCATCATCTACTGCTCCATCTCCGCCTTCGGGCAGGACGGCCCTTACCGGGAACGGCCCGGCTACGACACCATCGGCCAGTCCCTGAGCGGGCTCCTGAGCGTGCTCACCGACGTCGAACAGCCCCACGGCCCGGGAGCCGCCTTTTCCGACCACCTCGGCGGCGTCTTCGGGTGCTACGGCGTGCTGGCCGCGCTGGCCGCGCGGGAGCGCACCGGCGTCGGCCAGAAGGTGGAGACCTCGCTCCTGGAGTCCACCATCTGCTTCCTGGGCCTGGGCATGACCCAGTACCTCTTCAGCGGCGAGGTGCCGACCATGCGCAGCCGCATCAAGACCGCCGGCGTCTACGCCTTGGTGGCGGGCGACGGCAAGCCCTTCGTCATCCACCTGTCCCATCCGCCGAAATTCTGGATCGGCGTCACCGAGGTCATGGGGCGGCCGGACTTCCAGACCGACGAACGCACCAAGGACCGGCCCGCGCGGGCGCAGAACTACGACTTCATCTCCGAGACCTTCGGCGCGGTGGTGCAGTCGGCGCCCCGCGAACACTGGCTCGCGGAGCTGCGCGCCCGGGACGTTCCGTGCGCGCCCATCAACAACTTCGCCGAGGTCTTCGAGGACCTGCAGGTCAAGCACTTGGCCGCCCTGTGGGACGTGGACCATCCCGAATTCGGCCCCTTCAAGCTGGTGCGCAACGGCCTCAACCTGCTGGACACTCCCATCACCCTGAGACTCCGGCCCCCGACACTCGGCGAGCACAACGAGGAGACCCTCACGGAGCTGGGGTACAGCCCCGAGGAGATCAGCTCCTTCCGGGAAAGAAACATCGTATGACGGGGGCCGCGCCCCGGAGCCACGGCCGGGTTCCATGAGCCTGGCGTCCCGGGCACTCGCCGATCTGCGGCGGCGCGCGGCGGATCTGCGCCAGCGCACGCCCGCCATCCTCACCGCCCTGGTGGTGGGCATCCCGGCGGGATACTTCTGCGACTGGCTCAACCTGCCCATCCCCTGGATGATCGGCCCCATGGTGGTTGTCGCCGCATTCAACCTGCTGGGCGTCGCCATGGATTCGCCGCCGTACGCACGGCAGATGGGCCAGGTGCTGCTCGGCTCGGCGTTGTCCCTCTACTTCACCCCGCCGGTGGTAACGGCGCTGGCCGCCAACTGGGCGGTCGTCGTGCTGGCGACCCTGTCCACGTTCGTGATCGCGACGCTGGCGGCCGTCATCCTGAGCCGGGTTTCCGGGGTCGAGCCCCGCTCGACCTTTTTCGCATCGATCCCGGGCGGCGCTATGGCCATGGCCAACCTGGCCCACCGTTACGGCGCGCAGATCGCGCCGGTGGCGGTGGCCCACAGCCTGCGCGTCTCCATCCTGGTCCTGGTCATCCCCTTCGTCCTGACCTACGGCGGCATCCCGCTGGAGACCGGCGACTACCGGCCCGAGATCCCCCTCGACATCGGAGTGCTGGTGCCCTGGCTGCTGGCGGGATTCGTGCTGGGGGAAATCTCCGAGCGCCTTCACATGCACAACGGCTACCTGCTGATGCCGATCTTCTTCGGCGCGGCCTTCACGGTGGGCGAGGTGCAGCTCTCGACGGTGCCGGAGTGGATGACGGATTTCGCCCAGCTCATGTTCGGCCTGGTGCTCGGGGCTCGCTACGAACGGGCCTTCTTCGCCCGCCACAAGCTGTTCATCCCGTTCGCGGTGCTGAGCTCCCTCTTCGCCCTGGTCGCCTCGATGGCGGTGGGGCTGGCGTTGGCCTGGGCGTTCCGGCTCCCGATCGCCACCATGATCATCTCCACCTCGCCCGGAGGCATGGCGGAGATGTCCATCACCGCCCAGGCCCTGGGCATCGGCGTCCCCGCGGTCATCGCCTTTCATCTGGCCCGCGTGGTAGTGGTAAACATGGGCACCCAGCATATCTACGTCGGCGCCACACGATGGCTGGGGCGCGGCCCTTGACGTAAGCCGTGTTCCCGGCTTGAAACATAAGCCATGTACCCGGTCCGTACCGATCCGACCCCCTCTCCCCCCGGGAGAGGGTCGGGGTGAGGGCGCGCGCCGCGCCAAGTACGACGGACTGCCGGCGCAGGAGGCATCATGGAAGAGAAGATCCGGTATTACAGCGGCCCCGGCTACAGCCTGTCGGCGGTCATTTCCATTCCCGACCTACGCGACGCCTCCGAACCCTGTCCCGGCATCATCCTTTGCCAGGGCTACGCGGGCCTCAAGGAAGCGCTTATGCCCGCGGTGGCCGCGCGGCTGACCGCCGAGGGTTACGTGACGCTGCGCTTCGACTACCGCGGCTTCGGCGAGAGCGAAGGTCCGCGGCACCGCCTCATTCCACTGGAGCAGATCGAGGACATCCGCAACGGCCTCACCTGCCTGGGCGTGCGCGACGAGGTGGACCCGGACCGCCTCGCCATCTGGGGCACCAGCTTCGGCGGCGCTCACGCGACCTACGCGGCCGCTGTCGACGACCGCGTCCGCTGCATCGTCAGCGTCGTCGGCGTCGGCGACGGCGAGCGCTGGCTCCGCTGCCTGCGGCGGGAGTGGGAGTGGCAGGCGTTCTTGCAGGAGCTCGACGAGGACCGCGACCAGCGGGTGCTGAGCGGGCAGTCCCGGCGCGTGCACCCCTACCACATCATGGAGACCACCCCGGAAGGCTGGGAGTTCTGGAAGGAAACCGTGGCCGCCAACCCGGAACGGGGCGAGGTCGAAATGCCTCTGGAGTGCGCCGACTCCATCATCGAGTACAAGCCCGAAACCGTGGCGCACGAGATGGAATGCCCCGCCCTTTACGTGTCCGCCGAGCTCGACACCCTGACTCCACTGGACGAGCAGGTCAGCCTCTACGAGGAGTCACCCGAGCCCAAGAGCTACGTGGTGATACCGGACGTCAACCATCACGACATCTACAAGGAACCGCACCTGACCCAACTGCTGGACCTCTCGGTGGACTGGTTCAAGGAGTATCTGTAGGGAGAGGCTGCGCATTGACATGGCCGCCCGTTATTGCACAATCGGTCTTGTACTTGCTCTTCAACGGGAGGCCGCTGGATGGGTGCTGTTCCGTCAGATTTCCATATCCTTGTCGCCATCATTGGCACGGGCATCTCCCTGGCCGGATTGATTCTGCCGGACCTGCGCTCGATGAAGCGGGACATCGGCGAACTTCGGGACAGTATAGGGGAACTCCGGGAGCGCATGGCTCGGCTGGAAAGGCTTTTCGAAGGCTTCGCCCGCTGGGAGAACAACCGCGATACAGCACCCTAGTCCGAATCAGGGGTCGCACGCAGCACCTCCAACACCCGCTCCGGCCGTAACGGCAAATCCTTCACTCTGACGCCCCCCAGGGCGTTGGCGACGGCGTTGCCGATGGCGGGTTCCACCGGGCCGAGGGCGGCTTCGCCCATGCCCTTGGCGCCGAAGGGGCCGTCTGGGTGCGGGTGCTCCACCAGCAGCGAGGTGAAGGTGTCGGGGTGGTCCTGCATGGACGGAGGGAGGTAGCTCAGGAAGGTGCAGTTGATGGGCTGGCCGTTGTCGAAGACCATTTCCTCGAACAGGGACGACCCTAGGGACATGAGCATGGAGCCCTCGTTCTGCAGGTGGCACTGGCGCGGGTTGATGGCCTTGCCGGCGTCCACCGCGGTGGCCAGCTTCACCACCCGCACCTTGCCGGTCTCGGTGTCCACCTCCACCTCGGCGGCGCAGGCCGACAGGAAGAAGAAGGCCGATGCCTTGCCCTTGCCGGTGGCGGGGTCGACGCCGCCCCGGCTCTGGAAGCCGGCACTGCCGAAGAGGCTGCCCACCACCCCGCCGAAACGGGCGCGGAAGAGATCGCCGATGGCGAGGCGCCGCTCGGGGACGCCGGCCACCTGCACGAAGCCGTCCCGCAGTTCCAGGTCGCCGGCGTCGGCTTCCAGCTCCCCGGCGCCGATCTCCAGGAGCTGATCCGCCACCTCACGGGCCGCCCGGATGGCGGCGTTGCCCATGCTGAAGACCGTGCGGCTGGAGCTGGTGGACTGGTCGAAGGGCGTCACGTCGGTGTCGGGGAGGGTGACGGCGACCCGCTCCCGGGGCAATCCAAGCACCTCGCTGACCATCTGCGCCAGGGTCGTCTGCACTCCCTGGCCGATGTCCACGCTACCGGACAGCAGGGTCGCCGAGCCGTCCGCGTTGAGCCGGACGCTGGCGGAGGAGTGGGACGGCGTCATGGTGGTCTTGATCATGACCGCCACACCCTTGCCGCGAACCAGGGGTCCCGCGGGCGGCGGCGCCTGCTCCGCTCCGTCCCGCCACTCGACCGCCCCGGCCGCCGCCCGCAGACAGTCCTCCAACCCAACCGCCTCCAGCGTGTCGCCGGTGACGAAGACGTCGCCGTCGTGCACCAGGTTCCGGAGGCGCATCTCCACCGGGTCCAGTCCGAGCCGGCGCGCCATGTCGTCCATCTGCGCCTCGTAGGCCCAACACACCTGGGGCACGCCGAAGCCCCGGTAGGGTCCGGTGGGCGGGGTGTTGGTGTAGACGCAGTAGGAGGTCAGGCGCTGGTGCGGGATGCGGTAGGGCCCGCCCGACACCTCGCCGCCGTTGCGCGAGGTGGAGGGTCCGGTCAAGGCGTAGGCGCCGGTGTCGTAGACCGCTTCCACCTGCCGGGCCAGGATCGTGCCGTCGCGCTTGACCCCGGTCTTGATGCGCACCACCGCAGCATGGCAATGGCCGGTCAGGAACACTTCCTCGCGCGTGAGCTTCCACTGCACCGGCCGGCGGGCCTTGCGCGCCAGCGCCGCGGCCAGGGGCTCCAGCCGCAGGTGCACCTTGCCGCCGTAGCCGCCGCCGACGTAGGGCACGATCACCCGCACCATGGACTGCGGCAGCTCGAACAGCTCGGCGAGTTGCACCCGGATGGACGAGGGATTCTGCGTGGCGGAATAGACCGTCAGTTTGCCCGCCGCGTCCCAGAAGGCCGTCACCACGTGGGGCTCGATGTGGCCGTGCTGGATCTTGGGGGTGGTGTAGACGTCCTCGAAAACGAGATCCGAAGCGGCGAAACCCTCGTCGATGTCGCCGCGGCCGACGCTGTAGGAGGTGAGCACGTTGGCCCGATCCTCGTAGTGGTAGTGGCCCTTGTCGAGACGGCTCTCGGACTGCACCCGGGTTTCGTGGAGGATCGGCGCGCCGGATGCCATGGCTGCCACCGGATCGAAGACCGGCGCCAGCGGTTCATACTCCGCATGGATCAGCTCGAGCGCCCCTTCCGCGATGTCGGGCTCTTCGGCGGCCACGGCGGCTACCACCTCGCCGGCGTAGCGGACACGGTCCACCGCAACGATGGGCTGGTCCTTGACCACCGGTCCGAAGTGGGAGTGTCCCGGCGAGAGGTCCGCGCCGGTCAGCACCGCCGCCACGCCGGGCACGGCCGCGGCGGCGCTCGCGTCCACGGAAACCAGCCGCGCGTGCGGATGGGGACTCCTCAGGACCTTGACATGGGTCAGCCCGGGGAACTCCAGGTCGCCGGTGTACTGGGCGGCGCCGGTGACCTTCGCCGGTCCGTCCACCCGTGCCGCATTCTCGCCAATGTAACTCATAGAAAATTCTGAACCACGGCCATCAGTACGGAGACAGACAACCCGAATCCGTCATTCCCGCGAAAGCCGGAATCCAGGGGTGATGAGGCACGGCTCCCCGTCCCTTCTGGCTTCCCGCTTTCGCGGTAATGACGGTTCTGCGGCCATCGGAGGGCGCTTTCTACGCCTCGGCCGCGGCCCACAGCACGCGGATGGCGGGCAGGCCGAGGAACTTGGTACCGCGCTTCTGTTGTCCGATGCGCTCCCAGGTGTCACCGCGGTCGCCGCTCCTGTAGATGTCCCCTTCCCCAGGCGGGCCAGCGGTGTGCCCCCGGGCCACGTCCCCGAAGGCCGCGATGACGGCGTCGTCATCGTAGGGGTCGCGGGCCAGTTGCCAGCACATGCCGGGATGGGTCACCGGCAGGCCGGCGCCCACCTGCCGCCAAGTCCGGCCGGAGTCCTCACTGCGGTAGAGCCGGCCGTCGGCGCCGGTGGGGCGGTCCCAGTACTGCGGCGACCCGTGTCCGCCGGCGAGGAACAGCGCCGGGGGGTCTCCGGGCAGCATGAGCACGTCGTGAAAGTAGTCGCTCTCCATTCCTTTTTCGGCGCGTAGCCAGCCGGACTCGGGCGGATCGCCGCGGAAGAAGCCGCGGGAGGTGGCGGCGAAGAAGACGGAAGGGTCGGCGGGCGAGCGGGCGATCATGTGCACGTCGGGGTACTCGATGCCCTCGCTCACGTCCTCCCAGGTCTCGCCCCGGTCGAAGCTGCGCACGATGCCGCCGTGCTCCAGCGCGAGGTAGAGCGTGTCGGTGTTGTCCGGATCGACGTAGATGTGGCGCACGTGGCCGTGGTGCGGCGGGTAGGGAAACCACCAGTGGTGCTGGACCTCGGGAGGGAGCGCGCGGAGCCCCTCCAACTCCCCCCAGGAGTCGCCTCCGTCCTCGCTGCGGAAGAGCATCACCGGCTCGGTGCCGGCGTAGACGACGCGGTCCTCGACAGGGTCCACGGTCACCCAGCGTATGTCGCCCTCCAGCACCCTCTGCCAGTGGCGCCCCTGGTCTCGGGTGCGGTAGAGGCCGTCCTGGGTCACCCCCGCGTAGACCACCTCGGGGTTGGCGCGGCACCCCCACACCGAGTCCACCACCTGGTCCGGGAAGAAGCTCTGGTACTCCCGCGATCCGCGCATGGAGGTCCAGATGTCTCCCACCCCGCGCAGGATCACCATGCCGGCCTGGGTACCGGCGTAGAGTCTGAGAGCCTCGGCCACGTTGATGTCCTTCCGAAACGGTCGCGCTGCCGGTCAGACCTGCTGCAGCCTCTCCAGGAAGGTCGCGGTATCCATCACGACGCCGAAGTGCTTGTCGAAGTTCTGGAGGGTGGCGGCCTGCTCCTCGTCGGAGAAGCAGGCATTGCTGTCGGACAGGAAGAGCACCTTGAAGTCGCGCATGGCGCCGTCCCGGGCGGTGCTGTCGCAGCACACGTTGGTGGCGACCCCGGTGATGGCGATGGTGTCCCGGCCCAGGCGCCGCAGCACGTTCTCCAGGTTGGTGCCGTAGAAGCCGCTGTAGCGGAACTTCTTGATGGTGATCTCGTCGGGCTCGGGTTTCACGCTCTCCAGAATCTCGGCACCGGGCGCCCCCTCGATGTTGGTCCAGGGATCGTCGGTGTTGTGAGTCATCGGCTTCAGGTCGGCGAACACGCCCACGTCCGCCAGGTCCTTGCGCTTGGTGGTGTACAGGTAGATGACCGGCACCTCCGAAGAGCGGCACACCTTCAGTATCTCCTGGATCTTCGGGATGATGTCCTCCGACGACGGCAGGTAGCGGCACCCCCTGGGGTCCACCCACATGTTCTGCATGTCCACCACGATCAGGGCCGTGTTGTCCTTGCCGATACGCCAGTTGTCCGCGGCACGTGTCTCGTCCATGTCCCACCTCCTCCGGGCGCGCTGCCTTGGCGACGCCGGACCTCCCCTCTATCACAGACGAAACCGCGCTCACAAGTTGAACCTAGCGGCTACGCCGGTTGACAAACCTGATCGCTTCAATGAGAAGTGAGTGGTCTATCTCGGGCGCAACAGGAACAGGAGGACAGCATGACACGGTTCGTAATCGGAGTATTGGCGCTAGTTTTCGCCGCGCAAGGCGTTCACGCGCAGACCGTCAGCATCGGCACCAATCCCCAGGGCTCGCTGGCGTACGCGACCGGAGCCGGCGTGGCCAAGGTGGCCATCGAGGCGGCCGGCGTCAACATGCGCGTGGTGCCCCAGGGCGGGCCCGTGGTGACCCTGCCGCTGGCCAACAACGCCGAGTTGGACTTCACCATCTCCAACGTCGCCGCCAGCTCGTTCGCCGTACTGGGCAAGGAAATGTTCAAGGGCCGGAAGCAGGCGAACATACGGCTCGTGGCCGTGCTCTTCCCGCTGTACGGCGGCTTCTACGTGCGTGACGACTCGGACATCAAGACCCTGAGCGACCTCAAGGGCAAACGGATCCCCAGCAAGTACACCAAGCAGAAGATCGTCGGCCTCAACTCGCTGTCGGTCCTCAACACCGTGGGGTTGAGCTACAAGGACGTGGTGGGCGTGCCGGTGCCCAACGGGGTGCGCGGCGTGCGCGACTTCATGGAGGGGAAGAACGACGCGGCTTATTTCTCCCTGACCTCGGGCATCACCCGGCAGGCCCACGCAGCGGTGGGCGGCATCCGGGTCCTGTCCATGGAGAACACGCCCGAGGCGCTGGCGGCGATGCGGAAGATCGTCCCGGCCGCGAGCATCGCGACCCTTCAACCCAAGAAGCTTTACCCCGGCATCACGAAGCCCACCCACGTGTTCCAGGCGTCCTTCGTCGTCAACGCGAGCACGCAGACGCCGGACGACGTCGTCTACAAGGTGGTGAAGGCGCTGCACGCCAACAAGCAGAAGCTGATCGGCTCCCACGGCATGTTCAAGCAGTTCAATCCCGCCAAGATGCACGTCGATCTGGGCGTCCCGTATCATCCCGGCGCCGCGCGCTTCTACAAGGAAAAGGGTCTGTAGCCGGGTCGAAGACGACGTGCTGAATCCCCATGGCCGGCGGTGACGGAGACACTGTCCGGGCGCCGATCGCGTCCTGGACGGTGCGGATAGCCGGACGCCTGCTGGGCGGACTGCTGACGGCCGCGGCCCTGGCCGAGGCCGCCGATCTCTACCGGGCCGTCGGCATCGTGGTGTTCGCCGAGCAGCGCCTGCTGGCGTTGCTCGGCCTCGCACTCGGGACCCTCTACCTCCTCAAGGGGTCCGGCCCGGGACCGCGCCTTCGCGTGCCCTGGTACGACGCCGTGGCGGCGGCGGCCGGCGTGCTCGTGTGCTTCTATCTGAGCTGGCACTACGAACGCATCTTCGAGGAGCTCTACGCCCGCCCGCGCGACGCCCTGATAGGAGGGGCGATCATCCTCGCTTTGGTGGCCGAGGGGGTGCGCCGCTCCGCGGGCCCCGTGCTGTTCATCTTCCTGCTGTCGTTCTTCACCCTGGGCCTTGTGGGGCACTTCATCCCCGGCCAGTTCCAGGGACGCGACGTGGATTTCGACCGGCTGGTGATCTACCTGAGCCTCGACTCCAACTCCCTAGTGGGGATTCCCCTCACCGTGGCCACCACCATCGTCATCTCGTTCATCTACTTCGGCAACCTCCTCGACCTGTCCGGCGGATCGAGGTTCTTCACCGACATCTCCACCGCGCTCATGGGGCGCTACCGCGGCGGCTCCGCCAAGATCGCGGTCACCGCGTCGTCGCTCTTCGGCTCCATCTCGGGGAGCGCCACCTCCAACGTCGTCTCCACCGGGGTCATCACCATCCCCTTAATGAAGAAGGGCGGCTACCCCGCGCATACCGCGGGCGCCATCGAGGCGGTGGCCTCCACCGGCGGGCAACTGATGCCGCCCATGATGGGCGCCGCCGCCTTCGTCATGGCCGAGTTCCTGCAGATCTCCTACCAGGAGGTAGTGCTGGCGGCGCTGATCCCGGCGGTCCTCTACTACGTGGCGCTGTTCATCCAGGCGGACCTCTTCGCCGCGCGGGAGGGCATCGCGCGCGTCGAAGAAGGCTCGATCCCGCCCCGCTGGCCGGTGTTCCGGGCCGGCTGGCCCTACGTGGTGCCGTTCGCCGTGGTGATCTGGTGCCTCTTCTACCTGAACCTGAGGCCCGAGACCTCGGCCCTGTGGGCCGCCGGGAGCCTCGTCCCCGTCGGCCTGTTCATCGGCTACCAGGGCGAGAGGATGCGCTGGTGGGTCATCTTCACCGTCCTCGCCAAGACCGGCGCCCTGTGCGTGCAGGTGCTGATGATCAGTTGCATGGCCGGCGTCATCATCGGCGTCCTCAACATCACCGGCCTGGGTTTCGCGCTGACCCAGGCCATCATCCACCTGGCCGGGGGACAGACCCCACTCATCCTGCTGCTGGCCGCGCTGATCTCCATCGTGCTCGGCATGGGCATGCCCACCCTCGGGGTCTACCTGCTGCTGGCGACTCTGGTGACCCCTTCCATGGTGGAGGTGGGCATCCCGCCCATGGCCGCGCACCTGTTCGCGCTCTACTTCGGCATGCTGTCGCTGATCACCCCGCCGGTGGCGGTGGCCGCCTTCACCGCGGCGACGGTGGCGGAGTCCGATTTCCTGCGCACGGGGTTCGCCGCGGTGCACTTCGGCTGGACCGCCTACGTCGTCCCGTTCCTGTTCGTGCTGGCGCCGGAACTCCTTATGGAGGGCTCTGCCCTGACGATCATCCACACGGCCGCCACCGCGGTCATCGGCGTGTGGCTCGTGTCGGCGGGTTTCATGGGCTTTTTCGCCCGACCGCTGGGCACCCTTCACCGCGTGCTGTTCATGGCCGCGGGGTTTCTGTTGTTCTTCCCGGCCGGAGGGGTAAGCTACGGCATCTGGACGGACGTGGCCGGCGCCTGCCTGGCGGGTTTCCTTGCCCTGATCGGTGGGTTTCGGGGCGAGAAGAGCTGACTACGACGCCTCGGCCCCAAATTTCTCGATGGCCTCCAAGGTCTCGCGCACGTCGTCCCAGGTGGTGTTGTGGTTGATGATGCACAGTCTGAGGGAGAACTTCCCGGCCAGTGTCGTCGATGAAATGAGCGCGCGATCCTCCCAGAAGACCCGGGCGAGCACATTCCGGTTGACCTTTGCCAGCGCCTCCTCGTCGAGGTCGCGGCCGGTGGGGTTCACCCGGAAGCACACGATCCCCAGCGATGCAGGATTCAGGGTCTCAAGCATGGGGCTCTCCGCCACGTACTCGTCGGCCCGGGCCGCCAGCTCCATCCCCCGAGACACCGCCTCGCGGAACGCTGCCATCCCGAAGGTCTGCACCGACATCCAGATCTTCAACGCTCGGGCCGAGCGGCTCAACTGCAGCCCGCGGTCCGAAAAGTTCGGATGGTTGGCGCCCCAGATGGTGTCCTGGAGGACATCGTGGTGCACTTCGAACGCCCTTTCGAGGGTGGCGGCGTCCTTCACCAGCAGACCCCCCACCTCGTAGGGCTGGAAGAACCACTTGTGGCCGTCCAGGTTCACCGAGTCGGCGCGCTCGATGCCGCGCAGGACCTCCTTGCCCCGCTCCGTCACCACCGCGAAACCGCCGTAGGCACCGTCGACGTGCATCCAGATGCCCTCCGCCTGGCAGAAGTCGGCGATCTCCTCGATCGGATCGATGGCTCCGGTGCTGCTAGCTCCGGCATTGGCGCACACCGTGACGGGATTCAGGCCGGCGGCGCGGTCTTCGGCCACGGCGCGAACCAACGCGTCCACATCGAGGCGGAAACGTTCGTCCGTGGGCAGCAGCCGCGTGTGCTCCCGCCTGACGCCCGTGATCCTGGCGGCGCGAACTTGGGCGCTATGGCTCTGGTCGCTCATGTACACGGTGGCGCCGTCGGGGTTTCCGGCGGCTTCCCGAGCCGCGACGAAGGCATCCACGCTGGCCGCGGAACCCCCGCTGGTCAGAAGCCCTCCGGCGCTGTCCGGGTAGCCGATCCAGCGCTTCAACCAGTCGATGACCACCAACTCGATCTCGCTGGGACCACTCGCCACCAGCCAGGTGCATTGGTTGAAGTTGTACCCGGCGGCCATGAAATCGGCGAGGATGCCAGGCCAAGTGGGCGACGACGGGATGAACGCGAAGCAACGCGGGTGGTCCAGGCGCGTCGCGAACGGGAGCACTTCGCGCGCAACCCAGTCGAGCACCTCCCCGGCCGGCCGACCCTCCTCGGGCGGATCCTCCTTCAGCTTGGCGTCGAGCGCCTGCTGAAAGTCGCCGTCCCAGGCATTGTCCGCGGGCAGGCCGTCGATGCGATCCACCAGGATCTCCGCCGCCTTGCGCGCAAGGTCGAGCATGACGTCCGGCGCCATCTGGAGGCCGCCACGATCGTCTTTTCCATTCTTCCTGTCCGAAGGTTCCATAAACAAATGAGTAACATGGCGTGCTGAAAAAGGTAAGAATCAAGCATTGTGGATGCCCATGGCGTCCAACCGCGCTTGAACCCCCGCGGAACGGCAGGATAGACTGACCGTCCGTCACTTGCGCACCCCGCTTGGAGGATACGACATGACCGAAGTCATCATGGTCGGCACAGGAGTCCCGGAGCCCAACCCGAACCGGCAGGGATCCTGTATCGCCATTATCATCGGCGGAAAGCCCATTCTTCTCGACTGCGGCCGCGGTGCGCTCACGCAGCTGGTCCGCGCCGGCATCGACCCGGCGCAGGTGGAGCAAGTGTTCCTGAGCCACCTCCACTACGACCATATCATCGGGCTTCCGGACCTCCTGCTGGGAAGCTGGATGGTGGGGCGCAGCACGGGCGTCGAAGTGTTCGGGCCGGCGGGGACTACGGCTTTCGTGGAAGGGCTGCTGGAAGCCTTCAAGATCGACATCCAGGGGCGCAAGGCCACCGGCACGAACTCGAAGTTCGAGGTCTCCAGTCGCGAGATCGACGAGGGGCAGGTGTGGGAGACACCCGAATGGAAGCTCGACGCCGTGCGCGTCGTGCACATACCCGGCAGCCTGGGGTTCCGGGTGGACACCCCGGACCGGTCCATCGTGTTTTCCGGCGACACCCGGCCGTGCCCGGCGCTGGTGGAGCTGGCCAAGGACTGCGACCTGCTCATTCACGAGGTCCTCTTCTCCCCGGAGATGGAGCAGAACGGCGCCCCCGCCGGCCGTCATCCAGAGTTCATTCATCCGGAATGGGCCAACCGCGTGCGCCATACCAAGCCGCACCAGGTGGGGAAGATCGCCGCCGAAGCCAACGCCAAGAAGCTCGTGCTCACTCACCTCTGGTCAGAGAAGGAGGAGGACCGGCTCAAGGCGGAAGTCGCGGCCCACTATTCGGGGGAGATCGTGGTGGCCAAGGACCTGATGCGCGTCTGACCCGACCACACAACAAACGGGCAAGGAGGGGAACCATGCTTGAAGCCAAGGACCTGCAGGGGGTGCTGGCGATCATGCCGACGCCGGCCAAGGACGGCGCCGACAGCCTGGACGCGGTGGACACCGTCGACCTGGACGAAACCGCCCGGCTGGCCGAGAGCCTGGTCCGCGACGGCGTCTCCGGCATCATGGTGCTGGGGACCATGGGAGAGTGCGCCACGGTTTCCCGGAGCGACTACGAAGCTTACGTGACCTGCCTGCTGGAGACCGTGCGCGGCC
>JAPPNF010000058.1 GCA_028818755.1 Deltaproteobacteria bacterium | reverse complement strand
GGATCGTCGCCGCGAGGCGGGTACCCAGTGGCTGAGTTGTCGATCCACGGAATCGCCGTGACCCTCGCGCGGCGCGCGGTGCTGCAAGACGTGTCGCTGCAGGCGGCCCCGGGCGAGATGATCGTCGTGCTCGGGCCCAACGGCGCCGGCAAAACAGTGTTGCTTCGGGCCGTCCTGGGGCTGGTGAAACGCGACGGCGGCAGCGTCACCGCCGGCGGCGATGACCCGGCGAATCTGCCGGCGGCCGAACGCGCCCGGCGCATCGCCTATCTCCCGCAGTCGCGGCCGCTGGCGTGGCCCGTCCGGGTGCGCGACGTCGTGGCCTTGGGTCGCTTCGCCCACGGCGCTTCACCCGGACGGCTCGATGGCGATGATGCGGCGGCGGTGGAACGTACGCTTTCCGCCTGTGACCTGGACGCCTTGGCCGACCGCCGGTGCGATACCCTCTCCGGCGGGGAACTCTCCCGCGTTCACCTGGCCCGGGCGATGGCCGCGGAAACGCCGGTCTTGCTGGTCGACGAGCCCACGGAGGCGCTGGACCCGCTCCACCAATACCAGGTCATGCGCCTGATCCGTGCTTACGCGGACGCCGGCAACTGCGCGCTGGTGGTGCTGCACGAGGCCGCGCTGGCCGCGCGCTTCGCGGACCGCCTGGCCTGGATCTCCGGCGGGCGCATTGTCGCGGACGGACCTCCCGAGGAAACGCTGACGCCGGAACGGATGGCCGAAGTTTACGGCGTGCGCGCCGCGGTGCGCCGCGTCGAGGACGACTGGGTGGTGGCCGTGAGCGGACCTGCTTGACGCTGTGAAAGGACGGGTCGACGGCCGGACCGCGAGACGCGGCGCCTTGACACTTCGCGGGGGTTGTTGCACGTAACTTGGACATCTGGATGGCGTCCTTCGACTTCGCTTCGCTACGCTCAGGACGAACGGCTGTGATAGTCTTTTCTCCGTTCGTCCTGAGCGTAGCGAAGCGAAGTCGAAGGACGCCATGCGAATTCTCGGACAGTCTCCAAGAACAATGAGAAGGGAGTCGTAATGAGCACTTTGATTACCGGCGTCGGCCTGGTTGGCACCGCCTTCGCGCAACGCGCCCTCCAACGGGGCGAGAAGATCGTGTTTTTCGACATGGCGCCCCGGATGGACTTCCTGGAACGGAAGCTGGGCAAGACCGACGTAACCGTCATCAAGGGGGACATCCGCGACCTGCCGGCGCTCATCGACGCCATGCAGACCCACAAGGTGGAAACCGTGCTGCACACCGCCGGCCTCATCGGCGGCGCGGTCGCCAACCCGGTCTACAGCGGCCTTCAGATCAACGTCATGGGCACGGTCAACGTGGCCGAGGCGGTGCGCCTCGCCGGCGTCAAGCGGTTGATCCAGATCAGCACCATGGGCGTCTACAACCGCCGCATGGAAGGCGACGACCCCATCGGCGAGGGGTTCTACCGAGGCGACGGCAACGCCTACGGCAACTCCAAGGTGGCCAAGGAGCTGATGGTGGAGGCGTACCAGCGGCTCTACGGCTTCGAGCTGATCGTGCTGCGGCTGGCCAACGTGTTCGGCTTCGGCCACTTCGCCGGCGGGTCCGCCGGCGGCGAGATGCTGCAAAGCCTGGTAGAGGCCGGCATCAAGGGCGGCGTCGCCAACATCCCGCAGGAATCCACACGGGACTTCGAGTATGTGTACTTCAAGGACGTGGGCCGGGCCATCGAGCTGGCGGCGACCATCCCCGCCCCCGCGGAGACCACTTTCAACATCGGCACCGGGGTGGTCATCAAGTTCGACGACCTGGTGGACATGGTCCAGGGCTTGCTGCCGAAGCTGGAGGTGGAGATCATCCCGGGCAAGCCGCCGCGCTCGTCCAAGCAGCCCATGGTCATCACCCGGGCGAAGGAGGTCCTCGGCTGGGAACCCGAGTACAGCGTGGAGGACGGCTTCAAGGACTATATCGAAGACATCAAGTCGGCCAGTTGAGCCGATGCACGTCCCGCGCGGGAGACTTTGCCGCCTTGACAAGGTCTCCCCGCGCGGCTAAGTACATTCGCCACGGGCGGCCCTTCCGGCCGTCCGGCCTTCAGGTCCCACACGGGATAACAGGGAAACCGGTTGGAATCCGGTGCGGTCCCGCCACTGTAAGTGGGAACCCTTGCCAGCGTGCCACTGTTCCCCACCGGGAATGGGAAGGCGGCAAGGCGGCCCGAGCGGCCAGCCCATGAGCCAGGAGACCTACCTGAGGGCCGAAAGCAACCGTGCTCTCCGAGGAGAGAGGAGGTCTCGCCATTCACAGTCACTTCGTAGACGCGCTCGTTCCCGCATCCGCCCGGTCACGACGACCCTGACCGGCCGCGGCTTGCCGAGGACGAAATGCGCCGCCTTCTGTATTGCCTGGCGGGTTCGACCCTGTTGCACGGTGTGCTCTTGTGGATGCCCTTTCCCATGAGCGCCGGCAGCGCAGGGGACGCCCCCCCTCGACCTCTGCGGGTACGGCTCGTGGCCGAAGCTCTTCCCACGGCCTCGGGACCGGAGGAAAACGCCCGGAGACCGGTCAGGGCTCCCCAGGTCAAGACGCCGGCGGACAAGCCGTCGCAAGCCGACGCCCGGATCCGGCCGAGAACCGCGGGGACAGTAGCCCTGACCTCGAAACCCACTCCGGCGACGAAGCGGGCGACGGCGACGGCTCGATCCGGGCTCGAAGCCGCGAGGGTGGTAGGTGTAGCGCCGAAACCGGCAGTACCCTCGCCGGTCCGGACAAAGCCGGTGATGCAAAAACCGGCGGAACCTCGGCTGACGGATACTGAACCGCCGGCTGCCGTAGAACCCGCGGAGACCGTTGACGCGGCCGCCACGCCCGCTCCCGCGCGGAAGACGCGAGGCGAGATGGGCGGCGGCGACGCCGCGGCGACGTCAACGCGGCTGGCCCGCGGCGTGACGCGAGAAGCATCCGCCGTCCGAAAGGCGGGGGCGACCCCCGGTTTCACCCCGGCCCGTTATGCGCGAACCGTAACGCCCCGGTATCCCCGCAAGGCGCGCCGCGCCGGCTGGGAGGGTACCACCGTCCTCAAGGTGCTGGTAAACGTTGACGGCGCTCCCGGCCGGGTCACCGTGGACCGGACGTCCGGCTTCGACATTCTCGACTCCGCCGCCGTGAAAGCGGTGGAGCACTGGAGGTTCCACCCCGCGCGCCGCGGCGCCGATGCGGAATCAAGCTGGGTCCGCGTTCCGGTGGCGTTCAGACTGAAGGAGGGGACAGGAAGATTGCCATGAAGTTTCCGATCGCGGGTGTCATCACCCTTCTTATCCTTGTCACCGTTCAACCGGGCGCGGCCCAGACGTCCCCGGGCCAACCGCCGGAGGCCGCGGCCGCCGGCGAGAACGTGGAACAACTCCCCGAGATCGTGGTTTCGGCGAGCCGCGTGCCGCTGCAGGCCAAGGCCGTCGGCAGCTCGGTCACGGTCATCACCGCGGAAGAGATCGAGCGCAAGCAGGTACGGGTCGTATCCGACCTGCTGCGCGAAGTGCCGGGGGTGGCGGTGCACCGCTCGGGCACGGCGGGCACGCTCACCGCCGTACGCCTTCGCGGCGCCGAGCATGGACACACCCTGGTCATCATCGACGGCGTGAAGGTCAACGACCCGAGCAGCAGCGGCGCCATCTTCAACTTCGCCGACCTGCTGGCCGCCGACATCGAGCGCATCGAGGTGCTGCGGGGGCCGCAGAGCGGCGTCTACGGCAGCGACGCCATCGGCGGGGTCGTCAACATCGTCACGAAGAAGGGGCGCGGGCCGGCAACGGCGAGCCTGAGCGCGGAGGGCGGTTCGTTCGGGACCGGGAATGTTTCGGCCGGCATCCGGGGCGGGGGCGACGGCCACCATTTCTCCCTGAGCGCCGCCGGCTTCAGGACCGCCGGGATATCCATCGCCACGGGAAACGAAAAGGACGGGTACCGGAACCAGACCTACAGCGCCAAGCTCGGCTTCGCGCCGGGCGACAAACTGGAGCTCGAGTTGTTCGGCCGCTACGTCAAGGGAAACGTGGAAACCGACAACGTGCCGAGGGACAACGACGACCGCACGGACTCGGACCATGCCATGGGGAGGACCCGGTTGAAGTACGGCCTGCTGGATGGGGACTGGCGGCATGCGTTCGGCGCCGCCACGCACCGGAAGCGGCGAACGGTGGTCAGCCGGTGGGGAACCAGCAAATACGACGGCAGGAAATCGCGCCTGGACTACGAGACCAACTTCTTCTTCGAGACTCCGGCGGTTGCCGACGCGACGCATGCCGTGACGTTCGTCGCCGAGCGGGAAACGGACTCCCAGACCTCGGGCGGGGAATCCTCTAACGTCGCCAGCCACGGCTACTCGGCCGAACACCAGATCGGGTTCTCCGACCGGCTCTTTCTCTCGGGCAGCGTCCGCCACGACGACAACGAGCGCTTCGACGACACCACCACGTTCCGGGTCACGGCCGCCTACGTGCTGGACGGGAGCGGAACACGGTTCCACGGGAGCTACGGCACCGGCGTCAAGAACCCTACCCTGTCGCAACTGTTCCAGCAGTTCGGCCGTGTCGGCCCGAATCCCGACGTGGAACCCGAGGAGAGCACGGGTTGGGACATCGGCATCGAGCAAAGCCTGCTCGAAGGCCGGCTCTCCCTGGACCTGACCTGGTTCGACAACCGCCCGACGAACCTGATCTATTGGAACGACGCCGGTACCCCCTACGACTGGCAAAACCCCGAGACCGGCGACGACGACTTCTACGACAACCTGGACGGGACATCGAGGATCAGCGGCCTGGAGTTCACCGCAAGGGCGCGCCCGGCGAGGGGAATGAGCCTGTCGGCCCAGTACACCTACACCGACGCCAAGGACCCGGAAGGCGAGCTGCTGCCGCGCCGGGCCGAGCACGTGGCCAGCCTCAACTTCGGCTACGCCTTCCTCGACGGCAAGGCCAGCGTCGACCTCGGCATCGACTACAACGGCAAACAGCTCAACCGCAAGGCCAATCCGGTGATGCTGGACGACTTCACGCTGGTCAACCTGGCGGCAGCCTACAAGGTAACCGAACGAGTCGAGATCTTCGGGCGGATCGACAACCTTTTCGACACGGACTACGAGGAAGTGCCCGGCTACCACACCACCGGCATCGGGTTTTTCGCCGGCATCCGGGGAACCCTTGAGATGTCCAAGTGACCGTCAGCGCGCGAGGAGCGGCACGATTTCGCGTTCCTTGGCACGGACCAGCCCGCGGCCGGTGATGCGCAGCTCGGGCAGGGTGACGAAGGTGAGGAAGCAAAGGGCGTAGAGGGGCTTGGCGAAAGCGGCCCCGCGCTCTCGCAAGGTCTGCTGTACCGCGGCCAGTTCGCGGCCCACGTCACGCCAGGGTTCAAGGGAGAAGAGCCCGCCGATGGGGAACGGGATTTCCTGGAGAATCCGCCCCTTGTCCACCAGCGCGGCACCGCCGCCGGCTTCGAGCAGAAGATTGGCGCAGTAGGCCATGTCGTAGTCGCTGGAGCCCGCCACCAGGAGAGTGTACTCGTCGAGGTTGACGGTGGTGCCGACGGCGCCGATGTCGGTTCCGAGGCCTCGTATGAATCCGAAGACCGGGCTGAAGCCCTCCTGCCGGTCGAAGACCGCGACCTTGAGGAGGTCGCTGTCGACGTCCGCCGAGATGACACCTCCCGCACAAGCCACCTCGACGACACGCTCGCGGGTAATGGTCTGGTTGACGAGGTCCATCACCCGGACCCGTGCGCGCGGAGCCTCGCAGCGGATGCGCATGTCGTCGGCCGTCACCGGCAGACGGAAAGCGGTCTTGAGGCCCATGCCGTCCGGAAAAGACGGCGGGACGGCAGCTACCCTGGACTCGCCGTCCTCGGCCACCAGCTCACCGCCGATGAACGTCGCCCCTACCCGCACGGTTTCCAGGTCGTCCAGCAGCACGAAGTCGGCAAGCCGGCCCGGGGCCAGGCCGCCGATGTCCTGGTCGAGGCCGGAATAGGTAGCCGGGTGGAGCGTAGCTGCCTGGATGGCGCGCACGGGACTCAAACCGCACTCCACGGCGCGGCGGATCACGTGGTCCATGTGGCCGTGCGCGGACACGTCGTCGGGGGCCATGCCGTCGGTGACCAGGATCAACCGGCCGGCGTCGACGCCGGCGCCCAGCAGCGGCTTGAGGGTGGCTTCCAGATCCTGCCGGAAGGAACCCTCGCGCAGCATGGTCCAGTAGCCGAGTCGCAGACGCGCCAGGGCGTCCTCGCCGTTGATGGGCTCGTGGCACGATGACACGGAAGCGGCGGCGATGGCGTTGAGGCGGCGGTCCCGGGCGCCGGCGGTGTGGCCGTGGACTATCTTGCCCTGCTCCCGGGTCATGTCGATGCGCGCCAAGAGGTCCGGGTCTCCCTGGGTCAGCCGCAGCCAGGAGACTACTTCGCCGAGCCCCAGCACTCGTGGATCCCGCAGGATCTCCGCCACCTCCTGATCCGACAACGATTCGGTGCGGCACAGCAGCGGGTCCTGGGGCGCGGCCATGGAGATGAGGGTGTAGACCCGCACCGGGTGGGAGGCGACCTCGTCCAGAAAGAGCCGCATGCCGGTCAGGCCGAAGGCCACGGTGTGCTCGTCGCAGGAGGCCATGAGCGCGGTGGCGCCGTGGGGCACGTAGGCCTGCAGCAGCTCGAACGGGCGGCAGAAGTGACCGATGTGGGTGTGGGCGTCGATGAATCCGGGCGCCACCCAGCGGTCGCGGGCGTCGATGATCCGGGTCTCCTCGCCGCGGGTGTGCTCGGCGCTGGGTCCCACGTAGCAGACCCGGCCAGCGCTCACGGCCATCTCCATGCCGTCCAGCACTTCGCCGCTGTAGACGTTGATCAGCCGCCCGCCGGTAACTACCAGGTCGGACTTGACCTCGCCCATGCTGGCGCGGATCAGGCGCTGGATGGTTTCCTTGTCTGTGCTCATGGTTCTTGTTTCAGGTTGCCGCAAGGGAACCCCGCTTCACCCCGCCTGGATTCCCGCTTGCGCGGGAATGACGAGTCCGGGGCCAGCATTGTATTGCTCCCATCGTTACCGTACCATGGCGGCGTGAAGAATCTGGTGCTGCGCAACATCGGCAAGCGTTTCGGCGCGGTAACGGCCGTGGATGACTTCAGCCTCGAGGTGGAGCAGGGGGAGTTTCTAGTCATCATCGGCGAAAGCGGCTGCGGCAAGACCACGCTGCTGCGCATCATCGCCGGCCTCGAAACCCCGGACACGGGCGAGATCCTCATCGGCGGGGTGCCGGTGAATGACGTGCCGCCCGGGCGAAGAGACGTGCAGCTCATCTTCCAGAGCTATGCGCTGTGGCCGCACATGCGCGTCTTCGACGACCGGAAATACGCCAACCTGACGCTTCCCCTGCGCATCCGGAGATGGTCCGTGGGAGCCATCCGCGAGTTGATCCGGCCGTTGGCCAAGGCCCTCAACATCGAGGAGCGGCTGTTCGAGCGCAAACCCCCGGAGCTGTCCGCCGGACAACAGCAACGGGTGGCGCTGGCCCGTGCCATGACCACGTATCCGCAGATCATGCTGATGGACGAGCCCCTCAGCAACCTGGACCCGCCCAACCGCCGCCGGGTGCGGACCGAGATCCGCGCGTTCCACAAGGAGCAGCGTCTCACCACCATCCTCGTCACCCACAACCTGGAGGACGCCCTGGAACTGGCAGACCGCATCGCGCTCATGCACGAGGGCCGCCTGGAGCAGGTGGGGACGGCCGAGAGCCTGATGCGCCACCCCGCCAACGAGTACGTCAGCGACTACTTCCGCGTTCGGCCGTCCTACGGCGTGCCCTTCCAATAGCCCTAGGAGTCCGTCGGAAATTTCCAGGGACAGCGAAAGGTCCTTCGACTTCGCTCGGC
>JAPPNF010000039.1 GCA_028818755.1 Deltaproteobacteria bacterium | reverse complement strand
GTACGACATGCGCGCCCCCGGGCCACCCGTGCAGCTAGCTGCGTCCGGTGTGAGAACCTCGCGCCGAAAGGCGTCGCTGATCCGCTTCCTGGCTACTCAAGCGCTCGGGTGATGAAAGGCGTTGTGTGAAGGGAAGTTAGCCCGAGCGGCGTTTGAGCGGCAGCGCCCGCCGCGCACTTGCGGAGACAGTCTCCGAACCTCGGCGCGGCTTCCAAGCGTAACTATAGGAAGCGGGAGGCAACGAGTCAACGCAAGAAGTGACGTGCACGAGCGGAGTCGTTCACTCGATCCCTACTGTCGGCGAGGGTGCTAGCGGGCCCGCTACTACTCGACGACACGAAGCCCACGGGTTGTGTCAGCTTCGTTGCAGGCGTCGTGACAGGTGGGCATTCACTTGCAGCGCGTAACGTAGCGCGCTACGGTAAATCATGAGGATCAGGCACAAGGGACTGCGGGCGCTGCACGAGCGGGACAATTCCGCACACGTGCCTGCCGGTTTGGTGCCACGGCTGCGGCGCATCCTGTTCCGGCTGCAAGAGGCGACGCATGCGGGCAGCGCCGACGCGCCGGGCTTCCGGCTGCATCCCCTGAAGGGCGACCGCGCGGGCCAGTGGAGCGTTCGCGTCTCGGGCAACTGGCGCGTGGTGTTCCGGTTCGAGGACGGCGAGGCCGTGGACGTGGATCTCATCGACTACCATTGACGGAAGGGAGTGTGGACCATGAACGACATAGCCGACGATCGCGTAGGGCCGATGCTGAACCCGCCGCACGTGGGCGAACTGATCCGTGAGAGCATGGAGGAAGCGGGCTGGAACGTGACCGGGACGGCGGCTCGGCTCGGCTGCGAGCGCGTAACGCTGTCGCGCCTGCTGAACGGCAAGGCGGGTGTGTCAGCGAACATGGCGCTGGCGCTGGAGGACATCGGCTGGGGGACTGCGGATCACTGGATGCGGATGCAGGCGAGCTACGAACTGGCGCAGGCGCGCCGGGACCGGACCACGGCCAAACGGCGCGGGCGGGAGATACACGCATGATCCGACGCCAGGCCAGCTTTGCCGGACGGGAAGCTGTCGCCGCTACGGCTGTTGGTATGGGAGCGCCGGTTTCGACGAACGGCAAGCTTCCCCTCGCGCGGCGCGGGGCGGGCGGCTCGGACTGATGCGCCTTTCCTGGAACGAGGTACGCGCCAACGCCGCCGCCTTCGCCGAAGAGTGGAAGGACGCGGCCTACGAGAAGGGCGAGACGCAGAGCTTCTACAACGCCTTCTTCGAGGTGTTCGGGGTACGGCGGCGGAGCGTGGCGCGTTTCGAGGCGCATGTCGGGAAGCTGGACAACCGCTCGGGCTTCATCGACCTGTTCTGGCCGGGCGTGCTCATCGTGGAGCAGAAGAGCGCCGGGCGCGACCTCAAGGCGGCGTACGAGCAGGCCGGGGAGTACTTTGACGCACTGCCCGAGCGCGACCGTCCGCGCTACATCCTTGTGAGCGACTTCCAGACCTTCGACCTTCACGACCTGGACGAGCGGCAGGCAGTGGCCTTCCCGCTCGCGGACCTGCCCCGGCATGTGGAGTCCTTCGGCTTCATCCTCGGCGTGCAGCGCAGGACATTCCGGGATCAGGACCCGGCGAACATCGAGGCCGCGGAGCTGGTCGGGCGGCTGCACGATGCGCTCGCCAATGCCGGGCACCGGGGACACGATCTGGAACGGTTCCTCGTGCGGGTGGTGTTCTGCATGTTCGCCGACGATACGGGGGTGTTCGAGCCGCGCGACATCTTCCTCGACTTCATCGAGACGCGGACCGGCGAGGGCGGGGCCGATCTCGGGCCCTGGCTCGCGCAACTGTTCGAGGTTCTCGACACGCCGGAGGACGAGCGGGCGGCGACCCTTGACGAGGACCTGGCGCGGTTTCCCTACGTGAACGGCGATCTGTTCAAGGGGCACCTGCGGACCTTCTCGTTCGACGCGGCGATGCGCGGGGCGCTGCTCGAAGCATGCCGCTTCGACTGGTCGAACATCTCGCCGGCTATCTTCGGCGCGCTGTTCCAGTCGGTGATGGACCCGGCGGAGCGCCGCGCTCAGGGCGCGCACTACACGACCGAGAAGAACATCCTCAAGGTGATCGAGCCGTTGTTCATGGAGGACCTCCGCGCGGAGTTCGAGCGGGCGCGAGGGCGGCGGGACCGGGGCCGGCTCGCGGCGCTTCGGCGGTTCCAGGAGAAGCTTGCCGGCCTGACGTTCCTGGACCCCGCCTGCGGCTGCGGCAACTTCCTTATCATCGCCTACCGGGAACTTCGGGACCTTGAGATCGAGGTCTTGAGAGAGATTTACCCGAAGTCGCAAGACGGGAGGCAGATGGACGCCCTGGCGTCGGATCTCTCTCGCGTGGACGTGGACCAGTTCTACGGGATCGAGCTTGGGGAGTTCCCGGCGCGGATCGCGGAGACCGCGCTGTGGATGATGGACCACATCATGAACAATCGGCTGAGCCTTGAGTTCGGCCAGACCTACGCGCGCATCCCGCTTGCGAAGTCGCCGCACATCGTCCACGGGGACGGACTGGAAACGGACTGGTGCGGCTTGCTGCCGCCGGGCGAGTGCTCCTTCGTGCTGGGCAATCCGCCGTTCGTGGGCGCGAAGTTCCAGACGGCAGAGCAGCGGGAGCAGGTGCGCGGGATCGCCGCTCTCGGCAAGAGCGGCGGAACCCTTGATTACGTCGCCGCGTGGTTCATCAAGGCGGGGGAGTACGTGAAGGGTAGCGATGCCCGGATCGGGTTCGTGGCGACCAACTCGATCACGCAGGGCGAGCAGGTCGGGCAGCTATGGCCGGTCCTGTTCGGGCGCTGCAAGGTCGAGATCGCCTTCGCGCACCGGACCTTCGCATGGGGGTCGGACGCGCGCGGCAAGGCGCACGTGCATGTCGTGATTCTGGGCCTCGACCGGCGGGACGCAGTACGAGCGGAGAAGCGCCTGTTCGGCTATCCCGACATCAACGGGGAGCCGGAGGAGAGCCGTCACGCGGCGCTGTCGCCCTACCTGTTCGATGCGGGCGGGCTTTCCGACCCGCATCTGGTGGTGCGGGAGGAGAGCGCGCCGATCAACGGCATGGGCAGGCTGATTATCGGCTCCAAGCCCATTGACGGCGGCAGCTACATCTTTGACGCTGCGGAACGCGGCGCGTTTCTGGAAGCCGAGCCGGAGGCCGCTCCGTGGCTCCGGCCGTTCATCGGGGCGCGGGAATACTTGCAGGGAGGCGAGCGCTGGATTCTGGCGCTGCACGACGCGCCGCCCGAAGTCTTGGCGAGGTTGCCGCGTGTGCGGGAACGGATCGCCGCCGTCCGTGCATACCGCGAGGCGAGCAAGAGCGCGCCGACGCGAAAGCTTGCGGTGACGCCGACGCTCTACCATGTCAACGTGATCCCCACCGCGCCGTTTCTAGTGATCCCCGAAGTCAGTTCGGAGCGGCGCGAATACGCGCCCATCGGCTGGTTGGAACCGCCGACGATTCCGAGCAACCTCGTGAGGATTCTGGAGAACGCTACCTTGGTCGACTTCGCGCTTCTGACCTCGGCCATGCACATGGCGTGGCTGCGCCACATCGGCGGGCGGCTCAAGAGCGACTACCGCTATTCCATCGGCCTCGTCTACAACACGTTCCCGATACCGCCCCAGGACTCGGACCTGTCGGTGCTGGAAGCGCTCGCGCAAGCGGTGCTCAATGCCCGCGCTGTCCATCCAGGCGCAACGCTGGCCGATCTATACGACCCCGACCTGATGCCGCCGAACCTGCAGCGGGCGCATCAGGCGCTCGACCGCGCGGTGGACCAGCTCTACCGGGGCTCGGGGTTTTCATCCGAGCGCGGGCGCGTCGAGCACCTGTTCATGCTCTACGAGAAGGCGCGTGCGCCTCTGGAGTCCGGAATGAGGGGGAGCAAAAGGCGACCGAAGCGATGAAATGCCGTTCCGATCAATTCGAGGAATCGTTCGCCCCCCTATACCTCATGTCGTGGCCACCGAACGCCCCCGATGTAGCGAAGAAAATCCGCGTTGGCTGGGGTCCCATTTGTGGCGGTACCGGGTACCTATCAGCGAAACCGGGGCGCTTCAATCCATTCCGAACGCGCTCACTCTTAGAGCCGGCCGATGGTCTGCTTGGCAAGTTCAGCTAAACACGCCTTTAGTAGATCGAGAGCAACGCCACCCGTTGCCTCAAGGCATTTCTCCTTTGCCTTTTTCCAATTGGTATCGTTTCGAGCATCATTCAGAAAATTCTGGCCTTCTAATGTTATTCCGTCGATCCTATATGCCAGAATCCTGTGGACGGATCCGCTACCGTTTGGAACGGTCAGCCCTTCGATCAGCCCATGTTTGATCATGGGTTCTACATGCAGCCCGATTTCCTCCTCTCCATAGCCTGGGATATCGGGCTTGATTGGCTTCCCGGGCTCGGTCGCTTCAGTTTGCAAAAGAATCTCGCGGATAAGGTCCGTATTTAGTTTCATGCACAACTCCAATCCACCCTTGGCCTGTGGACCCCGAGTAACCCAACCGCAGTTAGCAAGGCTATAGAATAGCGTTGCATTGATCCGGCTCCAGGTCAACGGTTTCAGCGACCGACACCGTTTCAAGGCGACTGACCAGACAATTATAATGAACCACTTTACGCGCCGCCTCCTTCGCCGACCAACGCAAGCGCGTTGAGCACCGGTCATGCTCGACAAGACGACGAGAACGAAAAAGACCCGCTGGCAGCAAGGAGGAAAATGTCGAAGGCAATGAGCGGAAGGTCAAGGTTTCATCGCCCGCGCGATGATGCTTCCGATTTTCTCCACGGCCTCGACCAGATGATGGTCGGCCAAGTGGGCGTAGCCCGCCGTGGTGCTGTGCCGCCGATGCCCGAGCAGCTTGCCCACCAGGGGCAGGTTCTCTCCCGACATGACCGCATGGCTCGCAGCCGTGTGCCGCAAGTCGTGCAGGCGAAGCCGGCCGAGCCTGGCGTCATGGCAGACCGCGCGCCAGCAGGCGACGACGTTGTGCGGGGACCTTCGCCCGGCGTTGTTGGGGAACAGGAAGGCATCCGGATCTCGGAGGCCTGGCAGCGCTTCGACAACGGCGCGCGCGGCCTCGCCGAGCTGCACGGTGCGCGGGCCGGTCTTGGAGTCCGGCAGGGTGATCGCGCCGTCGCCGATGTCGCGCCAGCGGAGATTGAGCACCTCGCCCCGGCGGCAGCCGGTGAGCGCCAGCAGCCGAATGGCGGCGACCGCCTCCGGCCACTCGGCCTCGCGGGCGTCGAGCGCCCGCCCGAGGCGCGCAAGCTCGCCGGTGTCGAGGAACCGGGCGATGTCGCGCCTCGGGTTCTTGCGGATGCCGGCACACGGGTTGGCGCCGCGCTCGCGGAACCCGTAGTCCTCGGCCCGGTGCATCATCGAGCGCAGTATCTCGAAGGCGCGGTTGGCCGCGCCCGGCCGGTCCCTGCTCGCCGCGTCGAACCACTCGGCCACGTCCTCGGGGCCGACGCTGTCCACCGGCATCCTGCCGAAGGCGGGCAGGATGCGGGCGTTGAGATAGACGCGGATGGTCCTTTGCCCGGACGGCTTCCAGTACGGATCGCCGCGGCGGAGATACTCCATGGCGAACTCCCGCACGGTCGGGGCCCGTTTCTCCCTGCGGATGTCGTCCGCGGGGTTCCCGCCCGCGCGGATGCGCGCGAGCACGCCGCGGGCTCGGCGGCGGGCCTCGGCAAGCTCCATCTCGCCGTGCCGGGCGATGACGATGCGGCGGCTCCGCCCCTCGATGCGGGCCTGCACGATCCAGACCTTACGGCCCGACAGGTGGATGCGAAGGCCGAAGCCGGGGAGCGCCCTGTCGAACAGGATGGCGTCCCTGGGGCCGGGTTTGCTCTCGCGGGCCAGCCGCGCGGTGAGGTCAACGGCCGGCATGATCGCGTCCTCCCTCCTGCTCCGCCCCGCTTCCGGCCAGGGCCGCGCCGATGCGCCCGGACACCCGGTCGGCGGCGTCGGCGACGGAGCGGTCGGACAGGTGGACGTAGCGCTCGGTGGTTTCCACCAGGGCATGGCCGAGCAGCCTGGCAATGGTCACCATGCCCACGCCGTTCATGGCCGCGACCGACGCCCACGAGTGCCTGAGGTCGTGAAGCCGCAATCCGGGCAGCCCCGCCTCGTCGCGGATGCGGTTCCAGTGATACTGGATGTTGTCGATGGGCTGCGTGGGCGGGCGGCCCGGAAAGACGAACGGGCACTCCTCGCCGTAGCGCGGGATGGCGTCGATGACGGCGCGCGCGGCGCTCGAAAGCCAGACCGTGCGGGGGCCGGACTTGGAGTCGGGAAGGAAGATGCGCCCGCCCTTGATCCAGTCCCATTCGAGCGCGGCGATCTCACCCATGCGGCAGCCGGTGAGCATCAGCAGGCGCACGATGGCGACGACGCTCGGGCACCAGAACTCGTCGCGGGTGAGCACGGCGTTGAGCCGGGCCATTTCCTCGGCCGTCAGGAACCGCTCCCTGGGTGTCGTCCTGTAGCGCCGGGTCCGCTTGCAGGGGTTGGAGTTGTGGGGGCGGTATCCCCAGAGCTCGGCCATGCGCATCATGACCGAGAGCACCGGCATGGCGCGGTTGGCGCTGCCGGGCTTGTTGGCCATGGATGCGAACCAGCTCCGCACGTCGTCGTCGGCGATGGCGTCCACGGTCATGCGGCCGAAGGCGGGCAGGATGTGGTTGCGGATGAAGTACCGGTTGGACTCCAGCGTGCGAGGCTTCCAGTGACGGGCGTGGCGTTCGAGGAACTCCTCGGCGAACACGGTCATCGGATGCCCCGGTGTCCGGGGGTGGTTGCCCTGCTGCACCGGTTCGTTGAAGCCGGCGATCAGCCTGCGGGCCTCACGCCGGGCCTCCGGGACCGTCATTTCGTCGGCGTCGCCGATACGGACGTACTGCCTGCGCCCGCGCGCCATGCGCTCAAGGGCGAAGGTGCGGACCCCGCTCGGGTAGACCCGCAGGGTCAATCCGGTGATCACGTCGTCGCGGAGTTCGTACTTCCTGGCCTGGGGCTTGGCGGTGCGGATGCGGTGGGCGAAGGTGGACTTCGGTTTCTCTGCCATGGTCGCGGCTCCTTTCCTGGGCCGTGCGGCTGAGCGGTAATGCAGGAAGCAGCCGCGGCGGCGTTTCGTCGTGGAAGCCGCTGGGAGGCGCGGAGGGGTCTAATCCCTAAGTCTCTGTAACTACGGGTCTTTCCCCCGGTTCGTGCTATGGCGGGCGCCGGCAGGAAGTGCACCATCGGTGCGTCCGGTGTGAAAGAATACCGGCTCCGCCGTAGAGACGGAGCCGCAAGGCGAGACTTAGGCGATAGGAGACGAAAGGACGCGTGATATCAGCAGGTTAGCCCGAGCGGCGCTTGAGCGGGAGAGGGCAGGTCATAGCATACCGGTCTGAAGCCGTGGATCGCGGGCAGTCTTCGGGCGTCAACGTAAAATGGCAACCGTGTCGTCTCAAGCGCGGATCTGGCTGCGAAGATTCTCTGCAGAACCGGCCGATTCCCTGGGGAACCGGGGCGGTTCTCCAAAGAATTACGGCGTATTACGAAGTATGCGTACATTCCTGTTTTTTCGGAAGTTTTGTCCGTATTACGAAGTATGACTCGGTCATACATTGCACTTACAGCCGTCTACAGGAACCCGGATCGGGCCTTAGCGGGCGGCCGGAGCAGGCGGCGAAGCGACGCAAGGCATTCGGCGCCATATTGCCGCCGGGCACCATGGGAACACGGGGATTGGCGCCCGCGGCGGGCGCCAAGGCTACACCGTAAGCGATACGAGCGCCCCACCTTCCTTTGCCGGAGGCGATGATGGATGCTGGTGGAGCGGGATTGGTCGGACGAGGAGAAGGCGTGGATCGTGCAGGAGAGTTTCG
>JAPPNF010000086.1 GCA_028818755.1 Deltaproteobacteria bacterium | reverse complement strand
GGCGTGGATAATGACCCCTGCAAACACGGACTCCACGGCAGGCCCGAACGCTTACCGACATACGCGCGCTTGCGGGGACTGAGTGTTGGTCTAATCAGGTTGCGTATCGATTACGTCTAGAGATATGAAATATATAAGCTGTTGATATAATTGCATAATCTTCATTAAATCGCAGAACGTTCCATTAAGTCCTGAAGTTTCGCCGTCTGCGTATAGCGGCCGCACATGGTTTCAGCTCCGTTACCACAGCGACAACGCGGCCTTGAGGCCGGCGTCCACCGCACCCATGATGGCGGTCGGCAGCGTTCCGATACGACGTGCCAACTTCGCCCGATCGAGCGTCGTCACTTGGTGGCACAGGGCAGTACCGTCTCTGTTCAGCCCCGCGACGCCCTTGGGCAAGGCCACGGCCGTCGGCCCGCGCTGCCGCTGGGAGAGAGATGTCGACAGAGGAACGATGATGACGGAACGCCAGCCGGGTGTTTGGTTGAATCCATCGTGAGAAACGACGACGACGGGCCGCCGGCCTTTCTGCTCCGAGCCTGACCGCGGCGTGAGGGTTGCCCAGTAAACCTCCCCGCGTTTCACGTGTCTTCACCATCTAGAAGGTGCTCCACCGCGGCGCTTTCCATCTCCGGGTCCAGATCGGCCGTCGTACCGGCTACCGTGTGGGCATAGTCGGCGATGGAGGCGTGCAGAGCCTCCTTCTCACGTTCGGCCAGCCATGCGTCGATAGCTTCACGGACCAACGCCGTCGTGGGCTGTCCGGAGCGCTTCGACTCGGCCTTGAGGCGCGCATGCATATCCGTTGGGAGAGGAACATGCATATTATGACGAGGTGCCAACATGGCATGAAATATGCCACAAATTCATGGCTGTTGCAATGACCGTCTCACTGTCCAGCTCCTTTCCTTCATCAGCGTTCGCCCGGACCGGCTCGACAAGGTTGCCAAGGCCGCCCAACGGCGCTAATAGCTTACTGATTCCCCCGGGAGGAAAGATCGTGATCATCGACTGCGACACCCACATCATGCCCGAGGACGCCTTTGACTACGTGCCCGAGGAGTTCCGGGACAAGGCGCCGATACCCCGGTACAGCGAGGACGGACTGCTCGCCGACATCGACTTTCCCGGCGGGCCGCCCGAGGTCCCCGGCGTCACGCCGCTGGGCCCGCCGGGGTCCGGCGCCAGCATGAAGGGGCTGGTGGATCTCCAGGTGCGGCTCGACGAGATGCCCGTGCTCGGCGTGGACCGGCAGTTCGTGCTGCCGCAGTTCTCCGGCTGGTGGACCTACATGATCGAGCCCGCACTTGCCTCCGCCATCGCCCGCTCCTACAACTTGTCCAACCTGCGCATGATGGAGCGCCACGACTGCCTCGTCGGCGTGGCCATCGTCCAGCTCCAGGACGTGCCCGCGGCCATCCGCGAGATGGAGTGGGCGCAGAAAGAGGGGTTCCGCGCGGTGGTGCTGGACAAGGTTTACCCGGTGCAGGACCATCCCTACGGCGACAGCCTCGGCAGCCACAAGGAGCTGTGGCCGTTCTTCGCCCGGGCCGAGGAGATGGAGATGCCCATCTTCCTCCACAACATCCAGCACGGCCACCGCATCAGCAACCTGCCCAACTTCCAGAAGGATGGCCTCTACCTCTTCGCGCCGCAGGAGGGGCAGGTGAGCCTGGTGTCGCTGGTCACCAGCGGACTGCTCGACGACTTCCCCGGTCTCCAGTTCATCTTCACCGAGGCGGGCACGGGTTTCATCAGGCCCCTGGTGGAAAGGCTTGACGCGGCCTTCGACGGCCCTCCCATCGACTACGACGCGGACGCCGATGCCGACGTCATGCGCGGGGTGAAGGCCAAGCTGCGGCGCAACCGGGCGTTCTACGGACCCGAGGTGTTCCTGGAGAAGAACAAGCAGCCGGCCAGCCACTACTTCCGCAACAACTTCTACTTCACCATCGAGACCGAGGAAGCCGCGCTGCCCGACGCCGTCGAGTTCCTGGGGGCGGAGCGCTTTCTCTTCGCCACCGACTACCCCCACGACGACCCGGGCGGCAGCATGAAGTTCCGCGACGTCCAGCTCCTCGCCATCAACCAGAACCTCTCCGACGAAACCAAGGAGCTCATCCGCCACGGCAACGCCGAGCGGCTGTTCAAGCTGGACGCGTAGGGCGGGGGACGCGATATGGCGACGGAATTGACCATCGCGCTGGAGCGATACGACCGGCATGTGCCGTTCTTCATGGGGATGGTGTCGCCCCCGGCCGGCATCGACCTCAAGGTGCTCGAGGTCGGCATGGCGCCGCCACGGCGCGACGGGGTCAACCGCCACAGGCGCTTCATGCGCGACGAAGAGTTCGACATCTGCGAGATGTCGCTCTCGTCCTATCTGACCGCCAAGAGCCGCGGCCTTGGCTATACCGCGACGCCGGTGTTTCCGCGCCGCCTGTTCAGCCAGAACCACATGTTCGTCAGCACCGCGGCCGGGATCGAAAAGCCGGCGGACCTGATCGGCCGGAAGGTCTGCTGCCGCAGTTTCCAGACCACCATGTCGGTACTGGCCAAGGGCGACCTCGCGTTCGAGTACGGCGTGCCCTGGCAGGAGCTGGACTGGCAGACCATGAGCTCCGAGCTCATCGACTGGCCGGGCCGTGAGGCAGCCGATCTGACCCTGATAGACGAGCCCAGCGCCCCCGACGCGCTGATCGAGGGCGATCTTGCCATGATGATCCACCCGCATCCGCCGCCCAGGCTGCTGGAGGGCCTGCGCGAAGGATCGGTCCGCCGGCTGTTCCCGGACACGAAGGAAGAATGCGCCCGCTATTTCAGGAAGAACGGCGACTATCCGATCATGCACGTGCTGGTCTACAAGCAGGAGATAGCCGACCGTCACCCCGACCTGCCGCGCGCGCTCATGGATATGTGGGAGGATTCGAAGTCCCAGGCGGCGGAATTCTATGACGACCCGGGCTATGCCGAACTGGCGTTCGCCCGCAATGATTTCGAGGAGGAACGGGACCTGTTCGGCGCCGACATCTGGCCGTCGGGCCTCGCGGCCAACCGCGCCTGCCTCGAACGCTTCATGAAGTACCTGACCGACCAGACACTGATCGATGCGCCGTATCCGGTGGAAGAACTCTTTCACCCGAGCGTGCGGGACACCTAGACCGACAAGGCGCCATCAAAAGCAAGGGCCTCCGAAGAGGCCCCGCACCATGCGGTCGAAACCGCAAGGGGAATTGTCCTTTAACTTAGCCTCAACTCTCCCCATCCGCCAACCCGTACGCTTCCCGGGCCTTTTCCGGCGACACATAGCCGTCCTCCACGTCCTGTTGCACCAGTTCGGCGGGGCGTTCCCGGGGGTCGCCGTAGCCGCCGCCTCCGCTGCGGTAGATGGCGAGCCTGGCGCCGGCCTTGAGCGGGCGGGTTTCCAGCATGTCGGCTTCGGCCGGGTCCTCGCCCGGGTTCTGGATGGTGGTCCTGGAGTTGGGCGGGCTTGCGCCGCCGTTCAGGCCCCATGAGGCCTGCTGGTGGTTCGCCGAGCGGATCGTGAGCGTGCAGTCGGTCTCGAACTCGTACTCGCGGATGAAGCCCGTGCCGCCGCGCCAGCGCCCGGCGCCGGCCGAGTCCTGCCAGATCTCGTAGCGGCGGACGGCGACGGGGTATTCGGTCTCGAGGATCTCCACCGGGGTGCCGGGGGCGAAATGGTTGACCGGCATGACGATGGCCGCGCCGTCATGGTCGCTGGTGCCGCCCAGCGAGGTGATCATGATCTCGTACTGGACCGTCGGCCGGCCCGCCGAGCGGCTTTCCTTGTAGCCCACCGCGATGGCGCCGGTGCCGAGGCCGGAGGGCGCCACCGCCCGGTGCGGGTTGAACTTTCCGATGGCGGCGAGAACGCAGTTGTAGACCAGGTGAGACGTAGGGAAGTAGTGGTTGACGGTGGCCGGGAACTGCGGGCTCATCACCCGTCCCGGGGGCAAGTTGAAGTCGATGGCCTCGAACGCACCCGCGTTCATCGGGATGCTCGGATCCGATGCCGCCAGCACCGCCTGGGTGGAAACCGCACGGGCCGTGACCCGCGTGGTGTTCACGGGCCCGGGGGTCTGGGGGTCGCTGCCGGAGAAATCGAGCGTCAGCCGTTCCCCTTTCTTGACGGCCCGGACGTGGATGCGCACCGGTCTCGACCGGTCCACGCCGTTGTGATCGAGGAACCCTTCCGCCTCGTGCTCCCCGTCCGGCCACGAAGCGATCTCTTTCCGCACCCGCGCGGTGGTCCGCGTCATCAGCTCGTCGATGGTGCCCAACAGAGTGTCCGCGCCGTACTCCTGGAGCAGCTCCTGGAACCGCAACGCGCCGAGTTTCGTCGCGCCCACCTGTCCGCGCAGGTCGCCCAGCACCACGTCGGGAATGCGGCTGTTGTTGCGCAGGATCGCCTCCACCTCCGGCAGGACGCCCTCGGCGGTGGTGAACCGCACCGGCGGCAGCACGATCCCGTCGTGGAAGATCTCCCGCGACGCCGCGCCGCTGGACCCCGGCACAAGGCCGCCGACGTCGGCCTTGTGGGCGACGCTGACCCCGAAAGCGACCACCTTGCCTTCATGAAATGAGGGCGTCGCCACCACCATGTCGGGGACGTGGCTGTTTCCCGCCTTGTAGGGATCGTTGGAGACGAAAGAGTCGCCCTCGCGCATCTCGTCCGCCGGGTAACGTTCCAGAACGCCGGCAACCGCCTGCGAATAGAGGAGCGAGTGATATTGCAGGCCGCCGCCCACCATGATCACGCGGCCCGTGCCGTCGGTCAGCCCGGCGGTGCCGTCCTGCGACTCGCGCAGGATCGGCGAGTAGCCGCTGTGGAACAGCGCGTGGGCCATGGATGCGGTGACCTCCCGCAACCGGCTCAGCACGACTTCGCTGGTGATCGGGTCAAGACTCATGGCGTCCTCCCAGCAACCGGTGTCCTTCGACTTCGCTTCGCTACGCTCAGGACGAACGGAGAAGGACGCCAACCTTCAGAAGCGGTTTTGTGACGCAGGACATCAGACTCACGCGTCCTTCTCGATCACGATGTTCCCGAACGTATCGACGGTGGCATGCTGCGACTCGGACAACACCGTGGTCGCGTCCAACTGCTCGATCACGGCGGGCCCGTCGATGCGGTTGCCGGCCAGCAATCGGCCCCGGTCCAGCACCACCGCCTCCAGGAATTCGCCGCGCTCCAGGTCGAAGAGCGGCCTGCGCCCGATAACGGCGTGCTCGACGCCCGTATCCCCGGATTCCAGGGGCGGCGGCTGGAGCCGCGGCACGGCGATCTCCGCCAGCAGCCGGAACGTCACGATCTCGGCGTCCTCGTCCTTGGCGCTCAGCCCGTACACTCTGCCGTGGAGGTCATCGAAGGCCGCCTTGAGCTCGGCTTTGTCCGCTTCGACGATTTCCCGGTCCGGGCAGTCCACGGAAAGCTCGTAACCCTGATGCAGGTAGCGCATGTCGGCCTGGCGCCGGAAATTCGCCTCCGAAAGCTCGAAGTTCTCTTCGCGGATGTCCTCCACGGCACGCAGGCGCAGCTCCTCGAAGCGCCGGTTCATGCGCGCGGGATCGTAGTCGCTCACCAGGCCGAGATCCGACAGCAGGTAGAGATGCCGCACCTGGGTCTGGAGCAGTCCCAGGGCGCTGTTGAGGCCGGGGTTCGGCGGCACCAGCACCGCGGGAATCTGCAGCTCCTCGGCCAGCACGCCCGCGTGCAGTGGACCGGCGCCGCCGAAGGCCACCAGCACGAAATCGCGCGGATCGACGCCACGGTACTGCAGCGCAAGCCGGAGCTCCACCGCCATGTTGTTGTTGACGATCTTGAGAATGCCGGCCGCCGCCTCCACCACGTCGAGGCCAAGCGGTTCGGCCAAGCCCGTGCGCACGGCCGCCTCCGCGCGGGCACGGTCCAGCCGCAGCCGCCCGCCGAGGGCGCTGCTGTCGCCCAGGGCCCCCAGCAGCAAGTTGGCGTCGGTGACCGTCGGAAGCTCGCCGCCCCTGCCGTAGCAGGCCGGCCCGGGGTCGGCGCCGGCGCTCCGGGGCCCGACCTTCATGAGGCCGTCGTTGCCGATCCAGGCGATGGTGCCGCCGCCAGCGCCCAGTGTATGGACGGCCAGCATCGGCGTCGCGAGGTCCTGTCCCGCGATCCGGCCCGCGGTGGTCTCCTCCGACCGACCGTCGCGGATCACGCTGATATCGGTGGACGTGCCGCCCATGTCGAAGGTGACGAGGTTCCTGCGACCCAGCAGCGCGGCCAGCTCGATGCCGGACACCACCCCGGCGGCCGGCCCCGAGAGCAGCGTCTGGTTGGGATAGCGAGCGCCGACGTTCATGCGCATCAGGCCGCCGTTGGACTGCATGAGGAAGATCTGCGGCGTCTCGATGCCGGCGGCCTGCAGCCTCTCCACCAGCCGTAGCAGGTAGGTTTCCATGGACCTGCCCACGAAGGCGTCGATCACGGTGGTGGAAAGGCGCGGATACTCGCGGATGGTGGGCAGAATGCGCGACGATACCGACACGCGCCATTCCGGGGCCATCTCCGCGATGATCGCGGCGGTCCTCTCCTCGTGCCCAGAGTTACGGAAGCTGAAGAGATAGTTGACCGCCACCGCCTCGACTTCCTTCTCCTTCAGGCTCGCGACCGCGCGACGGACGTCGTCCTCGTCGAGGGGCGTCTGCACGTTGCCGAGGTAGTCGAGGCGCTCGGTGATCTCCTCCGTCAACGACTGCGCCGCCAGGAGCGTGGGCTTGACGTAGAAGGGATCCGCCAGGTCCTCCGGGGGTGGCTGGGACCAGCCGCGCCCCTCGTAAACCGCCCGGAACCCGCGGGTGATCAAGAGACCCGTGCGCGCGCCCTTCCCTTCCAGAATGGCGTTGGTGGCCACCGTGGTGCCGTGGACCAGGAACTCGATCCCGGTCGGATCGACCCCGGACCGGAACAGCTCGTCCAGGGCGTCCATCACCGCGGCCGACGGATCGTCCGGCCTCGACGGCACCTTGGCGATGCGCCGCTCCCCGGTGCCGGGATCGAACGCGATCAGATCGGTGAAGGAGCCTCCGGTATCGATGCCGACCATCCACGAAGCCATGACGATCCCTCGGGGAAATTACTTTCCGGCCTGCGCCCTCTGTCCTTCGACTTCGCTACGCTACGCTCAGGACGAACGGTGTCGGGGCTTCCCTCCGTTCGTCCTGAGCGTAGCGCCGCGTCAGCGGCGCGGAGTCGAAGGACGCCATCTTCCTCAGCGCGACAGGTCCACCACCACGCGGCCGCGCACCCCGCCCTTGAGGATGCTCTCGATGTGGCCGTCGAGCTCGTCCAGCGTGCAGTCGATGGTGACGGCGTCGAGGTTGGGGAGCTTCCACTCGCCGGCCATCTTCTGCCACAGGGTGGCGCGGATGTCCGCGGGGCAGTCGGGGGTAGCCACGCCGATGAGGCGCACGTCGCGAAGGATGAAGGGGAAGACCGTGGTGTTCAGCTCTATCGAGGCCACGTTGCCGCAGCAGGTCACCACGCCGCCGTACTTCGAGGCCTTGATGGCGGTAGCGAGGATGTTGCCGCCGACGGTGTCCACGACTCCGGCCCACAGTCCCTTCAGCAGGGGCCTCCCGGACTGGTCGTCCGCGTCCTCGCGGGAGATCACGTCGGCCGCGCCCAGGCTCGTCAGGAAGTCCTTCTCCGACTCCTTGCCCGTGGAAGCCACCACCCGGTAGCCGGCCTGGGCCAGGATGGCCACGGCCAGGCAGCCGACGCCGCCGGTGGCGCCGGTCACAAGCACGTCGCCCGATTCGGGCGTGACCCCGGACTCCTGGAGCCGTAGCACCGACAGCGCCGCGGTGAAGCCGGCGGTGCCGTACACCATGCTCTCCTTGGGGCTCAGCCCGTCCGGACGCTTCACCGCCCAGCCGGCCGGCACCCGCACGTACTCGGCGTAGCCGCCGTCGGTGTTGGAGCCCAGGTCGAAGCCGGTGAGCACGACGTCGTCGCCCTTGGCGAAATCCGCGGAGCTGCTCTCCACCACCGTGCCCGCGGCGTCGATGCCTGGAGTGTGGGGGAAGTTGCGGGTCACGCCCTTGTTGCCGGAGGCGGACAGGGCGTCCTTGTAGTTGAGGGACGAATAGGCCACCGAAACGAGCAGGTCGCCTTCCGGCAGGTCGTCCACCGTCCTCTCGGTGATGGCGCGGGAGAAGGTCTTGTCCTCGTTCTCGCTGACGACCATGGCTCGGAAACGGGTCGGATCTGACATGGCAAGCTCCTAAAGTTCGTATTCGTCATTCCCGCGCAAGCGGGAATCCAGGTGTGGCGGTGGGGTACTACGGCGGAGTTCCCGCGCCGCGCCCCGCCTGGATTCCCGCTTGCGCGGGAATGACGGGTCAAGGGGCTCTAGTCCCCGCTCTCCCTCTCCTGCAGCCGCTGCCACACCTTGGGCGGCGACAGCGGCAGGTCGCAGATCCTGAGCCCCACGGCGTCCTCCACCGCCGCGGCGATGGCCGACGCGGCCGGCAGCACGCCGCCCTCGCCCATGCCCTTGGCGCCGAACGGCCCGGGGCCGTTGCCGCTCTCCACCAACTCCGAGATGAAGTTCTCGGGCAGGTCGTGGAAGTTGGGCACGCGGTAGTCGATGAGGTTCGGGTTCAGGAGCTGGCCGTCCTCGTACACCATGTCTTCCAGCAACGTGTGCCCGATGGCGAAGACCACGCCGCCTTCGTCCTGTCCCTCGCACTGCAACGGGTTGATGGCGCGCCCCACGTCCGCCATGGACACGTACTTGAGGATGCGGACGACGCCGGTATCCGGGTCCACCTCCAGCTCGACGCCGCCCCAGCCCACCTCCCAGAAGGTGGTGGGGGAACCCAGTACCGCGGTCTTGCTCTTCCTGTCCTGGTAGACCCCGCGGCCGACGATCTCGGTGGCGGAGCTGCCGTAGTACGCCGCGATGATGTCGCTGTAGGGCGTCCCGCGCCCCTTGGCGCCGCGCACCCGGCCGCCCTTGAGCGAAAGGTCGGCGGCCTTCTCGCCCATGACCTTGGCCGCGGCCTTGAGCAACTGCTTCTTCACGTCCTGGGCCGCCCGCTGGGTCGCCAGGCCCATGACCGTCATGGAGCTGCTGGCGCTGGTGGAGACGTCGAACGGGGTGACGTCGGTATCCAACTGGGCCACGGATACCTGCTCCAGCTCGATGCCCAGCTCCTCTGCCACCACCTGGCTGAGCGCCGTGCGGCACCCCTGTCCCACCTCCACGGTACCCGTGAGCAGCACGGCGCTGCCGTCCGACGACATCTTCACGGTGGCGCCGGCCACCTTGTAGGTGCCGCCGGCGTCCTTCAGGCACACGCTCAGCCCCTTGCCCACGTTGGGTCCGGAGGGCTTCTTCCAGTCCAGCGTCCGAGCCACCTTGCGCAGCCCCTGCTTGAGGTCGCAGTCCACCGGGGTGTCGCCGGGAGTGTAGGGCTCGCCCTTGTCCAGCAGGTTCTTCAGGCGGAACTCCAGCGGGTCCATGCCGAGACGGTTGGCGATCATGTCCGTCTGGGATTCGTAGGCCCAGGCCACCTGCACCGCGCCGAAGCCGCGGAAGGCGCCGGCCGGCACCGTGTTGCTGTAGACGCCGTGGGCGTCGATCTTCACGTGAGGCACGCGGTAGGGGCCCACGGCGCGGTAGCCGGCCTTCTGGGTCACCCGGGGACCGGCGTCGGCGTAGGCGCCGGTGTCCATGTAGACTTCCAGCTCCCGCGCCACCATTTCGCCCTTCTTCGTGACCCCGGTCTTGATGCGGATGCGCGCGGGATGGCGCGTGACGGTCTTGAAGCTTTCGTTGACGCTCATGGCCAGCTTGACCGGGCGGCCGTTCCGCACCGACAGCGCCGCGGCGATGGGATCGGCCTTGACGTAGAGCTTGCCGCCGTAGCCGCCGCCGACGTAGGGCACCACCACCCGCACCCGGTTGAGGGGCAGCTTGAAGATCCCCGCCAAGTGGCCGCGCAGCGTGAACGGGTCCTGGCACGAGCTCCACACCGTCAGGCGCTCGCCGTCATAGTGTGCGACGCAGATGTGTGGCTCCAGCGAGTAGTGCTGCACCTTGGAGAAGCGGAAGACGTCCTCGAAAATGTGGTCGGACTTGGCGAAGCCGTCATCCACGTCGCCCCGGGAGTAGCCGAAGTGGTAGCACACGTTGGTGCCCTTGAACCGGGCGGGGGCGCCGTAGCTGGAGCCCCGCAGCTCGGCCCTGGCCACGTCGCCCTCGTGCACCTGCGGCGCCCCCGGCGCCAGGGCGTCGTCCACGTTGTCCACGAACGGCAGCTCCTCGTACTCCACGTCGATGAGCGCCAGCGCCTCCTCCGCCACCAGCTCGTCCGCCGACAGCACGGCGGCCACCGGGTCGCCGACATAGCGGACCTTGTCCGTCGCCACCACCGACTGGTCCTTGTAGGTGGCGCCGTACTTGTAGTTGAGGTCGGTGATCTCGTCCCGGGTGAGGACGTCGATGACCCCGGGCAGGGCCCTCGCCGCGCTGGCGTCGACGTTGAGGATCCGCGCATGGGGCAGCGGGCTCCTCAGGATTTTCGCATACGCCATGCCCGGAAGCTCGATGTCCCCGGTGTAGAACGCCTTGCCGGACACCTTCTCCACCGCGTCGACGCGCATCGAATTGCGCCCGGCCACTGACAGTCGTTGTTTTCTCATGGGTGTCTCCGCCCCCCTTCTTATCGGAAGTTAGGGGGGCAGGCAATGTCAAGGCCTGGATACAACCCCCGAACGCGATGCAGTTCCGTTGAGCCGTAGTGCCTCTGGCCCGCGCTCTTTGCGAACAGCACTTCGTTCAGAATTCGCAGTCTTATGGCGAACGCCGCTCGGCTTCTTCTTTCAGGGTCTCCAGCTCGGTCCAGCGCTCCAGCGCCTGGTCGAGGGTCTCCTTCGCGGTCTTGAGCTCGTCCAGGACGGGCTGGACCTGGGCGAAGGGCCGCGCGTAGAAGTCGGGCTGCTGGGTCTGCTGCTCCAGCGCCGCCACCGCCTGTTCCATGGCTTCGATGCGGTCGGGCAACTCGTCCAGCTCCCGTTGCAGATGGTAGCTGAGCTTGGTCGGCCGGGAGCGCTCGCGCCGTTCCGGGGGCGGCTCCGGAACGCCCTTGCGGTTGGGGTCGTCGGTGACGGCCAGTGCCTTGCCGCGGCGGAGCCAGTCGCTGTAGCCGCCGGCGTGGCGCTGGATCAGGCCGGTGTCCTCGAAGACCAGGGTGCTGGTGACGCAGTTGTCGAGAAAGCTGCGGTCGTGGCTCACCACCAGCAGCGTGCCGCGGTACCGCACGAGCTGCTCCTCCAGCACCTCCAGGGTCTCGATGTCGAGGTCGTTGGTGGGCTCGTCCAGCACCAGCAGGTTGGCCGGCTGAGTCAGCAGCCGGGCCAGGATCACGCGGTTGCACTCGCCGCCGGACAGCGCCGCCACCGGGCTGAGCGCCCGCTTGGGGCTGAAGAGGAAGCCCTTGAGATACCCCACCACGTGGCGCGGCCTGCCGTTGACGAAGACGTGGTCGCGGCCGTCCGCGACGGTCTCGGCCACGGTCTTCTCCGGGTCCAGCTCCCGGCGCAGTTGATCGAAATAGCCGATCTCCAGGTTGGCGCCCTGCTCCACGGTGCCGGAGTCGGGCGTGATCTCGCCCACCAGGATGCGCAAGAGCGTGCTCTTGCCCACGCCGTTGTTGCCGATGAGGCCGATGCGGTCGCCGCGCATGATGCGCAGCGACAGGTTCCGGATCAACGGCTCGCCGCCGTAGCCGTGGGTGACGTTGCGGAGCTCCACCACCTTGCGGCCGGACTGACCGCCGCGCTGCACGTGGATGCGCGCCTGGCTCAGGGGCTTGAGGCGCTGGGCGGCCTCCTCCCGCATGGCCATGAGGGCGCGCACCCGGCCCTCGTTGCGCGTGCGCCGCGCCTTGATGCCGCGCCGGATCCACTCCTCCTCCTGGGCCAGCCGCTTGTCGAACAGGGCGTTGCGGCGGGCGTCCTCCGCCAGGCCCTTCTCCTTGAGCTCCAGGTAGTTGTCGTAGGTGCCGGGCCAGCTCGTGAGGCGGGTGCGGTCCAGCTCCACGATGCGGGTGGCGAGCCGCCGGAGGAAGGCGCGGTCGTGGGTGATGAAAAGGACGCTGCCGGCGTAGTTGTAGACCCGGTCCTCGAGCCACTGGATGGTGCTCAGGTCAAGGTGGTTGGTGGGCTCGTCGAGGAGCAGCAGCTCGGCATTGCCGACGATGGCGCGCGCGAGACCGACACGCCGCTGCCAGCCACCGGACAGCTCCTCCAGCCGCCGGTCCGCCGGCAGGTCCAACTCGCTCAGCACCGTCTCCACCCGCTGGTCCACGTGCCAGCCGCCGTGTGCGTCGATCTCCCGGTGCAGCGCCTCCAGCTCCAGCAAGCCTTTGCGGTCCAGGGCCTCGCGGGAGCGCTGCTGGTAGTGGTCGATGAGGTCCTGCAGGTCGGCCAGCCCGGTGGTGACGTACTCCCGCACCGTCTGTCCGAGCTCCTCGGGCAGCGCCTGCTCCAGCTCACTGACGCGGATACGGCTCTGGTAGTGGATCTCGCCGTGGTCGGGCTGGAGGCGGCCGGTGATGAGCCCGAGCATGGAGGTCTTGCCCGCGCCGTTGCGGCCGATCAGGCAGACCCGCTCCCCGGGCTCGATGGCGAACTCGGCGTGCGCAAGCAGGCGCTGGTCGCCCAACTCCAGCGAGACCTCTTCGAAGCTTACGAGGGGCATGGTGGAAAAAGGGACACCGGCGCCCGCTCAAGCCGGTGCCGCCGCTAGTGCGGTGTCCCACGCAAGCGTCTACAGACATGCGTGGGGCATCACACTTAAGGTCCTACTTGCGGCCGCGAGCGGCCCGTGCTCCGGGCGGCCGGTAGGGCACTTTCTTCTTGACCGCCTCGTCCACCGTCTCCGGCGTGATCAATACCGTGCACCTGATATTGAGGGCGCCGGCGTCGGCGATGTTGAGCGAGACGGCCGTCGCCGTGGCGTCGTCGGGAAGATCGGCGATGATGTAGAGGTCCGTGTCGCCGAAGGCGTAGTAGAGCCCCTCCACGCTGCCGCCCATCCCCTCGATGGTCTGGGTCAACGCCGCCCGCCTCCGGCTGCCGCCCTCCTTGAGCAGCCCAGGAAGCCCTTTCGCGGTGTACGTCGTGTGGAACATGTATTTACCCATGGGTTTCCCTCCGTACGTAGTAGTCTTGGATGATGGGTGATGTGCGATGTTTTTTCAAGTTGGAAACGATCATCCCGCTATGATGCCGAGGCCTGACCCGCCTCTACCCCTATTGCTGCGCGGCGATGAACGCCCTCAGCACCTCGTTGAACTCCGCGGGATGCTCCCGGTACGAGAAGTGGCCGGCCTCGTTGATGATGTGCATCTGGGTGCGGCGCTCGCTTCCCGCCATGAGCTCCATCAGCCGCATGCCCTGGTCGAGGGTGGCGGTGGGATCGTTGTAGCCCCACACGAGCAGCGTCGGCCGTTGGAAGCCGCGGTCCCGGATCCAGCCCAGGGTCTCTTCCTTCTGTCGCGCATGCCGGGCCAGGAAGACATTGGCCTTGAGGCCCTGGGTCTCCATCTTCTCCACCGCCTCCAGGTACTTGGGCTGTTGGGCGATCTCCACGCAGGCGTCGAGCCAGTCGTCGGTGATGTGGTCGTAGCCGTAGGAATAGCGCTCCAACACCCAGCGCTGGCTCTCCCGGCTCAGCCGGGGCTCCGGGGCGTTGGCATGCACGACGTCGTTCCTTCCGACTCCGGGCGCCAGGGTGTTGGTGTCCACCGGGATCACGGACTTGACCAGGTCCGCCCTTTCCAGGGTCATGCGCGCCACCAGGTAGGCGCCGCGTGAATGCCCCACCAGGTGGACGTTGCCGAGCTTCAGGGTCTCCAGCGTGGCCAGCGCGTGCCGCACCACCGCGGCCATGGTGTAGTCCTCGTCACTCTTGGGATTGTCGGTCATGCCCTGGCCGAGCTTGTCCACGGCGACGACGTGGAACCACTGCGCCAGGGCGTCGAAGTTCAGTCCCCAGTCGGGGCTGCCATCGGCCGCTTCGTTGGAGCCGAAGTTGCCGCCGTGGAACAGCACCACCGTCTCGCCGCTGCCCTTCTCGAAGTAGCGGGTGCGGATTCCGTCGACGTCCACGTATTTTTCGTCTGCCCGGTCCATGTCGATCCTCCTTGATGGTGACACTGTAGCGGATTGTCCCGGCAAGGTTAACCAAGCGGATCACCCCCAGCCACCCCTGGATTCCCGCTTTCGCGGGAATGACGGATGCGGAACGTCCTGCCCGGGGCACGCTTGGCAATCCCCCGGCAATCGGATAAGGGAAAGTGAGCCGAAAGGCGCACTATTCAAGGAGGCAAACCTATGGCGAACGCCAACAACGACGAACATCCCATGCTGAGAGAAGGATTGGGGCGGCTGCGGGGCAAGGTGGCCATCATCACCGGGGCCAACAGCGGCATCGGACGGGCCACCGCCCGGCTGTTCGCGCGCGAAGGCGCCAACGTCGTGTGCTGCGACATCCAGGAGACCATGACGCCGCGGGTGGACCAGCTCATCATCGACGAGGGCGGCGAGGCCACCTTCCTGAACGTGAACGTGACCGTGGACGGCGGTCCCGAGGAGATGATGAAGACCGCCATGGACCGGTACGGCGGCGCGGACATCCTCTACAACAACGCCGGCGGCGGCATACGCAAGCAGGCTCACGAGCACACCGACGAGGAGTGGAACTTCATCATGGACCTCAACCTGAACGCCATCCAGAGGAGCGTCCGGGCGGTGGTCCCGCACATGCTCGAGAAAGGCAGCGGCAACATCGTCAGCACCGCGTCGACCTTCGGGCTGGTGGCGTCCGAGAACTATCCGGCCTACTGCGCCACCAAGGCAGCGGTCATCAGCCTGACCCGGCAGATGGCGCTGGACTACGGCCCCAAGGGCGTCCGCGTGAACTGCATCTGTCCCGGCGCCACCGAGACCCCGCGCTTCCGCGGGCACCCGCCGGTGCCTTCGCTGCAGGCCGCCACCCCCGAGCAGCGGGCGCGCATGGCCAAGAGCAACAAGGCGCTGCTGCGAATGGCGCGGCCGGAGGAGATGGCTTACGGCGTCCTCTTCCTGGTGTCCGACGAGGCCTCCTTCGTCACGGGCCATGCCCTGGTGGTGGACGGCGGCCAGACCATCGCGGTGTGAGGACTTGCGTCCTGAGCGTAGCGTAGCGAAGTCGAAGGACGCCGTTTTTTCAGGAGGATAGGCCATGTATTGCTCGCGCGGCACCGTGGGCGTGGTGAAGCCGACGTTCCGTCTCGGGTCGCTGGAGACCTACATCAGGCTTCTTCCGGAGGGGGTGTGCGTGGCGCCGCGTTACGTCGGAGTCCGCGCCGGCACGGAGGCGGAGTTCGACGAAGCCATCGCCGTGGCCGAAACCAGGGTGGCGGAGCTGGTAGAGCTGGGGGTGGACCTGGTGCTGATCCAGGGGACACCGCCGATCCTGCTCAAGGGCTACCGCTTCGACGGCGAACTGACCGAGCGGTTGACCCGGCAGCACGGCGTGCCGATCCTCACCGCGACCACCGTGCAGGTAGAGGCCTTCCGCGTGCTGGGTGTGGAAAGGTTCGTGATCCTCTCCTACATCCAGGGCGCCATGAACGCGAAGTTCGCCAATTTCTTCGAGCAGGCCGGATTCACGGTGACCGGTATCCCGGAACTCGAGGGCGTGGCCTTCGAGGATGTCGGCGATATCCCGGCCGAGGACATCTACGGCGGGGCCAAAAAGGCCTTCCGCGATCACGGCGGCGAGGGAATCTGTCTCCCGGGCGCGGGGTGGGACTGCCTGCCCGTTATCGAATCCCTTGAGGAGGAGCTCGGGGTGCCGGTGATCACCAATCTCAACGCGGAGGTATGGGCGACCCGGAAACGCCTCGGGATACAGGAGCCCGTGGAGGGGTTTGGGCGATTGCTGCGGACGCTGCCATAACGGGCGGCGGTGATCAACGACCGGGATCGGCACGCCACGGGGGCGACCGCTGGTCGCCCTTACAGGTCATCGCGCCTTGACGCCGACAGGAATCCCGCGCAGCTTATCGTGCGACTGGACACCAGAGGAAGGGGGAAAGACATGGGAGAGATACTCGGCTTGGGCATCACGCACTACCCCGGACTCGGTTTCCAGGGGAACATGACCCGGCGCATCAAGATGTGCCTGGACGATCCGGCGCTGCCGGAACGGCTGCGGGACATGGCAAACTGGCCGGCCCCCATGCGCGAGCAGTGGGGCACGGACGACGGCCAGAGCCACTCCGACGCGCACCGCCAGGACCTGGTCGACCGTTTCCGCATCGCCCGCCAGGCCCTGGACGAGTTCCAGCCGGACCTGTGCCTTTTGTGGGGCGACGACCAGTACGAGAACTACAAGGAGGACTGCGTACCGGCCTTCTCGATCCTCGCCTACGACTCGGTGGACTCGCAGCCGTGGACCCACACCCGCCGGGGCGCCAACATGTGGGACGAGCCCGACGACAAGGTCTTCACCGTCAAGGGCCATCAGGAAGCCGGCAAGTACTTGGCGTCGAGCCTGCTGGACAACGGCTTCGACGTGGCCTACTCATACAAGCCGCTCCACCGCGGGCTGGGTCACGCCTTCGTGAACTCGATCCTGTACCTCGACTGGGACCGCCGCGGGTTTCCCTACCCGGTAGTACCGTTCACGGTGAACAGCTACGGCCGCAAGCTGGTGGGCAGCCAAGGCGTGCCGCTGACGCCGTCGGCAGCCCGCGACATCGAGGACCAGTTCGACCCGCCCGGCCCGCAGCCCTGGCGCTGCTTCGACATCGGCGCGGCCACCGCCCGGGCCTTCGCGGAGAGCCCGTGGCGTGTCGCCCTCATCGCCTCGTCGAGTTGGTCCCACTCGTTCCTCACCGCCAAGCACTCGTTCATGTACCCGGACGTGGAATCCGACAAGCGCTATTTCCAGGCCCTCCGGGACGGCGACTGGGAAACATGGCGCAAAACCAGCCTGCCCGAGGCCGAGGACCGCGGCCACCACGAGCTGCTCAACTGGTTCGCCCTGGCCGGCGCCATGTCCGAGATCGGCCGCAAGCCCGACGACATCGTGTTCCTGGAGTCGTGGATCTCCAACTCAGACAAGGTGTTCGCGCTCTTCCGACCGCCGGAGCATGCCGCTTAACCTGTTCGACCTGCCCGACCCGCTCCCGGACGCCGAGGAGTTCACCGACCTCATCCCCGAGCGGGGCGTGAAGATCGAGCGCATCGTGTCGTGCGGCCAGACCTCGCCCGTCGGCGAGTGGTACGACCAGGATCGCGACGAATGGGTCGTGCTGATACAGGGCGAGGCCGTGCTGGAGTACGACGACGGAGAGACGCTACGCCTCGGCGCCGGAGACCACGTGCTGATTCCCGCCCACCGCCGCCACCGCGTCGACTACACCAGCCGGACGCCGCCGTGCATCTGGCTCGCCGTATTCGGGGAGCTGGGCTAGTCATCCGCCCGACGCCGCGGTCCCCGTGGACCCGTTGGCCATCTCTCTCCATCCCTTCCACCACCGAAGGTCCCTGGCCGCGCCGCACTGATACGCCAACAGAAGGTGCGGCTGACCTCAGCGCATACGGAAGTCCCGACGGATTGCCGCCTTGTCTTGCCTGCCTCACGGGAATGTTTGCTCAAGGCGTATCGTCGGTGTCGGCGATCCGCTCCAGGTAAAGCGGTACCGCGCACCCGTGCGGACGTTGTCCACCAGGGCGGGCCGGAAACAGGCAATACAGAGGCCGCCCTTGCGGCGCACGCTGGGATAGATGATGCCGGACGATCCCTGCTGGAGAAGGGACTCGCCGAGCGACTGGGATTCGACGTAACTGTCCGGAGCCAGGCAACCTTCGAAGGCACCATCTTCACGGATGTCGTGGAACTCGCCGGCGAAGTCCGCGAGATAGTCGTCGTAGGTGACGCTCTCCTCCAGCCAGTCGACCTCTACAAGCTCGATCCATTTGTGCCACGCCACTTCGGCCTGTGACGTGGCCAGTTCGGCGCCCGCATACCAGGCGCCACGGTCCGGGCCGTTGAAACGGCTGCCCAAGGGGTGGGCGTGGGCGAAGGCGGCATTGATGATGCCGGCATGGGGAATACCGGAGACGAGCTCGTCGATGCCGATGCCCAATACTCGATCGGCTTCGGCCGCGTGGCGCTCGTCGGTGGCGAGGTCGAGTTCCAGTATCCGGCGAAGGTGGTCGTCGTTGTCCGCGATCCGGGCGAGGACACTGTCGCCACTCTCGCTGTACTTCGACGGAATCAGCCGGTGTGTGTCTGCTTGTCGAATCCGTGAAATAGCGGGAATCCTCAATGGCCGCTCCGCCGCGCATCCAGCAACTTCCGCACGGTCGCGAACGCCGGCAAGCCGCCTCGGGCGAGATACTCGTGCGGAGTCAGCCCGCCGAAGATCCTGTTCCGGTTCGGACGTTGCATCCACAGATCGGCCAATTCGTCGCTGTAGAGAACATTCAGGGCCTTGAAGATCCCCACAAGGTACGAAATCCGCCGCAGCCTGTCCTCGTCGAGCGGGCGGCGAGGTCCCTTCTTCAATGCGTAGTAGGCGCCGTTGGAGATGCCGCCGAGCAGACGGCGGGCATCGTCGTCCCGGATCTTCCAGCGGTCCATGATATTGAGGAAGGCACGCACGGCGTCCGGAGTGAGGCGCAAACGCTCTGCGCGATCAGACAGGTCCACGACCTCGGGGGGTTCATGACGGGTCTCGGGATATGCGGGTATGAGCGACATTTAAGCCTCCATATTTGGATTGATAATAGTCTAATTCTGGAGAAAGTCAAGGGAGGCAGCTGTGTCGAGGCAATGACGGTTTCCACTACCCCCGTGACTGAAATAGAAAGAAGACGCCAGCCACCACCAGCACCGCGGCCAAGCCGTCCTTCAGGGTAAGGGTCTCGTCGCCCTGCAGCAGCAGCCGCGCCAAGGAGAACGTGATCAGCGGCTGCACGTTCCAGATGGGGGCGACGATGATGGTTGGGGCATGGGCCACCGCCAGATAGGTGAAGATCGACCCCACTCCCTGGAAGAAACCGGACAGGAGAAGGAAGAAGTAGCTATCCCCGGTGAGCCAAATCCCTTGGCGCCAGTCGATGCGCAACACCCGGCCGAAGAACATGATGAGCGCGAGGCCGGTGACGTGGGTTATGAGGGATCCCGGAACAGGCGTTCCGCCGGCCAGGATCGCGACCTTCTTGAGGATGGGGCCGAAACCGAAGAACACGATGGCCAGCAGCGGATTGAGGAACCCCTTCAGCCTGAAGGGACGCCGGTCCTCGTCGTCAGGACTTCCGCGGGTTATGATAAGAAGCCCGCTGACGATCAGGACTACGCCAATGAGGATGAGCGGGGTCGCGGTCTCTCCCAGCAGAATGATGGCGTAGACGGCGGTGAGCAGCGGCGCGGAGTTGACGATGGACTGGGCCCTGGAGGCGCCCACCTCGTCGATGCCCTTGAGCGCGAAGGTGCGGCCCAGGAAGCTTCCCACCAGGCCCACGGAAACGAACACCCCGGCCGCGGTCCAGGGCATGAGGAGTTCGACCTCGCCGAAGGGGATGATCAGCACCAGGACCAGGACTGACCCCACCGACTGCAACAGCACCGCCGCGCTGATGTTGGAATGCCGGAGCCCGCGCTTGACCAGCACCGGAGAGGTGCCCCAGCACAGCGCGGCCGCGAGCGCGTAAGCGATGCCGGTTTCCATGATTAGTGACCTGTATCATACAAGTCACCGTCCATCTGCCGGCCTTTTCTGTCAGCGGCATCGGGCCTGACAGGCCGCCGTGCCCCGTACCAAATGCAAGGTCCGTTTGCATTTGGTGCTACCAAACGCAAGTGAGGTGACGTTTGGTACACCTCCGGGCCTGGGGCCTTGCTAATTCGGCCCCCGGCTTGCAACCCTCCCCGGACATGGCATGGTAAGGGAGAGAAGAATCGGTGCGGGCGCGGCTCCCAGTGAAAGGAGACAGCGATGCTCTGGGGATTGATCGGCATGATGGGCAAGATGAAGATGCCGGACGCGGCCAGCGCGCTGCCCGGCAGGCAGGAGAAGATGCCGGTGCCGGCGGCGCACCACGTGAACGGCAACCCAATGGAGCCGCCCTATCCGGACGGCATGGAGAAGGCGGTGTTCGGCCTGGGGTGTTTCTGGGGGGCGGAGCGCTGTTTCTGGCAACTCGACGGCGTCTACACGACGGCCGTGGGATACGGCGGCGGCCATACGCCGAACCCCACCTACGAGGAGGTGTGCACCGGCAGGACCGGGCACAACGAGGTGGTGCTGGTGGTGTTCGATCCCAAGGTGGTGAGCTACGGCGAGATCCTGAAGGTGTTCTGGGAAGCCCATGACCCGACCCAGGGCATGCGCCAGGGGAACGACGTGGGAACGCAGTACCGGTCGGGGATCTACACCTACGGCGACGAGCAGAAGAAGGCCGCCGAGGCTTCACGCGAGCGCTATCAGGAAGAGATGTCCAGGGCGGGTTACGGCCCCATCACCACCGAGATCGTGGAAGCGGGCGAGTTCTACTTCGCCGAGGACTACCACCAGCAGTATCTCGCCAAGAACCCGTGGGGGTACTGCGGGCTTGGCGGTACCGGGGTGAGTTGCCCGGCGGGCTGATGGCTGGGCACCCACGGGGCGACCGCGGGTCGCCCCTACCCCCTATTCATCCAGCAGCCGCTGGATGACTTCTTCCATCTCGTCGTAGCCGCCCTCGCCGAAACGCGTGTACTGGATCACGCCCTTCTTGTCGATGATGTGCAGCGTCGGCCAGTAGCGCGTGCCGTAGCGTTTCCAGGTGGCGAAATCGTTGTCCTGGGCCACCGGGAACTCGATGCCCAGCTCCTTGCAGGCGTTCTTGACGTTTTCCAGCGAGTGCTCGTGGGAGAACTCGGGCGAGTGGATTCCCACCACGACGAGGCCCCGGGGTCCGTATTCCTTGTGCCATCCCACCAACGATGGGAGTGTGTTGACACAGTTGTATCAGCCGTAGGTCCAGAACTCGATGAGGACCACCTTCCCCCTGAGGTCCTTCAACCTGAGCGTCGCCCCTTCCGTGTTGATCCAGGTATCGTTGGTCCACTCCGGCGCCTGCTTGCCTACCAGCGAAGCCGGGGCGTTGCCGAACGCCCACAGGACCGCCAGACCCACGAGGATCGCGAACGCGAGCGCCCGCCACTTGAACTGCTTCATGTGATTCATCCCTCCCGATTCATTATGCCCGCGTTGCCGGACGGGGGCAATGGGTGTTAGGTGTCCTGCATGCTGTACGACTACGTCGCACTACCCGACCGCCCGCCGCTCCGCTGGCCGCAAGGCGCGCGGGTGGCGCTGATCTTCACCATCAACATCGAATACTGGGAGATGACCCGAGACAGCGCCGAGCCCCTCTACCCCGGCGGGCCGGCCACCATCCCGCACATGCTGCCCGGCAACGTCCCCGACTACGCCAACTGGACCTGGCGTGAGTACGGCCAGCGCGTGGGCGTGTGGCGCATCATCGACGTGTTCGACCGGGCCGGCGTGCCCGCCACCTGCACCATGAATGCGCTCACCGGCATCGAGCGACGCCGCATCATCGACGCCGCCAACGAGCGCGGCTGGGAGATCCTGGCCCACAACTACGCCCAGAACGACGTGCTCACCTACTACGCGAACCAGCCGGACAGGGAGCGCGAGGTGATCCGCCGCACCCTGGACGCCTACGCCGGGGCGGTGGGACGGCCGGCGCGGGGGTGGCTGTCGTCGTCGCTCCGCAGCACCCACGAGACGCCCCACATCCTGAAGGAGCTGGGACTGCTGTTCCAGGCGGACTATCTCAACGACGACCAGCCCTATCTGCTCAACACCCGCCACGGCCCGCTGGTGTGCATTCCCTACTCCAACGACGTCAACGACTTCGCGGTCTTCTCCCGCGGCGGCCGCACCACCTCCCAGGCCCTGGAGCTGTTCAGGGAGCAGTTCGACCAGCTCTACCTGGAAGGAGCCACCAGCGGCCGCATCATGAACGTCGGCATGCACCCCCACGTCATGGGCCAGGCCTACGCCATCCGCGCCCTGCGCGAGTTCGTGGACTACGTTAAAACCTTCGACGGGGTGTGGTATCCCAAGCGCGAAGAGATGGCGGAGTGGTTCCTGGGAACGGTGAACAAGAGATAGTGCTCAAACCAAGACACTGCTGACGCTCCGAGTCGTCATTCCCGCGGAAGCGGGAATCCAGGGGTGGGGAGGCATCATGAAACCCTATCGAGTGGCGTTGATTCAGCAACAGACACGCGTCATCGTCGAGCCCGGGGAGCGCAACGCGATCATCGACGAGAACCTCGGGCGCATCTTCGAGCTGCTGGACTGGACCGCGTTGCGTCTGGGCGACGTGAAGCTGGCGGTGTTCTCGGAGTACGGCATCATCGGCCAGTACCGGCCGCGCTCGGTGGACGAGTGGCTCGCGCTGGCCGAGACCATCCCGGGCGACGTCACCGAGCAGATCGGGCGCAAGGCCCGGGAGCGCGGCTGCCACATCGTCGGCAACCTCTACGAACGCGACGACGACTGGCCCGGCCGCCTCTTCAACACGAGCTTCATCATCGACCCGGACGGCGACATCATCCTCAAGTACCGGAAGAACAACGGCCCCAACAATCTCAACACCACCTACACGGGGCCCGGCGACGTCTACACCGAGTACACGGAACGCTACGGCGAGGACGCCATGTTCCCGGTGGCGGACACCGAGATCGGCCGGCTGGCGTGCCTCACCTGTACCGACGTGGTGTTCCCGGAGATGGCCCGCTGCCTGGCGCTGCGCGGCGCCGAGCTGCTGATCCATCCCACCGCCGAGCCCTATGCGCCCGAGGGCGAGGCCTGGGACGTGCTCCGGCGCGCCCGCGCCTACGAGAACCTGTGCTACTTCCTGTCGGTCAACTGCGGCGCCTTCGTGGGCTCCAACCGCCCCACCGGCGGCTACCGCGGCATGACCCAGCTCATCGACTACATGGGCCACGTGCAGTCGGCGGCCACCGCGCCCGGCGAGGCCGTGGTCACCGGCATGGTGGACATCGACAACCTGCGCTGGGAGCGCACGCGCATGGCCGATTCGGGCCACGTGTGGAACTTCCTCATCGAGCTGCGCAGCGACATGTACGCCCCGGTCTACGCCAAGGCCAAGCGCTGGCCCAACGACGGCTGGCGCGACCGCAAGCTGCAGGACACGGTGGAAACCCGCGCCGAGGCCCGCAAGATCATCGAGCGGCTGGTCGGGGAGGGGCGGCTGGTGAAGCCGGAATCATGAGGGGGACCTCGGAAGAGGGTCAGGCCGGCATGCGGACAACGCGGCAGCGAGGGTGACGCCGGAATGAGCAAGGCCATCGTCTCCTCGCGCGAGACCGACGTGGCCGTGGTGGGCTACGGCGGCGCGGGCGCCGTCGCGGCCATCACCGCCGCCGACCTCGGCGCCAAGGTCGTGATCGTGGAGAAAGCGGCCTCCGGCGGCGGCAACACCCGGCTTTCCGCCGGCTCGGTGCGCATCTTCGGCGCCCTCGACCGCGCGGTGGAGCACATCACCTTCTTGTGCGGCGGCGCCACCGACCCGGAGGTCATCGAGACCCTGGTGCGCGAGAGCCACGACAACGAATCGTGGCTGCGCTCCTTGGGCGGCGAAGTGGCCGTCGACCCGATCCAGGCCGTTCCCGCGAGCTATCCCGTCTATCCCACCGGCGCCGCCTCGCCCGAGCAGCCCGGCGCGGACGGCGTCGGGCCCAGGCTCCGGGTCAAGGGCGAGACCACCGCCAACGGCCGCGACCTGTGGGAGCTGCTGCACCGGAACGTCGACGAGCGCTGCATCCCGGTGCTCCTGGAGTGCCCCGCCGTGCGGCTCTTGCGGGACGGCGACGGCGCGGTCACCGGGCTCACGGCGCGCCGCGGCGGCGAGGAGATCGCCGTCCACGCCCGCAAGGCGGTTATCCTCGCCTGCGGCGGCTACGAATGGGACTCCGACATGCAGCTCCAGTTCCTGGGGCAACGCTTCTGGTCCCTGGGCGCATCCGGCCACACCGGCGACGGCATCCGCATGGCCGCGGACGTGGGCGCGTCCCTGTGGCACATGAACGCCGTGGCCGCGGGCTTCGGCTACCGCGTGGACGGGTTCGACGGCGCCGTCATCCACGCCATGCCCGGCCACGGCTTCATCTACGTGGACCGGCACGCGCGTCGCTTCGTGGACGAGACCGCCATGGACGCCCACGCCGTGGGGTCGCTGGTGACGGAGCTGGACCTGGAGACCATGGAGCGCCCGCGGGTGCCCTGCTTCGTGGTCTTCGACGAGTGGACCCGCACAGCCGGGCCGGTGGCCAACACCGGGCGGGGTGCGGTGGCCGAACATTATCGGTGGAGCGACGACAACGCCGCGGAAGTGGCCAAGGGCTGGATCAAGACGGGCGCCACCCCGGCCGCGCTGGCCGCCGCCCTCGGCCTCGACCCCGCCGAGCTGGAACGGACCGTGGGTGAATACAACAAGGCGTGCGCCGAGGGGCGGGACGAAGCGTTCGGACGATCGGCCGACACGCTGCAACCGCTGGAACACCCCCCGTTCTACGGCGCCGCGCTATGGCCGAGCCTGTTCAACACCCAGGGCGGCCCCCGGCGCAACGCCCGCGCCCAGGTGCTGAACGCCTGGGGCCATCCCATCAGGGGACTGTACAGCGCCGGCGAGTTGGGCTCGATGTGGTCGCAGAACTACCCCGGCGCCGGCAACCTGACCGAGGTGCTGGCCTTCGGCCGCATCGCCGGCCGCAACGCGGCGAAGGAGGATTAAGGCAGCTCCGTTCAATTGCCGCCGGGCAAAATGGCGCCCTTCGACTTCGCTTCGCTACGCTCAGGGCGAACGGCTAATTCAAGGAGCCTGAATCGGTTTCTCAGAACAACCGCGTGCCGACAAAGGCGAGAACGCCCGGAGCGACGAAAAACATCCCGAGGGTATAGGCGATCGCCAATCCCTTGCGCTCGCTCCCGACGCGGGCGAGCCACTCCGCCCCCAGCATCGGCAGCGTCCGCAGCCAGGGTAACCCGTAGATCACCACGACACCCAACAGGTTGTAGAGAAAGTGCGCCAGCGCGATTTGAAGGGCGGTCTCGAGGCTGCCGCTCGCGGTCACCGTCGCGGCCAGCAGCGCCGTGATCGTGGTGCCGATGTTGGCGCCGAGGGTGAACGGATACACTTCATCCAATCGAAACACGCCGCTACCGGCCAGGGGCACCATCAGGCTGGTGGTCGTCGAGGAGGATTGCACCACTACGGTCACAACCGTCCCGGACACGATACCCGAGATGGGCCCCCGCCCCACCGCCGTGTGCAGGAGTTGATTCGCCTTTCCGACCATGACCGTCCTGAGCGCGACGCTTAGCCGGATGATCGCCACCAGAATGAGAGCCACGCCCAGGACGATCAACGCGACGCCGGCCCAGGGCCCCGGAAGGGGAGACACAAGAAGCTCGATGAGGTCGCTTACCGGCTCCACCACGGCTTCCACGAAGTCCAGCCCCTCCAGATTGTGGGAGCCAAACTGCTTCGCCAAACCTACAAGGGCGCCGCTCAGGCGTTCCAGAACGCCGAACGCCATCTCAAGCGGCAGGAAAATGAGAATGCTCAGGAGATTGAACCCATCGTGCACGGTGGCCGCCGCGAACGCACGTCGGAACTCCTCACGGTTGCCGACGTGACCAAAGCTGACCAGGGTGTTGGTGATCGTCGTGCCGAGGTTCGCGCCCATCACCATGGGGATGGCCACCGAGACGGGTAGCCCTCCCGCCACCATTCCGACGATGATCGAGGTGACGGTGCTCGATGATTGTACGAGCGCCGTGACCAGGCCGCCCAGCAGGACGCCCATGAACGGGTTGGTGGCGAAGGCGAACAGCGCCTGCGCGCTCTCGGCGCCGCCGGTCGCCTGCTTGAAGCCATGGTTGATCAGATCGACGGCCAGCAGCAGAAGGTAGACCATCACGGCGACGACGCACCAGGCGACAAGGGGAGTCCGCGCTTCGGATGATTCGGCGCCCTCCTGGCTCGCTCGCTTGCCGTTCATACGATTTCCCCCGACCTGTACCGTTGCTGTACCGTTGAAACGTTCTCCTCAAAGCGATGAATACTGCTTGCCACAAAACTTAAAAGAACTTAATGTATTTTCCCATAATAACCTGAAAAAGAACATAATGTATATCGATTTTTCAATATCAATATTGGGTTCATCATTATCTGCTATGTATTCGGAATAGCCTTGTCTATCGAGGGTGCCGGGGTTCTCCGTTCGTCGAATAAGGACTGGTAATTCAGCATGTCTGTTCAATTGTGGAGCTTGCTGGTCGACTTCTTCCACTTCCTGTGGATGTCGCTGCTTCTGTTGTCGCCCATGCTCCTGCTCGGGCTGTTCCTCTCGGGACTGTTCCACGTCTTCATCTCCCGCCAGGCGGTGTTCCGGTGGCTCCGTGACGACAGTCTGAAGTCGGTCAGCGCCAGCGCGGCCGTCGGCGTGCCCGTGCCGCTTTGCAGTTGCTCGGTGGTGCCGGTGGTCACCGAGATGCGGCGGAAGGGAGCCTCCCGCTCCTCCTGCATGTCTTTCCTGATCACCGCCCCCGAAACCGGAGCGGATTCGATTCTCGTCACCAACGCCTTCTTCGGATGGGTGGCGGCGGTTGTCCGGCCCGTCATCAGCTTCATCACCGCGGTCGTGGCCGGCATTTTCTGCATCGGTCTCATCAGAGGCGACGGCGGTACCCTGAAGGAAGAGCACGACGGCAGCCACGATCACGACCATGACCACGATCACGGCCCGCACGAACATCTCATTCCAAGCGAAGACGACTGCTGCATCAGCCCCTCACAACTGAAGATCGCCATGGGGTACGGCTTCAGGACGCTCCTGGCGAAGGTCGCCAACCGGAGGATCACGTTCTGGGTCAAGCCGGAGTTCTATCGCGAGGAGATGGCGGCCGAGGATGAGCCGCTCGACACTCCGGACGTCGAACTGCCCGCGGGGTACAACCTGCCCAGCTTCAAGACCATCGTCAGGCATATCTTTCACTACGGTTTCGTGGAAATCGCCGACGACATCCTGTTCTCGCTGCTCTTCGGCGTCGCCGTGGGAGGCCTGCTCTATCTGGCGATTCCCGACACCCTGATGGACAACGAATACGCCCAGTGGGCGGCCTACCCGATCATGGTCCTGATCGGCGTCCCGCTTTACATCTGCGCCTCCGCAAGCACGCCCATCGCCGCCGCGCTGGTGGCCAAGGGCTTCAGTCCGGGAGCGGCGCTGATCTTTCTCATGACGGGCCCCGCCACGAACTCGGGAACCATCGCGGTCATCATGCACCAGTTCGGCACGCGCTTCGCGTCCATCTACGTCACCGTGGTCATCGTGGTGACCGTCCTCGTGGCCATCCTCGTGGACATCCTCCTGGCCGCCGCCGCCCTGACGCTGCCCTTGAACCTGAGCGCCTCGACCTCGCCGAACATCCTGTTCTTCCAGTACGTGAGCACCTTCGCCTTCATCGCCCTGGTCGTCTGGCGGTTCCGCGCCGGCGCCCTGCGAACCGGCTGGTCGGATTTGACGAAGAACCTCCGCAACATGTCCGAACCCCTGACAAGGACGTGGACGCGACTGAGCCGGGGCCGCCCCGCGCTGGGCGCCATCTCCCCCAAGACGCCTCTGGGCATGATGGTCCTCGCCCTGATCGTCGCCGTCTACCTGGCCAACGGTTTCGCGGTCGTGCCCCCGGGCTCGGTCGGCTACGGCCGCCTTTTCGGCAAGGTCTATTGGAAGGACCTGCAGCCGGGGCTGCACTACCTCGCTCCCCCGCCCTTCGCCCGGATCGACAAATGGCCGGTCCGGGAAGTGAAGTCCATGATGGGCGGGGAATCACGCGAATTCGTGGCCGGCGACCTGAACCTCGTTTCCCTCACCGTCAACGTCCAATATCGAGTGAAAGACCCGTATGCCTACCACTACCGGATCATCGACGCGCCAAGCCTCATCCGGGACGCGGTCCGGGACCAGGTGCGTTCCTTCGTATCCGCCAGACCCCTGGAGCAGTTGCTCACCGTCCATCGCGGAACCCTCGAAGGGCACGTCGGCGCCCTGTTCACGGGGAAGGATTCGGGACAGGACGCGGGACCCTCGGTGTTCGAGAGTGTCGAGCTGGTCAAGGTGAGCCTGTCGGAGATCCGCCCCGTGGCCGAGACCACAAGCGCATTCCGGGAGGTGTCCACCGCGCAGGAGGACAAGGAGAGGATCATCGTCAACGCGCAGCGGCTCCTGGTGTCGATGATTCCCCAGGCGCACGGCAATGCCGACTACGAGGTGAAGCAAGCCGACGGCCGGGCGTATTCGCGGGTGGCGACATCGGGCGCGGAAGCCGACGCGATCCGGAGGGTGGCGAAGGCCATGCAAGTCTCGCCGGACGTGCTTCGGAACATGCTGTGGCGCGAGAAGCTGGAAATCGCGCTTTCCCACAATCCGAAGATCATCGTTCCCAACCAGGACAGTCTGGGAAAGGTCGCGCTGTGGAAGAGGAAATCGTCGGCGGGTGACGGACACATGCGTCCGGCGCACGGGAAGAACGGACCGGCCGGCGGCATGGACCATCGCAACGGGGCTGCCGGGGAGAAAAGACCCGAAGAATCCGCCAAGAGCGTGACCCCCGGCGAGAAGGACAAGCAGAAAGGCTCGACCGGCCCCCGGAACCATGGTGAACAGAGCGGGGCCAAGGGAGAGCCGGAAAAGTCCCGAAAACTCGCCAGCGCCCAAGACAAGGGGAACGCCAAGCCTGAGAAGTCGGAGAAATCGGGGGGAGAAGCGAAATGACCTCGAGATCAAGGAAAATCGCCGCATCCATTGCCGCGATCGTCCTGCTCGTCATAGCGTACGATTCCTTCTACATCGTCGACGAGACGCAGCAGGGCGTGTTGACCCACTTCGGGAAGATATCGCCTCCCGTCAGGCAACCCGGACTCCACCTGAAATGGCCCCGGCCGATATCCAGGATATACAAGGTGGATCGGCGCATTCACGCCATGACCGGGCTGACACAGGAACTGATCACGGAGGACCAGAAGAGCGTTCATGTCGACGGATATCTGCTGTGGCGCGTCCGTGACCCGATCCTCTATGTCGAGGCGATCCGGACCGGCCAGAACGCCATCCAGCGACTCAAGGACCTCTACATGTCGAGCAGCGGCATCGTCATCAGCAACGAGGCCCAGGACGCCTTCATCAGCCTGGGGTTGGAGCACGAAAATCTGACCGCGGCCGCCAACAGGATCCAGTCGCTCATCGCGCCGGTCGCGAAGAAGGACTACGGCATCGACGTGCTGCGGACGGGAATCGTCGAGTACACCTTGCCGGTGTCGAACCGGCCGAGCGTGATCCAACGGATGATCTCCGAACGCGCCCGCATCGCCGCGCGCTATCGCAGCGAGGGGGAGGAGATGGCGATCCGCATCGAGGCCCGGGCCATCAACGAGCACGAGAAGATCATCGCCGAAGCCCACGCCGAGGCCACCGCCATTCTCGGAAAGGCGGAAGCCGAGGCGATGGCGCTGCTCGGCAAGGCCTACGAGGAGGACCCGGAGTTCTACAAGTTCCTCCGCGCGCTCGACAGCTATGACCGGATCATCGACGGGAACACGACCCTCATGCTGCCCGCGGACAACGAGCTGTTCAAGTATCTCGACAGCAAGGAAATACCTCGGTAGGGCGGATTCATCCGATGAGCGAACCACAGTCCCTGCCTCCGAGCACGCGGGCCATTTACGCCGCCTTCGACTTCCTTGAGGGGCGCTACACGAAGATCCTCTGGATCCTTGTCGCCATCGCCGTCGTCGGCTTCCTGCTCACCGGCTTCTACGTCGTCAAGAAAGAGGAACAGGGCGTACGCACCCGTTTCGGGAAAGTGGTCGATGCGCAGGTCGGTCCGGGGCTGGGCTACGCCGTTCCGCTCGTCGAGCGGATGCATATTCGAAAGGTCAAACGGATTCTCGGCCACGAAGTGTCGAGCACGAAAGGCAATCAGGCGAACTTCACCATCCTGACCGGAGACACCAACCTCATCGAGGCCGACGTCGTCATCCAGTACAAGATCGACAACCTGAGGGCGTACCTGTTCGCGTCCGCCGACCACGTCGCGCTGCTCACCGCGTTCGTTCGCGAGGAACTGATCAATCTCCTCGGGCAGAACTTCATCGACCTGATCTTCACCTCCAATCGCGACATCATTCAACAACATCTGCTCGAAGACGTGGTCAAGCGCCTCGAAGCGCTGGACTTCGGTCTCGAGATCGTCTCGCTCAACATCGTCGACGTGCGCCCGATCCAGGAGACGCTGCAGGCGTTCCGGGACGTCAACGACGCCATCGCGGAGCGGGAAGAAGTCGTGAGCGTGGCGAATCGCAAGAGAGAGCAACTGCTTGCGCGCAGCAAGGGCCAGGCCGAAGCGCTGGTGACGGACGCCAGGGCGAGTGCCCGGACACGGCTCGTCCAGGCACGCAGCAGCGCGAAGGTCTTCACTGACCTGCTGGCTGAATACAGGAAAAACCCGAACCAGGTTGCCATCACCCGCTACTGGCAACGGATGCGCACGATCTTCGCCGAGGCGAGCCTGTCGGTCGTCAACCCGGGCGAGGCGTCGAACATCGACATCAACATGATCGACGGCGCCCCGGGAGTCCCCCCGACGGCGGTCGCGGCGCACACGCCGCCGTCGCCCGCCGCTCCCGGCGAGCGGCTGTCGAGATCGACCATGCCGCTGAACGTGCACGCCCTGGAGAGCGTCACGGCCGACAAGCCGTTGGTCGAGGGCCGGTTCCACCGCCCGCAAGCGGAGCGTGACCACGCGAGGGAAGCCAATCCCCGTTCGCTTATATTCGACACGCCCTCGATCTTTTCCCATCGTCACGGCGGTTCCCGCCGCGGCGGCGCCACCCAGCAGGCGACTCTGAGGTCGATGGTGGAGAAGACGCTCAACGAAGGCGCGGGCCGCGGGCAACACGGAGGGAACTGAAGCCATGACTGAGCGGACGTCCCGCCGGGTTCTATGGTTGTCGCTGCTGGTGTTCGGATGCCTGCTGGCTCCGGGCGTCTCGGCGGCCGCCCCCGGAGTCCACGCGAAAGCGGTCGTTTTCGGGCAAAGCGCCTGTTTCTCCGGGCCCAACAGGCAGTTGGGAATCCACTATCGCGCGGGCCTCCTCGCGGCGTTCGCGGAACGCAACGCCAAAGGAGGAGTCAACGGGAGGTCCCTGGAGCTGATCTCGCTCGATGACGGCTATGAGCCGAAGATGGCGGCGGCGAATGCGGAGAGATTCGCCTCCAAGGACGATGTGCTCGCGGTCATCGGCGGGGTGGGGACGCCGACGGCGAAGCGCATCGTGCCGGTGCTGCGAGCGGCCGGCATCCCCTTCGTGGGCCACATCACGGGGGCCGACTTCCTGGGGGACTTCAAGCGGAATCCGCACGTGGTCAATCTGAGGGCGAGCTACCTCCAGGAACTCCGCGCGATGGTGGACCACGTCGTTCGCAAGCGCGGCAAGAAGCGCTTCGGCATCCTCTACCAGGACGACGCCTTCGGGCGCTCGGTCCTGAAAAACTACCAGACCGTGCTCAGGGAACACGGACTTCACATCCTCGCGAAATCGGCCTTCTCGCGCAATACGCATGCCGTCCACGCGGGCCTCTTCATCCTGGCGAAGGCCGATCTCGACGCGATTCTGATCGTCGGGCCTTACGCGGCCAACGCCGAGATCATCAACCTGGCCAACGGCTTGGGGCACGACTACATCATCGGCAACCTGTCCTTTGTCCTGTCCTCCGAGCTGCGGAAGAGAATCGAGGCGCCGAGCGACAGGATCCTGGTGACCGAGGTGATGCCGAACCCGACGGACACGAAGAGGCGGATCGTCCGCAGCTATCAGCGCGCCCTTCGAGCGGCGAGCGAACGGGAGGCGGGGTCGGCTCCACCCATGTTCAACGAACTGTCCCTGGAGGGCTACATTCTCGGCCGCTTCGTCATCACGGTGCTGGAGCGCCTGGGCGACGAGTGGACGCGGGAGCGTTTCCTGCAGCAGGCTTTGGCGTCCGGCGTCGTGCTCATCGATGACTGGGCGGTCGAGTTCCAGCCCGGAACGAACGTCGGGGCGAAATTCGTCAGGCTGACCGACTTGGGGCAGCGAATCGACGGGGGGAGAGGGCGGCCTTGAAAAGGATCGACGAGTTTTCCACCGAAGAAGTCGGCGAGGAGTGGCTGCGCGAGCTGTACAAGGTCATTGCGCTGCGACGCGGCACCATGTTCCGGCTCATCACCGAATCGGGGCGCATGCTGCTGTACGGGAACGCCGGCGGCAGCGCCCTGATCATCGGGTTCATGAGCAATGCGGCAAGGACCGAAAGCGCGTTCTACCACTGGTCTCTCCTGCTGGCCCTGATCGTGTTCGGAACCGGAATCCTCATGTCGGCGCTGACCCTGATCCTAGTGACCATGGTCTCCGTGAAAGAGGCGCAGGGGGCGGAAAACGGCCTGAAACAGTTCGTCGACGGCAACCTGGATCGCACGAATGTCCTCTTCGCGGTCGAAAGCGAGACCTTCCGCCTCGCGGACTACACCACGTTGGCCGGCACCGTCAGCGCCGCGTGTTTCATGCTCGGCGGCCTGATCAGCCTGATCCTGCTGGTCGTGTTCTTCTAGTGTCCCCTTCGTTAGTCCTCGCCGCCTCTCAAGTGGAGGAAACGCCCGATCGCGGGGTTGTGCCAGTGCGACGGACGTGAGAAGGAAACACCCATGGAACCCATTGAATTCGTCGACACGACGCTGCGCGACGGGCACCAGAGCCTGTGGGCGGAGTCCATGCGCACGGGCATGATGCTGGCGGTGGGCGAGCGCATGGACCGGGCGGGCTTCAGGGGCATGGAGCTGATGTCCAGCTCGCACATCAAGAAGTGCGTGCGCGAGCTGCACGAGGACCCTTGGGAGCGGATCCGGCTGGTGGCCGGGGTCATCCGGGAGACGCCGCTGCGGGTCATCATCGGCAGCCGCAACGGTTTCGAGCTGACGCCGGAGGTCATCCAGCGCATCTTCCTGGAGCGCATGGCGGCCAACGGCGTCCGCCAGGGGCGCATCTCCGACGAGTGGAACGACGTCGCCGGGTGGCGCAAGACGGTGCGCATCGCCACGGAGGCGGGGCTCGAGCCGATCCTGAACATCATTTACTCGGTGTCGCCCAAGCACACCGACGCGTACTTCGCCGAGCGCGCGCGGCAGGCGGCGACGGTGCCGGTGGCGCGGATCTGCTTCAAGGACCCGGGAGGGCTCCTCACGCCGGACCGCACCCGCGCGCTGGTGCCGCTCATCAAGGCGAACATCGGCGACATCCCGCTGGAGTTCCACACCCACTGCACCACCGGCCTCGGCCCTCTGTGCGCCCTGGAGGCCATCAGGCAGGGGGTGCGCATCATCAACACCGCGCTGCCGCCCCTGGCCAACGGCTCGTCCAACCCGTCACTGTTCAACGTCGCCGCCAACGCCCGCAGCCTGGGCTACGGGACCGCGGTGGACGAGGAGGTGCTGCGGCCGGTGTCCGCGTACTTTTACGAGACCGCTCGGCGGGAGGGGCTGCCCATCGGCGCGCCGGTTGAGTACGACTACAGCCAGTACCTGCACCAGGTGCCGGGGGGCATGATCTCCAACCTGCGCCACCAGCTAGCGCGGGTAGGGCTCGGGGATCACATGGAACGGGCCTTGGAGGAGGTGGTGCGGGTGCGGGAAGAACTGGGCTATCCCATCATGGTGACGCCCCTGTCCCAGTTCGTGGGCAGCCAGGCGGCCATCAACATCATCGTGGGCGAGCGCTACAAGGAGATCACCGACCAGGTGATCCTTTACGCCCTGGGGCGCTGGGGCCGGGAAGGCAGCGACTCCATGGACCCCGACGTCAAGGACCGCATCCTAGCGTGCCCGCGCGCCAGGGAGCTGGCGGCGTGGGAGCCGCCGGAGCCCACCATCCAGGAGCTGCGCGCCCGGTACGGCGGCCCCGGCGTGTCGGACGAGGAGCTGCTGCTGCGCTATTTCCTGACCCGGCAGGAGATCGACACTATGCGCGCCGCCGGCCCGCCGCGCGACTACCCCTTCGACGCCGAACCGGTGACCCGGCTGGTGGAGGGCTTCACCCAGCGCGGGGACTACGCGCACATACGCGTGCGCAACGAAGGGTTCTCCCTCGATCTGTCGCGGAGAGCCTCCCAGACCTAACCCGCAAGGCAGGCCTTGAAAGACGCGGCCATGTTCCGCAGCAGGCTGAAATACATCTCGGGGCCGGGCTTGATGGTGGTGCCGGCGGGGTCGATGGTGCCGGCGCGCGCATCCGTTCCCTCGGTGATGAGCTTGACGAAACGGGGATCGTAGCGAGGCTCGGCGAGCACGCATACCAGGCCCAGCTCGCGCACCTTGCGGCGCAGCTCACGGACGCGCCGGACGCCGGACGCCCGGCCGGCGGGGACCATGGCCGAGCCCACGGCGGTCAGCCCGAAGCGCTTCTCGAAATACTGATAAGCGTCGTGGAACACGATGAAGGGCTTCCTGCGCACCGGCGCCAGCTCCGCGTCCAGCTCCGCCCGGAAGGCCTCCAGCCGGGTGATCAGCGCATCCGCGTTGGCGTCGTACTTCGCGGCGTTGGCCGGATCGGTCTCGGACAGGGCCCGGGCGATCGCCAGCGTCATCCACCCGGCGTTTATCGGGTCCAGCCAGACGTGCATGTCGAACGCGTCGTCCTTTCCAAGCCCGCTGCCGTGACCATGACCGTGCCCATGGGAATGCCCGTGACCGTCGTCTTCGAAAGCGCCGCCCATGCGCGGCGGCCTGCGAACCAGCGCGGGCGCTTCGGCCAGCTCCACCACCCGGACCTTGCGGCCGAGCTTGCGGATGGGGCCCACCAGCGTCGTCTCGGTGAGCTCACCGATCATGAAGATGACGCGGGCCTTGCCGAGGACACCGGCGTCGGACGGGCGCATGCGGTAGGTGTGCGGCGACTCGGAACCGCGCATGAGCAGGTAAGGTTCACCCACCCCGGCCATCACCGCGCTCACCAGTGAGTGCACCGGCTTGAATGTCGCCACGACCCGATCCGCGGCGCGCGCCTGCGACGGTAAGATGAACGAACAGGCAAGAAGAACCGCCGCGACTATGGTTCGATTCATGATCACCCCCATGCTCGACCGCAATGGGGCTGAGTGTTTTCCTCGGTTCCTACGGTTCATCCAGGGAGACAGGCGGCGGAGTCCGGAACTGACGGCGGATGAAGTGCGCCAGCAGGGTCACGAAGAAGAGCGCCACCGCCACCATCACGATGGACCCTCCGGCGGCGACGTCCAGATGATACGCCAGCACGAGCCCCACCACGCCTGAAAGCGCTCCGATCGAGGCCGCCAGCAGCACCTGCCACCGGAAATTCAACGCCCACAGGGCCGCGATCGCGGCGGGCACCACCAGCAGGGCCTGGATCAGCAACAGACCCACCAGCCTTACGCCGATGACGACGGTAAGGGCCAGCAACACCAGCAGCAGCACGTTCATCGCCAGGACCTTGTGGCCGTAGGCTGCCGCTACCTCTTCGTCGAACGAGATCAGCATGTGCTCCTTGAACGTCAACAGCATGATCGCCATGATCACCGCGCTCGCGCAGGCGAGGGCCACGAGCTCGACGGTGGAGATGGCCAGCACGTTACCGAAGAGGTAGCTGAAGAGATCCTGCTGGTAGCCGCTCTTCATGCTGAAGAGCACGACGCCCAAGGCCATGGACCCGGAGAAGAACACGCCGATGACCGTGTCCTCGCTGATGTTGTCGCTCCGGCTCACGAGGGCAATTCCCAGCGCCACGGCGATGGCGAACACGGCGCCGGTCACGAGCGGATTCCATCCCGCCAGGATGCCGATGGCAACACCCCCGATGGCCGAATGGGAGATCCCGACGCCGATGAAGGCCAGGCGCCGCAGCACCACGAAAAAGCCCAGGATCCCGCATAGCAGCCCCACCAGGATCGCCGCCGCCAGTGCGCGCTGCATGAAGGCGAAATCGAACATCAGAAAAGTTTCCGTATGGGCGCGGCCGGCGTGTCACCCGTTGTGTTGATGGCCGGGCGTCTCGTGATGGGCAAGCTCGCCGCCCAGGAAGTCGAACTCGCAGCGGTAGGCCTCGCGGATGGCGTGGCTGTGGATCACCTCCTCGGCGTTCCCGTGAATGTGCATGCGTTGATTGATGCAGATCAGCTCATCGGACTGGCCGGCCATGGCCACGAGGTCATGGGACACCGCCACGATGGTCAGGGTCAAATCCCGTATGAGTCTTCGGAGCAGCCCATAGAACTCATGCTCGGCGGGAAGATCGAGTCCCACCGTGGGCTCGTCGAGCACCAGCAACCGCGTGCTGGCGCACAATGCCTGGGCCAGCATGACCCGGCGCTGCTCGCCTCCGGACATCCGCCCCACGGGACGGTCCCTGCGGTCCTGCATGCCCACGAGCTCGAGGCTTCGGTCCACCCGCTCCCAGTCTTCCTTGCCCGGGAATCCGAATGCGCCGAGTTGCCGCAGCCTCCCCATCATCACCACGTCGCCAACGGTGGCCGGAAACTCGGGAGAGATGCTCTGGCGTTGCGGCACGTAACCGATGGCGTCGGAGCCCTTCCCGCCGGGCGGGGAGCCGAACACCTCCACCCGGCCGCTCACCACCGGCATGAGGCCCATGATCGTGCGCATGAGCGTCGTCTTGCCGGCTCCGTTGGGTCCGATGATCCCCACGAACCCGCCTTCGTGAACATTGAAGTTGATGTCGTGCAACACGCAGTGGCCGTCCAGCTCCACCGTCACACCGCTCACGCCCACGACCACGTTCCGGTTATCTCCGGTCAATTCCGTTTGCTCCCCAGCGCGTTGCCGAAAGCGCGCGTGTTGAAACGCATCAGTTTTTCGTAGCTCGAACGCGCCGGATCGCCGGGGTCGCCCACCGGATCCACCACCACCGTTCCCGCGCCGAACTCCGCGGCGATGGTCTGCGCCACCCGCGGATTCAGTTGCGGCTCCACCAGGATGGCCCCGACCCCCGCGGCGCGGGCGTCTCGCACGAGATTGGCGACTTCCCTGGGTGTCGGCTCCTCGCCGCCGAATTCCTGAACCACCGCGACCTTCTCCAGACCGTAGCGTTCGGCGAAGTAGGGCCAGGCCGCGTGAAAGGCGATGTACTTGCGCGACTTCGCCTTGTCGAGCTCCCCTCTGATCTCCTGGTCCAACGCCGTCAACCTGCGGTGAAAATCTTCCCGGCGCTTCTGATAGTACGCCTTCCCGGCCGGGTCCGCTTCGATGAGGTGTTCGACAATGACCGGAACGACCACGTCCCTTATCCGTATCGGATCCAGCCAGAAATGCGGGTTGAATTCTTCGCCCTCCTCGCCATGATCCTCTTCCTTCTTGGCCGTGGCTTTCTCCTCACCGTGATGGTCCTCCTCCTTGGCTGCGACCTTCTCCTCGCCGTGGTGGTCCTCCTTCTTGGCCGCGGCCTTCTCCTCGTCGTGGTGCTCCTCCTTCTTGGCTACGGCCTTCTTCTCGCCGTGATGGTCTTCCTCCTTGGCGCCGGCCTTCTCTTCACCGTGCTCCTCGCCGTGATGGTCGTCCTCCCCTTCAAGAGGATTCAGATTCCGCGCCTCGATCAGGTGGACGGTTTCCAGACCGGCGGGAGCCGCGCCCAGGAGCTTGTCGGACCAGGCATCGAAGCCCCCGCCTATCACGAAAAAGAGCCGTGCCCCGGCAATCCTCCTCATATCGCTCGGCACCGGCTCGAACGTGTGAGGGCTGGCGCCCGGCGGTACCAGGGCCTTCACCTCGACGCGCTCGCCCCCAAGCTCTTCCACGACGTAGGCTACGGGAATGACGCTGGTCACCACGCCTATCGGCTTCCCGCTCCCCAGAGCCGAGTGAGCGGTCATCCAAAAGCCTGCGGCACCTATCAACAACGCAGTCGCCAGTCTTTTCAATTTCCGGTCCTCCTGCCAGAGAGAATGCGTGTCGAGAAGCTATTCTCAAATAGGCTCGCTGTCAAGAGGGCTGTCGAACGGTGGCCTAGCGTCCTGTCCCACATAGTTCTTTACCGAGCTGCGCAGGATTTCTTGTTGTCGGCAAGGCGCGATGACGAGCAGTGGCGGGCACCACGCGAGGAAGAGCAACGCAGCCGACGACGAGAAAGACCAGCAGATCGGTAAAGAACTATGTGGGGACAGGACACTAGACACATCACCGGACCACGCGCAGGTTGACCTTGCCGTCCGGGCCCGACTGGACGACGTAGGTGTCCATGTGCGGCAGGATCTCTTCGAGGGCTTCGAGGTAGAGCCGTTCTTCGGTGAGCTTGGGGGTCCTGCGGTGCTCCAGCGCCAGGCGGCGGAAGCGCTCGCCTTCGCCCTTGGCGATCTCCACGCGCCGGTGGCGCGCCGCCTGGGCCTGGGCCACGCGGTGCTCCGCCTCCCCTTCGGCCTCCGCGAGGATCTGGGCGCGGTCGGCGCGGGCCTCGTCCACCACCCGCTCCCGGTCCGCCAGGGCGCTCTGGACCTCCTGGAACGCCTGTCGCACGCCGCCCTGCTCGGGCGGCGCCAGCGCCTGGATGTTCACCGACTGGATCTCGATGCCCGCGCCGTGATCGTCGAGTATCGACTGGACCTGCCGCTGCACGGCGGTCAGCAGGTCGCTCCTGCGGCTGGTGAGGGCGGCGTCCACGTTCTCGCCGGCCAGGAACCGCGTGACGATCCGGCGGCCCGCCCGGCGCAGCAACTCGCGCGGGTCCTCGTGCGAGACCTCGAACCGGGTCAGGCTGCGGATGCTGTACTGGATGCCCAGCCTGCCGACGATGACGTTGGTGTCGCCCAGCAGCCAGAGGGATTCCTCGGTTCCTCCGGGATCGGAGTGCTCCACCGGCATGATGAAGTTCGTCGCGGTCCTGGCGACCGCCACCCGGCCCCACGGCCACGGCGGGTTCCAGTGTATTCCCGGGAGCACGTCCCGGCCCACCGCCCGGCCGAGCACGTACGCCACCGCGCTCTCGTCGGATTCGACGTTATAGACCCCGAGCGCCAGGTAGCCTGCCAGCAGGACGGCGCCCGAGAGGAGCGTCCAGTATCGTGTCCGTCCGCTCATGAGCCGGTATCGCGCCCGCTCTCGCCGGGCGCTGCGCCGCGGCCGGCGCCGGCCCGCTCCGGGGCCTCCGGTTTCCGTTCCGCGGCCTTGCCGTCCCGCCCCGGTCCCGCTCCGGCGCTCGGAATGCGCGACGTCAGCAGATCGAGGAACGGCGAATCCGCCGGCAGCACCAGCGTGGTCTTCTCGTTCAGGACCTTCTTGTAGGCCTCCAGCGTGCGCAGGAAGCGGTAGAACTCGCCGTGCCCCTCATAGGCCCCCGCGTAGATGCGCGCCGCCTCCGCCTCCCCCCTGCCCCGCAGCATGGCGGCCTCGGCCTCGGCGTCGGCGATGATCCGCGCCCGTTCCCGCTCCGCCCGTGCGGCGATCTTCTGGGCCTCGGCGCGCCCCTCGGAACGATGGCCCCGGGCGATGCGCGCGCGTTCGGCGCGCATGCGCGCGAACACGCTGTCGAGGTTCTGCTGCGGGAAGATGAGGCGGGTCACGCCCAGGCTCACCACCTCGATCCCCAGGTCCTCCCCCGCCACCTTGGCCACGGCTTCCTCCACCGATCCTTCCAGCTCGGCAAGGCTGGCGCCGTTGCCGGCGGCCCCCAGGATCGTGCCGAAGGGCCGGTCCCCCAAGGCGCTGCCGAGCTCGGACTGGACCAGCGCGGCCAGGCGGTTCTCCGCGAACTCCCGGGTGCGGAGCGCCGCCAGGTACCGCACCGGGTCGGCGATCTTCCAGGAGATGTAGGTGGAGACCAGCACGTTCTTCTTGTCCGCGGTCAAAAGCTCGGTCTCGCGGGTGTTGGTGATCAGGATGCTCTTGTCGAGGAGGCTCGCGCGCTGGAAGGGCACCGGCAGCTTGAGATAGAAGCCGGCGTCGCTCAGCACCGAAACCGGCCTGCCGAACTGGGTGATGACCGCGTGGCTCCTCTCGTCCACCACGACGAAGGAGGTGACGGCGCCGACCACCGCCAGCGCCAGCAACAGGACAGAGGCAATGCGTTTGGCCATGCTAGTCCCTCACCCGGCCTTCGGCCACCCTCTCCCAGAGGGAGAGGGGTTGTATTTGACTATCGGACAGGACATTAGCGACTCCTCCCGGGCTCGGGAGCCCCGAGGTTCAGGAAATCCACCGATGGGCTGCCCACCCAGAGGTCCACGTCGCCGCCGCCCGTCCCCGGCATGTAGATGTATTTCCGCGGCAGCTCCAGGGAATCCTCCAGGGTTTCCAGGTACAGACGGGTCTCGGTGACCGCCGGGCTGCCGGCGTGCGCCGCCGCGGTTGCGCGGAAGGCGGCTGCCCGTCCCTCGGCCCGCTTGACCTCGCGCACCGCGCGTCCCTCGGCGCGCTCGGTGATGCGCGCCGCCTCGCCTACGGCCGCCGCGGTGGACTGCTTCGCCGCCCCGGTGGCCACGTGGATGTCGCGCTGGCGGTCCTCCAGCGAGCTGGCGACGTCGCGGAAGGCGTCGTGGACCCGTCCGGGCGCGTGCACGTCCAGCAGCCGCACGTCCAGGATCTCGCTGCCGATGCCCAGGACCGCCAGGCGCCTCGCCAAACGGTCCCGCAGCGCCCGTTCCGTGGGCCTGCGGTCCACGGTGTAGATCCTGTCGATGGGCTTGCGGCTCAGCAGGCTGACCAGCTCGCGGCGGGCCAGCCCGAGCACCACCGCCGGGGTCTCCTCGACGCCCAGGGCGTACACCGCCGGGTCGGTGACGCGGTACTGGACCACGGCCCGCATGTCGATGATGTTGCCATCGGCGGTCAGGTAGAACGCCTGCTCGTCGAGGGCCGGCCGGGCGCCGTTGACGCCGCCCCGGAAACCCACCGTCACCTGGCGGATCAGCGCCACGTCCACCGCGGTTCCGTTGCCGAAAGGCGGCGGGAGATGAAAGTACAGGCCCGGTTCGAGATCGGCGGCCACGACCCGCCCGTACCGCTGGATGACGCCGCGCTGGCCGGGCCCGACGATGAGCGTCAGGGCCGGGATGGCGGCGAGCAGTGCGATCACAAGCGCGGCCGCGAGCACCGGTCCCCGGAGGAGGTTGCCGGGGCGCAGGGCCCTGAGAGCCTGGCCGGTCTGGCGGAGCTGTGTCGCGGCCTCCCGCCAGGTGGCGCCCAAGCCCTTGCGCCGGAAGCTCCGCAGCAGCAGCAGCGCCAGCCCCACCGCCGACAGAGCCTTGAGCGCGAACAGGATGTCACCGTCCTGCCCCGGGTCGCCGAAGGGAGCCACCTGGATGAAGTCCGCCAGGGTCGCGTCCACCAGCAGGCCCGCGGCGAGGCTCACCAGCACGATGGCGCCGAGATAGACGCCGAGATGACGGCGGCCCAGGAGCTGCCCGACCACGGTCATGGTGGCCAGGTTGGTGGCCGGCCCCACCAGCAGGAAGACCAGCGCCGCGCCCGGGGAAAGGCCCTTGGCCATGAGCGCGGCGGCGATGGGGGTGGAGGCGCTGGCGCAGAGGTAAAGCGGCAGGCCCACCACGATCATGGCCAGCATCGGCATGAGCCCGGAGCCCCACCCGAGCACGTCGGTGAAGAAGCCGTCGGGCAGAAGGCCGGCCAGGATGCCGGTCAGCACCAGGCCGATGAGGAGCGACAGCGCGATGTCGTCCAGCACCGAGCTGAAGCCGTACTCCAGGGAATGGAGGAAACGGCGGGCCCCGCCTGGCGCCGCGCCGCCGTCATCGCACGCATCCACGTGCGCTCCGCTCTCCGCGCACGCGTCGTCACATGCTACGTCGACCGGCGGCACACCTTCGGGATCCTCCTTGACCCCCATGGAGGCGATGCCGGCGATCAGCGCGGTCACCACCGCCACCACGGGACGGACCACCGCCATGACCGGGCCCATGAGCCCGTAGGTCAGCGCCACGGAATCCACCCCGGTCTCGGGGGTGGAGATCAGGAACGAGACCAGCGGCGCCCGGCCGGCCCCTTGCCGTTTCAGGGACGCCGCCGCCGGCAGGACGCCGCACGAGCACAGGGGGATCGGCGCGCCGAAGAGCGCGGCCAGACCCACCGAGCGGGCGTCGTTTCGGCCCAAGTGCCGCGCGATGAGATCCGCCGGCAGGTAGACGTGAAGGAGTCCGGCGACGAAGAAGCCGACGAGGAGGTAGATCGAGGCCTCGTAAAAGACCCAGACGGTCTCCCAAAAGATATCGCTCAGCAGCGATTCCACGGCTCAACCTTCAGGATGGCCGTCGTTCAGGTGGCGGCCTCCTTCTCGAGCGCTCTCAGGTCCTTCAGGAGGACGTCCGGGTCCGGTGCGGACCCGAAGTAGGCGAAGCGCATGAATCCCTGAGCGTCCGCCACCACGGTGAGGGTGGTGTGCTCGATGAGACCCTTGGCGAGCCGCTTCACACTGACACCGAAGCCCTGCCAGACCGGCGCCAGCTCCCGGGCCTCTCCGGTGAGCCACCACCAGTTGGGGGCGTCGGCCTCATGCCGCTTGCTGTAGGCCTTGAGCACCTTCGGCGAATCGATCTCCGGGTCCGTGGTGATGGACAGGAAGCGGATGTCCCTGGCTTCCGCCGGCTTCATGTGGTCCCGGAGGATCTTGAGGCTCGCCGTCAACAGCGGACAGACGTCCGGGCACGACGTGTACATGAAGTTGATGACCAACGGCTTGCCCCGGAGCTTGCGGAACTCCACGCGCCCGCCGTTCTGGTCGGTGAGAGCGAAGTTGTCGATGAGGACGTTGAGCTCGCGCCGTTCGGCGAACTCGACCTTGAGGATGGACTTGTGGGCGGACGCTTCCGTACCGGGCGCCAGCACGACCGACAGGGCCAGCGCAGCGGCCGTCAACATCCTGCAAAGAACCGCCTTCATTCGCTCCATCCCTTCTCTCCGTCATTCCCGCGAAAGCGGGAATCCAGGAGGGGTGAGGTGGGGAATCACCTCCGTTTCGCCCCTCCCCACCCCTGGATTCCCGCTTTCGCGGTAATGACGAATGCGGAGCGTCGGCGCCCCTGGAGGCCGGTCCCCACGATGCAGGCTCCTAAACGCCCCATTTTTTCGCGACGTCCTGCTTGTACTTGGGCTCGAACGCGTTCACCGGCGGGAAGCGGTCGATCCACTGGTACGGCCGGCAGGCGTCGATGAGCACGCGGTCGGTGACGTAGCCCTTGGTGTCCCGGTCCATGGGGGAGATCACGGGCTCGCACACCGAGGCCCACACGTTCTTGACGATGTCGATGCCCTCGCGCGGGTCGCAGCGGGTGGAAAGGGCCCAGATGACCTCGCCGGGGTTGGTGATGTCCACGTCGTCGTCCACCACCACCACCATCTTGCCGCCGTAGGCGCCGGCGCGCGCGCCGGCGGCCACCAGCAGCGCCTGCTTGGCGTGGCCGGTGTAGCGCTGCTTGATGGAGATGACCGTGAACGGTCCCGGCTGCCCGCCGTAGACGAAGCCCCAGACCCCCTTCACGTCGGGGATGCCGGCCTTCTCGAGCTGTTCCCAGAGGGTGATGGCGCCCAGCGGAATCGGCAGATAGCTGTTGGGCGGCCGCACCGGCGGCGCGCCCAGGATGATGGGGTCGTTCCGGTAGTAGACCCGCTTGACGGTCATGAGCGGCACGTCGCCCTCGGTGGCCTCGGTGTAGTAGCCCGGCCACTCGCCGAAGGGGCCCTCCTTGGGCAACTCCTCCGGCGGCAGCGGCGGGATCTCGCCTTCCAGCACCACCTCGCCGTTGGCGGGGATGGGGAGGCCGGTGACGGCGCCCCGCACCACCGGGATGGGGCTGCCCTGCATCCAGCCGGCGAACTCGTACTCGTTCACCGACGGCGGCAGCGGCATCTGCGACGACAGCATCACGCTGGGCTCCTGCCCGAGGGTGATGGCCACGGGCAGCGACTCGCCGCGGGCGTGGGCGCGCTCCATGGCCAGGCGCCCGTGCTTGCCCTTGTTCATCTTGACCGAGACCTTGTTCTTTTCCTGGATCATCACCCGGTAGGTGCCGATGTTGATGCCGCCCGACTCCGGGTCCTTGGTGATGACGCCGCACCCGGTGCCGATGTAGCGGCCGCCGTCGAGGTCGTGCCACATGGGAGTGGGGAACCGGGTCAGGTCCACGTCGTCCTCTTCCATCTGGTTGTCGAACACCGGCCCGCCTTCCACCTGCTCGTAGGGCATCGGCTGAAATTCCAGGCTGCGCTGGCGCCAGGCGTGGAGGAAGTCCACCCCCTTGACGTCCGTCGGCAGGCCCATGGCCACCGCCGAGCGCGGGCAGGTGCGGAACAGGTTGGAGATGATGCGAAAGCCCTTGGGAAACCCCGCGAACCCGTCGAACAGCAGCGCCTGCGACTCGATGTCGCCCATGTGCTCGGTGAGCGCCCCCACCTCCGTGTCCAGATCCGCTCCCTCGATGCGCTTGATCTCGCCCATGGCGTCCAGCCGCTCGATGTAGCTTCGCATGTCGGTTACCGGTTGCATCCAGTTCTCCCTTCTCGCTCGTTATCGCCCGCTTCAAGAGGCCTGTCCCGGTGCCCATTCCAAGCCTGGGGTAGCCCATTGCGGGACGGGCACTTCCTGTTTGAGCCGTACCACAGTCTCGGGGACATTTCGAGTCCGCGGTTGCGACCGGCTGGAGAGTCTGAAAGGTCTGAAGGGAAATCGAAAGGACCGGGCAAGGCATGGAGGCCGGGAGCCGGAGAATATCATGGGCGGAGTGATCTGGGGGTTGTGCGGCGCCGGGCTGATCGGCGTGTCCGACTGCGTGGCACGGGTGACGGCGAGCCGCATCTCCCTGTCCGTGCTCATCGCGCTCATCATGATCCCTCCGTTCGCCGTCATGACGGTCTGGTTCGCGGCGAGCGGCGGTTGGCCGGCATGGAACGCGTGGGGCTGGGGCGCCTCGACCGCGTCCGGCCTGCTGAACGTCGTGGTGCTGGCCCTGCTCTTCCGTGCGCTGGTGCGGGGGCCGGTGACGGTGGCGTCTCCGGCCACGTCGAGCTTCACGGTGATGCTCGTGGGGCTGAACGTGCTGGCCGGCCATCCCTATCACTGGCTCCACGGGGTCGCGGCGTTGACGGTCTTCGGCGGCGTGGCGATGCTCGCCCAGCCCGAGCGGCCGGGGAAGGAGCGCTACGACCGCGCTTGGTTGCGCGTGACCGCGCTTCTGGGGCTCGGCGCCGCGGTCTCGGTGGCGCTGCGCATGTTCCTTGCGCAGGAGGCCGGCGCCGCGCTCGGCACGGTTCCGGCGGTGTATCTGAACCGCGCCTTCGCTCTGGCCGGCGCGCTGGGCTTCATGGCGCTCGAACGGCAGCGCAGGCCGCTGGTCTGGCCGCGCGGCACGACGTGGCCGCTGGTGCTCCTGCAGGCGTTTCTGGAAACGGGAGCCTTGGGCTTGTTCCTGACCGGCTCAGCCGGCGGCGGTCGGGTCGGCGCGGCCATCGGTTTTTCGTGCTTCGCCGCCGTCACCGCGGTCACCGCGCGGATCTGGCTGGGGGACCGGATCGGGTTCAGGCGGCTGTGCTGGATGGGCGTGGTCGCTGCGGGCGTGGCCGTGGCGGCGCTGGTGTAGACATTCGCGACCCCTTGACGGGTCCTGCCGGGGTCACTGCACGTAGATCTTCTTGGCGGCCTCCAGGCCGAGGACGACCTCGTTCACTCCCACCTTGAGGCTGATGGTGCCGAGGGACGGCGCGACGTCGAGAATGTCGATCCCGGTGCCGGGACGGACCTCGTGGTCATAGAGGAACGAAAGCAGCACCGCGTCGCGCTCGCCGGTCTCGGTGATGCAGCGGAAGATGACCTCGGTGCCCGCTTCCGCGGTGTTCAGGGGCTTCCACTCGCGGCGCGGTGACGGCTCTCCCTTTACCGGAATGGGGTTCCCGTGGGGGCAAGTGGACGGGTTGTCGAGGATCGCGGCCAGCCGCTCCTCCACCACCGGCGATATGGCGTGCTCCAGGTGGTGAGCCTCCTGGTGGGCGGTAACCCAGTCGAGCCCCAGCAGGTCCGTCAGCAGCCGCTCGGTGAGAAAGTGCCGGCGCAGGATGGCCTCCGCCACCTCCCGGCCTTTGGGCGTCAGGTAGATGTTCTTGCGGCGCTCCACCCGCACGAACTCTTCCTTCTCGAGCCGGCGGAGCGCGCTGAACATGGTGGAGGGCGTCACGCCGATGTCCTCCGCCACTCGCGCCGCGATCACCTGGTCGTTCTCCTCGGCCAGGCTGTAGATGGCCTTGAGATAGTCTTCCGTGGCGGAAGAGACTTCCGATCGCTTTACGACCACGTCGGTTTCACCCTGTCGGCGACGGCTGCCGTCCTCAAGCTCCGCCTGCTTCGCCGCCGCCCGCGGCATGGATCTGCTGCGCCAGGTAGTTCTCCATGCCGACCTCCTGGATCAGGTGGAGCTGCGCCTCGATCCAGTCCACGTGGTTCTCCTCGTCCGCCAGGATCCGTTCCAGCAGCTCGCGGCTCACGTGGTCTCCCGCTTCGTTGCACGTGGCGATGCTGGCGTGCAGCACCTTGATGGCGGCGTCCTCCAAGCCGAGGTCGTTCTCCAACTGCTCCTTGACGGTCTTGCCCACCATGATCTTGTCGTAACCGGCGACGTTGGGCACGCCGTCCAGCAGCAGGATGCGGTTGATGACCTCGTCCGCGTGCTGCATCTCCTCGATGGACTCCTTCCAGATGAACTGGTCCAGGACCTGGTAGCCCCAGTTGCGGCACATCCGCGAGTGCATGAAGTATTGATTGATTCCCGTCAGCTCTTTCCGCAGCACGTCGTTGAGCGCCTTGAGCGCCCTCGGATCGCCTTTCATGGTTACACCTCCTCCGTCCACGGCCCCCCTGCGAACCGAGGGTTCCGGTGTGTGGGAGCATAGTCGAATACGGGGTCTTTTGAAAGAAGACGTGCGGGGTTGTCCAGGTTGCGCAGGGACCCTACGGGATGCCGACGCGGTCGAAAATCCTGATGGCCGTCGTCCGGTTCCCGGCGACCTTGACCATGTCGACTTCGTCGGCTTTGAACTTGCCCCAGGACTCGACCAGGCCGGACCAGGGAACGCCCGGCTTAACGGGGTATTCGAAGTTCTGCTCAGCGTACATCTTTTGCGCCAGGTCATCGCTCAGGAACTCCAGGAGCTTGACGGCGTTGTCCTTCCGCCCCGCGTGCTTCGTCACGCCGGCGCCGCTGATGTTCATGTGGGCGCCGCGGCCCTTCTGGTTGGGGAAGAAAAGGAACACGGACTCCGCCCACGCGATCTGCTTCTCGTTGGTGAGCATCTTGCCCATGTAGTAGGAGTTTCCGAGAGAGATGTCGCACTCGCCCGCGAAGATGGCCTTGACCTGCGCCCGGTCGTTGCCCTGAGGCTTGCGCGCCAGGTTGGCCCTCAGGCCCCTGGCCCACTCCTCGGCCTTCTTCTCGCCGTGATGGGCCACGAGCGAAGCGAGCAGCGCCACGTTGTAGGCGTTCTTCGACGAGCGGATGCAGATGCGGCCCTTCCACTTGGGATCAACCAGGGCCTCGTAGGTGGTGAGGTCCTCCGGCTTCACCCTCTCCCTGGAGGCGTAGACGACGCGCGCGCGTCTCGTGAGCGCGTACCAGAGACCCGATGGGTCCCGGTCATGCGAGGGAATGTTCACGGTGAGCTTCTTTGTCTTCACCGGTTGCAGTACGCCTGCCTCCACGGCGTCGTTGATCCGCCCGATGTCTACCGTCAGGATCACGTCGGCCGGGCTGTTCTTTCCCTCCTTCTGAAGCCGCGTGATCATTCCCTTGGGCGCGAATACCACGTTGGTCTTGATCCCGGTCTGGTGCGTGAAGGCGCTCAGCATCGGCTTGATGAGGAACGGCTGCCGGTAGGAATAGATGTTGACTTCACCGTTCGCGAGGGCGTTGCCCGCCATCCCCATGGACAGGCCGACGACCGCCACGATGGCCACCACCAGCTTTGTCCCTAATGCTTTTCCCGACATTGTATGGCCCCCTTCACAGGATATTTCCGGCATCCATACTTCAAACTTCTTTGGAGTGCAATACCTAAAGTTAGCTTGACCAAATTTTCTCTTTTGCCTAGAACGGCCTCCAGGATATCCATGACGCCCACGGCAGCCTTGTATTCGGGCCGGTGACCTTCTAATTTCCTGAAACTGGAGTTGGTGGCTTCATGTACCTGGACCGACGACTGCTCACCCATACCCGCGGCGTGCGCATGCGCATCGCCGCCGCCGCCCTGCTCGGCCTGCTCGCCGTGGCCGCGGGCATCTCGCGGCTGGCCTTTTCCGGGCTCATCATCGCCGGCGTCCTTACCGGCGCCGCCTTCTCGTCGCTGACTCCATACCTTGCGGCCGTGGCCGGCTTCATCGCGCTGAGGGCGGTGTTCCAGTACCTGCGCGACATGGTCAGCCAGGAGACCGCCGCACGGGTCAAGGAAGGGCTCCATGACAAGCTCTACCGCCACGCCCTGGACCTGGGCCCCGGGCACTTCGACCAGAAACGCACCGGCGACGTGCTGCTGTCCCTGGGCGAAGGGGTGGAGCAGCTCCAGACCTTCTACGGCCAGTTCCTGCCGCAGATGGTGGTGGCCGGGGTGGCGCCCATACTGATCTTCTTCCTGATGGCGTCCTTCGACGTCGTCATCGGGCTCATCTTCGTCGTCTTCGCCCTGCTGACGCTGCTCGAGACGCCGCTGTTCCTGATGTTCACCGAGGAGAGCAGCCGGCGCCGCCGCGCCTCCTACGGCGCCTTCGGCGCCGACTTCCTGGACAGCATCCAGGGCATCGCCACCCTCAAGATCTTTGGGCGGACCCGCAGCCAGGGGGCGGCCCTCGCGGCCCGGGCGCGCCATCTTTACCGCACCACCATGGGCGTGCTGGCGGTCAACATGGTCTCGGTCGGCGTCACCACCTTCGGCATCCTGGGGGGCACCGCCTGCGCGCTGGCCTGGGGCGCCCTCAAGGTGAGCGCCGGCGACCTGGAGATCCGCTCGCTGATCGTGATCCTGATCATGGGCGCGGAGATCTTCCGCCCCACGCGGGAGCTGATGGTCCTGTATCACCAGGGCATCAACGCCATGGCCTCGGCCGAAGGGATCTTCGCGCTGCTGGAGACGCCCGTGACCGTGCGCGACCCGGCCGGGGACGAGACCACCGGCGAGGCATCCTTCGAGCCCGCCGTCCGCTACGAGGACGTGAGTTTCGCCTACCGCGAGGGCAGCCGGCCCGCGCTCCGGGAGGTGTCCCTGGAGCTGCGCCCGGGCGAGAAGCTCGGCGTGGTGGGCCCCAGCGGCGCCGGCAAGTCCACCCTGGTGTCGCTGATGCTGCGCTTCGCCGATCCCCAGCAGGGCCGCGTCCTGCTGGGAGGCCGGGACATCCGCACCATTCCGCTCCACGTGCTGCGCCGGCACATCGCGGTGGTGGCCCAGGACATGTACCTCTTCTACGGCACCATCGCCGACAACCTGCGCATGGCCAGGCCCGAGGCCACCGCCGGCGAGCTGGAGCAGGCGGCGCGGGCGGCCAACATCCACGAGTTCATCGCCGGACTGCCGGAGGGCTACGACACCGTGGTGGGCGAGCGCGGCGTGCGCCTCTCGGGCGGCGAGCGCCAGCGAATCGCCATCGCCCGGGCGATCCTCAAGGACGCGCCGATTCTGGTGCTGGACGAGGCGCTGTCGAGCGTGGACGCCCAGAGCGAGGCGGTAATCAACGAGGCGCTGCGCAAGCTCATGGAGGGGCGCACCACCATGATCATCGCACACCGGCTGTCGAGCGTGATCCACGCCGACCGGATCGTGGTGCTGGAACGCGGCCGGGTGGTGGAGACCGGCAGCCACGGGACGCTGCTGGAAAGCGGCGGCACCTATTCCCGGCTGATGGCCGCCCAGGCCCAGGCGGGCGACGCCGAGGCGCTGGCCGAGCGCGAGGCGCCAGCCGCGTCCGCCGAAACCGAGCCGGGGGAAGTCGCGGAGGCGCCGGTGGCGGGAACCGTGCGCGCGGCGGCGCCGCTGCCGGCCTTCACGGTCCTGCGGCGGCTGGGCGCGCTGGTGCGGCCGTTCCTCCGCAAGCTCGTGGTGTCGTTCTCGGCCGGGGTGCTGTTCCAGGCTTCCGTGGTGGGAGTCGGCGCGGCCGGCGCACTCCTGGTGGGCCAGTTGATCCGCGGCGGGGACATCACCTTCAACCTGGTCCTGCTGGGGTCGATGGTGGCGCTCGCCTCGGTGCTTGCCTGGGCCGACTGCTGGCTGCCCCACGACCTCGCCTACCAGCTCCTGGCGGAGATGCGCATCGACATCTACGACACCCTGGACCCGCTGGCGCCGGCCTATCTCACCCGGCGCCGCTCCGGCGACCTGGTGAGCATCGCCAGCGCCGACGTGGAGACGGTAGAGCTGTTCTTCGCCCACACCATCACGCCGGCGTTCATCGCCGTGGTGGTCCCCGTCGGGATATTGACGGTGCTGGGCTTCGTGGGCTGGCCGCTGATGCTGGCGCTGGCCCCCTTCCTGGTGCTGCTGGCGGCGTCGCCGTTCATGGCGCAGAAGCGCTCGGACCGCCTGGGCGGCGCCGTGCGCCGGGAACTGGGACATCTCAACGCGCACCTGGTGGACAGCATCCAGGGCATGCGCGAGGTGGCGTCCTTCGGCCACGAGAAGCACCAGACCGCCTCGGTGCTGGCCAACAGCCTGCGGCTCGCCAGGGCGCAGCTCGCGTTCCACAAGGACCAGGCGCTCCAGGCCAGCCTCAACGAGGCGGTGACCGGCATCGGCGCGCTGGCGGTGCTGGCCACCGGCGTGTGGCTCGTGGGCCTGGCCGAGATGGACCGGGCGCTGCTGCCCCTGGCCACCGTGCTGGCGCTGCTGGCGTTCGGGCCGGTGACCGACGTCGCCCGCACGGTCAAGGAGCTGATGGAGACGCTGGAGTCCGGCCGCCGCGTGTTCGAAGTCAAGGACGAGCCCGTGCCGGTGCGGGACGGACCTGGCGTGCCGGCGCTGGATCGGACCGGAGTGGCTCCGCCGGACCGGGACGGCGTGGCGCCCCGGGATCAGAGCAGCGTGTCGCCGCGGGATCGGGACGGCGCGTCAGAGCGGGAAGGCGACGGCGGGCGAGCGCGGGACGAGGCCGGTACGCAGGCGCTTGCCGCCAACGGCGGCGCGCCGCCGGGAATCCGCTTCGACCACGTGAGCTTCGGCTACGATACCGGCATCGGCCTCGCGCTGCGGGACGTGTGCCTCGACGTGGAGCCGGGCCAAACCATGGCGCTGGTGGGCCCCTCGGGCGCGGGCAAGACCACCTGCGCCCACTTGCTGCTGCGCTTCTGGGATCCCGCGGCCGGCGCGGTCACGCTGGCGGACCGGGACCTCCGGGACTTCGCCCTGGACCACCTGCGCGGGCAGGTCTCGCTGGTGTCCCAGGACACCTACCTGTTCAACAACACGTTGCGCGACAACATCCGCCTGGGCCGTCCCGACGCCTCCCAGGAGGAGGTGGAAGAAGCCGCCGGCCTGGCCCACATCCACCGGTTCATCAGCCGCCTGCCCGCGGGCTACGACACGGTCGTGGGCGAGCGCGGCGTGCAGCTCTCCGGCGGCCAGCGGCAACGCATCGCCATTGCCCGGGCGCTGCTCAAGGACGCGCCCGTGCTGATCCTCGACGAGGCCACTTCGCACCTCGACGCCATCAACGAGGAGCTGATCCACCAGGCGGTGGCGCGGCTGGTGCAGGGCCGCACAACCCTGGTCATCGCCCATCGGCTCTCTACCATCCGCGACGCCGACCGGATCGTGGTGCTGGACTCCGGCGCCATCGCCGAGCAGGGCACCCACGACGACCTGCTCCGGGCCAACGGCCTCTACGCCAACCTGGTCATGACCCAGCTCGTCGGCGCGGCGGAGCCGGCGCGGACAACGGAGGTATAGGATGCATTCCTTGAGGCACGATTACAGAACGCTTTGTCGGGTCCCTCTCACAGCCCTCCTGCTGCTCGGCATGCTGCTGGTGCTCCCCATCCAGCTTGCCGCAGCCTCCCTGCGGGTGGTCACCACCGTGGCGCCGATCACGAGTATCGTGGAGAACGTGGCGGGTGACCGGGCGCGGGTGACCGGCATCGTGCCGGAAGGGGTGAATTCCCATACTTTCCGGCCGGTTCCGTCGGACGCCAGGACCATGGCGCGGGCCGACCTCATCATCATGAACGGCCTCTACCTGGAGATCCCGACGCTGAAGCTGGCCGAGGCCAACAAGCGGCCGGACAAGCCGATCCTGCTGCTGGCCGACCGCACCCTCGGCGAAGCGGACTACGTCTTCGACTTCAGCTATCCCCAAGATCAGGGACATCCCAACCCGCACCTGTGGCCCGACCCGGTGCTCGTGATGAACTACGCCCGCCTGGTGCGTGACGCGCTGACAGCGGCGGACCCCGGAGGCCGGACGGCGTACCACGCCAACACGGAGCTTTACCTGAAGCAGCTTGCCGCGCTGCACGAGGCCATCGCCGCGGCCGTGGCCACGGTGCCGCCGGGGAACCGGCGGCTCCTCACCTACCACGACTCGTGGCCCTACTTCGCCAAGCGTTACGGCTTCACCGTCATCGGCGCGGTGCAACCCTCCAGCTTCGCGGAGCCGAGCCCGCGGGAGGTGGCCCGGCTCATCGACCAACTGAAACGGGAGAAGGTGCCGGCGGTTTTCGGCTCCGAGGTGTTCCCCAGCCCGGTGCTGGCGCAGATCGCGCGGGAAGCGGAGACGCGGTTCATCGACAGCCTGAGGGACGACGACCTGCCCGGCGAGACCGGCGACCCGGTCCACTCGTACACCGGCATGATGCTCGAGAACATCCGCACCATCGTTACGGCACTGGGCGGCTCGGCGGACGCGCTGAAGGCGGTGGACCACGCGCCGGTGGCGGGGCACCACGCGCGCTACCGGTAGTTGGCGTCCTTCGACTTCGCTGCGCTACGCTCGGGACGAACGGGGATCATGCTATGATCGAACCGGAAAGGAAGGAATGCGATGTTAAACGTGGACTATCCCATTATCGACGGTGACGGGCACGTGGTGGAGCCGGACAATGAAATGGCGGAGTACCTGCCGGAGCGGTTCCGGCGCATCCCCGGCAATCGCGAGTACTCGCTATTTCCGCAGGACGCCTGGGCGTTCGGGGTGGTGGACCCACACAAGCAGGACGTGCCGGACGCGGCCATGTGGCTGAGCTTCCTGGACGAGGCGGGCATCAGCGCCACCGTGCTCTACCCGAGCAACGCCGCGGCCGTGGGCATGGTGCGCCGGGTGGAGTGGTCCGTGGACCTGGCACGGGCGTACAACGACTGGCTGCATGACAAGTTCCTGCGCCAGAGCGAACGCCTGCTCGGGGTGGCGTTGCTGCCGGTGCACGACGTCGGCGCCTGTGTCACCGAGTTGCGCCGCTGTGTGGGCGAGCTGGGCTTCGTCGGCGCCATCCTGCCGTCCATCTCGTCGCCCCTTATGGCCTACGGCAACCCGGAGTTCGACCCGATCTACGCCACCGCCAACGAACTCGACACCATGATCGCGGTCCACGGCGGTTTCGTGGGGGCGCACAACTTCGCCGACCCGCTGCGCACCTACCGGGAGGTCCGCGCCCTCAAGCACGTGATCCCGCTCATGAGCCACGCCACCAGCATGATCTCCCAAGGGGTCTTCGACCGCTACCCGAACCTGCGGGTGGCCTACCTGGAGGCGGGCTGCGGTTGGGTGCCGTACCTGATGGACGTGCTCGACGAGCAGTTCGAGCGCAAGGGCGCGGGCGACCTCAAGCGCAAGCCCAGCGAGTACCTCATGGACCCCAACGTCTACTTTTCCTTCGAGATAGAGGAGCGGACCTTGCCGTTCTTCATCCAGCTTCTCGGCGACGAGAAGCTGGTGTGGCCGTCGGACTATCCCCACGAGCGGGCGCGGGCGGAATTCTTCTCCGACCTGCCGGAATTCTTCGCGCGCGAGGACGTCTCGGCCGACTCCAAGCGCAAGATCCTGTCGGAGAACCCCAAGCGGCTGTACAGGATCTAGAAGGCACCTTCCAACCGCCGAAGTGTCAGAGAAACGTCGCAAACGGCTCGAGCTGAGCGGCCGTCACGACAAGGCCCTGATCGGACAGGTTGACAAGATACTCTCGTACGCTCAAAGGCGGCGCTTTCAATCGCGCACGTACCTTTCGGACCGACTCGCAGAATATCCCCGGCGTCAACTTGACGTGGTTGGAGAGAAATTCATCGGGGTGCTGGACCTCGATGCCGAAAGGATTCACCGTGATCTTCGGGAAGTCCTGAAGGTTCTTTGTGACGATCGCATCGCAGCCACCGGCGATCGCTGCCGCGAGAACGTGGCGGTCGTCGGGGTCGGGCAGGTCGAGGGCTGGGACGAGCTCCTCATATCCCGTAACGAGGCAATCGCGCGTCGCGCGATCCACGAGAGAGCGGGTGCGTTCAAGGGCGGCGCGATGCAGATGGGGTTCGTTGCGCAACAATGCTTCGATCCACTCACGATGGATATCTGCCGTCCATTTCACCCGGAAGACGTCGCTCACTGCCAACTGCAGGAAAAGGTCTCGTATGGGCGCGGAATAGAGGACGTTGGCGTCGAGAAGAGCCGTGTAACGCGTCACGGAACACGATACCCGAGGCCCTGCTCCTGGGCATCGCGCGTCAACTGGTCGAGAACCTGTTCGCGTTCCCGGTCTATCGCCTCCTTGTATGCAATGACGTCCTCCATGCGAACACGGCGGTGCTTGCCAACCTTCCGGTGGGGAATGGCGTTTTCTTCCAGAAGCTTGATCAAGAACGGCCGCGAGACGTTCAACACTTCGGCGGCTTGCACCGTGGTCAGTTCCGCGCCTTCGGGGATGACGGTTACGCCTCGCCCGTCGGCCATGGCTTCCAGCACTCCCAGAAGCAGCTTAACTGCACCCGCCGGAAGCTCGATGGGTTTCTCCTGCCTGTGATCCCGGACGCGAAGCGTCAGCGGACGTTGCCTCCGGGCGTAGTGGGCGAGAACTTGACCGGAACTACGCGCGATGGCGGCATCCCTTGGCGTGGGAGAAAGCTGGCGGTGGGTTGTGGTGTTCATCGTGCCTCCATGAAGAACGCTCCCTCGCGGTTCCCACTAAATTAAATGCAATATATGCAGCAAATGTCAAGTTTCTTGTATGGGGATTGTCCATGCAATGGTCAGGTGTTACACGGATGTCCAGGGTCCGAACAAATGGAAGGGGGACGCCGCGTCCGGTACGGCACACGGGGCGCTCCCATAACGATACCGTGACTTCCGAAAAACACACCGACAGGGTCCACCATGTGCACGGCAGGCTGCACGGGCACCGCCACGCCGGCGGGCGCGAGTGGAGCGAGCAGGGGCGCCCCATCGTGGAGCTGGCGGACGTGTCCAGCGGCTACCGGCAGACCCTGGGCATCGCCGGCGTGAACCTGAAGCTCTGGCCGGCGCAGTTCCTCGCCGTGGTGGGACCCAACGGCGGCGGCAAGACCACGCTGCTCCGCACCATCCTGGGGCACATCCGGCCCAGGGAGGGCGAGGTCACGGTGCACGGATCGCCGGCCGGCGGCTCGTCTCTCGGAGCGGTCGGCTACGTGCCGCAACTCGAGCAGATCGACCTGAGCTTTCCCATCACGGTTGAGGAAGTGGTGTTGCTGGGCCTCTCCCGGCACCACCGGTGGTTCCGGCGCACCGCACCGGAAGACCGCGACCGCGCCCACGAGATCATGGACAGGCTCAACCTGCTGGAGCTCGGGGATCGCCAGATCCGGGAGTTGTCCGGCGGGCAGCAGCAGGCCGCGTTCATCGCTCGGGCGCTGCTGGGGGAGCCCGAGCTGATCCTGCTGGACGAACCCACCTCAGGCCTCGACATCCGCTCCCGCGACGAGGTGGTCCATTTCCTCCACGAGATCAACCACTTGGGGGTCGCCATCCTCATCACCAGCCACGACCTCAACTGGGTGGCCGCGCACCTTCCATGGGTGGTGTGCCTCAACCGGCACGTCATCGCCGAAGGCGAGCCCCAGGAGATCTTCACCGCCGAGGTGCTGGGCGAGACCTACAAGGGGGAGATGGTGGTGTTCCAGCACGGCGACATGATCATGGTAGGCGAACGGCCGCACTCTCCCAACGGCGGATGATGCCTGCGTGACCGGACTGCTCGAACCCTTCAACTACGAGTTCTTCCGCAACGGCATGATCGCCGCGGTCATCGTCGGCGCGATCTGCGGCTACGTCGGGGTCTACGTGGTGCTCCGGCGCATGAGCTACATCGGCCACGGGCTCGCCCACGCGCTTTTCGGGGGCGCGGTGCTGAGCTCCATCATCGGCCTCAACTTCTTCATCGGCGCCGGCGTCTGGGCGCTGGTGAACGCGGTGGTGATCCACTTGATCAGCCACCGACGCCTGGTGGGCGCCGACGCCGCCATCGGGGTGGTGACGACGACGAGCTTCGCCCTGGGCGTGGCGGTGGTCTCCACCTACCGCAAGTTCACCCTGGATTTCGAGGCCGCGCTGTTCGGCAACCTGCTCGGCATCACGCCGGTGGACCTCTGGGTCATCGCGGTCACTGCCGCCGCGGTCGCCGTCGCCATGATCATCATCCGCCGCCAGCTCCTGTTCTCCACCTTCGACCCGGAGGTGGCGCCGGTGTACGGCATCTCCACCAGCCGCACCGAGCTGGTTTTCGTCCTGTTGCTGGCGGTCACCATCGTGGCTTCCACCCGCATCCTCGGGGTCACCCTGGTGTCCGCGGCCGTGGTCATCCCGCCCGTCATCGGCCGTTATCTGACGCAACGGTTTCAGACGCTGCTGATCATCACGCCGATCATCGGCGCCCTGTGCGCGGCGGCCGGAATGTACGCCAGCTACTTCCTCGACCTCTCCTCCGGAGCCATGATCGTGCTGACCTTCGCGCTGGTGTTCTTCGCCGTGGGCGGCCGCCGGTGGCTGCGGGGCAGCCGGTAGCAGGTTGTTGAAAACTCCGTCTGGCGCCTTTCGACTCTGGCGCCTTTCGACTCTGGCGCCTTTCGACTCTGGCGCCTTTCGACTCTGGCGCCCTTCGACTCTGGCGCCCTTCGACTCTGGCGCCCTTCGACTTCGCGCCGCTGGCGCGGCGCTACGCTCAGGACGAACGGAAATGGTTCCCACAACTGTGGCCCCTACAACCGTTCGCCCTGAGCGTAGCGAAGCGAAGTCGAAGGGCGCCGACTCAAGAGATGGCCGCGCCTGCGTTCGGCGTTTGATCGTGCTTTAATGAAGGTTGTTCCGCACGACGGGCCGACCATGAAGCTATCGGATGGCAGGAAGAGACTCCGCGGCCGGGCGGGTTGGGTGACGGCTGCCGCGCTCGTCTGCGCGCTCTGGGCCGGTGTTTCCGGGGCTCGCGCCGAGGAAGACACGGCGCCGCTCCGCGATCTGGTTTCGCGCTACCTCAAGGCCGTCTATGCGCAGGACTACGCCGAGGCCTATCGGTACATCTCCCAAAAGGACCGCGAAGCCAAGAGCGAAGCGGCGTATCTCAAGGAGAACCCTTCCTTCACCGGCACCGCCGCCGAGCTGACGCGGCGGCTGGCCGACCGCATCGAGGTCGGCCCGGTATCCGCCGAGGTCCGCGGCGACAGCGCCTCGATTCGTTTCCCCATCAGCCTCCCCGACGCCAACTCGGCCGAGTTGCAGGATCTCTTCGCGGGCTTTGATCCCGACGTGCTGAACCGCCTCACGCCGGAAAAGCGCCGGAACATCCTCACTTCCCTGGACGAGATGGGCCGCACCGGACGCCTGCCGACCGTCAAGGGCGAAGAATCGCTTGAGCTTCTCAGGGAAAACGGCCGATGGGCGATCTTCGAGAACTGGGCCGAGGCGGTGAAGGTGTTCTTCCACGCCGAGGTCAAGGAGGGGTTGCCCTGGGCGTTCGAGCCGCTCCAGGAGATGGTGCTGGCGCCGCCGGGAGAAACCCTGCACGCCTCCTACCGCGCCCGGAACCTCTCGGGCCGCGCGGTCACGGGCAAGGCGCGCCACGTGGATACGCCGAAGGAGGCGGCCGAAGAGCACCTCAGCATCATCCAGTGCTTCTGCTTCCTCCAGGAGACCCTGAAGCCCGGCCAGGAAAAGGAGCTGCCGCTGGTGTTCCGAGTGGGCTGGGACGTCCCCCGGGAGACCCGCGAGTTCCACGTGACCTACCAGTTCTACCCCAGCGACAGGTTCCCCGACGCCGCGGATCGGACCCTGGCTCGAGCGGACGGCACGCTGGAGGTGCGGGTCAAGGACCACCGTGACGCCATCGACGACTTCCAGAGCGTCGAACTGAGATTCGGAAGGCTACGGCTGGCGCCCAACGCGCGAATGAAATCCACCGATCCCGGGTGGCTGGAGCTGACGCCACAGCTCGACCGGATGGACCTGACGCGGTACAAGGACGGGTCGGCGGCAGCCACCGTGTACCGCGGCACGCTGCCGCCGGGGCGCTTCGCGGCGGTGGACCTGCAGGTGACGGGTATTCGCGGAATCCTCCGGAAGACCGGCGTCCCGGACAAGGTCAAGAACGCGGTTGGTCCCATCCGCCTCGGTTTCGAGATCAAGCCGGCCGCCACCACGGTGGTGATCCTGGACCTGGAGCTGCTCGACTTGAGCGATCACCCCGGCCGGGGCTACGAGCTGCTGATCAAGGGTTATGAGCTTTACGAAAATGACAGGGTGCTGCGGAAGATTCCACCCGGATAGGCCGGCCGGCGCCGCGCGCGCCGGGAGCTCCGGCGACCGGGCCGGCGCGGGGAGCGGAACATGACGCAACGGCACTTCGCACTGCAGGTGACGGTGGGGAGCGTGCTGTTCACCGTCCTGGTCGCGCTGGTCATCCACCAGCTCCGGACGCCTGCCGCGGTACCTCCGCGCCAACCGGCCCTGGAGCGACTGGCGCGCTACGGCCCGGCGCCGGACTTCTCGCTGGTCGAGCGAAGCGGCAGGGCGGTGTCCGCCCGTGACCTCCGGGGCCAAATCTGGATCGCGGACTTCATCTACACCAAGTGCCAAGACACCTGTCCGCTTCAAAGCCGCGCCATGGCCGCGCTGCAGTCCGACCTGAAGGCCCACGGAGAAGTTCGCTCGGTCTCCATCACCGTGGATCCGCTGACGGACACCCCCGCGCTGCTGTCGCAATATGCGGACCGCTACGGGGCGGACCCGGAACGCTGGCTGTTCCTCACCGGCGAGCTGCAGCAGATCCGGCGCATCGTGCAGGACGGTTTCCGCCTGAGCGCCGCGCCGGTGGACGGCCAGACCGCCGACCCGGTGATCTTCCACAGCGCCCGCTTCGTGCTGGTGGACCGCGACGGCGAGATCCGCGGCTACTACGACAGCAACGACCCGCAGGCACTGAAGCGCCTGCGCAAAAACGCCCGGAGCCTGCTGGCGGGGAAGGCGTAGCGGACGCCCGTTTCTTGTCTTGGAAGCGCCCCGTCTGCTAGATTCCACAGGGCCGCAGGGACCGGAGAGAAATCATGGCCAAAGCATCGAGAAAAAGGGGGGCGCGGGGATCCCGGCAGCCCCGGCAACAGGCGCCGCCGCCGTCGGCGAGCCCCAACTGGCCGGTTCTGGCCCTGGCCGTGATCGGGCTGGGACTGGCGGGGTACCTGACCGGCACGGCGTGGATGGGAGAGAAGGCGGCTTTTTGCGAGGCCGGGGCGGACTGCGACATCGTGCTCAACAGCCGCTGGTCGGTGCTGCTCGGCCTTCCCACCTCGCTCTGGGGTTTTTTCGTCTACGCGATTCTGGCGGGCGGGGCGTTCATGAAGCGCCGCAGCAAACGCTGGAAGCTGCTGGCCGCGGTATCGCTGTTCGGCGTGGCCTACAGCGTGTACCTCACGGTCATCTCCATGTACCGGCTGGAGGCCGCCTGTCCGTACTGCCTGACGTCGCTGGCACTTCTCGCGGCCATCTTCGCCGTCACCCTGTTCCAGATACCGCAGGTCAGCCGGCGGGTGGCATGGCAGCCCTGGATCGGCTCGAGCGTGCTGGCGGCCGGAGTGGCGGTGGTCGCGCTTCACCTGGTCTTCTATACCGGCGGCCCCGGCATCGCCGCGGGCAAGGAGGACCCCTGGATCAGGGGGCTGGCGGTCCACCTGGAGGAAATCGACGCCAAGATGTACGGCGCGTTCTGGTGTCCCGCCTGCGACAGCCAGAAGGAGCTGTTCGGGGCGTCGGCCCACCGCATCCCGTACGTCGAATGCTCGCCGGGCGGCCGGAGCGCCCCGGTTGCCTCCAAGTGCCTGGCGGCGGGCGTGCGCTCCTATCCCACGTGGGTCATCAAGGGCCAGCGTCACACCGGAGTGTTGTCCCCCGCTTCGCTGGCGGACCGCGCCGGCTACGGCGGCGTCAAGGCCCCGGAAAGGCAAGGTGGCTGATGCTTCGCTTCGCGACCGTGCTGACGGCCCTGCTCCTGGCGGCGGCGGCGCCGGCCTGGAGCGACCCCGGGAAGTACCCGGAATACGCCAAGGTGAAGCCGTCCAAGGACATCGAGATCCGGTACATCCACGTCGAGGAGTTGGTCCAGCACGTCCTTGACCGCAAGCCCTTGCTCATCGTGGACGTCAGGCAGCCGCGCAGCTACGCCGAGGAACACATCAAGGGGGCCGTCTCCATACCGCTCGGCGCCTTTTACCGGGGCTCCGACCTGGTCCCGAAGGAGGGCCTCGTCGTCCTCTATTGACAGTGCCCCCGCCACCTGTCCAGGTTGGCTTTCCAGATTCTCCACAAGCAGGGGCACCGCAACATGAAAGTGCTGTACGAGGGGATGCCCGGTTGGACCGAGAAGGGCTACCCCATGGACAGCAGCCCCACGGTCAGCGGCTCGTAGGCCGGCGCCCGGGCGCTCACCGCCGTTCGAACTGCTTCTTTCCCCAGAGATTGTCCCACATCTCGTCGGTGATGGTGCCCACCACGTCCCGGGTTCTGTCCATGTCCCTGGCCACCGCCGGCCGCGCGGCAATGGCGTCGAACCAGCGGCTCAGATGGGGATGGTCGGCCATGTCCTGTCCCTGGCGCTCGTGCAGCCGTATCCACGGGAACACCGCCATGTCGGCGATGGAGTAGTCGCCGGCCACGTATTCCTGCTCGGAAAGGCGCTTGTCCAGCACCCGGTAGATGCGAGCGCCCTCGTTGGTGTAGCGCTCGATGGCGTAGGGAATCTTCTCGCGGGCGTAGGCGCGGAAGTGGTGCGCCTGTCCGAGCATGGGCCCCACGCTTCCCACCTGGAACATCAGCCATTCCAGCACCCGGGTGCGGGCCCGGGGCTCCGCCGGCAGGAACTTCCCGGTCTTCTCGGCCAGATAGATCAGGATCGCGCCGGATTCGAACACGGAGAAGGGCTCCCCGCCGGGACCGTCCCGGTCCAGGATGACCGGAATCTTGTTGTTGGGGCTGATCTTGAGGAACTCCGGGTCGAACTGCTCCCCCTTCCTCAGATCGACCCAGTGAAGCCGGTAAGGGAGGCCCGTCTCCTCCAGCATGATGTGTATCTTCTGTCCATTTGGGGTGGCGCTGGTGTAAAGCTCGATCATGGCGGTCCTCCTGGAAGATGGTGGATGTCGGCATAGGCTAGCCGCATCCCGACCCGCTCCGCAAGGCGGCCACGGAGACCTTTACCGGATGGAGGTTTTCGGTTAGGGTCCGCTCTCGTGTCGAGAATCATCACGCTGACCACCGACTTCGGCTACCAGGACCCCTTCGTCGGCATCATGAAGGGCGTCGTCTGCGCCATCGACCCGGAGGCCACGATCGTCGACCTGACCCACGGCGTGGCGCCACAGGACGTCACCGGCGGCGCGCTGGCGCTTGCGGCGACGGTGGACTTCTTTCCGGCGGGGACGATCCACGCGGCGGTGGTGGATCCCGGCGTCGGCGGCGAACGGCGGCCCATCCTCGTCGAGACCGACCGTGCCTGCTACATCGGCCCCGACAACGGTCTGCTGAGCCTGGCGGCGGGCCGGCAGCGGCTGATCCGTGTCGTCCACCTCTCGAATCCCGACTACCACCTGTCGCCCACCAGCACCACGTTCCACGGCCGGGACATCTTCGCGCCCGCGGCCGCCCACGTCTCGGCGGGCGTTCCGCCGGAGAAGCTGGGCGAGACCGTCGAGGCCTTCGAAACCCTGAACATACCGGCGCCGGAAACGCCCGACGGCGGGCGCATCGCGGGCGAGGTGATCTACGTCGACGGTTTCGGAAACCTGACCACCAACATCCGCGGCGAGGACCTGGAACGGTTCGACCCGGAGAGCATTGCGGTACGGATCGGCGACAGGGAGATCCGCGGCATTTCAGCCAACTACGCATCGGCCGGAACCGGCAACTACCTGGCCCTCGTCAATAGCTGGGGGCTGCTGGAGGTATCCCGGTGCAACGGCAGCGCCCAAGCCGGCTTGGGCGCCGGTACCGGCACTCGCGTGCTGCTTGCGCCTCCCTCCTCCACTGGATCCCCGCCCCCGGTCAGGGTCGGGGGCAAGGTTTCGAGGGAATGACGGCGCGGGGGCGCTGCGAACCCAAGAGGCTGCATGGTACATGGTATAGTGCCCCTTCGAAACTGATGGGGCTGAAGGGAAGGTCGCCGCGGTGAGCACGGAAGACGAGAGGCTAAGCTGGGATCAGTACTTCATGACCATCACCCGGCAGGTGGCGGAGCGCTCCACCTGCACCCGGGCGAAGGTGGGCGCGGTGATCGTCCGTGAGCGGAGCATCCTGGCCACGGGCTACAACGGCTCGCCCGCGGGGATGCCCCACTGCACGGAGGTGGGCTGTCTCGTCTATGAATCCAGGAACCCCGACGGCGAGATCGAGCAGAACTGCTTTCGCACCATCCACGCGGAGATCAACGCCATCGCCCAGGCCGCGAAGAACGGCGCCAGCATCAAGGACGCCTCCATCTACATCACCCACACCCCTTGCATCCACTGCCTCAAGGTGCTGGTGAACACCGGCATCCGCGACATCTTCTACGAGAAGCCCTACAAGCTCGACACCGTGTCGGACATCCTGGAGCACACGGGCGTCGGGCTGCACGCGGTAAGCATGCCCTGAGCAAAGAAAGGCAGGGGCTGCCGGTGGCGGCCCCTGCCTTTTCCAGGATCGCGCGCCGCCGTGCGGCCGCGCGGACTTCTTGCCTAGACCTTGCCCGCGAGCAGGAAGGCGATGATCAGGGCGTAAATGCCCAGCGCTTCGATGAGTGCCAGGGACAGGATCAACGGCGTGAAGATCTTGTCCGCGGAGTTGGGGTTGCGGCCGATGCTTTCCATGGCGGCGCCGCCCACCCGGCCTTGCGCGAGCGCGCACCCGAACGCGGCGATGGCGATGCCGAGGCCGGCGCCCAATGCGACGATGCCCGGGACCAGGCCCGCCGAACCGCCGCCCGCGGCTTCCGCCGCCGCGGCCACGCCCGACAGGATCAGCACGAACAGTCCCGTCAGTACAAAGGCTGTGAGTTGCTTCATCTGTTTCCTCCTTTCCGGCGCCGCGGACTTGGGCCCGCCTCTCCTCATCATCCTCTCCGGGTGCCGCCGGGCGCTCAATGATCGTGGCTCAGAGCCAGGGACGCATAGATCATGCTCAACAGGGTAAATACGAAAGCCTGGATCACGGAGACCAGGGCTCCCAACAGGTAGAACAGCACCGGGATCACCACGTAGGTGAGTTCGGTGAAGATCCCCACCACCAGGTGGTCGGCGAACATGTTGAAGGCCAGCCGGAGACCCAGGGTGAGCGGCCGGAACATGTGGGAGAACACCTCGATCAGGAAGAACAGCGGCGCGATCAGCAGGAACGGTCCCAGGAACTGCTTGATGTAGCCGCCGCCGTGCTCCCGCACGCCGAAGTAATGGTACGCGCCGAAGGATATCAGGCCCATCCCCAGGGTGATGTTGAGATTGCTGGTGGGGGGCGAGAACCCGGGCACCAGGCCGATGAAGTTGGAGAACAGGATGAAGATGAAGAAGGTGCCGTAAAGCGGAAGGTACTTCCGCCCCTTGTGGCCGATGATGCTGTCGCTGAGGCCCATCACGAACTCGATCAGCAGCTCGAAGACGTTCACGAGGGTGATGCGGTCGCTGGGGATCACCGCGTTGTGAGTGTCCAGGAGCCGGCGCCTCACACCCAGCGCCAGACACACCAGCAGCACCATGCTCACCACCGAGAAGAAGATCTGCAGCGGCAGCACGCCCTGCAATGCCGCGGGCAACAGGTCGTACCAGGTAAAATGATGTCCCATCTTACTTGCTCAACTCTTGCTCAACTTCGTATCGTAGAGCCGATCCCACAAAATCGCCAGGATCAGGCAGTTAACACCCACCGCGAACGACAGGGCGTCCGGCGCGATGCGGGTCAAAAGCACCCACGACGCCCCGAGCAGGAAGCAGAACTTCAGGATCAGCAACGCGACCCCTGCCCGGACCCTTCCCTTGCTCGCGAACGGGGTGATGACCCAGCGGACGCCCACCGCCAGAAGCAGGAAGTTGACGCCCATGAACAGGCCGCCCAGCAAGAGGCCGCCCGGCTCGACCCAATCCAGCGGCGCCAGCGCCAGGCACGCCAGCACCAGGAGCCCGTGCCAGAGCTCCACCCGGAACACCGGCAGGCCTTGAGCTTCCCAGCTCATTTCCGCTCCGCCGAGAAGTGACGCAACAGCAGCACCAGCCGGTAGAAGGCGAGCACCAGGCCCAGCAGGCCCAGCACCAGAACCATCCACGGCGAGGTGTCGAGGTACTGGTCCGCGAAGTAACCCAGGACCAGACCGGCCAAGACCGTCGAAGGGAATTCAAAGCCCACCGCCGTGTACTTGGCGGCGCGAAAGAGTAAAGGACTCTTTGGGGACGCCCCGTCTCCGCCCTCGGTTCCGTTGCTCACTAGTGTCGTGTCCCGTAATTTCCTGGCATAAGTTGCGCAGGATTTTTTGTCGTCGG
>JAPPNF010000051.1 GCA_028818755.1 Deltaproteobacteria bacterium | reverse complement strand
AACGAAAAATCCTCCGCATATTATGCTGCGAATTAACCAGACACCACACTAGTCGCTCTCGCGAAACTTGTCCTCGATGAGCTCTTCGATGGCGAGCATCGCCTCCTGGGCGTCCTCCCCCTTGGTCTCGACGCGGATCTTGCTGCCCTTGGCGGCGCCGAGCGTCAGGACGCCCATGATGCTGCGCGCATTGACGACGTTGTCGTCCTTGGAGATCTTCACCTCCGAGGAGAACTGGTTCACGGTCTGGACCAGCAACGCGGAGGCACGGGCGTGCATCCCGAGGCGGTTCTTTATCTCGAGTCTCTTCCTAACGCGGTGCATCGATCATCTGTCAATGTCCCGGTGCCTCAACTGAATGCGCCACGGTGTCCCATCGAGGCGCCGCGCGATTTCGGCGGCCAGCACCACCGACCTGTGCTTGCCGCCGGTACAACCGAAAGCCAGGGTCAGGTTGCTCTTGCCTTCACGTTCGTAGTTGGGCAGCGTGAAGTCGAGCAACGCGTTCATGCGCTCCACGAACGCCTGCGTCTCCGTGCGGCTGAGCACGAAATCCCGCACTTCCGGCGCCAATCCACTCTTGGACTCCAACCCACTAACAAAAAATGGATTGGGAAGGAACCGCACGTCCATGACCATGTCCGCTTCCGCGGGAATTCCGTACCGGTACCCGAACGACATGAGGAAGATCGACATCTGCCGCTTGCCGAGCGCCTGGACGCAGGAATCCTCGATCACCTTCCTGAGGTCGTGGACGTTCAAGTGGGTGGTGTCGATGACCCGGTCCGCGGAATCGCGCATCCCCGTGAGCGCCGTCCGCTCATGGGCGATGCCGTCCTGGACCGGACCGCCGCCCTGGAGCGGGTGCGGCCGGCGCGATTCGTTGAACCGGCGCAGCAGAAGCTCGTCGCTGGCGTCCAGAAAGACCACCTCCACGTGGTGGCCGGCGCGGCGGGTCTCCGCCAGCACTTCGTCCCAGCCTTCGATGAACTGCGCGCCGCGGAGATCGATTCCGAAAGCGACCCGCTGCATGCCTTCCCGGTAGCCCTGGCAGAGATCGATGAACCTCGGGATCAGCAGCACCGGCAGGTTGTCGATACAGAAGAAGCTGTTGTCCTCAAGGACCCGCATGGCGGCGTTCTTTCCGGAACCCGACATGCCGGTGATGACGACGATGTCAAGCAGGCTGGCCATGTGCTTCGCAGGGACTCATCATGACCCACCGAGGAGTCTGTCCGAGTCATCAAATACAACCCCTCTCCCCCTGGGAGAGGGTGGCCGAAGGCCGGGTGAGGGCCTAGGGGCGTGAAGGTCAGAGGTCCCTTTCCTTCTGCTCGATGAGGCTCACCACCTCCTCGGGAGTCTGGACCTTCATCAGGCGCTCCCGGAGCGCGGGGTCCTTCACCAGGCGGGACACCCGCGCCAACGCGCTCAGATGCTCGGAGGTCGAGCCTTCCGGTGCCACCAGCAAAAAGAAGAGATGCGTGGGGGTGCCGTCCTGGGCGTCGAAGTCGACGCCTTCACGGCTACGGGCGAACGCGATGAAGACCCGTTCCAGGCCGGGAAGCTTGCCGTGCGGGATAGCCACTCCTTCCCCGATGGCGGTGCTGCATATCCTCTCGCGGGCGCGAACCACCTCGAGCAATCGTTGCGAGTCCTCGAATCCGTAATGACTCGACACCCGCGTCACGATCTCTTCGAGCACGGCAAACTTCTCCCGTGCCACGAGACTCGGGATGACCGCCTCAGGATCCAGAACGTCGGTGATTCGCAACCCCTACCCCCTTTGTCGCGGAAGGCCCCTCACCCGGCCTTCGGCCACCCTCTCCCGGAGGGAGAGGGCAGATCTTGCGTAGGCGCCCCGTCAATCCGGGGCGATCCGGTAATTCGCGAACGGTCTCCGGCGCCGGGACGACGGCAGAATTCCGAGCTGCTCCCGGTACTTCGCCACCGTGCGGCGCGCGATGTCGATCCCGAGCTTCTGCAGCGCGCCGGCGATCTGCTGGTCGCTCAGCGGGTCCCCGGGGTCCTCGGATTCCACCAGCCCACGGATCCTGTCCCGGACCGACTCCGAGGATACCACGGTGGCGCTGTCATTGCGGGCGATCCCGCTCTGGAAAAAATATTTCAACTCGAAAACGCCCTGGGGCGTGTGGGCATACTTGTTGGAAGTGGCGCGGCTGACCGTGGAGGGATGCATGCCGATCTCCGCCGCGACCTCGCGCAACACCAATGGCTTCAGGCCCGCGGTGCCGTGGTCGAGGAACTCCTGCTGGAAACGGAAGATGCTCTCGCTGACGCGATAGAGAGTTTGTTGACGCCAGTGGATGCTCTTGATCAACCACGTGGCGGCGCGGACCTTGGCCTCCAGGTACTCCCTGGCCTTGCGCACCTCGTCTCCGCGCTCGCCGACGAGACGCCGGACGAGCGGACTGACACGCAACGGCGGGACGCCGTCGTCGTTCAGGAAAATGGCATACTCACCGGCGACCTTCTGGACCACCACATCCGGGATGATGGTGCGGACCTCGTCGTCGTCAAAACCCCGTGCCGGTTTGGGCTCCAGGCAGCCGATGAGATGAGCTGCCTCCATCACCTCTCCGAGGCCGACGCCCAGGCCCGCCGCTATCCGGTCGTACTGCTTGTACTCCAGCTCGTGCAGGTGGTTCGCCACCATGCCCGCGGCCACGCTCTCCCCCATCCCGGCGTTCCGGAGCTGCACCAGCAGGCACTCGCGCAGGTCCCGGGCGGCAATCCCCACGGGATCGAAGAGCTGGATACAGGCCAGCACCTCCTCCACCGCGTCGGGCGCGGCGTGGGTCAGCTCGCCGATCTCCTCCACCGACGCCTCCAGGTAGCCCCGCTCGTCCAGGTTGCCGATGATGCACATGCCGATGCTCTCGCCGGCCTGGTCGAGCCCGGCCATTTGGAGCTGCCACAGCAGGTGCTCCTGAAGCGTCTCCCGGCGCACCACGGTGTTCTCGAGGGAGGGAAAATCGGATTCCTCCCGGACCGCCTCGGTGCTCACCATGTCGTGACGCGAGTTGGAGTGGTTGTCCAGGTAGTCCTGCCAGTCTGCGATCCGGTCGGTGACCATCATCTCGTGGATGGCTTCGGGCTCACGCACGGTGTCGGCGGCGTCGTCTTCGTCCAGTGCTTCCTCGAGGGCCGGATTCTCCTGCAGTTCCTCGGAGATCCGCTGTTGCAGGTCGAGATGGGAGAGTTGAAGGAGCTTGATGGCCTGCTGCAACTGGGGCGTCATCACCAGTTGCGGCATGAGTTTCTGGGAGAGCTTGAATTCGAGTGCCATCGGACTAAAGACTGAATCCCTCGCCAAGGTACACCGTGCGCGCTCTTTCACTGGAGGCGATATCGCCCGGCGTCCCCTCGGCCAGCACCACTCCCTCGTTCAGGATGTAGGCGCGAGTGCAGATCTCCAGGGTTTCCCTGACGCTGTGGTCCGTGATCAGGACCCCGATCCCGGTCTTGGTCAGCCGCTGAATCACGTCCTTGATGTCCGCCAGGGCGATGGGGTCGACACCGGTGAAGGGTTCGTCCAGGAGCAGGAAGAAGGGCGAAAGAATCAGCGCCCGGGCTATCTCCACGCGCCGCCTTTCGCCGCCCGAAAGCGTGTAGGCCTTCTGATCCGCCAGTTGTTCCAGGCCGAACGTGCCGAGCAGCCGCCGGCTCCTTTCCTCTTCCTCATCCTTGCCGAGTCCCAGGGTCTCGAGAATCGCCAGCAGGTTCTGCTTGACCGTCAGGCCCCGAAACACCGACGACTCCTGGGGCAGGTAGCTGATGCCCGCCCGCGCCCGCCGGTAAATGGGAGCGGTCGTGAGATCCGTCCCGTCCAGGGTGACCCTTCCTCCGTCGGCTCGGACCAAGCCGATCACGATGTGGAACAGGGTCGTCTTCCCCGCTCCGTTGGGTCCCAGGAGGCCCACCACCTCGCCGCTCGAAACCTCGAGCGTGACCTGATCGACCACCCGCCGTCCGCGGTACGACTTGATGATTTCGTCCGCGTTGAGAACGCTCTTCGCGCCGGGCCCCTGGACCATGGTTCAACGGCTCAATTGGCCCGGGAAGACCACCGCCCTGACGCGCCCGCCGCTGTTCTCCACCAGGATGCGGTCCTCTTTCACGTAGATGGTGACGCGATCGCCGGAAATGCTGTTGTTTCCATCCCGGACGGTGGTGTTGCCGGACACGGTGATGGTTTCCTCCGGGCCGTCGAAAACGGCCTTGTCGCCGGTCATCTCGCGTCCTCCATCGCGCACCTTCACGGTCCCCTCGGCGACAACGCTCCTCAACCCTCCGTCCTTGGCGTCATAGCGCGCGGACAGCACGTCGCTGGTGATCCTGACGTCGTCCCGGACCACGAGGACGTTGCCCTTGTAGATGATCGTGTTGGTCTTGCGCTGAAGCTCCATGGAATCCGCGGTGATCTCGATGGGGGTCTCCGTGTCCGCGAAAAGGCCGCGGCTGGCCGACTCCCGGCTTTGAGTGTCCGCCGCCCATGCGGCAAAGCCGATCGTCTGCAAGAGCAGGCCGGCCGCCAGCAACAACTTCCAACCGGACGGGCGTATCCGCAACCCACCCCCACGGATCGACGCGCCTCGCCGGCGCAGAGAGGCCCTGTACATCATGCTTGCGATGGATACGTTACAAGCCATTGGTCATCCTTGATTGGCCGGGAAGCCTCGCATGAATGGTTGTCCTCACGGCGCCCCGGAGCTCGATCGTGTCGTCCGCGAGCGAGTAGGTCATGTTCTCGCCCTCGAACTCGACCCCGTCCACCACCGCCCAAACCCTGCCCGGGCAGACGATGCGGTCATCGGCGTGGAGGTAGATGAGCTTGTCGGTCCGAAATCTTGCCTCCTGGTAGACCACGTCCACCGCGCCGTCAAGAACCGCCCGTTGCAACTGCCCGTTCGGCAGAAAAACGTTCCCTTCCCGGCCCCTGGCCTCCAGCGTACCGCCGTTGTTCCGGTAGAAGACCAGTCGGGGACGGCTGACGGCGGCCCGCTCCTCGGCCTTGAAGTAGGTGGCCTCGGCCCCCTTGATCTCCCACGCCTTGCGCCCGTCCCGGATCATGCTGCGGTGAAAATTCTTCACCTGCAAGGGCACCCCGGGGGTGAACTCCAACAGCTCCCGGGGGTCCTGGAGCGCTTGCTCCCGCATGTGCCGCGCCACCTCGACAGCGACGAAGATCGCCCCCGCGGCCATGACGAGCAAGAGCAGTAACCGTTTGGACCGCATGGAGACAGGCCACTAGTGGCACCTAACAGGCCACTGTTTCCGGGATAACAATTCCGCTTTTGAGTGTAAAGGTGAAGGCACGGAAATTGCTAGAGCCAACCGTAGACCCTCACCCCGACCCTCTCCCAGAGGGAGAGGGCCAATCTTTCCGTCACCTGGAGGCAGAAGGCCCACGGTTCTTCCCCTCTCCCTCTGGGAGAGGGTGGCCGAAGGCCGGGTGAGGGCCTAACGATCGTAATCCTTCAACAGCGGGTCCCACTTGCCGGTCAACCGCAGCAGCAGCTCCGCCACTTCGCGCACCGCGCCGTGGCCGCCCGTGCGGGTCGTGACGTAGTCCACGCGCCCCTTCAGGTCGTCCCACGCGTTGGGCACCGTCACGGCGAAGGCGACCCTTCGCAGCACCGGCAGGTCCTGCATGTCGTCGCCGACGTAGGCGATCTCGCCGTCGGCAAGCCCGGTGTCGGCCTTGACCCGTTCATAGCCGCGCAGCTTGTCGGCCACGTTCTGGTAGACGAGCCCGATGGACAGGCGCTCCGCGCGCACCGCCACAGCCCGGGACGCCCGGCCGGTCAGCAGCCCGACGCGGATGCCGGCATCCTGGAGCAGCTTGATGCCGTGGCCGTCCTGGACGTCGAAGCGCGTGACCTCCTCGCCCCGTTCGTCGATGACGATGCCGCCGTCGGTCAGCACCCCGTCGACGTCCAGCAGCAGCAGCTTCACCGCTCCGGCCTTCCGGCGCAGCTCCCCGGTCCGCGGATCAGACGATGCCGGCCTTGAGCAGGTCATGGAGGTGGATGATCCCCTGGGGCCGCTCGGAGTCCCCGGCCTTGATGAAGAGGGAGGTGATCGAGAACTTTTCCATCAGCGCCACGGCTTCGGCGGCCAGCGAATCGGCACCGATGGTCTTGGGATCACGCGTCATGATGTCGGAAGCCTTGCGCTCCAGGATGTCCGCCTTGCCGTCGCTGCGGGCAAGACAGCGCCGCAGGTCCCCGTCGGTAATGATGCCGACGAGCGCCGATTCCCCGTCGACCACTCCGGTCACGCCCAGCCGCTTGGAGGTGATCTCCAGCAGGATGTCCTTGAGCGGGGTGTCCTCGGAAACCAGGGGTATCTCCTTGTCGCGATGCATCAGGTCCCGGGTGCGGAGCAGCAGCCTTCGGCCCAGCGCGCCCCCGGGATGGCGAAGCAGGAAGTCCTCGGTCTTGAACCCCCGGCGTTCCAGCAGCACCACGGCGATGGCGTCGCCCATGGCCAGGGCGGTGGTGCTGCTCGCGGTGGGTGACAGGCCCAGGGGACAGGCTTCCTCCGGCACGCCGACGTCGACGACCACGTCGGCCGAAAGCGCCAGGGACGATCGCCGGTTGCCGGTCATGGCGATCAGCTTGAGGCCCCAGCGCTTGATGAGCGGCAGCATCTTCAGGACCTCTTCGGACTCGCCGCTGTTGGAAACCGCCAGCACCACGTCGTCGCGCATGATCATGCCGAGGTCGCCGTGGCTCGCCTCCGCGGCGTGGAGGAAGAACGATGGGGTGCCGGTGCTGGCGAGGGTGGCGGCGATCTTGTGGCAGACGAGGCCCGACTTTCCCACCCCCGTGACGATGACCTTGCCGGTGCAGTCGTGCAGGACGTCCACGGCGCGGACGAACGCGTCCCCGACCCGGTCCCGGGCCGCGGCGAGGCCGGCTATCTCGATGTCCAGCACCTCGCGAGCCTTGCGTATGGCGTCCGTGCCGCCGCCCATGTCACCCGCCCTCGCGTCCCTTGACCCGGTCGTCGATATCCTTGACCGTCCGCAGCAGACCGTCGAGGGCGTCGAGCGGAAAGGAGGTGGGGCCGTCGCTCAGGGCCCGGTCCGGGTCCTCGTGCACCTCCATGAACAGGCCGTCCACCCCCACGGCGGCGCCCGCCCGCGCCAGCGGCGCGATGAACTGCCGGTCGCCGCCCGAGGCCTCGCCGAGGCCGCCGGGAAGCTGCAGGCTGTGGGTGGCGTCGAAGACCACCGGGAACCCGGTCTCCCGCATGATCACCAGCGAGCGCATGTCCGACACCAGGTTGTTGTAGCCGAAGGAGACCCCGCGCTCGGTGAGCAGCACGTTGGTGTTGCCCGCCGCCACCACCTTGGCGGCCACGTTCCGGACGTCCCAGGGCGCCAGGAACTGGCCCTTCTTCACGTTCACCACCTTGGCGGCCCGGGCGACCGCGGTCACGAAGTCGGTCTGACGGCAAAGAAACGCCGGGATCTGCGCCACGTCCACGACTTCGCAGGCCGGCGCGATCTGGTCCGGTTCGTGCACGTCGGTGAGTACCGGGACCCCGATCTCCCGCTTGACCTCCTCGAGAATGCGCAATCCTTCGTCGAGCCCCGGACCGCGAAACGACTCCACAGAGGTGCGGTTGGCCTTGTCGTAGGACGACTTGTAGACGAACGGGATATCCAGGCGCCGTGTCAGCTCGTCAAGGTACGCCGCGTGCCGCAACGCGGACTCCCGGCTCTCGATGACGCAGGAGCCGGCGATCAGGGCGAGCGGCCGGCCTCCCCCGACCCGGATCCCGCCGATAGGGACCTCGCTGGCCGTCATGGTCTCGTCGAGTCCGCCACGATGCGCATGCGCGGGACGTCCTTGACCGACGAATTCCGCTGCAAGGCGGCGCGGATGAACCCCCGGAACAACGGGTGACAGTCCGTCGGACGGGACTTGAACTCCGGGTGAAACTGGCAGCCGACGAACCACGGGTGGTCCTTCAGTTCGATGATCTCCACGAGGTTGCCGTCGGGGGACAGGCCGCTGATTCTCAATCCCTTGTCCTGCATCATCTCGCGGTACCGGTTGTTGAACTCGTACCGGTGCCGGTGCCGCTCCGAGATGCGCTTCTTGCGGTACATCCTGGCCGACACCGAATCGGCGGCCAGGACGCACGGATAGGCGCCCAGGCGCATGGTCCCGCCCATCCGGTCCAGGCCCTTCTGCTCGTCCATCAGGTGGATCACCGGGTGCTGGGTCTTCGGGTCGAACTCCACCGAGTTGGCGCCCTTCAGGGAGCAGACGTTGCGGGCGAACTCGGCCACCGCGATCTGCATCCCCAGGCAGATGCCGAAGAACGGCACCTTGTTCTCGCGCGCGTAGCGCACCGCGCGCACCTTCCCCTCGGTGCCGCGGTCTCCGAACCCCCCGGGTATCAGGATGCCCTGGACGCCGCCCAGCCGCTCCTCGACGTCGTGCTTCTCCATCTTCTCCGCCTCGATGCAGTCGAGCTCGACCTGCACGCCGTTGGCGATGCCGCCGTGGACCAGGGCCTCCAGCAGGCTCTTGTACGACTCCTTGAGCTCCATGTACTTCCCCACCACCGCGATCCGCACCGATTCCCGGGCGTTCTTGAGGATGTGCACCGTCTTCTGCCACTTGCGGAGGTTGGGGGCGCCGGTCCACATCTGCAGCCGCTCCACGATCCGGTCGTCCAGTCCTTCCTGGTGGAACACCAGGGGGACCTCGTAGATCCACTCCACGTCCTTGGCCGTGATCACCGAGTTCTCGTCGACGTTGCAGAAGCTGGCGATCTTCGACTTGAGGGACCGGTTCAGCAGACGGTCGGTCCGGCACAGCAGGAAATCGGGCTGGATCCCCAGGCCGGTGAGCTCCTTGACGCTGTGCTGGGTGGGCTTGGTCTTGAGCTCGCCGCCCGGGGCGATGTACGGCACGTAGGTCAGGTGAACGTAGATGACGTTGTCCCTGCCGTAATCCCGCCCGAACTGCCGTATGGCTTCCAGGAACGGAAGTCCCTCGATGTCGCCGACAGTGCCGCCCACCTCGCAGATGGCGATGTCGTAGTCCTCGGCCGCGGCCGTGATCCGGTGCTTGATCTCGTCGGTGATGTGGGGGATCACCTGGACGGTGCCGCCCAGGTAATCGCCGCGGCGCTCCTTGGTGATGACGGTGTCGTACACCTGGCCGGTGGTGAAGTTGTTGGCGCGCCCGGTGGTGGAAGAAACGTAGCGCTCGTAGTGGCCCAGATCCAGGTCCGTCTCCGCGCCGTCGTCGGTGACGAACACCTCGCCGTGCTGATACGGGTTCATGGTGCCCGGGTCGACGTTGATGTAGGGGTCCATCTTCAGCAGGGTCACCCTGAGGCCGCGGCACTCCAGCAGGGCGCCGATGGAGGCCGCCGCGAGCCCCTTGCCGAGGGACGACATGACCCCGCCGGTGACGAAAATGAACTTCTGTCGCAGGTTAGGCATGGCACTCCTCGGCGTGTAGCCAGTGTCGTGTCCCGTAAATTCCTGCCATAATTTGCTGGTCCTTTTTGCCGTCGGCTGCGTTGCTCTTCCTCGCGTGGTGCCTGCCCTGGGGCGACCGACGGTCGCCCCCAATCGTCATCGCGCCTTGCCGACGACCAAAATTCCTGCGCAACTTATGGCAGGAATTTACGGGACACGACACTGGCTCCAGTACGCCTCCGCCCGCTCCAGGTCATCCGGCGTGTCCACCTCCACGCCCGTCTCCATCACGTCCGCGACCCGGATCCGGTAACCGTAGTAGAGCGCCCGCAACTGCTCCAGTCCCTCGGCAAGCTCCAGCGCCACGGCGGGCATGGCGGCGATGCGCAACAGGAAATCCCGCCGGTAGACGTAGATGCCCAGGTGACGATGGCCCCACTGTGCCGGAACCGCCGCCGGCTCGCGGTGAAAGGGGATGGGGGCGCGGGAGAAATAGCAGGCGAACCCCTCCCGGTCGGTCACTACCTTGACCACGTTGCGGTTGAGGAACTCCCCCTCCGATGTAATGGGCGTGCACGCCGTGGCCATGGGAACGGCGGGGTCCCGCACCAGGCAGTCGACGCTCCTGCGGATGGTCTCCGCCTGGATGAACGGAAGGTCTCCCTGAACGTTCACGATCCACTCGGCCTCGAGCCCCCCGGCGACCTCGGCCAGGCGGTCCGTGCCGCTCAGGTGGTCCTTCGAGGTCATCACCGCTTCCCCGCCGAAGGCCCGTACGGCATCCAGGATGCGCGCATCGTCCGTGGCCACCACCGTCCGGCGCACCAGATCCGTCGTCGCGGTGCTCTCGTAGACGTGCTGGATCATGGGCTTCTTACCGATCCTGGCCAACGGCTTCCCGGGGAACCGCGTCGATCCATAACGGGCCGGTATGATAGCCACCACGGACATGAGATGTGTACGATATCGCGCAGCGAGGGGACTTCCGACGCAACCGGTCCCGTCCCACCGGAAGTCCGCAATCATCATATCCCCAGCGCCTTGAAGCTGTCAAATCGCAGGGGTGTTTCCGGACCCTCCCGTGCACCTAAATGACTCGCAAACAGGAGCCGCGACGGGTCCGCGGCGACGATTCGGCTTCTTGCTTTCGACGGGGTTTTTCTATAAGGTCGACGCAACTTTCAACCTGCCGGGTCGCGGCGGGAAACGGCCGGCGTGGGCGGTCGCGGAGCGCCTCGCCGGACGGCGCTCGCTGCAAAGGAGGTGTGGAGATGGAGTTGCCGAAATGTCAGAAATGCGACAATGGCACGTTGATCCCGCTTTCCGACTACGGTCAGGACGGTGCTTCCGTGATGTACAAGGCCTGGGTCTGCACCAACCCTGACTGCGGATTCTCTCTCAGGATAGACAAGGGCGAGGTCAGCTTCGGGCGCAAGATCGACCTGAAGCGGTAGGCCCTCACCCGGCCTTCGGCCACCCTCTCCCAGAGGGAGAGGGGTTAGTTTGGGACGGAAGGAGGCCACCCTCTCCCGGAGGAAGAGGGGTTGGATGACCGGGCAGAAACCTCCGCCAGTCAAGCCTTGTCCCGGCTCGCGAAGAAGTTCGCCAACCGGGTCACCCCGTACTGAGCCGCCGCCTCGGTGGACCACTCGGCCGTGTCCCTGAAAAACGCCTTGGTCGCCTGCAGCCCCTTGAGGTCACGGCCCGCCAGCGTTTCCATCCAGCGCTGCTTTTCGTCTTCCAGTTGATCCGCCGGCACCACCCGGTTCACGAGACCCTGCCGCTCCGCTTCCGGCGCGCTGATCTCGCCTCCGGTCATGACCAGCTCCAGGGCCTTCTTCCGGTGGATCCAGCGGCTCAGGTAGGACATGACGATGGTGGGCGGGAACCCGGCGTTGATCTCCGGGAACGCGAACCTGGCGTCCTCGGCGGCGAGCGTCACGTCGCTCTGGACCGCCAGTCCGCAGCCGAAGCCGAAGGCCTTGCCCCGGACCACGGCCATGCTGATTCCCGGAAACGACTGCAGCAGCTTGTTGACGCGGACGATGCGGCCGAGGGCTTCCGCGAACTGGGCGGCGTTCTCGGGCCTGGGAACGTCCGGCTCGCGCCCGGAGCAGAAATGCTCGCCCCTGCCCTCGATGACCAGCAGCCGGAGGGCGCTGTCGGCCGACGCCTCCGACAGGCTCTCGATCAGCGCCATCATCAACTCGATGTCCACCGCGTTGCCCTTGTCGGGGCGGTTCAGGGTCAGGGCGGCGATGTCGCCGGTCTTTTCGAGCAGGACCTTGTCGGACATGACATCTCCCTTTGGCCTTTTTTCCTCAAATCCAACCCCCCTCCCCCCGGGCCTCGTTCCGTCCCAAATCCAACCCCTCTCCCTTTGGGAGAGGGTGGCCGAAGGCCGGGTGAGGGCCGCCCGGCACTCTACTCCTTCCGGCTACCCTCACCCCGACCCTCTCCCGGAGGGAGAGGGGGGAGAGGAAAGGGCCTCCTGGATGAGCGACCACAGGTACTGGGGCGTGAGCGGCAGCCGGCGGACGGCGATGCCCAGGGGCTTGAGCGCGTCCTCCACGGCGTTGGCCAGCACCGCCGGCGGCCCCACCGTGCCGGTCTCGCCCGCTCCCTTGAAGCCGCCCGGAGTGAACGGGTTGGGGGTCTCGATATGCTCCAGCACCATCTCCGGCATCTCCATGGCCGTGGGCAGGAAATAGTCCTTGAAGCTGGCCGCCAGCGGCTGGCCTTCCTCCGAATAGGGCAATTCCTCGTACAGGGCGCCGCCGAAACCGTGGGCCAGGGCGCCCACGTGCTGACCCCTGACGATGAGCGGGTTGAGCATGTTGCCGCAGTCGTGCACCGAGACGAACTTCAGGATTCTCAGGAGCCCGGTGTCCGCCTCCACCTCCACCGCCGCCGCCTCGGCGTCGTAGGGGAAGCTGCTGAACATGGCCACGCGGCCGCGCTCGTCGGCCTCGAATTCGATGTTGGGATCGCGGAAGTGGTACAGCGTCTCCAGCCCCGGGTCCATGCCCTCGGGCAACTGGAACGGGTAGAAGTACGCGACGCGCGCGATCTCCGAGAGGGAAACCGCCTCGGCCGGCCGTCCTTCCACCGACACCTGGCCATCGGCGAACACGAGCCCGCCGGGCGGGTGCCGCAGCATCACCGAGGCGATCTGGGTGATCTTGTCGCGTAGCGCCCGCGCCGCCAGGGTCACGGCGGTGGTGCCCACCACCGAGAAACGGCTGGAGTAGGAGCCGGAGCCGTAGGGGCACGCCAAGCTGTCTCCTTCCACCACCATGACGTCGTCGAACGACACCTGCAACTCGTCGCCCACGAGCTGCGAGATGGAGGTGGCGTGGCCCTGGCCCTCGTCGCTGCCGCCCGGGAAAACGTAGACCTTGCCGTTGGGGTCCATGCGCATGCGCACGCTGTAGTAGCCGGCGTTGTAGGAACCCATGCGCGTGGAGCTCGACGGCTCGATGACCAGGCAGGTGCCGATGCCCAGGTAGCGGCCCTCGGCCGCCGCCTCCTTCTGGGCCTTGCGCCAGTGATCCACGTCCAGGAGCTCCAGCGCCTTGTCGAGCGCCTCCCCGTACCGGCCGCTGTCGTAGCGCGGGCCGGTGACGGAGCGGTACGGGAAGGCGTCCGGCGGGATGAAGTTGCGCCGGCGCACCTCAACCGGGTCGAGGTCGAGGTTCGCGGCGATGCGGTCCACCATGCGCTCGATGACGAAGCACGCTTCCGATTTGCCGAAGCCCCGATGCGCGCCGTAGGGGGTCTTGTTGGTGACCACACCCTGGACCTGCCCCTCGTAGTTGGCGATCCGGTAGGCGCCGGGCACGAACATGCCGGTGGTGACGATGGAGGCCAGGCCGCCGGTGGGATAGGCGGCGCCGATGTTGGCCACGATGCGGTCCTTGACCCCCAGGATGGTGCCGTCCCGGCGCACCGCCGCCTCGATGTGGTGGGTCTGCTCGCGCGCGTGGATGGTGCCGGTCATGTGCTCGCGCCGGGTTTCCACCCACTTCATGGGGCGCCCCACCAGGATGGACAGCAGCGGCACCAGGATCTCTTCCGGGTAGAAGGCCCACTTCTGCCCGTAGCCGCCGCCGATGCGCCGGAACATCACGTGCACCTTGAGGTCCGGCAGCCCGATGGTGTTCTCCACCAGCGTGCCGATGGCGTGGCCGATCTGGGTCGTGCTCCACAGGCTCAGGGTCTTGACGCTGACGTCGTAGTCGGCCACCACCGCGCGGGTCTCGATGGGGGTGCCGGTGAAGCGGCCGCTCTGGATGGTTTCCTTGACCACGACCTCCGCGTCGCGGAAGGCGGCCTCGACGTCGCCGCCGGACACCCGGAACGTCAGCATGACGTTGTCGTCCCAGTCCTCGTACAGGCGGTCGGAGCCGGGCTCCAGGGCGGCCGCGGAGTCCACCACCGGGGGCAGCGGGTCGAGATCCACCTCGATCAGGTCCAGCGCGTCCTCGGCGACGTAGCGGTCCGTGGCCACCACCGCCGCCACGGGCTCGCCCACGAAACGCACCTTGTCCCATGCCAGGCAGTAGTGGTCGAAGAACTTGATGGTGGGGTTGCCGCGCTTGAACGGGTCCCGGCTCTGGAACGGGAACGGCGACAGCGGGTTCACGTAGCCGAGTTGCCGCACCTGCTCGCCGGTCAACCCGGACACCACGCCGGGCAGCGCCAGCGCCTTGGAGAGGTCCACCTTGCGGATGCGCGCGTGGGCGGCGGGGCTCCGGTACACGGCCACGTGAAGCATGTCCGGCAGCTCCAGGTCGAAAGTGTAGCGCGCCTGACCCCGGAGGATGTCCGGGTCCTCCTTGCGCGGGACCGGGGTGCCCACCAGCGGCGGGCGCGGAGCGGCGCTCATGGGGTTCCTCCCTCGGGTTTCATGCGCCGGGCCGCCACCTGCACCGCCTCGATGACGGGAACGTAGCCGGTGCAGCGGCACAGGTTGCCGATGATCCCCTCGCGTATCTCCTCCGCCGAGGGAGCGGGATTGCGCGCCAGCAGCGCGTGGGCGGACATGACCATGCCCGAGGTGCAGAAGCCGCACTGGAGCGCGTGCGTCTCCTGGAAGGCCGCCTGCAGCGGATTCAACTCGCTGCCGTCGGCGAGGCCCTCGATGGTGGTCACTTCGCGGCCGTCCGCCTGCACCGCCAGGAAGGTGCAAGACTTGGCGCTCCTGCCGTCCATGACGATCGTGCACGAGCCGCAGTTGCTGGTGTCGCAGCCGTAGCGGGTTCCCTTGAGGCCCACCACGTCGCGGATGTAGTCCACCAGCAGCATGCGCGGCGGCGCCTCGCCCTCGTGCGCCGCGCCGTTGATGGTGATGCGGACCTTCACCTTATCGGACATGGGGATACCCCGCGCGGCCAGTCCCGGTTCCGTGGCCGGCGACGATACGGCTTTTCACTCTAACGGACATGCCCGCCCTTCACGTTCTCGCCCTGTAGGCGCCTGAGCGCGATGTCCACGGCCTTCCTGAACAATGCCCCGCACACCGCCCGCTTGTAGTCGCTCGACCCGCGCACGTCCGCCAGCGGATTCGCCGCCTCCACGACCCTCTCCGACGCGGCATCCACCACCTCCGAAGCCACCGGCTGTCCGCAAAGGGCCTCCTCGGCCGCCACCGCCTTGATGGGCGTGAGGCCCGCCGCCCCCAGCGCCACCCCGGCCTTCGTGCAACTCCCCGCGCCGTCCAGCTCGAGCTGCACCGCCACGCTGGCCACGGCGAAATCCCCGGCCCGGCGCTCCATCTTGAGATAGGCTCCGGCGCTGCCGGTCGACGGCACCGGCACCTCAAGCTGGGTGATCACCTCGTCGTCCGCCAATACCGTGGTGTAGGCGTCCACGAAGAACGACGCCGCGTCCACCAGCCGGGCGCCAGACGGGCCGGTGCACTCCACCCGCCCCTCCAGCGCCTGCACCACCGGACCCCAGTCCCCCGCCGGATCCGCCTCCGCCAGCGCCCCGCCCAGGGTCCCCCAGCCCCTCACCTGCGCGTCGCCGATGACGCCCGCGGCTTCGGTCATCAGCGGCAGCTTCTCGCGAACGACCGAGGAGGCGCCCATCTGCGCGTGGGTGGCCAGGGCGCCGATACGCACCATACCGGCCGCGTCGTCGACGCCCACGTCCGACAGTCCGGCGACGCGCCCGATGTCGATGACATGGGTCGGCTGCACCAGCCGCAGCTTCATCAGCGGTACGAGGCTCTGCCCGCCCGACAAAAGCTTGGCGCCCTCCCCCGAGCGTTGGAGGAGGTCGATGGCGTGGTCCACGGATTCGGCGATGGTGTAGTCGAAGGCGGCGGGGTACATGGCGTAGATGATGTAGGATCGGGCTTCACGGTCCCGGACTCGACCCCGCGACAGAGCCGCGGGCGCGAGATACTCGGCGTTGATAGCGCAGGCATCCCTACGAGTCAAACCTTGCGTGCGACTCCCAAGACAGCGCCATCTGTTGCTTGAACTCATGGCGATAAGTGGACAACATTTGCAGAGACACACTAAGGGAAATCAATTGATTGGATATTGGACTTGACAACCCCCAAGAAACATCATATGATTTCCATGTATGTCTGGTTGCGGGTGCCTTGGAGCCACTAGTGCAGGTAGACGACGAGACACGACAACATTTGTTGGTTCTTGCCAGGAGGACAGGTGCCCGTAGCTTTGATTTCCGCCACGACCGCCCAACTGATTGGCGACCACAACAGGTGCGCAATCCTGACGGATTACTCGATGACTACTTCACAGACAAGTCGGCTTGGGAGTTGATCGCATCCAAGATCGAAGATGGGCACCCTCTGGAGATAGTCCAATTGGAGAAGCCGCCAGGGGCAACAGGGTACGTGATGAAGATCGACATCGAGCCGGGACAACCCCAGCTCTACATCAAGCTGGAACTAGGTTCCGGCAAGATTTTTGGTCGTCGTAGTTTTCACTGCTCCGAACAGAAGGATTGAGGAAACTAGAGATGGAACCTGAACGCTCGACCGCCGGACTACGGGCGGCACAGGGGAAGCTGAGCTGCCCACTATGTGGTGGTGATCGAGTTACGACTATTATGCATCGTCACACATTCAGCTACGGATCGGGGGAAACCGCTGTCGAGCTGACGGTGGACCTACCCGTGCGTCGCTGTGGTTCCTGCGACACCGAGTATCTCGATGAAGTGGGCGAAGATCTGAAACACGAAGCACTCTGCGACCACTTCGGTGTACTGCCACCCGACGAGATTCGTCGCGTTAGGGAACACTACGGGATGACGCGCGCGGAGTTTGCTGAAATCACCGGGATCGGCGAGGCTTCGTTGAATCGCTGGGAGAACGGGATCAACATTCAAACGCACGCCTACGACAGGTACCTTCGTCTATTGGCATCGGCTGGGATAATGCAGCATCTACAGGAAATGGTGCAGAAGGGTCCGACGCCGAGAGCGGTGTCGAGCGCTGGCGAAAGGCAGTTTCGGTCACTGGAAATTACCGACGACATACGCAGGGACCAGGAGAATTTTCGACTGCGGCTAGTTGCGTGACTCCATGTACGTTGCAACATTCTATTCGTTCAAGGGAGGTGTCGGACGCACGATGGCTCTAGTCAATGTCGCCGTCGAACTCGCCAAAAGGGGCCGTCGCGTGCTCGCGGTCGATTTCGACCTTGAAGCACCCGGGCTTGATACCTTCGACGTCATGCAGCCACGTGAACAAGTCCCCGGGATCATCGACTTCGTCAGCCAGTATCTGGTTTCGGGACGGGCGCCGGAAGCTTCCCAATTTATCAGTGAAACCTCCCACATCGGTGAACAGGGCGGTGGACTCTGGATCATGCCGTCGGGCAGGCCGGATACCTACTCTAGCAATTTCAACCAGATCGATTGGGGAGTGCTTTACGACGAGCGCGACGGCTATCTGTTGTTCGAAGACCTGAAGGAACAATGGAACCGAGTTGTCAAGCCCGACTATGTCCTCATCGATTCACGCACCGGGCACACCGACACAGGCGGGATCTGCTCACGCCAGCTTCCCGACGCAGTCGTGATTCTGTTCTTCCCTAACGAACAGAACCTACGCGGCCTGACACGAGTCGTCAGCGATATTCGAGCCGAAACCGTCGAACCGCGCAAAAAGACCATCGAACTCCACTTCGTTATGTCCAACGTCCCGGACCTAGACGACGAGGACAGGATTCTCGACCACAAGATCAAGGCTTTTCAGGAACAACTCGGCTTCCGACGTGAGCCAATGATCGTGCATAGGTACGACAGTCTTTCTCTGTTGAATCAAGTGGTTTTTGCCAAGGATCGTCCCAGAAGCCGCCTTGCAGAGGAATACAGAGATTTGGCCCGAGCGATATCCGAGCGAAATTGGGCTGACCGCGATGGCGCGTTAGACTACATCAGGCGGATGGGCAGGGACTGGCGCGGGATGGAGGACGAAACGATACAGGCCAGGGACAGCATGCTCTTGGAGATTGAACGTGCCCATTCGAAAGACGGGGAGGTTCTGTTCCGCCTTGGAGAACTTAGGGCAGACGATGGACAAGCCGAGTGGGCGGCTTCTCTCACATACCAAGCGATTGACGCAGGATATGACGGGCCTGACGGGTACCTCGCACGTTCTCGAATTCGCGCACGGAATGGTGACCCCGCAGGCGCGGAGGAAGACGCACTACGGGTTCTGGAGTCTCGCGAAGTGTCTCCCCCAATGGCCAGAGCGGCGATTTCACGGATACGCTCGCCGGTGCCGCAACAAATCGCCGAATCGGTCGCAGTAGTGTCAATGGACGCGGATGAGCAGATGTGGCTCGCGGGCATGCTCAATCATTCCCCGGATGAAGCCCTTCTCGCGATACCCATCTTGCAGCATATCGTCCGCCTTGATGATTTCTCGGCAACGAATCGACAGTCGGCGGAGGCAGAACTAGCGCTGGCGTATATGGCGGTCGGAAGGTGTTCCGACACTGTACAACTACTCCGCCCAGAAGGACGGAGTATCGGTGACATGGGAATTGAAGACGCATTCAACTACGGCATGGCAGTTTGGGGCGACACCGGAACGATCGAGACGCAACCATTCGAGCGCGTTTTACAACTGCATTCGTCGATCAAGAGACGGGAAGCCGAGCCGAACTACCTCCAGTGCATGGCGATAGCCTATTGGGCCACGGGTGACAATGCAGCGGCAGCCCGGTACGCAGACGAAGCGGAACACGCCGTCGAGACAAGGCGTAGCGCACCCGCTTTCAGTTGCTGGCGCTATTGCCGCGTGAATACGGGGACCTTTGTTGCTGATATGAACGAGATTCGAGCGTTGATCAATGGCGACACATCACGAACGCCCTTCTTCATGACCGAAGGTACCGCAGCAAGCACCGATCCACAAAACCTACTCTTCTGATGCACAATCTCCAAAACCCTTCGGCTGCCTGTTCGGCAGTAACGCCACCGTTCCCTTATTCTTTGTTGGCACTCCCTTGATTGACATCCGGTCACTTTCCATCACTGGTATGCAATGGCATGCGGACCGCCTGTGGCTAGCGTCCTCTGACGAGTCCCTTGTTGTCACGTACGATCCAGTAAGCGCGTCGTGTGAGGAAGTCCTTTCGCTTCCTGATGTTCGGTACGCTTGTCCTTCAAACGAAGGAGTGTGGCTCATCGCGGGCGGCGGACTGCTGGGACAGCAAGTGCTGCTTTGGTGTCCTGAAACGAAAAGGGTGCAACGACAGTTCGACTGCCCGGACGGCGTGGCGTCCGGTGTGACGGTGGTCAACGGCAAGCTGTGGTTGAGTCACCGGCGTAACCGCAAGCTCTTTTGCGTGGACCCGGAGAGAGGCCGGAACCTGTGGACCATCCGTATGGAACACCAAATCTTCAGCCCCACTTCGTATCGCGACGAACTCTGGTGCGTTGAATGCGACCCTGGACCTCTCGGCGATTGGAGTGATGAGCGCAAGGCAGTTTACGCATTTCTTCGCTACGACCCAGTGCGTGAGCAGGTTGCCGAGCGCATCCACGTCCCTTTCCGCCCTGCGTGTCTAGCCTTCGACGGCCAACGATTCTGGCATACGGTGGAGGGAAAAACCGGGCTGTATGCCCAAGACAAGAAGTTGTCGACCCGTCGTGTGCCTACATTCTGAATGGATTGGTGACAGGCATGTGTAGCGTGACATCGCTCCGACAGATACTCGAACACCTTGGCGAGTAGATGACCAACGCGGTTAGATGGGATGGGGGAAAACAGTGACCGATCAAGTAGATGCGGTGGACCAACGGACGAACGAGGAGATTATTAGATGCAGGGACGACATACGCCCCGTATACTTCGCACTGGACCCGTCAGGTACAGAGCCTTCCTTCAAACTTTCCGAGTCTTCAACTTGTACCTGGGCACAGGCCGATAAGTCATTTGGGCCGAAGGAGCTACGACATCGAATCGAGCCGTGGCTAACCGCGCTGCTCCAATCCGAGCACCTGTCTTTGCTGGTCGGTTCAGGGTTGATTCACGCTGTCCACAGACTATCGACGAAGAAGCCACTACCCGGCATGGATCCACTCCCATTTGGGGAGATGACTCGTGAGATTGAAACGGAAGTAGAGCGAATAGCGCAAGCAATCGGTCGCGGAAAGGGCAACTTTGAAGACCAAGTCCGCGCCGCGAGTGAGTTGCTTCGTGGCCTGGAGATCATTGCAGCGGCCAATCCGGACGATACCGCCGCAAGCAAACGAGCGTCTAGCCTGCGAGCCGACTTGACCACCGCACTCGGCTTATTCGCGGAATCGATCCTTGCAGGTGAACGGAGCCTTATCTCGGCGCCTGCTGAACAGCGCAAGGAAGCCTTTAACTACCTCGTCAGCTTCCTTATGAGCTTCGGCAGTCGTTCTGGCACCCGCGAACGGTTGCAACTCTTTACGACGAACTACGACCGATACATCGAAGCAGGCGCGGATGCGGCCGGACTCCGCTTTATCGACCGTTTCGTGGGAACTCTAGCGCCCGTTTTTCGTGCATCCCGGCTAGACGTGGATCTGCACTACAACCCACCTGGTATCCGCGGTGAACCGCGCTATCTCGAAGGAGTGGCGCGGTTCACCAAGCTGCACGGCTCGGTTGATTGGCTAGATTATGACGGTGCAATCCGCCGAATCGGCTTGCCGTTTGGCGCTACGGACACGGCACCCTTCCTTGCCGCTGCCGGCGCGAAGGGCGTCAATGCAACGCGCCTTATGATCTATCCCAATGCCGCCAAGGACCGCGAGACAGCCGCTTACCCTTATGTTGAGTTGTTTAGAGATTTCGCCGCCTCCATTTGCAGACCGAACAGCACATTATTCTGTTACGGCTACAGCTTCGGCGATGAGCACATCAATCGAGTGATCGAAGACATGCTCACGATCCCTTCAGCGCATTTGGTGGTCATCTCCTATGACGATCCTCTCGACCGCATCATGGGCATGTACAACCGGCTGGCCCGACACTCCCAGATCACACTCTTGATCGGTGGGCATCTTGGCGACCTCCCTACACTCGTCGACAACTACCTGCCGAAACCTGCAATCGACCGTACGACCCTCCGTATGGCAGAACTCCTAAAGGCACGTTGGGGTACGGAGGTTAACGACGGGAATGCAAGCCCAGCCCCTTCAACGGACGAGCGGAGTTTCTAGGTCATGAGCCAGTCCCCCTTTGAGCAGACAGGGAATCTTCACGTTGGCACGGTGGATTTCGTGTCTCCAGACGAGATTAAGGTCGCTTTAGATATCGAGGCACCCGAATCGATTGCCTTGAACGCGGGCGGGCCTCGGCCATTCCCCAGAGTTAACGGTTACCTCTTGATCTCCGTCGATGAGGCGTTTCTTGTCGGTCAGGTAGAGTGGTTGACAATCGAGCGATCGGCCTTCCCGAAACGACGTGGGATGCAGGACTTCGGGCTCGTGGATTTGCCCTATCCGCTCCGTAAGGTGAGTTTAAACCCGCTCGGCACGCTCCGAAGACAGGCGGTGGATGGGCAATTCGTCTTCCAGCGAGGTGCGGATGCGCTACCATCGGTAGGGGCGGCTGTCGCGTTGCCTACTGAGAACCAGCTTCGGTCCATCGTCGAGTCGGGCCAACGGCGCCACGTTAAGATCGGGACGAGCCCGCTCGCTAGCGATGCCGCGGTGCGTGTCGACCCGAATCGCTTGTTTGGGCGCCATCTCGCTGTTCTTGGGAACACTGGGAGCGGAAAGTCGTGTTCCGTTGCAGGATTGATCCGTTGGAGCCTTGAGCAGGCGAGACAAGCCCGCTCTGCGGGCCTCCCTAATGCGCGGTTCATCATCTTGGACCCGAACGGCGAATATTCAAGGGCGTTCGGCGATGACGCTTCGGTTACGGCACGTATCTTCAAAGTGAAACCAAGCGACGGCGAGATCCCATTGAGAGTACCGTTGTGGTTCTGGAACAGTGCGGAGTGGTGCTCACTAACGCAGGCAACCGTTAGAACACAGCGCCCCACCCTTATGTACGCTCTTCGCTCGGTTCGGGATGGTCACGATGTACCAGCACAGGACACGAGCCATGACATGCGACGCTTCCTCCGTACGCTTGTGACGACTATACGCATTGAGGAAAACGCTGGTAGCCCGTGGGGCAATTTTCCAAAACCTAAGTCATTCTTCGAGAAGCTGGAGAAATGGAAAGGAGGACTGGAATCCGACCTGGGCTCCTTCACCGGTGACCAAGAGAATAGACTGCGAGTGCTGGTGGACACGCTGGAGGCGCTCTGTGCACCTCGCCGTCAACAGTACGTTCATCATGACTTCACTAAGCAGGAGGTTCAGAGGCTACTCGCCGCGGCGAGCGAGACACATTCCGCCTTCGGAGGCACGGAATCAGACGTGCTGCCCTCGGATGTGGATGCACCTCGCCCCTTCACGGGCAAGTCGTTACTTCGCAGTGTCGAAGCGGCGGGAGAGATACTTAACGTATCCGAACACATCGAAACGCTGCTGGTCAGAATCCGCGGATTACTTACGGACGGCCGAATGATGCCGATCATGGAAGATACCGAGACAACACTGGATGGTTGGCTGCGGGACTACATCGGAACCGACGACGCACGGGACGGCTGTGTCTCTGTGATCGATCTATCACTTGTCCCGACGGAAGTCGTTCACATCGTTACGGCCGTCATCGCTCGCATGGTCTTTGAGGCGTTGCAGCGCTACGTGAAACTGAACGGTGTCGCGCTCCCCACTGTCCTCGTGATGGAGGAGGCTCACACGTTCATCAAACGCTACCGGAACGACGTAGAAGATCAGGACGCCGCGGCCGTGTGCTGCCAAGTCTTCGAACGCATCGCCCGCGAAGGGCGTAAATTCGGACTAGGGTTAGTCTTGTCATCTCAACGGCCATCTGAACTCTCTGCCGCCGTTCTGTCTCAATGTAATACATTTCTGCTACACCGCATCAGCAACGACCGTGACCAAGAGTTGGTGCACTCACTACTCCCGGACAGTCTTCGAGGACTCCTGCGCGAGCTGCCTTCGCTCCCGTCTCAGAGCGCGATTTTGCTCGGCTGGGCTTCGGAACTCCCGGTCCTTGTGAAGATGAACGACCTGCCCAAATCACACCAACCTCGGTCCGATGACCCAGACTTCTGGGGCGTTTGGACAGGCAGCGATGAGGAAGGCAAGCCCGTTTCACGTAAGGCAAACTGGACACTTCTTGCTCAGGACTGGCAAGGGCAAACTGCATATGATGGAGATTCGGACGACGAGCATGACGTGCACCACAAGTGAACCGCCAAAATCGTGTCCACCTCCACTTATTGGACCGCAGACCAGGCTAATCGCATAAGCGCAGGCCGATCCCCTGACCTCTGCTCACTGTCTCCCCCATGCAGACGCTCGATTGAACCTGTGACCTGCATCAAGGATCGCGAAGCGCGATCACCCGCATCCGGCAATGGCACGACGAGGCGATCTCCACGTCGCTCCGGGCGAGGGCCGCGGCCAGCGACGGCGCGAGCGATGCCGCCTCCCGGTCGCGGCCCATGCGTTGCAGGCATTCGTGGTAACCGTGCAGGCTCCAGACATTCTCGCGGTTCTGGAGGCAGCGCCTGACGCCATCGTCGAGGCCAAGGTCGGCGCGGTAGACCTGCTCGGCCTCCTCCAGTTGTCCCTGCTCCAACAATAGCGCGCCCAGGGCGTGGCGGGGCGGATGCATCCAGGGCCAGGGCTCGCTGTAGCGCAGGTGGTCGTTGAGACGGACGGCCTCTCGCAGGTGGGCGAAGCCGGCCTCGTGGTGGCCCTGGTGGTAGGCGATCTCTCCGTAGAGCATCTCCCGGGCCACGGCCATGACGTTGCGCGCGGTGTCGTTGGCGTAGATGCGGTCCTCGGGCAGGGCGGCGCAACCGGCGTCGAAGCGTGAGCGTTCCCTGTCTGCCGCCTCGAAGTCGCCGAGGGCGGCGTGGGCGACCCCCTTGGCGTAGTGGACCATGAGGGTCGTGGTCACGTAGAGCTCGGGGTGAGGGGGCATGGGGACGTCGACGATCTCGTGCCAGCGCCCGAACCGTACCGGCACGTGGATGGTTCCGGAGCGGAAGTAGTCCAGGGTCTGCACCAGGGTCGGGCGGTCCTGGCGGAGCAGCTCCGGCGTCACGGCCTCATCGATCTTCCGCGCCGCCTCGTCCGCGCCGCGGTAGTCCCCCAGCAGCATCCCGGCGTTCATCATGGCATGGAGGTGATGGCAGCGGGCGGTGGTGTAGAAGTTGAACGGGCCCGCGTGCCGCGCGTACTTCCCGTCGGCGGTGGCCGCTTCCCGGCTTACCTCCAGGGCGTCGGCGTGGCGGCCGCATTGGAAGTAGATGTGCGTGGGCATGTGGTCGAGGTGGCCGTTGTCGGGAGACAGGCCGCGCAGTTGGTCGGCCGCGGCGAGGGCGTATTCCGGCGTCCGCGACATCTCCATCACGTGGATGTAAATGTGCAGCATGCCCGGATGGGGCGGCTGCCCGCGGTCGCGCCGTTGCCGCATGGCCGCTTCCAGCACTTCCTGCGCCTCGACGCTGTCAGCGCCCTCCGCCGGCTTGCCCGTATCGAGATCCCAGAGCTGCCAGGGCGTGCGGGTGATCAACGCCTCGGCGAACAGGACGGCCACGTCCGAATCGTCCGGGAACCGGCGGTACACACCGCGCATGGCGGCGGCGAACGCATCGTCCCACGCCGCGAACTCCTCCAGCGGAACCACCGTGCGGCGCTGGTACCGTACCGGGAGCGCCTCGATGAGGGCGCGCTCCACCGCGGTGGCGCGCTCACGCCGCGCCATTGCCGAATCGGCGGCGGCGACGCACGTCGCCAGCGAGGTCCGGCGCTCCTCCTCGCTCTGCCAATCCCAGGGGAGGTTGATGAACGGCCCGGCGGCAAAGGCCTCGCCCCACCAAGCCATGGCGCAATTCGGGTCGGCGCGCTGCGCCTCGCGGAAGCAACTGACCGCCTCCTCGCGGTTGAAGCCGTAGAGCCACAGGAGCCCACGGTCGAACCACCGCTGCGTTTCGCTGCTGTCCGTGCCTGTCGGCCGGGAATAGCCGCCGAGATCAAATTCGTAGCCCATGCCGTCACGCCCCCCGTTCAGGTCCGACTCTGATCCGTGCCCATAACGCCGACCGAGCCGTCCGGTCAACCATGCCACATCCGGCCGATCCGCCTCGAACAGGTCCGGCGAAGCGGCGATGCGATTGACCGCCGGAAAATCGGAGCCGTCCCTGGGAGTCTGTCCGAGTATTCGAACCGCAGCCAGTAGGTCGCGTTAGCCGAAGGCGTAACCCGACTCTGCACGGTCCTGTGTCGGATTACGCTTCGCTAATCCGACCTACGACGCTGTGTCCGGCTACTGACAGACTCCTCGCTCAGTGCCGCCGGACGCGCGGGTCCAGCGCGTCTCTCAGCCCGTCGCCCATGTAGTTCACGCTCAATACAGTAAGGGAAATGGCCAGCCCCGGCCAGAGGACCCGCGCGGGGGCGATCTCCAGGAACGGGACGCCGTCGAAGAGCAAACGGCCCCAGGTGGGGAAGTCGGAAGGGAAGCCCAGGCCCAGGAAGCTCAGGGCGCTCTCGGTGATGATGGCGTTGGCGATGCCCAGGGTGGCGGCGACGGTGATGGGGCTCAGGGCGTTGGGCAGGACGTGGCGCAGGATGATGTAGCGCGGGGCCGCGCCCACGCCGCGGGCGGCGATGACGAACTCCCGCTCCTTGACGGCCAGCACCTCGCCGCGCACGAGCCGAGCCGTCTGCATCCAGCTCGTCAGGCCGATGACCGCCACGATCAGGATGAAGATGCCGGCCTCGGGTCCCAGGGCGGCGCGCAGCGGATCCCGGAACAGCATGATGCCCACCAGCAGCAGCGGCAGCACCGGCAGCGCCAGGAAGAGGTCGGTGAAGCGCATGAACGGACCGTCGAGCCGGCGGAAGAAACCGGCCATGACGCCGACGAAGGTGCCGAGGGTCAGAGAAAGCACCATGGCGGCGACCCCCACGGCCAGGGAGATCTGCCCGCCCGCCAGCACCCGCGCCAGCGTGTCGCGGCCGAGGTTGTCGGTGCCCATGGGATGCGCCAGCGAGATGCCCTGGTTGCGGGACAGGTAGTCGAGATACTGGGGATCGACGCCGTAGATCGCGTCGCCGAGCAACACCCCCAGCGCCGTCAGCGTGAACACGGCGGCGCCGGCCACCGCGCCCTTGTGGCGCCGGAACTGCTGCCACACGCCCTGGGCGGGAGGGCGGTGTCGCGGCCCATGGGGCGCGGGATCCGTGGAGCCGTCAATCATAGCGAATCCTCGGATCCAGCACGCCGTAGAGCACGTCCGCCACGAGATTGAACATCACGATCAGCACCGCGAAGATGAAGGTCACCGTCTGGACCGTGGGGATGTCGCCGCCTTCGATGGCGCCGATGAGCAACTGTCCGACGCCGTTGATGCGGAAGATCTGCTCGGTGATGATGGCCCCGGCGAAGGTCGTGGGCAGCCCGAGGGCGATGACCGTCACCACCGGGATCAGGCTGTTGCGCAGCACGTGGACGAGAATGACGCCGCGCTCGGCCACCCCCTTGGCCCGGGCCGTGCGCACGTAGTCCTGGTTCAGGTTCTCCAGCACCGACGAGCGGGTGAAGCGGCTGAGCTGCGCCGCGTTGAAGAGCCCCAGCACCATCACCGGCATCGCCATCTGGCGCACCTGGACAAGAAGGCTCTCCAGGTCCGTCACCCGATGGGTGGTGTCATAGATGGACGGGAACCAGTCGAGCCATACGCTGAAAACCACGATGAGGACCGTTCCGGTGAAGAAGGTCGGCACCGAGAACCCCACCATGGTGATGAAGGTGCCCGCCTGGTCGAAGACCGAATACTGCCGGCAGGCGGAGAAGACGCCCACCGGCACCGCGATGAGGATGGCGACGATGTAGGAGATGCCGACAACGGTCAGGGTCTGCGGCAGGCGCGACGCGATCAGGTCCACCACCGGCGCGCGGGTCGCCCAGGAGCGCACCCGCAGGCGGCCGGCGGAGTCGCCGATCTCGATGCCCCACATCCGCTCCAGCAGGTTGAGGGGCTCGTTCACCAGGAACTGGTCGAGCCACTTGAGGTAGCGGATGTGGAACGGCTGCCCGAGACCCAGACTCTCCCGGATGGCCTGCCGGGTCTCGGGCGGGATAGTCAGCGGAAGCTGGGCCGTGGGGTCACTGGGGGCGAGGTCCAGCAGCGCGAAAACGATGAAGCTGATGACCAGGAGCGTCGGGACCGCGAAGAGCAGGCGTCTGGCCACGTAACGTGACATGGGCGCTCACTCGTGCGGACTCTACTTCCGCCGGTGCCACTCCTGGATGTTCCACTGCAACGCGTCCCAGGCGTTGATCTGGACCCCGCCCAGGGACAGCGCGTGCGCGCCCACCTCGCCGCGGTGGATCAGCGGGATCAGCGCGCCATAGTCCATCAGCATGTCGTTCAGGCGCCTGGCGATGGCCGCGCGCTTCTCGATGCCCGCGGTCTTGGCCAACTCCGCCGCGAGCTTCTCGTACTCCGCGTCGCAGTAGCGCGGCATGTTGTTGCCGATCCACTGGTTGTCGGGCCCGGGGATCTCCTTGCACAGCCATCCCTGCATGTAGGCCTGGGGATCGGTGCCGTTGAACTGGTTGGCGTACATCTGGATGTCGGCGTAGAACTTCTGGTAGGTGTCCGGGCTCGCCGGGTCGCTGCCGAAGAACACCGACGCGCTGATGTTCTTGAGCTCGGTCTCGACGCCGATCTGCCGCCACATCTGCTTGATCAGCGCCTGGGTGCCCTGGCGCACGGAATTGGTGGAGGTCTGGTAGAGGATCGAGAGGCGTACCCCGTTCTTGGCGCGGATGCCGTCGGCTCCGCGCACCCAGCCGGCTTCGTCCAGCAGCTTGTTGGCGGCGGCGACGTCCTGGGTCTTGCACCAGTCGTTGGCCGTGGAGGCGTAGACCGGCGGCGCCGGCAGGACGTTGCAGGTCACCCGGCCCGCCTGGCCGTAGCCGGCCTCCACCAGGATGTTGCGGTCGATGGCCAGGGACAACGCGCGCCGCACCGCCGGATCCGAGAGGAAGGGATGGGGGTTCTTGCCGTCCTGGTAGGTGGACCGCTTGTCGCCCAGGGCGGGATCGGGATTGGCGAGCTGCACGATCAGCCGCTCCACCAGGGTGCCGAAGGCCGACACCACCTTGCCCTTGCCCGCCTTTTCCATGGCGGCGAGGATCTCGGGCTCCACCTGGAGGTTCCAGGCGTAGTCGAACTCGCCGGTTTCCAGCACCGCCCGGGCCGCCGACACGGCGTCGCCGCCGCCCTTCACCAGGACCGAGGCGAAGGCCGGCTGGTCGGGGTTGCGGTAGCGCTCGTTCATCTCGTAGCGCACCACGTCGTTGGGCCGGAACTCCTTCACCTTGAAGGCGCCGGTGCCGATGGGGCCGAAGTTCTGTTGGGTACATTCGGGTGCCTTGGCTCCCAGGCAGCCCTCGAACTGCTTCTTCTGGATCACCGGGCAGGTGGAGCCCACGAACGGCCCGTAGGGGAACGGCATCGCGACCTTGAAGGAGATCCGCACGGTGTGGTCGTCCACCGCCTCCACCGCGGCCACATTCTCGAACCGGGGCGCGGCGTTGCAGCCTCCGTCCGGGTGCATGCAGTAGGTCGCCGTGAAGGCGACGTCGGCGGCGGTGAACGGCGTCCCGTCGGACCAGGTCACGCCTTTCCGGAGCTTCCAGGTGACGGACTTGAGGTCGGCGGCCACCCCGCCGTTCTCGACGGTGGGTATCTCCGCCGCCAGCGCCGGGACCATGTTGGCGTCGTCGTCGTAGCGCGCCAGCGGCTCGATGACGAACGCCGCGGCGTGGATGTCCTTGGTCCCCCCGGAGAGGAACGGGTTCAGGACCGACGGCGCCTGCCAGTAGAGCATCCTGAGCTCGCCGTCGGCGCCGCGTTGCGCGGCCGCGGCGGCGGTAACGAACACCGTCAGGACAGCTGCCGCAAGCATCAATCTGAGCAGTTTAGACATCACACGTACCTCCTCGGATGAATGCATTATTGCGATTATAGGGAATCAAAACGGGTATGGGTAGAGACGGGACTCGATTCAAGTCCATCCGACGACGCGTTCCCGGCACAAGAGCCGGGGCCGCGGTTACTCACCTGGGAGTCCGTCCGAGAATTCACGAGGACGGCGAGAAGGATCTTTCGACTACGCCACGCTACGCCGATTGTGAGCTTGTCGAAGGAGCACCAAACCCCTCTCCCCTTGGGAGAGGGTGGCCGAAGGCCGGGTGAGGGCCCTCGCATCATGCCGGCCGATGGCCCGGGCGCCCTCACCCCGACCCTCTCCCAGGGGGAGAGGGGGTCAGAGGGCACTTCCGAGCTTGCCCGTACACGCCGTCCGGGCTACTATCTACGGCATCGAAACAGCATCGAACGAGAGGAAGAAGCCATGTCCCAACAACGAATCATCGACGCCGACGGGCACGTGATGGAGCTCGACGACGAACTGCGCGACTACATCGGCGGCCCTTACGCCGAGCTGGAATGGCACCGGTCCTACGGTTTCTGGCCGGGCCTCACCATGGACGGCTACCTGCGCTCGTTGAGGCAGCCGGGCGGCTGGGTCGGCGCCGGCACCGGACCCAACGCGCAGCATTGGCTCGACTTCCTCGACAAGAACGGCATCGAGCTGACCGTGCTGTACCCGACCCAGGGGCTGACCCACGCGGCCATCCGCGACCACGAATGGGCCATCACCATGGCGCGGGCCTACAACGACTGGCTGCACGACCGCTTCATGCGGGTAAGCCCGCGCCTGGTTGGCGTGGCATTGTTGCCCATCCAGGACATCGACGAAGCCGTCAAGGAGCTGCGCCGCAGCGTCGAGGAGCTGGGGATGGTAGGCGCGGTCCTGCCCTCGGCCACGCCGGGCGGGAAGCTCTTCAGCGGACCCGACTTCCACCCCTTGTGGGAGGAGGCGCAACGGCTGGACGTGCCGGTGTCGCCCCACGGCGGCATGAGCTTTCCCGACCTGGGCATCGACGACACCCGGAACTTCATGGTGGCGCACACTTTGGAGCACCCGTTCGCGCAGTTTCGGCAACTGGTGGCGATGATTTGCGAAGGCGTATTCGAAATGTTCCCCAAGCTGCGCTTCGGCGTGCTGGAATGCGGCGCGGGCTGGGTCCCCTACATGATGGACCGGCTGGACGAGGAGTACGAGCGCAAGGGGCACTATTCGCCCAACTGCAAGCGCAAGCCCAGCGACTACTTCCGGGAAGGCAACATCTACTTCGCCGCCGAGGTCGAGGAGACGCTGCTGCCCGAGACCGCCCGACTGGTACCGGAGCACACCCTCCTGTGGGCCTCCGACTACCCCCATGAGAGGGATCAGCGGGACTTCAGCGAGGACATCCCGCACCTGCTGGGCCGGAAGGACATGAGCGACGAACTGAAGCAAAAGATCCTGTTCGAGAACCCGCTCAAGTTCTACCCGCGTCTACGGGCGCGGCTGGATGCCACGGCGGTGGCTTCGAGAGAGGCCGCCGGAGCCCACGCGTAGGGGTCCGGCGGAAGAATGCCGGCAGGTGGAGGGCCGGCCGGCTAGCTGAACAGCACCTTGGCCATCTCCGACCGGAACCGGTCGGCCAGCTCGCCGCGCCCCAGGACCTCGAAGATCTGCACCATGGCCTTGCGCGCGCCGTCGTCCTCGAAGGCGCGGTCCTGTTTCAGCACTGCCAGGAACTCCTCGAGAGCGGCCTCGTAGCGCTCTTCCGCGGCCAGCGCCTGAGCCAGGCGGAAACGCAGGTCGATGCGGTCCGGGGCCGAATCCAGCTCCCGCCGCAGGGACTCCACGTCCGCGCCGTCACCCGCGCTCAGGTTCCGGCGGGCGATCAGCCGGTCGGCCTCGTTGCGTTCCGGACCTCCCGGGGGGACCCTCTCCAGCAGCGCGAGGGCGCGCTCCGCATCGGTCTCCAATAGCCCGCGGGCCAGTCCCAAAAGCGCCCCCGCGTGGTGCGGCGACTCCTCCAGGACCTGCTCGAAGATCTCCAACGCCTTTTCGGCCTCGCCCCCGGCCCACAACCGGCCGGCCTCCAGCGCGAGCTCATCTTCGCGCGAGGGGACAACGCGGTCGAGGATCTCGCGCACTCCGGGTTCGGGCAACGCGCCGGTGAACTCGGCGGCCAGCGCGCCGTCCTTGAACACCTTGACGGCCGGGATTCCCTGTATGCCGAAGCCGGCTGCCAGCTCCTGGTTCTCGTCCACGTTGACCTTGGCCAAGAGGAACTTGCCGCCGTATTCCTCGGCGAGCCGTTCGAGCACCGGCCCCAGGACACGGCACGGCCCGCACCACGGCGCCCAGAAGTCCACCGCCACGGGCGTCTCCCGAGAGCGCTCCAGCACTTGCGCCTCGAACTCGGTCTGGTCGACGTCGAAGACCAGCGTTTCCATTCCTTCCTGTGAACCCTGCATAGCGCCTTCCCGTACGCGGAATCGATCCTGCACTTGGGCCGATTGTCGTCAGCTACTTCCTGCTGGTGTCGAAATCCGCTCCGTTGAGCGTCACCCGTGTTTCCACCGGCGTCGGATTCCTGACCGTCTGCATGATGTAGCAGCCCTGCTCCGAGTTGCGGATCACCGCGGCCACGCGTTCCGGAGGTTCGTCGGATTCCACGTCGAGCTTCGTCTCGACGCCGACCCCCTGCGCCTGCACCGTCTCACGCAGCACCGAACCCTCGTTCCTGAAGCGCGCGGTGACGTGCACCCGCGCCTTGTCGATCTTCACCTTCATCATTTCCCCGTACCGGGAAAGCTGGGTGAGCAGTCAGAATCCGATGGAAAGCGCGAAATAGGCCATCGGCGGAGGCGCCGTGTTGTCGCCGCCGATGCGCCCGCCCTCGTCGCACATAACCGTGAAGCCGCGCGCCTCGCCGCGCTTCTGCTGCCGCTCCAGCATCTCGGCGTCGGCCTCCATCACAACTTCGCGTTTGACGATCATGTCGTCCGCCATATATCAACCTCCTGGATAACACTGACGCGAAGGGTAGCCCATCGACCGGGCACCGTCAATTTCCCCTGGAATTCAATGGCCAAGCGACACCCCTCCCTGATACCCCTGTCACACGACCACCACCACGGACTGGCGCTGGCCCTACGCTGCCGCAAGCATGCCCTCGGACAGATCAATCCCGGCGACCCAACGGCCATGGAGGCGTGCGCGGCGGAGGCATCGCGTTTTTTCAACGAGAACCTGACCGCCCATTTCGAGGCCGAAGAAACGGTGCTCTTCCCGCTCATGGCGGCCCACGAGGAATGCCGCGAACTGGTGGCCCGGCTGGAAGGCGAGCACCGGACGTTCGCCAGGCTGGTGGCGGACGCCGGCGGACCCGGAGGGCCGCGGAAGTTCCTGTTCGACTTCGGCGACCTGCTGGAGCAGCACATCCGGAGCGAGGAGAGGCAGCTCTTTCCGGCCTTCGAGGCCCTTGTGCCGGATGCGGAGGCCGAGCGTGCCGGCCGGGAGATCAAGCGGCTGCTGGACCCGGGCAGGGCCGCCGGCGGAGCCGTCACGCCATGAACACCAAGACGGCCATCATCTCCATCGAAGACCTGACGGACACCGCCGTCGCCGAGCTGACCGAAGCCTTCGAGAATTCGCCGGGCGTCACCGAGGTGGACTTCTCGCTGGAACGGAAGGTCGCCGTCATCGAGTTCGATCCGGCGGTGACCCACATCGACGGGCTGATGCGGGTGGTGCTGGGCAAAGGGTACAAGATCCTTTAGGCGAGTTGTTGTCTTATCGAGATGGCACAGGGTCGATGTTCTTAAGCAATATTGTTCCGCGTCGATCACGAGACCCGGTCACAACTACCTCATCAAGCCAGTGCGGCTTCACTATGTCGTCCACACCAGGTGGTATTCGAACCCTGTGACTTCGTCCCTCAGCATCAATAATAAGGACCGTCTCGGCGTCCTTCGTGGCATCAGCCCAACGCAAAACACCCTGGACTTTCGTTTCCTCGGTCGCCTCCTCGACTCTGCCCGTGGTGACATCGGAAACCGTAGAGGACTCCGGCGTTGTCTTGAGCTCGACGTGGCGACTCTCTGCTCCCCGGGCGGAACTTAGGCCAACCCAACGAACCGAGTCACCATCGGGGCCTATTCTGCGAGCAAGCGAAACAAAATTCGCGTAGTAAGCCTCGTTTCCGATGCGTTCGCGGAGACCCTCTTCGGGCTTTGACTCCAACAGATCAAAGCAATCGAACAGCTCGTGGACTACAAGCTCGGCCTTGGCCAGACCTGGGATGCTCAGTTGTTCCGGCTGTCCTATGTGGACCGAAAGTGTGAAGCTACCGGCCCGGGGGGCACTCAAGAAAACCTCATAGTCTCGCTCAATGGTCTGCCGACGTCGACCCCGAGAACGATATTCCATCCCTGCGATACGCTCGCCCGTGCGGAAAACCAAGTTCTTCAAGCTTTCCACGCGGGACAACACTGCTGTACTTGGAGCAATACCTGTCGAAACCCCGGGTCCTACTAAGGACATTTGAAATTCGTCGGGTTGAAGTTTGACTCCTCTCGTTGCCAAGTGCTTCTGAAATTCGCCCTCCTCCACGATTTCGTGGATCTCATCGGCAATCTCTTTTGGGGGAAATCCCGCAAGCCCTTGAAAAGCCAGTCGCCTAGCCTCTTCCAGCTCTCCACACTCCAATGCTAGTGTTGCAGCACTGCGAAACAAGACCGAACGCGTAGGCTCCGCGTCAAAACTTGCAAGGAGCGATTGCGCTGCCGCTCGTTCCAATTCGAAAGCGCGTCGGGTCAACTCGATGGCTTCTTCATCAAGTCCACTGATGCGCGCGGTCTTTGCCCTCTCAGCGAAGCGCATCGCATCTCTGTGTTGATCCCTCACGTCGCTCATCGCCGTAGTACCATCGATTGTGGAGAGCTGAATTCAACGACGGCTACATAGGCTTCGATTCTTAGCCAGTCAGACACCTCCGTCTGGCTTGTCTTTTGGCGCACTCTCGCCATGACGTCAGCGTGACTACCATTTCGAATTCCAGATACCTCAAGCCGAGCCTCGCCTAGTAACTGCGAACCATACGACTTTGATTCCTTCTTGCCGAGCCAGTAGTCGAAACCAGATCCACGACGAGTTCCGATCCACTTCATCGCTCGCTCTACTACCGTGTATTCGGTGAACTTGTCGATCAGCAATACAGCGACTCCGGTTGCGCCCTTTTCCGTAGCTTCATCGGGGTCCCAAGAGCGTCGGGCCTGTTCCGGATTTGCGAGCGGTGCCCAACGCACCTCTGGTTTCCTTTGGAAGGTGCCTTCAACCAGTAGCTTTACACCGCTTGAATGCTTGCTATCCTCGAAACAGATAATCGCCGCTTGTGCCAAGGATGCGCCGACGTCCGCCTCCACGCCAGGCATACTGCCTTTCTTGAGGTCGTCCAAATTGATCGACATTGCATCGCGCGCCTGCGTTATCGCCGCCACGCCATTGCTGGTTCAACCCGAGCATCCTGCCTTGACCCGAGTCTCTAGCGATCTCGTCGCCACAATCCGCAGTGACGAGCAAACCCGGCGACCATACCACCGCCCAACTGTCCTGTCCATCAAGTTGGGGAGTTGGCGGTGAAGTGAAGATGTTCGGGCTGACGATCTGGCGAACAGGTTGAAGGGAAGAGGCTAGTTGTGGATGCGATGCGGGGAACGTCCCCTACGATCCGGAACCTCTACGACTGGACCCTCCGGAGCGCCGGTACGCCCCACGCCGTCTGGGCACTGGCCGCGGTGTGCTTTCTCCAGAGTCTGTTCCTGCCAGTGCCGCCGGACCTGCTTCTCATCCCCATGGTGCTGGCGCGGGGCAGCAAGGCGTGGCTCTTCGCCAGTATATCCACCCTGTCGTCAACCGCCGGAGGCATCGTCGGATATGCCATCGGCTATTTCGTCTTCGAAACGGTAGGCGAGCCTCTGCTCGGTCTGTGGGGCTATGAAGGGGATCTCGAGGTATTCGAGGCGTACCGGCGGGAGTGGGGCGCGTGGATCGTGGTCGCCGGCGCCCTCACCCCGCTGCCCTACAAGCTGGTGGCCGTCGCCTGCGGCGCCGCCCGGCTCGACCTCCGGGTCTTCGTCCTGGCGTCCCTGCTCTCCCGCGGTTTCCGTTTCTACCTCGAGGCCACGCTCCTCTGGTACTTCGGCCCCGCGGCCCGCGCGCTTGTCGAACGCCACCTGACCGCGACCACGGTGATCGGCCTGATTCTCGTCGCAGGTGTCTTTCTGCTACTCCGCTACATCGCGTAAGTTCGATCCTGTTCCGGCGATGCGGGGATTCGCTCATCACCGCAGGAACCAAGGCAGAACCCGAAACCCCTTGAAATCGAAGGTCTCCTCTCCGCCGTGGACCAGGACGCCTCCCTGGTTCGGATTGGAGGGAATCGACGTCCACCAAGACAGGGTATCGACGGCGTCGCCGGCAACCGTCTGGCCCGATTTGACTTCCACGGGGACAACACGGCCGCCCGCGTCGATCAGGATGTCGATCTCGTGCCCGGTGGCATCCCGCCAGAAGTAGAGCGGCGGGTCGCGGCGGATCGCGGCAAAGCTCTTGACCAGCTCCGAGACTACGAATGATTCGAATATGGCGCCACGAAGCGGATGGCGTTCCAGCGTCGCGGCGTCGCGGATGTCGAGCAGATAGCAGACAAGGCCCGTGTCGAGAAAGTGCAGCCGTGGACGCTTGCGCAGGCGCTTGCGGTAGTTCGCGTGGTGGGGCGGGAGCGTGGTGGCCAGAAATCCGATCTCCAGGGCCGCGAGCCAACGCTTGGCGGTCTGCTGCGTGATGCCGACATCGCTGGCCAGCGATGCGAGGTTGAGCTCCGTTGCCGTATGCGCGGCCGCCAGCCGCACGAAACGCTCGAAGCCCCTTGCATCCGAGATCTGCATGACCTCGCGGACATCCCGTTCAACGTAGGCACGAGAATAGTCGGCCAGCCACTCGCTCGCAGGAATGCCACGGTCGTGAATTCGCGGATAGAAGCCGTCGACGAGCGTGGCCCATAGGCTCCTGCCCGGCGGGGGACCGCTGATTGCGACCGGCGGGCCGTCGATGCGATCAAGGTTCAGCGGGTCGAGGGGTTCCCTCTCCGACAACTCCGCAAGCGACAACGGGTGCAAACGGAGAAACGCGGTGCGCCCCGCCAGGGTCTGGGACACGGCTTCCATCAACAGCAGGTTCTGAGAACCGGTCAGGATGAAGCGACCAGGCCGGGCGTCGGCGTCCACCAGACCCTGAATGTATGAGAGCAACTCGGGCGCGCGTTGGACCTCGTCCAGGATCAGCCTGTCGCCTTGAGCCAGCAAGCTGCGCGGATCTTCGATGGCTCTCGCCCGCACATCCGGCGCTTCGAGCGACAGGTAGCGATGATCCGCGAACAACGCCTGAACCAGCGTCGTCTTCCCGGATTGCCGCGGCCCCGTGAGCGTCACCACCGGATAGGACGCAGCGGCAGCCCGGAGCGCTTCAGTCAAATGGCGGCGTAACATGCTACCTATTTTGCCAAGACTCCCAAAGTGTGTCAATTCAATGATCGGATCATTAAATAGACATAACCGACCTGCTGTGGGACAAAATGGCCGCAATTTGCGGTTGAAAACTGAAAAAAGGCTGCATTTTTTCAGTCAGCAACCGCAGATTGCGGGTTGTTGGGATTGGGTAGAGCCCGGGCCGCCCCGTCACCGATGGTGTTGGGCCGGGGGAAAATCGGTCACGTGGAAAGGGTCGGCTCGGGGTGCTAGTCCCCGGCCACGGTCATGCGCGCGATCTTGACCGTGGGGGCGGCGACCGGGCTTTGCGGGCGGAGGTCGTTGCCGACCATCTCGATCTGGGTCAGCATGTCGTTGAGGTTTCCGGCGATGGTGAGCTCGGAGACGGGATAGGCCAGCTCGCCCTTCTCGATCCAGACGCCGGCCGCGCCCCGGGAATAGTCGCCGGTCACGAGGTTGACGCCGAAGCCCATCAGCTCGGTGACGTAGAAGCCGTCCTCCACCGAGCCGATGATGTCCCCGAGGCCGTGCTCGCCGGGGGTGAGGTAGAGGTTCATGGGCGCCACCCCCGAGGCCTGGCCCGCGCCGCGGGTGGCGTTGCCGGTGGACTTGCCGCCGAGCTTTCGCGCGCTGTAGGCGTCCAGCAGATAGCTTTGCAGGACGCCGGACTCCACCACGTCCTTGCGCCGCACGTCGACGCCCTCGCCGTCGAACGGCCGAGACCCCAGGGCCCGTGGAATCGTGCCGTCATCGGCGATGCGCACGAGATCCGAACCCACGCGCTGCCCGAGCCGGTCGCACAGGAAAGACGCGCGCTGGTACAGAGCGTACCCTGAAACCGCCTGGCCCACGTGCCGCACCAGGGTGCCGGCGATGGCGGCGTCGAACACCACCGGCACTTCGCGGGTGCGCACCTTGCGCGCGCCCAGCCGCCGGACCACCCGCCGCCCGGCTTCGCGGCCCACGGCTTCAGGGGCGTCCAAACCGTCATGGTGCCGCGCCGCCGAGTACCAGTGGTCCCGCTCCATGGAGCCGTTGGACGTCGCCACCGGGGCCACGGAAACACGAAAGCCGGAGGTCGCGTACTCTCCGGCAAAACCCTCCGAGTTGGCGTGGATGATGCGGTTGAAGGACGTGCCGAACTCCGCGCCCTCGGAGTTGGTGATCCGCGAGTCGTGCTGGAGCGCGTGCTCCTCGGCCTCGCGGGCGGCGTCGATGCAGCGCTCCACCGGCATCTCCCGCGCCGCCCCGTCCAGCAAATCCAGGTCCGGCACCTCCGTGGCCAGCTCGCCGGGCTCCGGCAAGCCGCCGAACTCGTCCTTGGCCGTGGCCCGGGCCATGGCGCAGGTCTCTTCCAGCAACCGCTCCAGGGACGCCCGCGACAGGTCGGAGGTGGAGGTAGCGGCGGAGCTCTTTCCGAAGAAGAGCCGCAGCCCGAGCCGGGTCTCGTGGGCCTGGCTCACGGTCTCCACCTTGCCGAGCCGCACCTTCACCTGGGCGCCCTCGTGCTCCGCCACGGTCACGTCGCCCTGCGAGGCGCCCTTCTCCCTGGCCCGCGCCAGCAGCCCCGCCGCCAGCTCCAGATCCACCGGTAAACGCTCCATGGCTAACCCTGGAAAGAGCCGGCGCCGCGCACGCTGGTGCCGCCCACCACGACTTGGTCCACGCGAATCGTCGGCAGGCCCACCCCGACGGGCACCCCCTGGCCGTCCTTGCCGCAGGTCCCGATGCCGTCGTCGAGCGCCAGGTCCGCCCCCACCCGGCTGACGCGGGTGAGCACGTCGGGGCCGTTGCCGATGAGGGTGGCGTCCCGCACCGGATGGGTAATTCGTCCATCCTCGATCCGGTACGCCTCGTTGGCGGAAAACACGAACTTGCCGCTGGTGATGTCCACCTGCCCGCCGCCGAAGGACACCGCGTAGAGGCCGTCCTTCACCGAGCGGATGATGTCCTCGGGATCCTCCTCCCCCGCCAGCATGAAGGTGTTGGTCATGCGCGGCATAGGGACGTGGGCGTAGCTCTCGCGCCGCCCGTTGCCGGTGAGCTCCATGCCCAGCAGCGCCGCGTTCAACCGGTCGTGCATGTAGCCCCGCAGGATGCCGTTCTCGATCAACACCGTGCGCTGGGTCGGCGTCCCCTCGTCGTCCACGTTGAGGGAGCCCCGCCGCGACGGGATGGTGCCGTCGTCCACCACCGTGCAGAGATCGGTGGCCACGCGCTCGCCGATGCGCCCGGAAAAGGCCGAGGTCTTGCGACGGTTGAAGTCGGCCTCCAGTCCGTGCCCGATGGCCTCGTGCAGCAGGATGCCGGGCCAGCCCGGACCGAGGACCACGTCCATGGGGCCGGCGGGAGCCGCCGCCGCCTCGAGGTTCACCAGCGCCCGGCGCACCGCCTCCCGTGCATGTGCCTCGCACCGCTCCGTGTCCGTGCAGTCGTCCAGCGACATGCGCCCGCCCCATCCGAAGTACCCGGCCTGCCGCTTGCCGCCGGCTTCCACGATGCAGCGGATGTTGCAGCGGACCAGAGGCTGGAAGTCCCCCAGTACCCAGCCCTGCGACGAGGCGATGAGCACCACCTTGTTCTCCAGCAGCAGCGACGCGAAGACCCCCTTCACCCGGGGATCGGCCTTCCTGGCGAACCCGTCCAGCTCCTGCAACAGAGCGATCTTGCGCTCCAGGGGAACATCGGCAAAGGAATGCGCCACCGGATAGAGATCGTGCCGCGGTCCGGCCGGAGCGGGAACCCGCGCCGGCAGCTCCGAACCCCGGTCGCTGGCGATGACGTTGGCCGTCCTTACCGCCGAATCCAGGTTCTTGATGGTGACGTCGTCGGTGAACGCGTATCCGGTCTTGTCCTCGGCCAGCACCCGCGCGCCCACGCCGTTGGCCGTGGAGACCGAGGCATGCTTGACCAGACCCTCCTCTAGATGGACCTGGTCGTTAGTCCGGTACTCGAAATAGAGGTCGGCGTAGTCCGCCTGCCGGGCCATCGCGCGGCCCAGGACCCGGTCCAGATCGCGCGCGGTTACGCCGAACCGCTCGTCGAAGAATGCCGCCGGCGAGAACTCGGGCCGGCTTGAGAGGCTCTTGTCCAAAGCGCTTCCCTTTCCTTACATCAGCCCAGCTAGTATACTATGGGGAGAGCCGATCCGCGGCCGCTCCACCCCCTCCGGTACACGAACAGTCTACCGGCAAGACATGGAACTTGAAAGGACGCGGCGTGCGTTCGGCGGACGTTTCGAGGAGTTGGATCGATGAGCAAGAAGGTCGTTCACGTAGTCGGTACCGGTACCATAGGCGAGCCGCTCATCGGTATCCTGGCGAGCTTCAGGGAGTCCTTCGGCATCGACGAGGTGACGTTCAACAAGCAGACCCCGCGGGTGACCGACCGCTCCAAGGTCACGGCGCTTCAGAGCAAGGGCGCCCGGCTGAGCGTCGAGAAGGACCATTGGGACGAGTTCGTCAAGCTTGGGATGGATCCGTCCTTCGACTCCGAAGCAGCCATAGATCGGGCCTCCGTGGTCATCGACTGCACGCCGGTGGGGAATCAGAACAAGGAAAAGCACTACCAGCAGTTCGCGGGCAAGAACGGCAAGGGATTCATCGCCCAGGGCAGCGAATTCGGTTTCGGCAAGATGTATGCCCGCGGCATCAACGACGCGGCCCTGGAAAGGGAAGAGGACCGCTTCGTCCAGGTCGTGAGCTGCAACACCCACAACCTCGCCGTGCTCATCGACACCCTCGCCCTGGGGCCGGAGAAGGAGGACAACCTGGAGGCCGGACGGTTCGTCTGTATGCGGCGGGCCAACGACATCAGCCAGGAAGGGGACTTCATTCCCGCGCCCGAGGTGGGACGCCATGACGACGAGAGGTTCGGCACCCACCAGGGGCGGGACGCCTACTACCTGTTCAAGTCCCTGGGTCTCGACCTCAACATCTACTCCTCGGCTCTCAAGATCAACACCCAGTACATGCACACGATCCACTTCAACCTGATCCTCAAGCGCGCCATCGCCCTGGAGCAGCTCATGCAGAGGATCCGGGCGAACGCCCGCATCGCCGTCACCAACAAGAAGTCGTCGGCGTCGGTGTTCTCCTTCGGCCGCGACCACGGCCTGTTCGGGCGCATCCTCAACCACACCGCCATCGTCACCCAGAGCATCGCGCTGCGGGGGGACCGGGAGGTCGTGGGCATGTGCTTCACCTCCCAGGACGGGAACTCGCTCCTGAGCAGCATCGCGGCGACCTTGTGGCTGCTGAACCCGGACACCTACGAGGAGCGCCTGCAGCCCATCCGACCCTACTTTTTCCGGGAGATCTGAGTCCGCGGGCTTCTACGCCCCGGTCCTCCGGACACCCTGAGGGCGCCGATGGCGATACGTCCGCCAGACCCTCACCCCGACCCTCTCCCAGAGGGAGAGGGGATCAAATTGCCTTCTCTCAGAGGGGGAGGGTGTCAAATTGCCCTCTCCCCCTGGGAGAGGGTCGGGGTGAGGGTCCTAGAACATACCCGGAACGCGCTTGAAGCGCGCCGTGTCGCCCACGACGATACCGTTCCGGCGCGCCAGTCCCGCGCGGACCTCCAGCACGTACCGGCTGGGGACCCCTATGCCGACCGAACGGGTGGAGAACGGTACGGTATCGTGGACGATCCCCACCACCCGCCCGCGCGTGTCCATGAAGATGATGTCGAGGGACAGCGGAGTGTTCTTCATCCAGAACGACTGATCGCGCTCGTCGGGAAACACGAACAGCATGCCCTCGTCCGTCCCCATCTCGTTCCGGTACATCAACCCCCAACTCCGCTTCCCGGGGGTATCGGCCACCTCCACCCGGAAACTGGCCTTGGTTCCGCCGGCGTCCTCGAAGACCACCAACGGTTCGTTGTGGCAGGCGGCCTGAACGCATAGCAGGAACGCGCAACCCAGGGACAAGAACCAGCGCGTTCTTGTGCGGCATGCCTTCACGGGTCGGAAACACGGATTGGCGGCAACATCTCGTCGTCTGTCATGATAATCAGCAACTCCGTTGTCGATTGTCACAATGAACCCGCTGATCATTGCACGTTTGAACGGATTCAGCAGCGTTTTCGCGGAGGCGGAGCCGAACATTCGCGCTATGAATGCATATCGGCTAGAATAGCTCTCCAGGAATCAAGCCCGTTTCTGTCGTCGCTCAACACCCTCCACGACACCCATGATTCAACCTTCGTACCGCGAGTTCGCGGAGCTCGCCAGACAGGGGAACGTGGTCCCGGTCTATGAGGAGATCCTCATGGACCTGGAAACCCCCGTGTCCTTCTACAACCGTCTGAAGAAAAGCCGCCATTCCTTCCTGCTGGAGAGCGTGGAGGGCAGCGAGCGCTGGGCGCGCTACTCGTTTCTGGGCACCGCGCCCGAGCTGGTCTTCAAGGCCTGGGGGCGCGACGTCGAGATCACCCGCGGACGGAAGACGGAGCGGCGGACCAGCGACGACCCGCTGGGGGAGCTGGCGGAGATCCTCGACGGGTACAAGCCGGCAACCACGTTGCCGGATCTCCCCTTCACCGGCGGCGCGCTGGGCTACGTATCCTATGACGCGGTGGAAATGCTGCACGGAGTCCCCAACCCGGCACAACGGGCCAGCGGCTATCCGGACATCTACTTCCTGCTGGTGCGCACTCTCGTGAGCTTCGACAACCTCAAGCACACCATCACCATCATCGACAACGTGCCCATCGAACAAGGCGCGCGCCCGCGCGTCCTCTACGGCGACGCCGTCTCGCGTATCGAGAACGTGCGGTCATCCTTGCGGAAATCGCCCAAGACCCTGGAGGCCAGGAGCCTCACGGGCACCGGATCGGCCGTCAAGTACCGCTCCAACGTCACGCCGCAGGTGTTCCAGGGCATGGTGCGCAAGGGCAAGGAATACATCGCCGCCGGCGACGTCATCCAGGTGGTGCTCTCCCAACGGCTGGAAGCCCGCACACAGGTCGAGCCGTTCGAGATCTACCGCGCCCTGCGGTTCACCAACCCGTCTCCCTACATGTTCTTCCTCGAGCTGGACGACCTCAAGATCATCGGCTCCTCGCCGGAGATCCTCGTCCGCCTCACCGGCCGGAACATCGAGCTTCGCCCCATCGCCGGCACCCGGCCACGGGGCCAGGACGCGCAGGAAGAACGGGAACTGGAGGAGGACCTCCTGGCGGACCCGAAGGAGCGGGCCGAGCACATCATGCTGGTGGATCTCGGGCGCAACGACGTGGGGCGGGTGGCCAAGGTGGGCTCGGTGGAGGTGGACCAGCTCATGACCATCGAGCGCTATTCCCACGTGATGCACATCGTCTCCAACGTCAGGGGAGAGATGGCCCGGGGGAAGACGCCACTGGACCTGTTCGCCTCCTGCTTCCCCGCGGGGACGGTTTCCGGCGCCCCCAAGGTCCGGGCCATGCAGATCATCAGCGAAACGGAGCCGCAGAGGCGGGGGCTCTACGCCGGCGCCGTGGGCTACCTGAGCTTCAACAAGAACATGGACACCTGCATCGCCATCCGCACCATCACCGTTCACGACGGCACCGCGGTCATCCAGGCCGGCGCCGGCATTGTGGCCGACTCCGATCCCGCCGCGGAGTACGAGGAAACCCTCAACAAGGCGCAAGGCATGCTCAAGGCCATCGAACTGGCGGAAGCCTGGAGGAAAGAGCGGTAGCGCCATGATCCTGCTCATCGACAACTACGACTCGTTCACCTACAACCTCTACCACTACCTGGCCGAGCTCGGCGCGGAGGTCCGCGTGGCGCTCAACGACCGCATCGATGCGGACGGCGTCGAAAAGCTCAAGCCGAGCGCCATCGTGGTGTCGCCGGGCCCCTGCACGCCCAACGAGGCCGGCGTCTCGTGCGAGGTGATCCGGCGGTTCGGCGAGCGCACCCCCATCCTCGGCGTGTGCCTGGGGCACCAGTGCATCGGCGCCGCCTACGGCGCGCGGGTGGTGCGGGCGAACGAGATCATGCACGGGAAGATGTCCGACGTCACCCACGACTCCCGCACCATTTACCGCTCCCAAGCCAATCCCTTCCCCGCCATGCGCTACCACTCCCTGGTGCTCGACCCGGACAGCCTGCCCGCCGAACTCAGCGTCAGCGCCCGCACCGGCGACGGCGTGATCATGGGCGTCCGCCACAACCGCTACCCGATAGAAGGCGTCCAGTTCCATCCCGAATCGATCCTGACGGAGACGGGAAAGACGCTGCTGAAGGATTTCCTGGACTGCTACGCGTGATTCGCACGACCTATTGACTTCCGAATGGGGCATGATAGCGTGAGCGCATGGCAAGGTCTTTCGACACTCTGGCCGCGGCCCGCAGGTTGCAGGAGGCAGGGATGCAGCCGGGTCAAGCCGAAGCCATCGTCGAGGCCATCCGAGAGGGGCAGGGCGACCTGGTAACGAAGGCCGACCTGCTGGAGACCGTTGCCGGTCTCGAACGCAGGATATTCGTCTACGGGCTAGCCTTGGCCGGACTTGTCGTGGGGGCCGTGGGACTGTTGGTTCGGCTCCTCGTATGAACTGCGACACGCCCAAAAGCAACTGCGCATCTTTAGACCTGCTGGGCCGCGTAGGCCCTTGCGCACTCTTCGCTGCAGAAGTAGTGGCCGTGTGACTGGTAGGCTTCGTTCTTGGGGACGTAGCTCTTGCAGTGGGGGTCCAGGACCATGGACTCGCCCTGGGAGGGGTCGGAGGCGCTGCCTTTGCCTTTCTTCTTGATGCTCGAGTAGAGCAGCACCAGGAACAGGTAGACCAGCAAGCCCAGTATCAGAAACTTGAGGAACATGGCGGCGTACCGTCAATGATCGTCGTGGCTCATGCGCCTCCGGGAGAGGTTCCTTCCCGGATCCGTTTGTCGTCGTCCACCCGCGCCAGCAGTCCCCGGACATCGCCGTCCAGGCGCGGGTGCCTGAGATCCGGCGCGATCTCGCACAGCGGAACCAGCACGAACCGGCGACGGTGAAGTTCCGGGTGCGGGATGGTCAACCCGGGTTCTTCCAAAACCATATCATCGAAGAAAAGGATGTCCAGATCAATGACCCGGTCCGCCCAGCGCACCGGGCTGGGCCGGCGGCCCATCCTCGCTTCGAGGGCCTGGCAGTGCCGCAGGAGCGTCTGCGGTTCCAGGCCCGTGTCGACGGCCACGGCTCCGTTGACGTACCATTCCGAGCTGGCGGCGCCCCACGGCTCGGTGGCGAACCAGCTCGACACCTGCCGCAGCCGGGTTTGCGGCATTCCACCGATCTCCCTGACGGCGCGGCGGCAGTTCGCCTCCTTGTCTCCCTGGTTCGAGCCCACCCCGATGTAGGCGCGATGCCGCACGGGACCGCTACAGGCTCACCTGCCGGAGCCGCTCCACGGCCTCCTTGAGCCGCTCGGCCGGGGAGCACAGGGTCATCCGGATGAAGCCCTCGCCGGGATCGCCGAAGCCGTTGCCGGGGGTGGTGACGATGCCGGCCTCGTCGAGGAGCCGGGCCGTGAAGTCCGTGGAGGTCCATCCGCCGGGCACGGGCAGCCAGACGTAGAAGGTCGCCCGCGGCGCCGGCAGCTCGAAGCCGGCGCGGTGGAGGCCGTCGACCACGGTATCGCGCCGTTCCTGGTACACCTCGCGGATGGGGCCCAAGAACTCCTCGGCGTGCTCCAGGGCGAGGATCGCGGCTTCCTGCACGGGCTGGAAGACGCCGGAGTCCACGTTGGACTTCACCTGCGCCAGGGTCCCCACCAGCTCCGCGCAACCCACCGCCATGCCGATGCGCCAGCCGGTCATGTTGAAGGTCTTGGACAGCGAATGGAACTCGATGGCGACCTCCCTGGCGCCGTCCACCTGCAGGATGCTCGGGGCCCAGTAGTCGTCGAAGCCCAGCTCGGTGTAGGCGGCGTCGTGACACAGGACGATGTTGTGCCGGTGGGCGAACTCCACGGCTTCCTCGAAGAAGCTCAGGTCGCACACCGCGCCGGTGGGGTTGTTGGGGTAGTTGATCCACAGCATCTTCGCCCGCTCCAGCACGTCCGCGGGGATGCTCGCCAAGTCGGGCAGGAACCCGTTGTCCCGCGTCAGGGGAAGGAAATGGACGTCGCCGCCGTTGAAGCGCGTGCCGATGGCGTACACCGGATAGGCCGGCGTGGGCACCAGCACGACGTCGCCGGGGTCCACGTAGGCCACCGCCATGTTGGCCACGCCTTCCTTGGAGCCGATGAGCGACGTCACCTCGGTGGCGGCGTCCAGCGTCACGCCGAAGCGGCGGTCGTACCAATCGGCCACGGCCTGGCGGAACTCCATCATCCCCGAGCTGCTGGGATAGCGGTGGTTGGCGGGCTCGGCGGCGGTCTCCGAAAGCCTCTGGATAATTCTTCCGGGCGTGGGGATGTCGGGGTCCCCGATGCCCAGGTCGATCAGGTCCACTCCCTTGGCCATCGCGGCCCGCTTCTTCCGGTCGATCTCGGCGAACAGGTACGGCGGCAGCTCCTGGATGCGTCTTGCCTTGTTGAACATCTCTCGCGACTCGCTTTCTAGGTCGGATGGACGGGGCCCGAGGGCGACTCCTTCGCGCGGCCCCCGCTCCGTGACGGTATTGATTCAGCGGCAGCTTACAACATTTCCCGCGCCCTAGTGAAACCCTCGCGTTCGCGCCCGTTGGGCGAAACAGGTATATTTCGGGACTTCACGTCCGCCTGTCAACGGAGAACTCCATCCATGCCGTTCCATATCGTGGTCGACGGCTATAACGTCATCGGCAGTGAACAGGGTCTGCGCGGCGACCTGGAGCAGAAACGCGCCGGCCTCGTCAAGGAGCTGGTGCAATACCAGGCGCGCACGGGCCACGCCCTGACCACGGTCTTCGACGGGTGGCGGGGCGGCCGCTCCGACGAGACGCGGGAGCAGGCGGGCGCGGTGACGGTGGTATTCTCCCGCCACGGCGAGAAGGCCGATGCCGTCATCGAGCGCCTGGCCCGCGAGATCGGCGCCACGTGCATCGTGGTGACGTCCGATCGGGATCTGCGCCGGAGCGTGGAAGGCAGCGGCGCCGTAGCCGTCTACGTCGGCGAGTTTCTCGCCAAAATGCGAACCCCTCCGGCCGAGCCCGATGAGGCCGAGCAGTCCGACGAATTCGTGGCTCCTCCGCGCGACCTGCACGGGCGGAAAAAGGGCAACCCGTGGCGGCTTTCCAAGGCCGAGCGGGTGCGCCGGGAACGCCTCGCCAAGCTCTGAAGGAAGGCAGGCGCTCACTCTTACCCTCTCCCCTTGGGAGAGGGTGGCCGAAGGCCGGGTGAGGGCTGCCCGGCCTTCCGCTCCGTTCGGACACCCTCACCCCAACCCTCTCCCAGAGGGAGAGGGGGTCGGAGAGTCAGGTCGCCTTGATCAGTTTTCCGAGAACGTCAGGCCGTCGCGCTCGTTGTCCAACTCCCGGTCCATGAAGTCCACCACCAGGGGAAAAGCCAGCTTGGCGGTGTGAGGATGGTAACCCTCGGTGCCGGGATCCACGAAGCCGTGGCCGCCGAAGGGGAAGAAGTGCCACTCCAGCGGTTGCCCGTTGGCGAGGAAGCTCTCCCACACCTTCCGTTGAATGGGCACCGTGGATATGCGGTCGTCGACCCCGTACAGGATGATGGACGGGCACTGGATCTTGCGGGCGGCGTCGTAGGGGTGGACCGGGCGGAACTCGGTGGTGGGTTCCTCCCGCACCGTCGGGTAGTAGCCGACGAAGGCCCGGACTTCCGGGGTGGCGGCGACGAAGTGGATGGCGATGCGCCCGCCCATGCAGTAGCCGGACACGGCCACGCGGCCGGCGTCCACGTCGCTCCGCGCGGTGAGATAGTCCCAGCCCTGCCGTATCACCCGCACGAAATCCGCGTCCTTCGTGCGCGCCTGGATCTGCCGGCCGGTGTGGATGTGGGTCACATCCGGATAACCGAGCAGCGAGTACAGCTCGGGCACCACCACGGTGTAGCCGAGATGGGCGAACTTCAACGCCTCGATCTTGAGGTAGTCGGTGACCCCGGTGTTCTGATGGGTCATGAGCAGGGCCGGACCGGGCTCGGCGCGTTCGGGCGCCGCAAGATAGCCGTAGATGCCGTCCCTTTCGGGAGTGAGGACGCGTTCGTGTACTTTCATGACGTGAAGGCTAGCCGCTCCAAAGCCGCGAATCAACTCAGAACGCCTGACGCCAACCCGCGAGGAACGTGAGGCTGGGATCGGCGGACCCGCTGTGGCCGGGGTTCCGACCCCAGATGACGCCCAGGCGCAACCGCCCCTGGACCAGCGGCCTCTCCCAGGTCGCGGAGACGTCTATCTGCCGCTCGTCGGGCGCGAGGTCGGGTGCGAAGGAGGCGACCTGGACGGCTCCGTACTTGGTCCGCGCCACGGGCAGCGTGAGAGACGCGCGGCCGTCCTCGACGCGCAGGGGCTGGGAGACGGAAAATCGAAGCACGTCCTTGTCGGACACGGCGGTGCGCGCGTGCACGGCGAACGCGCTGGTGGAGATCGCCGAAATCCCGTCGATGAGTCCGCCCCGCGCCCTGGGCCGCACGCTACCCCATTCCGCGTTGGCCCCGAGCCGCCACCCGCCGAAACCGATGTCTCCCTCGACGCGCACGAAGGCGGTGTCCGCGGCCAGCGAACCGAAGGCGCCCTGGCTCCTGCCGCCTAAGATGGTTTCGTCCTCGCTGATCCAGCCGAGGCGAAGCTTGAGCGGCGAGCCTTCCGGCCGCCAGTCGAGCGCGCCGCCCACCGCATCGTGTTCGTGGTGGGAGCCGAAGACCGAGGCGGAAAGACCCTTGCTGTTCGTCAAGGTCCCCATGATGCCGCCTTCCGCGAGCGAGAGGTGTCCGTCGTCCGCCTCCAGGGAGGTCGCACGGAGCCGCACTCCGGACTTTCGGTATTCGCCGGAGGAACCCGCCATGAAGCCCCGGACCCTGGAATCCACCGCCGGGCCCTTCGCCGGCGCGACGAAATCCTCCAGCCGGTACCAGAACGGCGCGCCCAGATCGTCGATGGCCATCACCTCGCGGCCCATGACGGATCGGCCGAACCCGCCGCCGAACGCGGAGCCGAGGCTCAGGCGCGTGCCGCTCAGGTTGCGCCCCGCCTGGTAGGCGCTCGCGATCCGGCTCGCGCCGACGGGGACTTCCAGGACGCCCACGGGGTGAGTGGCGGCGGCGAGGTCGAGCTTGCCACGGCCGTATATGGCCCTGTCCGAATAGACGCCGGTATCGTCGGCGGTTTCGAAGAGGCGCGTTACGAGTTCTTCGCTCGAAAGCTGATCACGGAAGAGTTGCCGCATGATGGCGAGTCCGCCGGCCACCATCGGCGCGGCGACGGACGTCCCGCCGGTGGTGCCGAAGGCTCGTACGGCAGCGCCGCCGGAAGGCCCGAAATAGGCGACGCGGACGTCATCGCCGGGCGCGGCGATGCAGAAATCCGCCGCGAGGCCGCAGCGGTTGGAAAAGGAGGCGATGGTCGCGCCGCTCGACTTCAACCCCGCCTCGTCGTTCGGCTTGAGCGCCACGACGGTGATGACATGGCCTCTCAACTCCGGCATGCGCACGGGCAGGCCCGACATCACATCGGTCGATACCGCGTTGAGCGTGCCGGTCTCGCAGTTGGGTATGGACGTATCGCACTCGTTTCCGTTGGAGTTGCCGGCCGCCCAGACGAGGATCGCCTTGTCGGCGACTCCGGCCTGCGCCATCGCGGCGATGGACTCCGAGAAATTCGCGCGAAGGCCGGCTTCGCCGTAGTCGTCGATGATGCCCTGGGCGCCGAAACTCAGGTTCAGGATTTCCACGCGCCGCCCGCCGTCGCGCCACGAAAGCGCCTGGTTGAAGTCTCGCGCCGTCTCGGCGTCGTATTGGCGCAGGCCCTCCAAGGAAATGGGTCTGTAGACGCCGTCTCCCTGGCCCAGCGAAATCGCGAACATGGCGATGTCGGCGCCCCACGCGACGCCTTGGGGGCCGCCCATCTCGTGTAAAGCCTGATCCCGGATCCCCGCCGCGACGCTTGCCACGGCCGTGCCGTGAGAGGACCGCGCCTCGCCCGTCTCGTCCACGGCGTCGCCCATGAGCACTTCCGTAACCGTCTTTCCCGCGAATATCGGGTGGTCGGTGTCGATGCCCGTGTCGATGAAGCCGATGGTCACGCCCGCACCCGGCGCCGCGTCCTCGCCCTCGAGCAGGTTGACGTGGGCGTAGGCCCGGTCCGCGCCGATGCTTCCCAGGCCCCACTGGGCCTTGAACGTCGGTTGATCGGCGTATCCCTGGGCGAGCCGCGCCGCGCTGTCGTTGAAATCCGGGGTGGGCACGCAGGTCCCGTCGTGAAGCGTGATGCACTCGGTCGGTGCGGACGGAGGCGGTTGCTCGGGTTGCTCGGGAGTTTCGGGTTGCCGCGCGGGCGGCGCGACTTCGGGGATCGCCTCGGCCAGCGGACGCGGCAACGATCCACCGCCTCCGCCGCAGCCCGCCAGCAAGGCGCACGCGCAAAGGAAAACGGCGCACGCAGAGGCCAGCCCTGTTTTCGAGTGTTGCGCCGGATGGTTCATGGGTTCTCCAACGTCGATGCGTCCAGCCCGTCCTAGAACTTCCACCCGAGAGTGACCCGACCCGAATATTGCGAATCGCCCGAGACGAGGCCGGCCGCCGAGATCTCCGCTCCGATCGAGAAGACGCTCTTCCGGTACGTCCCGCCCAGCCCCAGGAGGAGACGGGTTTCGGGAGGTTCCGATCGGAGCGTCCGGCCCGACACGTCCATGCCCGTCTCCCCTCCGCCGAGCGTTTGCGCCAAGTCCAGCGACCCGCGCAGGGAGAGCGCCCCGCCCCGCCAGTCCCGCGCGCCCGCCGTCTCCGCGACGACGCCCAGACCGCCCTCGAAACGGGTGGAGTCGCCCGCGGACACACGGGAGTTCACGGGGTCGGTGAATCTTGCGGTCTTGACCGCCGTGCGCGCCATCCAGACGCGGGGCGTCAGCCGCATCTGCTCTGTCACTGCGATGTGGCGGCCGGCTTCGAAGTTCAGGGAGTTCATGTGCGCGCCGATGTCCGAACCGAGGCGGCCCAGGGCGTTGGACGAAAGAACGGCGGAGTATGTCGCAAGCGACCAGCGTCCGCGCGTGTAGTTGGCGTCGTGCCACTCGAGGGAAAAGCCGAGCGTTGCGCCGTACCCTTCCGCCTCGATCCTGCCGCCGCCGGCGGGCGATTCCACGTCCGCCGAACCCCGGATCCTGCGCACCGAAACCGAACCCGTGGCGCCTTCTTCGAGTGAGACGTCCAGACCTGCCTCCGCCGCCAGGCGGCTGAAATCGTACTCCGCGCCCACGCTCGATCGTTCGGGCTCGTAGGAACCCCTGCCGCCCGATATCCTCGCCCAGAAGGGCGAGCCGGGCGATGCGGCGCGCTTTTCCGAGAGTCCCGCGGCGTCGAGCCTGAGGAGGAAACCGGGCAGGGCCTCGTAGACGGCCGCGCGGGGCATGTAGCGGTAGACGAAGTCCTCGGGAGAGGTGAAATCCAGCCCGGTGAAGCCCTGGGCGAGCGCGACGTCGCGCGCCCCGTTCGGCGCCCAGGCGTCCAGCCGCCCGCCGTTCGCGCTCTCATAGAGCGACACGCCGTTGACCGCGAGAACGGTGTCGCCGCCCTTGTTGAGGATGGCGGCGCCCAGCAGTTCCGGGACGGCGCGGCCGCCTATCACGTCGACGCGCAGGTTCGGCGCGTCTCCCGCCGCGCGTATCGCGACTCCCGACGCCGCCCCGAGGCGGGCCCCGGGCCCGATGACGACCCTGCCGCCCCCCGCGAGAAATACTCCCGCACCCTCGCCTGGGCCGCCGGAGACGCGCCCGTTCACCGCCGCGGTCTGGCTCCGGTAACCGTCCTCGCCCACGGAAGCGGCGGACTCCACGATACCGCTCTGGTTCAGGCGGCCCATCCGTACGCCGCTCGCGTCGGTCCCGGCGGCGCGGATGGAGCCTCCCTCCACCGCGACGAGGACCGGACCCGACCCGTCGTGCTCGCTCGCGACGCCGTCGGCCCCCGCTCCGCTCGTATCGATGGAGACGTCCCGCAAGTCGATACGGAGCGCGCCCGCGCCTCTATGAACGCCGTAGACGCCGTGGGATCCCGCGCCCGTGGTCGAGAGGCTGCCGCCCCGGACCCGGATATCGAAGTCGCCCGCGCCCGTATGGCCTCCGATGATGGCATCGGCCTCCGCGCCCGTCGTGGCGATGGCGACGTCGCCCGCGTCCAGGCTTCCTTCGCCCTCTCCCGCATGGGCGGCGAAGACGCCCTCGGCCAGGTTCCCCACCGTGGCGATGTCGAGGTCCCGCAGGGAGACGTCAAGCCGGCCCGTGCCCTCGTGCTGCGCGAACACGCCTTCGGCCTGTAAGCCCACTGTAGCGATTTCGGAGCGCCGGACTTCGACCTTGACGTCGCCGGCGCCTTCATGATCGGCGAAGACGCCCTCGGATTCTTCTCCCGCGGTTTCGACGCCTAGGCCGTGCGCATCGACGTTCAGGTTGCCCGCGCCTCTATGCCCTCCCTTGACGCCATCGGCATCTTCTCCCACCGTGGCGATCGAGATCTCCCGCGCGCCTATCCGGATGTCGCCTTCTCCTGAATGGAGCGCATCGATGCCGTAGCTCCGAGAGCTTGTCGTCGAAACGGCGCCGCCGCGCGCTTCGATGCCGAGGACGCCCGAACCACCGTGCCGCACGTAGAAGCCCCCGCTGAAGACCCCCATCGTTTCCACGGAAAACTCTCGCGCGGTGATCCGCAGGTGGCCTTCGCCTGACTTGCTTGCGAGAACGGCGTCACTTACGGGTCCAGCGGTGACGAACGTGGCGTTTCGAACGTCGATGTTCAGGTCGCCCTCTCCGTAATTACCGGAGATGGTGGCGAAGGCCCTCGGCCCGTCCGTATGGATGGTGACGCCGCGGACGACGAGGTGGGTGTCGCCCGCGCCCTCATGATAGTTGTGGATGGCGTAAGAATCAGCACCCGTCGTCGTGATGGAGCCTCCCCCTATCTCCATGCGCAGATCGCCCGAAGCCCCGTAGTGGCCGACGGAAATCCCCCGCCCGCTCGAGATGATGTCGGCGTAGGAGACGAGCGAGATGTCGCCCGTATAGCCGGACTCGTGGTCGCGCGGCGTGACCCAGACGGCGCTGAGGCGGCGGTTTTCAGGGTTGTCGGCGTCAAAATAGAAATCGTCGCCGGGTTTGCCGCTGTCGTAGTTTATCGAGAGGCCCCTGGTGAGCCGGATGGAGAAATCGCCCTCGTTCGCCTCGTCGGGTCCGTAGAAGATGTTGCCGTCCGCCGGATCGTAGGTCGAAGGCGAGCAGACGATCTCCTGATCCGCGACGGGAGGGCCGCATTCGTTCTCCGCGCGCGCAACCGCGGCGGATCCGAGCAGGGCGGCCAGCAGGAGGACTGCAGTGGTTTCTCGGATGGCGGAGCGTGCGGCCAATGGCAACCCTTCCGGTGCTACCCCTATTCAGAACTGCCGCACGAAGCGGAGCTCCCCGCCCGTGCGCTTGTAGTCGTACAACTGGGCGTTGGTCTTGCGGACCTCGTGAATCAACGACACTTCCGGGCTGAAGCCGAAGAAGGTGAGGGCGCGGTTGTGGACCGAGGCCCGTAGACTGTAGGTCCTGTCCTTGCGATCCTCGTCCTCGGCCGTGTGCGGGAACCAGGGGGCCTCGTAGTCCGTCCACCGGATCCCGCCGTTGGTGCCCACGGTGAACCCCTTGGGGAGAGCCACGGACACTCCGGTCTCAAACCAGGTGCTCTTGTTGCGGTATCTCAGGCTCAACGGCCGGTCGCGCCCGTATCCGGCCGTGGCATGCAGGCGTATGGTGGGCGTGAGCACCCACCCGGCGCCAAGGGAGAAATTGCGCACCGGGCCGTCCAGGAACTTCCGCGTGCGATACCGGCGGTCGTGCCATGACGCGCTGCCGTTGACCGTGAGACGCCGGGTGAACCGGTGGCCGGCCGTCACGCGGCCGCCGAGGTCGAAGTAGTTGGGGTCGTTGGCATTCCACTGGTGACGCCAGTCGCCCAGTATGCTGAACTGCGTGGTCCGGCCCACGAACACCCGCGGGCCCGCGTGGAGCGCCACCAGCATGCGGTCGAACTCTCCGCCCGAGTACTCGTTCCGCGACGCGTTCATTCCCAGACGAAGCCGGACCCGGTCCCCCAATGGATGCTGGTACTCGCCCCCGCCCCAGACCGACAGCCCGATCCCCGACTTGGTCAGCGACTCGGCGTCCCGGCGAAACGGCAATCCGTAGATGTAGATGAACCGTTCATCCGAGGCGCCGCCGATGTTGGTGTCCGGCGCCGCCGCGAAGCCCAGGTACATGCTCCAGCGCCGGCGCGCGCGGATCCGGAGAAGGAACTGCCGCACGTTGGCCACCACCGGCCCGGGCGGGTTGCCCGCCAGCACGCGCTCGAAGTGCTCCCGCGAGAGCCCGTCCTCGCCCTTGTAGAAGAAGGCCCGGGCCAGCTCCAGGCGCACGCGCACCAGACCGGGTTGATCGATGAGCATGGTGCGGAAAGACGCGATGGCCTCGTCCAGCAGCGCTTCCCGGGCGGCTGCCGGTACGTTCCTCCGCTGCGAAACTTGCAGCGCCGTCAGCCCTTTCAGAAACACGAGGTCCTTGCGCCCGGGCCGCGCCTCGGTGAGCGCACGCAGTATGGGCAGCGCCTCTCCGAACTTCTGCGCCTTCAACAATTGCTGGGCTTCCTTCACGCGGGAATCGAAGGAAGGGGCGACCTCCTGCGCTACACCGCGAGGAACCCCGATGAACCACAACAAGAGTAGCAGTACCGGTACACGAAGAATGGGTTGGTCCAGCATCCGGATAGGTTCTTCCTCACTCGAGATGGATTACGGATGGGTTTATGGTAGCACAAAGAAAAGGGCAACCCGACATGGGTTGCCCTTTTCTGTATTGTGCGGTTCGAAGCCCGGGTCCCTACAACAGTGGAACCCTCTCAAACTTCGAATTCCACTGACAAGCATTCAGCAGACAAAAAAGAGGGTGGCAAGCACTGCCACCCTCTTCCTGAAAGTTGAGCCAACAGGTCAGGCCCCCATCGAAGGCGCCTGGACCTGCCGACTTGGTCTACTCGTCCTCAACCATACCTGCGCCAAAGGCGCCCGCCACCGAACCGTTGCTGAAGCCGGCATTGAACTCGCCGGCCACGGAACTGGGCTTGGTAGTGTTGTCAGCACCCGTCGACCCGTAGAAGGTTGCGCTGAAGGGAGTGTTACTATCTGCGGCACTGGCCGCTGTCCCGGCACCGGTATCAATAGCGCCGCTAAGAGACACGCTCCACCCCTGTGTTTCACCGCCGGAGAGAACGAACTTGTTGATTGTACCTTCCAAGCGGTTCAGCATATTGGGCGCGATGGTGCCCTGCCCGTTGTCGTCGTTCACTTGCCCGAAGGTCGCCGTCAAGCTGGCGTCCGCCTTGAAGTGGCCGGATGTGGCGTTCGATGTGCCATCTTCGGCGAACGTCTTGTGTACGTACACGCCAACCGCGCCGCCCTCATACTTCGCGCTTCCCGTAACACTAGCAACGCTGCCACTTCCATTGAGCCTCGAACCCTGGAAGGTCTCGACCTCGTCGTAGGTGACCACGCCGTCCTTGTCCGTCGTCTTCTGCAGCCAGAAGCCGTAGTTCAGGTAGTCGTAGTCAGGCTGGTCGGAGGTGGCACCCTCGGCGGGCACGAAAACCCAGTTATTAGCCGAAACGGCGGTCACTTCACCTTTGGCATTGGTGGTGACTGTACAAGCGGCAGCACCGGTACAATGGAACGCTCCCATGGCGCCGTTTAATGTACCCATGACTTGGGCGGCATCCCTGCTCTCATCCACATCTGGTGTAGTATCGTCGTCTTCTACTGGCTGTTGGAAAGGAAGGGTGACGGTTCCGACAGTGCCGTCCGGAGCCTTGAATCGGTCAGCTTTGAGCACTCCGGGATCGGCGGCTGTTGATGTTAGATGTGCATCTACTACAGTTATGCCGTCAGCCGGATTGTCGGCGTCCACCGTTACTCCATCACCCCTGGCGTTCAGCATGTAAGGGGTCGTCTCCGTTCCATCGGCAGCTACGACTTTGAACTTGTCGAACGCCACGGCCTCCGGCGCTTCGAGGTCAGTGGCGACGATCACGGTCTCTTGCACCACGTTGCCGTCAGAATCCGCATCCTGCGTGCGGGTGTGCATGGTGCGCCCGTCCATCATATCCATGGCCAGCATGAAATTCTCGTCGTCGTCGTCGGTGGCGCCTTCCACTCTAACCATGACCGTCATCTCGTCGGGGTCGATAACGACGTTATATGCGCCTTCGGCATTGCCGGTGGCAGTAACCGCAGAGCCGCCGAGACCGGCGTCGGTCGTCTGTCCGCGCTCTGCAGTGATTGCCGTCTCCTTGGTCAACGCCGCCCTAGTCGTCGCAGCCGTCTCCATCGCGATTCTCTCGGCTTCAGCTTCATTGGCTTTCCGGGTGGTATAGGCTGGCGCGATCGCCGCCGTAACCGTTCCGCCGGTCGATACCGCTGCACCGTCCTCGTTCACCATGACGGTGCAGTCTTCGCCTCCAGCAGCGCACGAGTACATCACTTCGCCGATAGTCGCAGATCCACCCGCGGCGATGTCGGCACTACCTGCCATTTTCATTACGTCGTCCGGCAGGCCGCTCTGATCCACAAACGCCGGCGGCGACGGTTCCACTTGCAGCCCCATTATGGCGGCGACAATGGCAGCAGAGTCGGCGTCGTCGGCCAATTCAAGCTGGGTCCTGATAGCCGCCAACTGGTCCGCGGTCGCCGTGGTGAGGGCGGCCAGAATCGCCGCTTGAGTAGAGCCGGCAGGAAGGCCAAGAGCCGCACCGATCGCGTCAATCGTCCCCTGCAGCTCCGTCACTTGCTCCTTAACTCTGTCATGTGTACTGTCGCTAACGCCGCTCGAGCAGCCATAGAGCGTTGCCAGTACCATGGCGGCCGCCAAGATCATCGCGATCTTACTCTTCAACATTAGAACTTGTTTTGAGACATAGTAAACTATCAAATAACAAAGCTATATTAGCTAGTTATAAGGATAGCGCCAGTCATGATCAAACCTAAATCAACACTATGTCAACACGGAGATGGGGCAGAACCGCGCGTCGCCTCACGGCGCGGAATCGCGAACCTCGGCAACTTTTGAAAGACGCGTGCGGTTAGAGAAGTTTGACGAGCGCGACGATCAGGCCGCCCTGGGCGATCAGCGCGCCGAACAGCCATTTCACGAGCTCGGCCTTCACCGTCTCGATGGCTGCTTTGGTTTCGTGTCGGAGGGCTTCCATACCGGCCTCAACCCTAGCGATATCTGCCCTGGTTTCCTGCCGCAAGGCTTCGATGCCTGCTTGAGTTTCCTGCCGCAGGGCGTCGATGTCGGCCGTGATGGCAGCGATATCCGCCTTGGTTTCCTGCCGCAGGGCGTCGATGTCGGCCGTGACGGCGGCGATATCCGTCTTGGTCGCGAGGTTGGTGTTGAGGAGGGCGACGTGCTCTTCGGCGAGGGTCTCGGCCTGCTTCTCGGTGAAGCCGCTCTCGGTCAGACGCTTGACGAAACGATGAGTGTCGAAGGCTATGGCCTCGGCCATGGTCCGATCATAACAACCCCATCGGCAGGGCACAAGGACAATCTAGCCTCCGCCGGGGTCTCCGCTCCTGCGATAAAGACAATCATCGCCATGCGGTGATAGGGATGCGGAACCGTGGATTCGCGACTTGTTCTCGTCCTGGAAACCCCCTATGTGGGCATCATGGACCGTCACAAACGCCGCAAGTACGCGCCCTCCGGAGGGCGCAATGGATGGTAGCCTCCATTGGCGTGGTGGCCTCGCCTTCGCAGGGTGTCAGCTACTACCAGCGCGACGGCTACTACGCCAAGGATGATCCTGCGCACCTCGAGGCGAGCGCCTGGGCGGGCAAGGGAGCGGAGGCGCTTGGGCTCTCCGGTCCGGTCGATCCCGACACCTTCCAGGCGATCCTGGAGGGCAAGGTGCCGGACGGTCCGCATCTCGGCAGGCGCGGCAAGGAGGGGGAGATCGAGCACCGCCCCGGCCGGGACGTGACCATGTCCGCGCCCAAGTCGGTGTCGCTCCTGGCGATGGTCGGCGGGGACGAGCGCATCGTAGAAACGCATGACCGGGCGGTGAGGACGACGCTGAACTGGGTCGAGAAGAACGCGATCCTGACGCGGATGCAGGACGGGACGACCGGGGCGATGGTCCACGCCGGCGATCAGAAGACGGTGGTCGCCACCTTCTGGCACGGTACCTAGTCTATGGATTGACAGATGCGCGCCGATTTGCGCAGGATAGTGATAACTTGTTGTATATTAGCTAGTTATAAGTAAATAGGAGCACTTGTATTCGCGTCGTAGATGCGCTTCAATACTCCTGGATTTGATTCCAGTCGCTTGCGGTTCGATTACGAAAGCGTGCCGGAGGAAACACGAGAACAATAAAACAAACTACTGTGACCTACGGTGCTCGTTCAGTCAAAGTGTAATGTCGGTGGGTAAGGGAACCGCCGAGCCTGTCCGTATGTGGCCTTGGCAGAATGCGTAAACGTCTCTGTCCCGACCACGGCATCGGGCAAATGATCGAATGCCAAAGTAGCAAGCAGAAAACAGGAGTCATGCGATGTCGACGAAGAGCGACCGGAAACTCACCAAGCGCACCATCGACGCCCTGGCGGCAACGGGCAAGGACGCCGTCCACTGGGACAGGGACCTTCAGGGGTTCGGCGTAAGGGTCTACTCCACCGGCCGCAAGGTTTTCGTGGTCCAGACGCGCGGCCCGCAGGGTCCGAAACGCGTCACCCTCGGGCGTTGCGGCCAACTGCTGGCGGACGACGCCCGCAAGCAGGCCGCGGAGGCGATCGACCGCATCAAGCGGGGCCTGGAGCCGTTTCCGGAACCGGTGGAGCCGGAACTCACGGTGGCGGGTCTGGCGGAACGCTACATGCAGGGCCACGTGGCGGTCAACTGCCGGAAGAGGACGCAGGTCAACTACCGTTACGTGATCGAGGCTCATATCCTGCCTGAACTCGGCGAACTGTCCATAAGCGAGGTGGACCGGTCGCGGGTCGCGAAGTTCCACTACGGGCTGCGCGAGACGCCGCAGGCGGCGAACAACGCGGTCAGGATCCTGTCGCGGATGTTCTCGATGGCCGAGGCGTGGGAGCTCGCGCCTCCGGGCCGGAACCCGTGCCGGGCGGTGCGCCGGTACAGGGAAGTCCGGCGGGAGCGGTTCCTCACGCCCGGGGAGTACCGGGAGGTGGGCCGAGTGCTGAAGGAGGCGGAGGCCAACGGTTCGGTGAGTCCCCCGGCGGCTGCCGCGCTCCGCCTGCTGATGCTGACGGGATGCCGGAAGAACGAGATCGTGCGGCTGCGGTGGGACGACGTGGACCGCGTGGCGCGGGAGTTGAGGTTGAGCGAGACGAAGACGGGACCGCGGAGCGTTCCGCTGACCCCGGCGGTGGAGGCGGTGCTGGACAGGATTCCCCGGAACGGCGACAACCCCTGGGTGATCGCGGGCAAGAAGGGCGGCGCGCACATGGTCAACGTGGACGCGGTTTGGATTCGCCTTCGCGCGAAGGCAGGGCTCGAGGACGTGCGGATTCACGATCTTCGGCACAGCTGGGCGAGCCGAGCGTTGGCGCTGGGCGAGAGTCTGAGCATGATCGGAAAGCTGATGGGTCACGGGCAGGTGGCGACGACCGCGCGTTACGCGCATCTGGCGCGGGACACCGAGAAGGCGTCGGCGGCGAAGGTAGGCGGCAGCATCGGCGCCGACATACTGGGGCCGGACGCGGACGCCGCCTGAGGCGGGATCGGGGAGCGTGATGGCGAAGCTCGGGACGAGGTCGATATCAAGGCGCACGGTGGAGGCGCTGAAGGTGGACAAGGACACGGTGTTCTGGGACTCGGAGCAGCCGGGCTTCGGCGTCAGGGTCTACCCTACCGGCGCGAAATACTACGTGGTGCAGACCCGCGCGCGGGGCTCGGGGAAGCGGCTTACGGTGGGCCGACACGGGGTGATCACGCCGGAGGAGGCGCGGCGGCGCGCGGCGCTGATCATCGCGCGGATCAAGGCGGGCGAGGAGGCTGTGCCGGAGCCGTTGGCAGCGAAGCGCGCGGATGGACCGACGGTCGCCGAGCTTGTCGAGCGGTATCTCAAGGAGTACGCGGAGGAGCACTGCAAGCCGAGCACCTTGAGGGCGTACCGCCGAAGAGCTGAGAAGCGCATCGTGCCGGCGCTGGGGAAGTTGCCGATCAAGTCCGTACGGCGGGAGGATGTGCGCGAGTTGCACTACGCGATGCGGGCGACGCCGGTGATGGCGAACCGGACGCTGGCCCTGCTCTCGCGGATGTTCAACATGGCCGAGGCGTGGGGGTTGATGCCGGGGGGGAGCAACCCGTGCCCGCGCCGGATGAAGTACCGCGAGCAGCGGCGGGAGCGGTTTCTGACGGCGGCCGAGTTCCGCCGGCTTGGGCGTGCGCTGGGGGAGGCAGAGGCGAGCGGCGCCATCTCCGTGCATGCAGCGGCGGCGATCCGACTCCTGATGCTGACCGGATGCCGGAAGAACGAGATCCTGACGCTACGCTGGAAGGACGTGGACCTCGAAGCCACGGAGTTGCATCTCGCCGACACCAAGACGGGCGCCCGAACGGTGTCGCTGTCGCCCGAGGCCGCGAGGGTGCTCGCGGGCATTCCGCGCCCCGAGGGCAACCCTTGGGTGATACAGGGCCGAAAGAAGGGCCAAAGGCTGTGTTTCATCGACCGTCAATGGTGCGCCGTCCGCGAGCGGGCGGGCTTGGGAGATGTCAGGCTTCACGACTGCCGCCACTCGTTCGCCTCACGCGCTCTGGCGCTCGGGGAGAGCCTGCCCGTGATCGGGAAGCTCCTGGGCCATGCCCATGTGGAGACCACGGCGCGGTATGCACATCTGGCGCGAGACTCCATGCACGAGGCGGCGATGCGGGTCGCCAACAGCATCGCGGCCGACATCCTGTGAGTCTGCCTGACAGACTCCAAGCAAACCCGCCTAACTAAGACGTCGGTAGCGTCAGGATGTCCAACGTCGACCTTGAGGTCCATGGACTGACGCTCCGGATCAGCAAGACCGGGCGCGGGTCTGGACATGGCCGTGCGGTTTAACGGTCGCGTCTGTCCGTTCGAGTTCAAGGTGGTCGAGTGGTCGCCGCCGGGTTCAGTCATGGCCCAGTTGCAGACGAAGGGCTATGAGACCGCTATCGGAACGTCTCACGCCATCCACCTGGTCGCCTTCGAGTTCAGCCGACAGACGCGCAACGTGACCGGGTTTAAGGTCGCAGACGCCGGTTGATGCCGGCTCAGACCACCTCCGTGATGCACAGGCCCCGCTGTTCCGGCTTGAGACAGGATTCCACCTCCTCCTTCAGGGTCATGTCTCGTTGTTGGAAAACTCTGGCTATGTCAAGGTCTTGTCTGTTGCGGTATACTTTCAATGGTTGCCGTTTAGCCTTATCGGTATCAAAGGAAAGGAAGAGAGCCACAACATGACGCCAGGGGAATGGATCGCAGTAGGACAACTCGCAGTCGCGGCCACCGGTGTTGCGCTCGTATGGAACGGCATTCGGCAAATGCGTCGGGCTGGGGACCAGCGCGAGGAACGTGAGAACCGGCGTCACCGCGAGGTCATGGCCGCGCTCACCAAGACGGACGAAGCCCGCGAGAAGCGCGAGGATACCCGCCACGCCGAGGCCATGCGGGCGTTGGACAGTCAGGCCGAAGCGCTCCGGGCCGTCGTCCAGGGCATGCAACAGCAGACAGCCGCGCTTCAGACCGTAATCGAGAGGACTGCGAGCCGGGCCTAGCGTCAGACGCTGGCAACCAGCCGCGGGAGTTGCTGGAGCCGCCGCAGATGCGAAATGGGAGATCTTGCAAGCTCTCCCTGGGGGTGATCACCTTTTTTCTCACTAGGAGTCTGTCGGATTGGCCAACCGGAGGATGTGAAGACGGACATGCTCGGAAGGCCCGGAACCTTGACAGGAGCGTTGTCGGGTCTTCTACGCCCTGCGGTCACCCGTTCATGCTTTCCTCGACTCCGAACTCAGTGGATGTGCGTGCTATCTCAGGCGGACAAGGCGAACATACGCTTGAGATTCCACGCCATGCACACGAGATTCCACTCGCCCTGGGCGGCTTCGAAGCCGCCCAGGTGAAACTGTCGGAAGCCCATGACCCGCTTGATGACCCCGAACACGGTCTCGACGGTGGCTTTGCGTCTGGCATACAGGGCTTTACCCTCTGGGGTTCGCAAGCGGTTGGCCATGGCGGCGGTGGCATCGGTTGAGTCGGATGGCGGCGGTGGGTGGAGCCTTTCGACCAAAGGCGGATAGTGCTTCTGGCGGCGGTCCGGGATATAGGGCGTCAACTCATCCCCTTCACAAAGCTTTACGTTGTCCTCACTGAAGTAGCCCGCATCGGCCAACAAGCCTTCGGGCTTGCCCAAGGCATCCTGCACCTGCTTCAGTCCTGCCAGAGTCGGTCCGACCTGTTGCTTGTCGTTGGTTTGTTGCGTGGGCTCGATACAGCCGAGACCGACACGCGCTTGTCGTCGATATCTAGGCCGCTGCGTTCCAGAACGCGTCGTAGGGTAGGCTTCGCCCCAGGATGCGGCACCGTCATCATTCCGCGTCTTTAGTGGGGGCCGGAAGCTCGGATAACGGTCTCGCTTTGTATTCCTCGCTGATAAAGCGAAAGTCGTCGCTTGCAAATCCTACATATTCGTCCTTTTCAGGGATCCACTGCCCCCCCGTGCGACCAAGATCATACCAGCTATGGACTCGATGAATGCTATACATGGCAAACGGGAGAATGTCCGTATAGCCGTCAGGAGGATTTTTCGTTATTGCCGCGTAGCAGGGTGAATTTGACAATCTAGTGCTAATGTATTTGTCAATGTCTAAGTCACTTTGTTTAGCATATTGCGCACACGCAATAATTTGTTCAGGTGAATTTCCGGGAAGAATGTAAGAAAAATTTGAGCCATCAAGTTTAGCTTCTGTGCACAGATCATGATTTTCCTTAGACGTTGCCCCAGCAGGGAGAACTTCATCACTAATTCTTGATGTTACAGTGCGAGGCTGACTACGGCGCGGCAAAGTGTTGTACTGATATTCGGCAATTATATTCCTCCTTGTCATCACAATAATTTCTTTGTCGCAGGTATTCTTGAAAGTGTGTCGTACAATTTGTACGCGCTCGTTCGGGCAGTGATCGGCTCTATGGCTTTCTTCGGTAACTTTTGTTGTGATCTGCACGCAGCGCGTTGCAATTCCGGCTTCTCCTGCCATTGCAATTTCCATGCTGCTGACGCTGACACCGATCCATCCGGATAATGCGAGCACGCCGAAAAGGCTTTTCAAGCCCGGCCTCCCTTTGCCTCGACCCGGATGATTAGCCGGCAGCAGGGCCGCGACGGGATCGCAGCTCGCCGGCGTCGAGGCCGGCAACGTCTCGGCAATCAATCCCGATGCTTCGACCGTCGCGGCGGACGGCAGCACGTTCGGCAGTTTCAGCATGACACTCCTCCGAATCACGCGGGTCGCTGCGGCGGCAACCGAAGCGTAGATTACAACGAACTCGCTCGCGAATCAACTCCCCCGGGGGCGCGGCGAAGGGAGCAGGTCACGCCCTAGATGTGAGGTGGTCCCACTTCGTTGGACAGTTGGGCGGCAGAAATAAGGTGTATTCCTGGTAGTGGTAGTGGGTCATGCCGCCAGGGTCCTGTTTAACAGGTCCTGCTGTTCCGGTAGAGCTGGCAGAGAGGCAGGCGCGCCGCGGCGCTGGGCCGGCCTCTGCGTCAGTATTCCCTTTTCGTAGGCTTCAGCCGGGGTAGAGCCGCCCAAGGCAGAGTGAGGGCGCGCCCGGTCATAAAAGGCGAACCAGCTTGAGATCAGGCGCTGGGCCTGGAAGCCGTCCGAGATCTCGTGCAGGTAGACGGCCTCGTACTTCAGCGAGCGCCACAAGCGCTCGATGAAGATGTTGTCCATGCACCGGCCCCTGCCGTCCATGGAGATGGCGACGCCAGAGTCCTTGAGCACGGAGGTGAACTCCAGACTGGTGAACTGGCTGCCCTGGTCTGAGTTGAAGATCTCGGGGCGGCCGTAGCGCTGGAGGGCTTCTGAGAGGGCGTCGGTGCAGAAACGTGCATCAAGGGTGTTCGACAGCCTCCAGGAGAGCACCCGGCGGGTGGCCCAGTCCATGACCGCCACCAGGTACAGAAAGCCCTTCTGGACGGGGATGTAGGTGATGTCCGCGCACCACGCGTGATTGGGCCTCTCGATGGCCACTCCCTTGAGCCGATAGGGGTAGACCCGGTGCTCGGGGTGCGGCTGGGTGGTCCGCGGCGCCTGGTAGATGGCCTCAAGCCCCATCAAGCGCATCAGACGCCGCACCCGGTGCCGTCCCACACAGGCGCCTTCCCGCCACAGATGGCGGCTGCCGTAGAAGGGGCACTCCAGGAACAGCTTGTCGATCCGGCGCATCAGCGCCAAGTTCTCCGCGCTCTCGCCCTTGGGCCTGTGGTACACCGAAGATCGACTCACTCGAAGCAGCCGGCATTGACGGCTCAAGCTGAGCTTGGGATGGCCGGGCTTGATCATCGCCCGACGCTCCTCCCCGCTCACCACTTGAGCCCTTTGGCCAAAAAATCCCGCTCCACGGTCAACTCCCCGATCTTCGCGTGCAGGTCCCGGATCTCCGCCTCGTGCTCCCCACGACCCCGCTCCGCCCCCTTTGAGAACACCTCCTTCATCCCCTCCACCGCACGCTGCTTCCAGGTGCTCACCTGGTTAGGGTGAATCTTGTGCCGCACAGCGATCTCCTGGATCGTCTTGTCCCCCCGCAGTGCCTCCAGGGCCACCTTCGCCTTGAAGTCTCCGCTGAACCGTCGTCTTGTGCTCATTGCGTATCCCTCCCTCTCTCGGTGGAATACACCTTAGCAACCTGTCCGATTTTCCGGGACCACCTCAATGCTCTTCCTGCGCTACAACACCGTTGCGTGGCTGCTCCGGGATACTTGGCGTCAACATTCGCATGTTAACATTACGCGAATGGTGTACAGGGCGAACGACGGTTTGTGCTCGGGTTCGAAGACAAGACGTGGGTTGGCGGCGCATCCAGCGGGGACGCAAGCGAAAGTCCGCGTTCCGGCTCGGAGCGTCAGGGAGGTGTGCGATGCCGAGTGTTTTGGGGTAGCGTGACGTCGGCCGTGGCGGACGGACCACGGCTCCTGCCGGCGCGTTGAAGGAAGCCCCGGAGGGAAGCCAACGGTCGAACTAAGGGATTTCACAGGTTGCTGGGTTACTGGTCCAGCGCGATAGTCGTCAGATAGTTGGAGAATTTCATCATTCATTCGGAGAACTGTCGATGCCGCTCTGCCATAGCCCCTAACCCACGGGCACCCCTTTTGGCGAATACACCGGCGGCGGCCTGCGAACAGAACGCGCAATCGCAGAGCCTAGTATAGACAGAGGAGGCAGAAGATGACCCTTTCGGACGAACATCGAAACGAGATCGCTGACATGGCGCGCAAGCTTGGAGAGCAGGCGGTACGCGCACGAAAGTTGGCGGGAGATCTGCGCCGTGGTACAAGGAACGAGATGAAGCTAGTCGGTTTCGCAGAGGAACTGGAAGATATTGCCGGTCGGGTCGAAGAACTGCACAGATACAGTTAACCCTCGAGAGCCCCCTGTCGAGTCATTTTGCCGATCCGCCGGGCCTAGCCGGAGAACTCCTTCGATGTCGGTTGAGCGACGTCCGCGTTGTCATAGGCTTCCAGGAGAGCGACGAAGCGCCGGGGATTCGTTCGCTCCGGCGCGTACCCGCTCGGCCTCGGGGGACGATCACGGGCTCGGGCCAAGTAGACATCCGGAAGTTCACGATTTCCCTACCGCACACGCAGTGCGGTAATGACTGCGCGTGTCGCGTACCCCGGAGACGGCCGGGAGCGGGATACCCACGCTTCAATGAGGCCGGGGCAACGTTGCCCCGGAATCCCAGTCATCAGCCTCTTCATCATCGCCGTAGGACTCGCTTCAATGAGGCCGGGGCAACGTTGCCCCGGAATCGCCGGCCACCCCGGGACCTCCCCCGACACCACCCCCGCGCTTCAATGAGGCCGGGGCAACGTTGCCCCGGAATCGCCGGCCACCCCGGGACC
>JAPPNF010000084.1 GCA_028818755.1 Deltaproteobacteria bacterium | reverse complement strand
GACTCTTTTAACGCCTTCACGTTCATCATCGAGTACAAGTTCTAGCGGTTTATCCTGAACCGAATAGCAAACTAGCAAACAGGGCCGCTCCATCACGGGGCGGCCCTGTTTTTTGTTTGAACGAAAGAGAGACCGTATTCGCTTGACGAACAGCGATGAGTGGACTAGATACTCGCAACGGCAGCACGGAAGCGTGGTCTTGCAGGTTCGTTGCGTTGGTTCTTTACGTGATGGTGACTGGTTCGAGACTTGGTCGGGTACGGTTGGTAAATCAAGGGTTCATGGGGGAGCAAATGCTGCGATTCGGGCACGTGACTTGGGGACTGCTCGGTGCGGTTGTGGTTTCGATTATTCTGGTGACGTCCCTTTCGGGCTGCTGGAGGCCCGCGGGTATCGGCGTCGGCGGCAACTACAACGACGCGTTGCTGGAGTTGGGTAAGACACAGCGGGGCGGGAATTTCAAAAAGGCCATCGTCCACCTCGAGTACGTGGTTCGCAGGGACCCGAAGTACAAGGACAGCCTCACGCAGCTAGGGCGTGCCTACTACTATGCGGGCAGGTACGGCTCGTCGTTCGAAGTGTTGAAACGCGCACTGGCGCTGAATCGCGAGGATGAGATCGGCTGGATCGTCTTGGGCTTGACGCAGATGCAACAGGGCGACGACGAGGCCGGCTTGGAGAGCTTCAAGGGAGGCCTGACGTTGCTGGTCAAGGCGACGAAAGAGGGCTACCAGGAAATCCCGGACGAGTTCTGGGACGCCAGAGGGGTCGTGCGCCGCGCCCTCCGGCGAAGCATTACATTGGCGCGTAAGGGTGTTGTCGAGAAACGCCGGATCATTCGGTCGGGTGAACTCTTGCTGCACCGCGTCGACCGTGAACTCTATGAGGCCGAGGAGGACCAACGCCTCAGCGAGTATCTGGATTCCCGGCGGGACCGGAAGAAGGACAACTAGTACCAGGCGCGGCCTCCGCCTAGAGAAAATGGGGCCTGAGGCTACCGTCTCGCAACTTCGTTTCCGTAGCTGCCAGCCGCTCCGGGGTCCCCATATCCTGCCAGTCCCCGTCGAAGGGAAAGCCGCAAAGGCGCTCGGAGCCGGCGAGCATTCGCGGGTAGGTGGTGCGGGTTATGCTGAAGGGCTCCGGGCCTTCCATGTATTGGAAGATCAGGGGCTCAACCACGTGAACCCCGGTGAACATGTACTGTTCCAGTGGGGAGGGTGTGGCGCCGGGGGCTTCGTGTTGTAGCAGTTTCCGGATTGTTCCCTCGAGGTCGGTCCAGATGGCCCCGTATTCATCTGCCAGCGGGTCCTTTCTCAGAACCAGCGTCGCCGCGGGCGCATGATCGCGGTGAAACCGTAGCACTTCGTCGAGTCTGAGATCGATCAGCACGTCGCCGTTCACGATCACGAAGGTGTCCTGGTCCAGAAACCGCTTGGCTCCAAGCAGGCCGCCGCCGGTATCCAGCAGCACGGGTTCCCGGGAATAGACGATGTCCACGCCGAAACGCGAGCCGTCGTCCAGGTGTTCCTCGACCCGTTCGGCATGGTGATGGACGTTGACCACGATCTCGCGAATACCGTAGTGGCGCAGCAGCATCAGCGGGTAGTCGATCATGGGCCGTCCGTTGACCGGGACGAGGCACTTGGGCAGGGTGTCGGTGAGGGGCCGGAGCCGGGTGCCCAAGCCGGCGGCGAAGAGCATCGCCTTCACGAGATCTCCTCGAAGTGCGCCGCCAGAACCGGGACAAGGTGTTCCAACCCCGGCGCCCGCCGGAGATTTCTCCCGATGCGCCTCAATGTCGGGGCGATGTATCGCTTGTAGCCGGGCTTGCCCTTTACCAGGTCGAGGTAGCGGAAACGGCCTACCACCTTGAAGTCCCGCTGCAGGGCGGAGAGCAGGTAGGTCTCCCGGAATTCATCCCGGACCGGGCGGGCTTCTCCCCATTCGTCGAGCCGGTTGAGATAGTAGTCGAGCAGTCGTTCCTCCACCGCCGGCGTGACGACTTGGTCGGTCTCCCGGTCGTTCAGCAGCGACGCCAGATCGTACTGCGCCGGCGCCAGCAACGCATCCTGGAAGTCGATGACCACCACGGCGCCGTCGTGCACCATCAGGTTCCAGCTATGGTAGTCCCGGTGATTGAACACCCGCGGCTGCCGTGAGAGGCGCCCGGCAATGCCGCCGAAGGCGTCGTCGAGGAGCCGCCGTTCCGTCGCCGGTAGGTTCCCCGCGTCGCCCGCTTCCAGGCCGTACTCGATGAAGTGAGCGAACTCCCATAGATACAGTCGCTCATCGAAGGTCTGCCGGAAGGCCATGCACTGGTCGTTTCGGGCGCGGTTGCCGCCGATCTGCAGCACCAACAGCTCGGCGATGGCCTTCTGGTACCACCGGATCACCTCGGCTTCGGGCGCCTCCCGCACGCGGTCCCAGAGGCACACGTCCCCAAGATCCTCCAGAAACATGAGGCCCCGTTCCACCCAGTGTCCGTGGAGCGCGGGTACCCGGACCCCCACCGCCTTGAGAAACCGGTGCACGTTCAGGAAGGGAAGCTCCTCAGGGGGTTCGTCGAAGACCGCCAACTCCTCCGACGAGATCGGCAGGCCTGGGTCGCTCCAACTCATCACGATGACGGAACTGGGCCCTCCCGGCGCCGCGATGGTGGCCCGGAAATAGCGTCGCGACGACGCGTCGCCGGCCAGCGCATCCAGCCCCGCCAAGCGCGCGCCCGCGCCGAACACCTCCGCCACCTTCTCCGCCACGGTCTCCCTGAACTTCTCCATGAGTTTTTGTGTAGCCAATAGCCCTGCCGAATTCCATAAGGCGCCCCTCCATGCCTGGTAGATTCTCGCTTCTGGAGGAATGACCGTAGCGGGCTTCGCGCGCTTTCTCCCCTCACCGAAATGTGTTAGCCCCTCCCTTCATGTCGTTCCGAGTCGGCATGGCGCAGATCAACCCGAAGCTGGGGGACGTCGCGGCCAACATGGCCCTTTACGAGGCCGGGGTCCGGGACGCGGCGAGCCAGGATGTGGACCTTGTGGTCTTCCCCGAGTTGAGCCTCACGGGTTACTTCCTGCGCGACATGGTGCCGGACGTGGCAGTGCGGCTGGCGAGCCCGGAGATGGAGCGGCTCAAGGCACTGAGCCGGGAGGTATCCCTGGTGGCCGGCCTCGTGCTGGAGAGCGAGGATCACCGGTTCTACAACGCCGCGGTGTATTTCGAGGCGGGCGAGGTCCGTCACATCCACCGTAAAGTCTATCTGCCCACCTACGGCATGTTCGACGAGCAGCGCTACTTCGCCCGGGGCGACCGGCTGCGAACCTTCGATACCCGGCACGGCCGGCTCGTTCTGCTCATCTGCGAGGATCTCTGGCATCCGTCCACGGTTTACCTGGCGGCGCTGGACGGCGCCCTGACCATCCTATGTCCGTCCTCGAGTCCGCTGCGCGGCGTTACCGACGGCGCGGAACAGGACGACAACGCCCGTTACTGGGAGCTCATCACCCGGAGTTATGCCGAGACCTTCGGCATGTTCATTGTCCACTCCAACCGCGTCGGCTTTGAGGACGGCGTGGGTTTCTGGGGCGGCTCTGGCATCCTCGACCCCTTCGGCCACACGGTGTGCAAGGCCGGCTACTACGACGAGGCTTTCGTGGCCGGGGAGGTGTCCCACGAGGTGGCGCGGCGCAAGCGCACGCGGGCGCCGCTCATGCGCGACGAGGACGTGGACCTCACCATCCGCGAGCTCGAGCGCATCCGCCGCGAGTAGGGCAGTCCATGATCCCCACCAACGTCTCGCTGATGCGCCGGATCCTGGTGGCGTTCATCCGGAACGAGGTGCGCAAGGTCGGCCTCGAACGGGTGGTGGTGGGCCTCTCCGGCGGGGTGGATTCAAGCCTCAGCGCCATGCTCGCGGCCGAGGCCCTGGGCCCGGACCAGGTGCTCGGCATCATGATGCCCTACAGAACCTCCAGTGCCGAGAGCCTGGAGCATGCCCGGCTGGTGGTGGAGAAGAGCGGCATCCGCTCCGCCACGGTCGAGATCACCGCCCAGATCGACGCCTACTTCGAAGTCTTCCCGGACGCCGACCCCAAGCGCCGGGGCAACAAGATGGCGCGGGAACGCATGACCATCCTCTACGACCACTCCGCGCGTTGGGACGCCCTGGTGGCAGGCACCAGCAACAAGACCGAACTGCTGCTGGGCTACGGCACCCTGCACGGTGACATGGCGTCGGCCCTGAACCCCCTGGGCGACCTCTACAAGACCCAGGTATGGGCCCTGGGCGAGGCTGTCGGCGTTCCCGAGGTGGTCATCGACAAGAAACCCTCGGCGGACCTCTGGGAGGGCCAGACCGACGAAGCCGAGCTGGGCTTCAGCTACCGCGAGGTGGACGAGCTGCTCTACCTGATGGTGGACCAGCGCTACGGCCGGGCGGAGCTCATCGCCGCCGGATTCACCGCCGACTTCGTCGACGACATCGCCCGCCGCATCATGACCTCCCAGTTCAAGCGCCGCCTCCCGGTGATCGCCAAGGTCTCCCACCGCACCATCGACCGCGATTTCCGCTACTCACGGGACTGGGGCAAGTAAACGCAGGTTGATAGCGCCACGATGGTCCAATAACAGCTTTTTTCGGAATGGTGATTAAAGATTTGACCGGCAGGGCCGAAGCTATTAGCATGGGAAACGTCAGACCAGGGATGAGGACGAGACGTGACAAGTGAGATGATCGCCATCATCGGTGTCGGCATAGCCCTCGCGGCCTTCAACTGGCGTGTGATGGTACGCATGGAGAATCGGCTGGACCGCAGGATGGACCGGCTGGACGGCCGGATCGATCGGTTGGAGGAAAGGATGGACCGGCTGGACGGCCGGATCGACCGGTTGGAGGAAAGGATGGACCGATTGGACGGCAGGATCGACCGATTGGATCTCAGGTTTGATGCCTTGGGGAAGAAAATTCACGACCTCGCGCGAGAGTTTTCCGAGTTGCGAGGGGAGATACGAGGCAGCCAGACATGACAACCGAGAGCAACGGCCGGCGGAATCCATCTAGATTCCAGAGCCGTCATCGCCGGGTCCCTGCCCCTTGGCAACCTCCAGCACCAGCTTGTAGACATCGCGTTTCGCCACGTGGTGGCTATCCGCCATGAGCTTGGCCACGTCGTTGGCCTTCTGTCCCCTCTTAAGAAGACGGGTAATTTCCGTGCGCAGCGACTCTTCGTCAACCGCCGGAGCGTCGCCCCGTCCGGCGACGACGACGACGAACTCCCCACGCTGCTGATCCAGTTCACCCGCCAGTTGGGACAGCGTTCCGCGCAGCAACTCCTCGTGCACCTTGGTCAGCTCCCGTCCGACCACCGCGGCGCGGTCTCCCAGGACCTCGTGCATGTCCGCAAGCGATTCTCGTATCCGGTGCGGAGCCTCGTAGAACACCATCGTGCGATCGTCGCCTTGAAGCTGTCGCAACATCTCCCTTCGCCGGTTTCGTCTCCCCGGGAGGAAACCCTGGAACACGAATCGGTCGGTGGCCAGACCACAGACGCTCAGTGCGGCCGTGGCCGCCGACGCGCCCGGAACCGGCGTCACGGGCACGCTCTTCTCGGCGGCTGCCCGAATCAGGTGATAACCCGGGTCGGAAATCGTGGGCGTGCCCGCGTCCGACACCAGCGCGATATCCTCCCCGGCTTCCAGCCGCCGCACGAGCGTCGGCGCCTTGGTCCGCTCGTTATGTTCGTGGTAGCTCGTCAGCGGGGTGTGGATGTCGTGCCGTTCCAGCAGCTTCCGCGTGTGGCGGGTATCTTCCGCGGCGACGAGGTCCACCTCCCGCAGCACGCGCAAGGCGCGCAAGGTGATGTCCTCCAGGTTGCCGATGGGCGTGGCTACGACGTAAAGCATCATTTACATCCCGGGCACCCTCACCTCGACCCTCTCCCAGAGGGAGAGGGGGAAGATTCGCCGCTCAGCAACGCGCGCAACTCGTCCTCGTCCATGATGCGGACCCCCAGCTCGCGCGCCTTGTCGGCCTTGGAGCCGGGGTCGGCGCCCACCACCACGTAGTCGGTCTTGGCGCTGACGCTGCCGGCCACCCGCCCGCCCAGGGCGGCGATGGATTTCTGCGCTTCGTTGCGCGACATGGTCTCCAGGCTGCCGGTGAGCACGAAGCTCAACCCGGTGAGGGCGCCCTCGGCCCGGGCCTCCGCCTCGGGCCGGAAGCCCGCCGCCAGAAGCTTGTCGATGACCCGCCGGTTGGCCTCGTCGGCGAAGAAGCCGGCAATGCTCTTGGCCACCTCCGGGCCGATGTCCCGGACCTCGGTGAGAGCCTCCTCCTCGGCCGTCATGATGGCGTCCAGGCCGCCGAAATGGTCCGACAGCACCTTGGCGGTGGCTTCCCCCACGTGCCGGATACCCAGGGCAGTCACGAAACGGGCAAGCGCCGTCTCCTTGCTGCGGGCCAGCTCCCGGATCAGGTTCCGCGCCGACTTGGCGCCCATGCGCTCCAGCGACGCCAGGGTGTCCTCCTCCAGGGCGTACAGGTCGGCGCTGTCCGCCACCAGCTTCTTCTCCACCAACTGGTCGATGAGCTTCTCGCCGAGCCCCTCGATGTCCAGGGCGTTCCGCGAGCCGAAGAACCTGAGACTCTCCTTGAGCTTGGCCGGACACGCCAACCCCACGCAGCGGTAGGCCGCCTCGCCTTCCTCCCGGTAGACCTGGGATTGGCACATGGGGCAGCGGTCGGGCATCTCGAAGGGCCGCTCGCTGCCGTCGCGCTCCTCCGCCAGCACCCGCACCACGTACGGGATCACGTCGCCCGCGCGCTCGATGACGATGGTGTCGCCGATGCGGATGTCCTTGCGCTCGATCTCGTCCATGTTGTGCAGCGACGCGTTCCGGACCGTCACCCCCGCCAACTGCACCGGCTCCAGGCTCGCCACCGGCGTGAGCGTTCCGGTGCGGCCCACCTGGGGCTGGATGTCGACGATCCGGGTGGTGGACTGGCGCGGCTTGAACTTGTAGGCCATGGCCCAGCGGGGCGAGCGCGCGATCTGCCCCAGCCGGCGCTGAAGCTCCAGGCTGTTGACCTTCACCACCACGCCGTCGATCTCGTAGGGCAGCTCGTCCCGCCGGCTTTCCATCTCCTCCTGGTAGGCGACGATCTCCCCCACGCCGGCGCACACGCGGGTCAGCGGCACCGGCTTGAGCCCCCAGCCCCGCAGGGCTTCGAGGAACTCGGCATGGCTTGCGAAGTCCGCGGGCTCCACCATTCCCATGCCGTGGAAGAAAAGGTCGAGAGGGCGGCCGGCGGTGATCTTCGAGTCCAGTTGCTTGAGGGCGCCGGCGGCGGCGTTGCGGGGATTGGCGAACACGTACTCGCCGGCTTCTTCCCGTTGCCGGTTGAGGCGTTGAAAGCCCTCCGTCGGATAGAAGACTTCGCCGCGCACTTCCAGCAGCCGCGGCACGGCATGTCCTTCCCGGCGCAACGACAGGGAAACCGACCGGATGGTGCGGATGTTCTGCGTGATGTCCTCGCCGTTGGTGCCGTCGCCGCGGGTGGACCCCACCATGAGCTCGCCGTCCCGGTACACCAGCTCCACCCCGATTCCGTCGATCTTGGGTTCCACCACGTACTCCAGGGGCTCGTCCGTCTTCAGGAAGCGCTGCATCCGCTGCTCGAAGTCGGCCAGCTCGTCGGGGTTCGTGACGTTGTCCAGCGACAGCATGGGCAGGCTGTGCCGCACGGTGCCGAACCGTTCCACCGGCGGACCGCCCACCTTGGCGGTGGGCGAGTTGGGCAGCGCCAGCTCCGGATGTTCCTGCTCGAGCCGGCAAAGGCGGCGGAACAGCTCGTCGTACTCGGAATCGGTGATGTCGGGGCGGTCGAGGACATGGTAGCGATAGCCGTGCTCCTCCACCTGCGCGGTCAACTGCCGGATTTGTTCCCTCAACGCCTCCAGTGAATCGGTCACCATCGGGCTCCTCTGGATCCGGTGTCGGGGGGGGGGGGGAAAAAAAAAAAAAAAAAAGGGGGATTTTTTTTTTTTTTGGAGGGGGCGGAGGCCGACGGGGGGGGGGGCCCCGCGGGCGAGAGAAACAACCCCCCACCCCAAAAAAAA